>DASRAN010000043.1:0-17635 GCA_035638115.1 Patescibacteria group bacterium | reverse complement strand
GGCGGCGGCGCTGGCACCCGGCGGTCGTGCCGTCCTGGCCGGCATCCTGATCGACGACGAGGCGTCTCTCACCGCCAGGGCCTGCGAGCTGGGTCTCGTGGCGGCCGACCGGCTCCGTCGCCGGCCCTGGTCCGCGTTGCTCGTCCGGCGGTCGCGCTGCTGACCCGAATCGGCCCCCGGACTCCTTGATCGACCCCGCGGGCTGTTCTATACTGCGGACGCTTTCAACCCTTTCCGCAATGTCTGGCCGCCGGCCGAGCCGAAGCGAGGTGCCCATGCCATTCGCAAAATCCGGCACAGTCTGGATGAACGGTCGTCTCGTTCCCTGGGAGCAGGCGACGATTCACGTCTGCTCCCACGTCATTCATTACGGCTCGTGCATCTTCGAAGGGATCCGCTGCTACAAGACACCCCAGGGCTCGGCGATCTTCCGTCTCCGCGAGCACACCGAGCGGCTGTTCGACGGCTGCCGGATCTACCGGATGGAGATCCCGTACACGGTCGACGAGATCGTCGCCGCGACCGTGGAGACCGTCCGGATCAACAAGCTGGACGCCTGTTACGTGCGGCCCCTCGTCTACCGGGGGTACGAGAGCCTCGGCGTGGACCCGTTCCCGTGCCCCATCGATGTCGCCATCGCCGTCTGGCCGTGGGGCGCCTACCTCGGCAAGGACGCGATCGAGAAGGGCGTCGACGTGATGGTTTCGTCGTGGCGCCGCGAGGCGCCGGACACCCTTCCGGCCATGGCCAAGGCGAGCGCCAACTACATGAACTCGCAGCTCATCAAGATGGAGGCGCTGGTCAACGGCTACGCCGAAGGGATCGCGCTCGACTCGTACGGCTTCGTCAGCGAAGGGAGCGGCGAGAACCTCTTCCTGGTCAAGAAGGGGGTGCTCTACACCCCGCCCCTCACCGCCTCCATCCTTCCCGGCATCACGCGGCAGAGCGTCCTGACGCTGGCCGCCGAGATGAAGCTGCCGATCGTCGAGCGCAGCCTTCCCCGCGAGATGCTGTACATCGCCGACGAGGTCTTCTTCGCGGGGACCGCCACCGAGATCACGCCGGTCCGCAGCATCGACCGCCAGACCGTGGGCCGCGGCACGCGCGGCGAGATCACCGAGCGGCTCCAGTCCGAGTACCTGGCCATCTGCGCCGGCCGCAAGGCCGACCGTCATGGCTGGCTGACCCCGGTGGCGCCGGAACGCGTCGCCGTGGGGGTCCGGCCGTCCGCCCCCGTCGCCGGGGCGTAAAGCCTCGAAAACAAAGCCGCTTCCTTGACGGCCCCCTGACCGGGACCTAGATTCCCCCTGATCGCGCGCGGGACTCGATCCGTCCCGGGGGGAACACGATGCACATCAACGATTTGCTCAAGATCGCGACCGAGCGCCGGGCGTCCGACCTCCATCTCAAGGTCGGCGGGTTCCCGATCATCCGGGTCAGCGGCCACCTGATGGCGCTGAGCGAGCTGAGCCGACTGTCGCAGGAAGACACCATCGCGATGGCGTTCAGCATCATGAGCGGGCGCCAGAAGCAGAAGTTCAAGGACCACTTCGAGATCGACCTCGCCTATTCGGTGCCCGGTCTCGGCCGCTTCCGCGTCAACATCTTTCAGCAGCGGGGCACCGTCGGACTGGTGCTGCGCGTCATCCCCTCGAAGATCCTCACCGTCGAGGAGCTGATGATGCCGCCCGTCCTCAAGACCGTCGCCGACGAGCGTCGCGGCCTGATCCTCGTCACCGGGACGACCGGCTCGGGCAAGTCGACCAGCCTCGCGGCGATGATCGACTACATCAATACCACCCGCACCGAGCACATCATGACCATCGAAGACCCGATCGAGTTCCTGCACCGTGACAAGAAGAGCCTGGTCAACCAGCGCGAGGTCGAGGTCGACACCAAGTCGTTCTCCTCCGCGCTGCGCTCCGCCCTGCGCCAGGACCCGGACGTCATCCTGGTCGGCGAGATGCGTGACTACGAGACGATCGAGACGGCGCTCAACGCGGCCGAGACCGGCCACCTGGTGCTCTCCACCCTGCACACGCTCGACGCGACCGAGACCATCAACCGGATCATCTCCGTCTTCCCGCCGCACCAGCAGAAGCAGATCCGCCTCCAGCTGGCGGCGGTTCTCAAGTCGGCGATCTCGATGCGGCTGCTGCCGCGCGCCGACGGCACCGGGCGTGTGCCCGCGGTCGAGGTCATGCGGACGACGAACTACATCCGCGACTGCATCGAGAACAAGGACAAGACGAAGATGATCCACGACGCCATCGCGCAGGGGACGTCGCAGTACGGCATGCAGACCTTCGACCAGTCGATCTACCAGCTCTACAAGCGCGACCTGATCACCATGGAGGAGGCGCTGCGGCGCGCGTCCAACCCGGACGAGTTCAAGCTCAAGATCGCCGGCATCGAGTCGACCGCCGAGATGGCCCAGCGCGAGATGGAGAGCACGCTGCGCACCGGGTTCCAGGAGCCGTCGGGAGCGAGCCCGGCGGCGGCGTCGGGCGGCGGCGCGGCCGTGTTCGAGCTGTCACGGTCGCACGCGGCGGGCGGAGGAAAGAAATAGCCCGGTCCCCGGCTCGGGAAGCCGCACGCGCCGGTCATGTATACTTTCCGCCCCGCCGCAGGGGCCCCCCGCCCGTTCTCCCCGCGACCTGGGGCCGGGGCGGGACGAGGCGGCGTCCGGCGCGCGGGTCCTGGTGTCCGGAGACTCGAATGGCCGAGACCGCGTCGCAGATCCGCAGCCGCTTCCTGAGATTCTTCGCGGCGCGAGGACACCAGGTGGTCCCGTCGTCCTCTCTCATCCCGGCGCAGGATCCGACGCTGCTGTTCGCCAACGCCGGCATGAACCAGTTCAAGGATCTGTTCCTTGGCCGCGAGACCCGGTCGTACGCGCGCGCCGCCACCTCGCAGAAGTGCATGCGGGTCTCGGGCAAGCACAACGATCTCGAGCAGGTCGGCCGGACCCCGCGTCACCACACCTTCTTCGAGATGCTCGGCAACTTCTCGTTCGGGGATTATTTCAAGAAGGACGCGATCGCCTTCGCCTGGGACCTGCTCACCGGTCCCGGGGAGTACGCGCTGCCGAAGGATTCGCTGTTCATCACCGTGTTCCGCGACGACGACGAAGCGTACGCGCTGTGGCGCGACGGCATCGGCGTTCCGGCGGCGCGCATTTCGCGGCTGGACGAGAAGGACAACTTCTGGTCGATGGGGGACACCGGACCGTGCGGGCCGTGCTCCGAGATCCACGTCGATCGCGGGCGCGGGGAGAGCCGCTGCTCGCAGCCGTCCTGCGGGCCGGGCTGCGACTGCGGGCGTTTCATGGAGATCTGGAACCTGGTCTTCATGCAGTTCGATCGGGGCGCCGACGGCGTTCTCCATCCGCTCGCCAAGACCGGTGTCGACACCGGCATGGGGCTGGAGCGGATCACCGCCGTGCTGCAGGGCGTCGAGAGCAACTACCAGACCGACCTGTTCGCCCCGATCGTCGCCGCCGCCGCGCGTCTCGCCGGTGAAGCGGGGGCGGGCCGCCCCGAAGGGGCCGACGACGGCCGCCGCGTCGCGCTCCAGGTGATCGCCGATCACGTCCGCGCCATGACCTTCCTGATCAGCGACGGCGTGACGCCGGGCAACGACGGCCGGGGTTACGTCCTGCGCCGGATCATGCGCCGCGCGATCCGGTTCGGCCGTCTGCTGGGTCTCGAACGACCCTTCCTGTGCGATCTCTCGGACACCGTGGTCGAGGTGATGGAGGGCGCCTACCCGGAGCTGGTGGCGCACCGCTCCAACGTCGCCGCGACCGCCCGCCGGGAGGAGGAGCGCTTCGCCGACACGCTCGCCCTGGGGCTGCAGAAGGTGGAGGCGCTCGCGGCCACGCTGCGGCGCGACGGCAGGAACGTCATCCCCGGGCCCGAGGCGTTCCGCCTGTACGACACCTTCGGCGTGCCGCCCGATCTGATCCGCGACGTGGCGCAGGGCTGGTCGATGACCGTCGACGACGCGGGCTTCGAGCGCGAGATGGAAGAGCAGCGCGCCCGTTCGCGCCGCGGCATGAAGGAGACGCCGGCCCACGTCACCGGCGCCCTCGCGGGGCTGCAGGACGCCAAGGTCGACTTCCGCGGCTACGGCGAGACCGCGCTCGAGGAGGCGCGTGTCGTGGCCCTGGTGCGCGGGACGTCCACGGTGGAGTCGCTCGCCGCCGGCGAGGAGGGCGGGGTCGTCCTGGATCGGACCCCGTTCTACGCCGAGTCGGGCGGCCAGGTGGGGGACACCGGGTTCCTCACGGCGGGCGCCGGCGTCGCGCAGGTGCTCGACACGCGCGCGCCGGTGCGCGGTCTGATCGTCCACGCGGTGCGCGTCCGCGAAGGGCGTCTTGTCGTCGGGGAGCGGGTGCGCGCCGAGGTCGATCGGGCCAGGCGGCTGGCGGTCACCCGCGGGCACGACGCCACGCACCTCGTCCACGCGGCGCTGCGCGATCTCGTCGGGACGCACGTAAAGCAGGCGGGGTCGCTGGTCGAGGCCGACCGGCTGCGATTCGATTTCTCGCACTATGCCGCCCTCTCCGAGGAGACGCTGCGGCAGATCGAGGACATGGTCAACGACGTCGTCCGCCAGGACCTGCCAATCACGACGGCCGTCCTGCCGCTCGACGAGGCCCTGCGCCGCGGCGCCCTGGCGTTCTTCGGGGACAAGTACGGCGACACGGTGCGCGTGGTCGAGGTCCCCGGCTTCAGCCTGGAGCTGTGCGGCGGGACGCACGCGGCGAGCACCGGCTCGATCGGCCTGATCCGCCTCACGCAGGAGCGCGGGGTCGCCGCCGGGACGCGGCGGGTCGAGGCGCTCACCGGTGAGGGCGCGCTTCGGGAGGCGCGCGAGGAGCGCCGGGTGCTGTCGCACGTCCAGTCGGCGCTCCATGTCGAGCGCGACACCGTGACCGACGTCCTCGTCCGGGTGCTGGAGCAGAACCGCGCCCTGCAGCGCGAGATCGAGAAACTCAAGGTCGCCGCCGCGGCCGCCACCCCGGCCGAGAAGCCCGCGGGGGAGCTGCAGGAGATCGGCGGCGTGCGCGTGCTCGTCCCCAGGGTGCAGACCGGTCTCGACAAGAGCGCCGTGCGCGCGCTGGTCGACAAGACCCGCGAGCGCCTGCCGTCGGGCGTCATCGTGCAATGGGCGCTCCAGGACGACCGGGTCAACGTGACGACGTCGGTCAGCAAGGACCTGATTCCGCCGCTGCACGCCGGGGACATCGTCAAGGCGCTCGCGCCCCTGGTCGACGGCCGTGGCGGCGGACGCGCCGACATGGCGGAGGCGGGCGGGAGGAAGGTCGGGGACGTGGAAGAGGTGCGGACGCGATCCATCGAGATCGTCGCGACGATCGTCCGGGAAGCGAGGGCGGGACGGTGAGGCGACTCGTCCTCATGGCCGTGACGCTGACGCTCGGAGTCGGAAGCGTGGCGGCGACCGACCCGATCTATTACCGGCGCGATCCGGACGGCACGCTGGTCATCACCAACGTGCCCGACCACCGCGATCTGCGGCCGATGCGGCCCGAGACCCGTCCGATCCGGCCGGGCGAGGGCGCCAAGTACCGTGACATCATCTATCAGGCCGCCCGCGAGCAGGGCGTCCACCCGGAGCTGGCCTACGCGGTGGCGGCGGTCGAGTCGAGCTTCGACCCGCAGGCGCGCTCCGTGAAGGGGGCGGAAGGGCTGATGCAGCTGATGCCGGAGACCGCGGCGCGGTTCGGCGTCAGCGATCCGTTCGATCCGGCCGACAACGTGCGCGGCGGGGTCCGCTTTCTCAAGTATCTCCTCGACATGTTCGACGGCGACGTGCGTCTGGCGCTGGCCGCCTACAACGCGGGTGAGAACGTCGTCCTCGCCCTCGGCCGCGTGCCGCCCTACGAAGAGACCCGGACCTATGTCGCCAAGGTGATCCGGATGTTCGGGTCCGGACGCCAGCCGTACCTCGACGCGGCCGCCGCGAACCCGCCGGACGGGCGCGGTCCGCGCGATTCCGCTCGCGCCCACTGATCCGGATGTACGCCCCGCCCGACGAGCTCGCCCGAGCGGCGCCGAAAGCGGAGATTCACCTCCACCTCGAAGGCTCGATCGAGATCGAGACGCTGGTCGCATTGCGGGCGCGTCACGGCGAGACGGCCGACGCGGGCGCGCGGCGACGTCTGGCGGCGCTCTACCGGCATCGCGACTTCGCCGAGTTCCTGGCCCACTTCCGCGACCTCACACTGGAGCTCCGCGAGCCCGAGGACTTCGCGCTGGCGACGACCCGGCTCGCCGAGCGCCTGCGGCGTGATAACGTCCGCCACGCGGAGGTGATGTGCTCGCTCGGGATCTTCGCCCGTCGCGGACTGCCGGCCGCGGATGTCCTCGACGCGGTCGTCTCCGCCGGGGCGCGGGCGACGGCGGATGGGGGACCGCGAATCCGGATCCTGCTCGACGGGGTCCGTCAGTGGGGCCCGGACGGGCTCGCCGAGCTGGTCGAGCTGGCGGTGGGCCACGGAGGCCCGGAGGTGATCGGAGTCGGCATGGGCGGCGACGAGGCCTCCTGGCCGGCCATCGACTTCCGGCCGGTCTACGAGGAAGCGCGGCGCCGTGGCCTGCGCACCACCGTGCACGCGGGGGAGGCCGCGGGGGCGCGGTCGGTGTGGGAGGCCGTTGAAGTGCTGGGCGTCGAGCGCGTCGGCCACGGCATCCGTGCCGCCGAGGATCGCGAGCTGGTCCGGGCCTTGGCGCGGCAGCGGATCCCCCTCGAGTGCTGCCCGACGAGCAACCTGCGCACCGGCGTCGTGAAGAGCTGGGACGCCCACCCTCTGGGCGCCCTGCACCGGGCCGGCGTCGCCGTCACCGTCAACACCGACGACCCGGCCCTGTTCGAGACCACCTTGACCGAGGAGTTTCTGGTTCTGACGCGGCATCTCGGCCTGTCGACCGCCGAAGCGATGCAGGTCGGGCGGAGGACGATTGAAGTCTCGTTCCTCGAGGACGCCGAGAAGCGTCTGTTGCTCGCCGACTACGACGCGGTCGTGACCGACGTCGGGCGGGGACCGTCGTGACAGGGGAGCGCGGCCGGCGGGTGCTCGCCTGGACGGCGTGCGCCGCCGTCGCAGGATGGCTCCTCGCAGCCGGCGCCCTGCTGCGGCCGGCGGGCGGCCTTGCCGGGACCTATTCCTTCGCGGGCGCGGATGGCCGCGAGGTCGAGGTGTTGCGCCGTGTCGACCCGGCCATCGACTTCTCCGTCCCGCAGCGACTCGATGCGGCCTATCTCTTCCACTGGGACTACGCGCGCTACGGATTTCCCACCGACAAGCCGCCCTGCGTCATTCGATGGCAGGGCCTGCTCCGGGCGCCGGTCGCCGGCACGTACGGGTTCTCGATCGACGCATCCGGCGAGACCCTGTTCACCCTCGACGGGCAGGCGCTCGAGACGCACCCCGACACGCTCGCCACGCGGTCGCTGGCCGCCGGGCTGCACCCCGTGACCCTCGACTACCGACTGGGCAGCGGCGAAGCGCGGATCGTGCTCTCCTGGCAGCCGCCCGGCCGAGCCCTCGAGCCGATCGGAGAATCGTTCCTCGCCTCCGATGCCGACGGTCAGGAGGCGGGCCACGCCCGCCGATTCTGGGGACTGCTGATCGGCCTCGCCGGCCTCGCGGTCCTGGCCGCTCTCGTGGCGGCAGGTCGCCGGCACGCCGAAGGGCCGGCCGGCCGGCTGCTCGCCGCGATCGCCGAGGACCGGGCGCGGATCGCCCTCGCGGCCATCCTGATGCTCGCGGCGCTCCTGCGCTTTCATGACTACGCCCTGGTGCCGTTCCATCACGAGACGGCCGACGAGTATCAGCACGCCTGGGAAGGCTGGCACCTCCTGCACGAGATGACACCGGCCGCCTGGAGCACGTTCCCGGATCGCTATCCGCCCTCCCAGACCCGGGACTTCCGCTGGTTCGGCGATCGCTACGTCCTGGTCCGCCCCTACTTCGATCACCCGCCGTTGTTCTCCCTGCCCGTCGGGCTCCTGTGCTCTCTCGCCGGAGCGCGGTCGTTCCTGGAATGCACGCTTCCCGTCATGCGGATCGTGCCGATCCTGTGCAGCCTCGCGGGACTTCTGCTGCTCTACCGCCTGGCGCGCGCCCACCTGGCCTCGGAGCGGGCGGCCCTGCTCGCCTGCCTGGTCTACGCCACGGTGCCGGTGGTGATCCTGGGTCACCGTCTCGTGAAGGCGGAGAACCTCCTGGCTCTCCTGTTCATGGGGACGGTCCTGGTCCTGACCGAGGAGGGCCGGCGCTCGCCCCGGCGGGCCGCCGTCCTCGCGGGCATGCTCTCGGCCCTGGCGCTCTGGACCAAGGCGACCGGGGTCGCCGTGCCGGCCACCGCGCTTCTGATGCTGGCGTCGCGGCGGCGCTACAAGGACGCCGCCGTGGTCGCCGCCATCGCCGGCGCGGGCGTGGCTTTGTATCTTCTTTATGTCTCGGCCTACGACCTGGGGCTCTTTCTCAGGGTCTTGCAGGCGCAGGGGACGACCAAGTGGGTATCGCTCGACGCGTTCCAGGATCTGCTGGGCGGCAAGGTGGTGGTGAAGTGGTTCGGGCGGGGCACCTATCTCTGGCTTCTCGCCGCGGCCGCCGTGGCGGCATTCGGCCGGGCCCGGACCCTCCTTCTGCCGATCGCCGTCTACGCCGCCGTCCTCTGTCTCAACGCGGACCACCGGGTCGTCTACGGCTGGTACCGGATCCCCCTCTATCCTTTCTTATGTGTCGCGGCGGGGCTCTACCTGGAGGCGATGATCGAAGAGGCCAATCTCTACCGCGTCCTGCCGTTCGCCATGAGCGCCGTGGCCGGCTCGCTCCTGTACGCCCTGCCGGAGGCGATCGGCCAGTCGCGCTCCGTCGCCTGGCTGTTCGCCGCGGCCACGCTGCTCCCGTTCCTGCCGGGGATGATCCGGGAGGGTCCGGCGACGCAGCGGGTCGCCCGCGCCGGTGCCGGGCTCCTGCTCGTCGTCTTCGTCCTGGCGAACGTGGCCACCGTCGGCCGGCTGCTCGAGGTCTACGCCGCGACCCGCGGCCAGCCGTAGGCGGTGGCCTCCGCCTCAGCGCGAGCGGGATCGCAGGCGCGACACGCCCGCGCGAAGAAGGCGCTCGACCAGCTTCGGGGACGACGCCTCGCAATAGACGCGCAGCACCGGCTCCGTTCCGGAGGCCCGGAACAGGATCCAGCCGTCGTCCCCGAACAGCAGCTTGACCCCGTCGAGCGTGTCCAGACCCTTGACCGTCAGACCCGCGAGACGCGACGGCGGATTCGCCCGCAGCGCCTCGACCGCGCGGCGCCCCTCCTCGGAGGGGAGCGACAGGTCGATGCGCCGGTAGTCGTAGGCTCCATACGCCGCCTGCATGGCGCGGACGTGGCGGCTGAGACGACGGGGGCCCGAGGCGAGCATCTCGAGCACGAGCAGACCGATGAGGATCCCGTCGCGCTCGGGGAGGTACCGCTTGACGCCGATGCCGCCGCTCTCCTCGCCGCCGATCAGCACGTCCTCCTCGAGCATCAGCCGCGCGATGTGCTTGAACCCGATCGGCAGATCGTGGAACGGGACGCCGTGCCGCTTGGCGATCCGCTCCGCCACGAGGGTGTTCGCGAAGGTCCTCGCGATCGAGCCGCGCCAGCCCTTGGTGTCGAGCAGGTGGAGCGCCAGGAGGGCGAACAGCTGCAGCGGCGGGACGAGCCGGCCCGTCTCGTCGCACACCCCGATCCGATCCGCGTCGCCGTCGGTCGCGATGCCGACGTGCGCGCGGTGGCGGACCACCGCCTCGCGCAGCGGCGCCAGGTTCTCCGGTCGCGGCTCGGGGGGCGTGCCGCCGAACAGCACGTCCGGCGTGCCGCGGATGGTGTGGACGCGCGCCCGCGCGCCGCGCAGCAGGCCTTCGAGGATGCGCCCGCCGGCGCCGTGCATGCTGTCGACGACCACCACGAGCGGGCTGCGACGGACCGCCTCGATGTCGACCACCGCGTGCAGGCGCGGCACGTAGGCCGGGAGGAACGGGTGGCGGCGCGCCGGGGCGTGACCCAGACGCGGCGCGCGGCGACCGAGGAGGGCCTCGATCCGGGAGGTCAGCTCCGGCGGCGCGCTGCCTCCGAACGCCGCCTTGATCTTGAATCCGTTCCAGTCGGCCGGATTGTGGCTGGCGGTGATCACCACGCCGAGCGGCGCGGCGGCCGCCACGACCTGGCAGGAGACCATCGGCGTGGTCGTCGCCGTCTCGGGGAGGATCGTCGGGATGCCGTTGCCTTCGAGCACGGCGGCCGCCGCCTCGGCGAACCGGCGGCTCAGGAACCTGACGTCGTGACCGATCGGCACGGCCGATCCGGCGCGCCCTTCCTCGTGCACCAGGTCGGCCACCGCCTGGCTGACGATGCGGACGTTGTCGAACGTGAAGTCGTCCGCCATCACGCCGCGCCAGCCGTCCGTACCGAAGCGAATCGTCACGTGGTCTCCCGTTGACCGTCCCCGGGGGCTGTGCTATGTTCCGCGCGGCCTGCGCTTTCGGGCGCGTCGGCCGCGTCCAATCACCGGCGCGCACCGCCGGCGCATTCTATCCGGCGTGCCTCCCCGCATCAACAGAGGGATGATCAACCTTCCGACCTGGATCACGATCATCCGCATCTTCCTCACCCCCGTGCTCGTGGTGGTCCTGATGACCCGCACGACGGGGTTCGAGAGCCTCGGCGTGTCGTGGCAGATGATCGGCGTGGCCGTGTTCCTGCTCGCCTCGCTCACCGACTGGCTGGACGGCTGGCTGGCGCGCCGGCGCAACGAGGTCACCACCATCGGCATCCTGCTCGATCCGATCGCCGACAAGCTCCTGACCTCGGCGGCGTTCATCTCGCTCGTGGCGATCGACGCGGCGCGGGCGTGGATGGTCTGGATCATCATCGGTCGCGAGTTCGCGGTCGACGGCCTCCGGATGATCGCCAGCAGCCAGGGGATCACCATCGGCGCGAGCGTCTGGGGGAAGTACAAGACGGTCTCCCAGGTGATCGCCATCGTGCTGCTGATCTTCGGCAGCCGCTATCTCGGCGCGTGGGACATCGCCGGCGACGTCGCCATCTGGATCGTCGTCGCGGTCGCCATCCTCTCCGCCACCGACTACTTCATGAAGTTCTCCCGCCGGCTGGGTGTCGTCGGCGGGACGCCACCCGGCGGCCGGAATGGCGGCTGAGCCCGCGGCCCCGGGCACGCCCCTGCAGCGGCTGCGGCACGTCTTCCTGACCGGTCTGGTCATCGTCCTGCCGCTCGTCATCACGGTCTGGCTGCTCGGCCTCCTGTTCGGCATCGTGGAGAAAGTCGCCTCGCCGCTTCTGCTGGGCGTGCTCCGTCTGGGCTGGCCGCATCTGGTCAACGAGCCGGTCGTGACGACCTGGGTGGTGCCGATCGTCGGGGTCATCCTGACCATCGCGCTCATCCTGTGCGTCGGCGCCCTGGCGAGCAATTTCATCGGACGCCGCCTGCTCGAATCGTTCGACCGTCTCATGATGCGGGTGCCGGTCGTGAAGGGGATCTACGGCGCGGCGCGCCAGCTCCTGGACGCTTTCGGACGCGGCACCAGCTCGTTCCGGCGGGTGGTGGCCGTCGAGTATCCACGTCCGGGTGTCTGGACCATCGGCTTCCTGACCGACAGCGGCGTGCGGCTCGACCGCGAGACCGGGGCCCCCCTCGCCGGGATGTCGCTGGTCTTCCTGCCGACGACCCCGAACCCGACCTCCGGTTGGCTCGCGGTGCTCCCGGACGAGAGCGTCGTGCCGCTGGCCCTGACGGTCGAGGAGGGGGTCAAGCTGATCGTCAGCGGCGGGCTGGTCCGGCCACCGGGACCGGAGGCGCGCGTCTGATGTTCTACTGGTTCGTGAAGGGGATCTTCTTTCCGTTCGTCTCCTTGTATCTCGGGCTGACGCGCGAGGGTCTCGAGCACCTGCCGCGCCACGGACCGGCGATCGTGATCAGCAACCACGTCTCCTACATGGACGCCATCCTGCTCGGCTCCGCGACACCGCGTCCAATCCAGTTCGTGGTCCTGCAGTGGATGTACGACATGCTCCTGCTGCGCTGGTTCTACTGGGGCATGGGGACGATCCCGGTGCGCGCCGGAACCGACGCTCGCGGGCTGCGGCGCGCCGTCCGCGCCCTGGGCTCGGGCCGGCTGGTCGGTCTTTTCCCCGAAGGCACGCGCAGCCCCGACGGCCGGGTCGGCGACGCGCGCCCCGGGGCCGCGCTGCTCGCGGCGCTCAGCGGCGCGCCGGTCGTGCCGGCCTTCATCGAGGGGGCGCGCGACTCGATGCCGATCGGCTCCCGCTTCCCGAAGCCGGCGCGCATCCTCGTCCGCTTCGGACCCGCGATCCGGTTCCCCGTGGGACGTGGCGCGCGCGATCGCGATCGCCTTGCCGATTTCGCCCAGCGGATGGAGGAGGCGATCCGCCGCCTGGAGCCGGCCGCATGAGGGCGCGCCGGGCGGAGACGATCGCCATCGGCAGCGAGCTGCTGGGCGGCGAGCGCGTCGACACCAACGGCCTGTTCCTGTCCCGCTGCCTGGAGGAGAAGGGGATCGCGGTCGCCTTCCGCACGGTGGTCGGTGACGATCCCGGGGAGCTGCGCGCGGTGCTCGCGGCGGCGCTGGCGCGCGCCGACGTGGTGATCGCGACCGGGGGTCTCGGGCCGACGGTCGACGATCTGACGCGCGAGGCGGTCTCCGAGCTGCTCGGACTCCCTCTCGCCGAGGACGCACAGGTCCTCCAGGTGATCGAGGAGCGGTTCCGGCGCTACAAGTTCCGGATGGCCGACAACAACCGTCGGCAGGCGATGGTGCCGCGTGGTGCTGAGGTGCTGCCCAACCCGCTGGGCACGGCGCCCGGCCTCCTGCTCCGGCCGGAGGGGAAGGTGCTGGCCCTGCTCCCGGGAGTGCCGGCGGAAATGGAGCGGATGACCATGGAGTCGCTCCTGCCGCGGATCGAGGCGGAGCCGGAACGCTACGCGCGTCGCGTGCTGCGGATCGCCGGTCTGGGCGAGTCGGACGTCGACCGGCGTCTGGCGGCGTCGTACGCCGGGGCCGCGCCGGTCGAGTGGACCATCCTCGCCTCGCCGGGTCAGGTCGAGATCCACCTCCGGGAGCGGGTGCGCGGCCCGGCGGAGGCGGCCGGGATCGAACGACTCGACCGCGAGATCGCGGGGATCCTGGGCGTGCACCTCTTCGGGCGCGACGGCGACACGCTGGAAGGAGTCGTCGCGGCCTTGTTGGTCAAGCGGGGCGAGCGCCTGGCGATCGCCGAATCGATCACCGGGGGAGGGGTGGCGCGGCGGCTCACGTCGGTCCCCGGGGCGTCGCGCTGGCTCGCGGGCGGCGCGGTCTGCTACACCGACGCGGCGAAGGTGTCGCTGGCCGCCGTCGATCAAGACCTCCTCGCGTCGCAGGGCGCGGTCTCGGCGGCCGTGGGCGTTCAGATGGCGGAGGGGATCCGGCGGCGACTCGGCGCGGAGTGGGGGCTGGCCACGACCGGCTTCGCGGGACCCGAGGGAGGGGGACCCGCCCGGCCGGTCGGAACGGTGATCCTCGCGCTCGCGGGTCCGGGCGTCTCGGCGACGCGCGAAGCGCTCTTCCCCGGACAGCGGGGGACGATCCAGGATCGGGCGGCGCAGGCGGCGCTCGACCTGCTGCGCCGCGGGTTGCTCGGAGCCATCACGTCATGAGGCTCTTCGTGGCGGCGCGGCTCGCGGCCGATCTGCAGGCCCGCCTCGGCGCGCTGCAACAGGAATTGCGCGGCCTGCAGGGCCGCGTGCGCTGGGTGCGGCCGGAGGACATCCATCTGACATTCGTGTTTCTCGGCGAGGTGGCGGCGGAACGGCTGGCGCCGGTCCGTGAGGCGGTCGAAGCCGCCGCGGACGAGGGCCCGCCGGTGTTCCGGTTGCGGGGCTCCGGTGTCGGCGCCTTTCCCGTTCGTGGATCGCTGCGTGTCGTCTGGGTCGGTCTGGAAGGCGACCTCGCCGCCGCCGCGCTGCTGAAGCAGGCTCTCGAGGGACGTCTCGCGGCCTGCGGATTTCGTCCTGAGCAGAGGGAGTTCGTTCCCCACCTGACCCTGGGGCGCGTCGGTCGGGAGCGGGGTCGCGACGATCGGGCGACTCTCGAGCGCCACCGGGCGGTCGATCTCGGCGAGCTCCCGGTCGACGCGGTGCACCTGATCGAAAGCCGGCTGTCGCCCGACGGCGCCCGGTACGAGGCGCTCGCCGGGTTTCCGCTGAGGACCGCCGCATGAGGATCGTCGTCTGCGCCGTTCTCGGATTCGCCCTGGGCGCCCTGCCGTTCTCCTGGATCCTCGGCCGGTTGTTCGGCGGACTCGATATCCGGAATCTCGGGAGCGGGAACGTCGGCGCGACCAATCTGGCCCGCTCGCTGGGGTGGCGTCTCGGGCTGGTGGCGCTGGGTCTGGACGCCGCGAAGGGCGCGGCGGCCGTGCTCCTGGCGCGGCGGATCGCGCCCGGGATCGAGAGCGCTTCGCTGTGGGCGGGCGGCATGGCGGTTCTCGGTCACATGGTGACGCCGCTGCTGCGCTTCCGGGGCGGCAAGGGGGTCGCGACCGGCGCCGGGGTGTTCGCGATTGTGGAGCCCCGGGCGTTGCTCGTCGCCCTCGCGGTCTTCACGCTGACGGTCGCGATCGGCCGGATGGTGTCGCTCGCCTCGGTGATCGCCTGCGTGACCCTGCCGCTCGCGGCGCTGGCGCTCGGCGCCGAGCCGGGACGCCTGATCCTGGCGATTCTCGTCGGGGCGCTGGTGATCGCGCGGCACCGGCCGAACCTCGTGCGCATCCTCGATGGCACCGAGAACCGCGTCGGCGGGGCGCGATGACGCGCGCGGCGGTTCTCGGATCCGGCAGCTGGGGCACGGCCCTCGCGGTGCACCTGGCGCGCGGGGGCGTGGCGACCCGGCTCTGGTCCCGGCAGCCGGAGACGGCCGCCGCGCTTCAGGCCGCGCGCGAGAACGCGACCTACCTCCCCGGAGTCGTGCTGCCACCGGAGCTCGAGGTCGTCGCGGACCTCGCGGTGGCGATCCACGACGCCGAGCTGGTGCTGTTCGTCGCGCCGGCGCAGGCGACACGCGATCTGGCGCGGCGGGCGGCGGCCCACCTGCCCGCGCAGGCGAAACTGGTGGTCGCGGCGAAGGGGATCGAAGAGACCACCGGTCTGCTGCTGACCGGCGTGCTCGCCTCCGAGCTCGGGAGCTCGGCCGGGGCGCGCCTGGCGGTCCTCTCCGGGCCCAGCTTCGCCCTCGAGGTGGCGCGCGGGAATCCGACGGCCGTCGTGGTGGCCTCGGCCGATGCCGCAACGGCGCGGCGCGTGCAGGAAGTGATGTCGAGCGGCAACCTGCGACTCTACCGGAACGGCGATCCCGGGGGTGTGGCCCTGGCGGGCGCCCTGAAGAACGTCGTCGCCATCGCCACCGGCATCGCCGAAGGTCTCGGGCTCGGGCTGAATACCCGCGCGGCCCTCATCACCCGCGGTCTGGCCGAGATCACCCGGCTCGGCCTGGCGACCGGCGCTCGCGCTTCGACCTTCGCCGGTCTGGCCGGCGCGGGGGATCTGGTCCTCACCTGCACGGGCGGCCTGAGTCGCAACCGCGCGCTGGGAGTCGAGATCGGCCGCGGCCGGAAGCTGGAGGAGGTGATCGCCGGCTGGCGGATGGTGGCCGAAGGGGTCGCGACCACGCGGGCTGCGCTGGTGCTCGCTTCCCGGCATGGGGTGGAGCTGCCGATCGCGTCCCAGGTGAACGAGGTTCTGTTCGGGGGGCGTCCCGCGACGGATGCCGTGCGGGAGCTTTTGGCCAGGCCGCTCAAGGAGGAGGAATGATCGATCTCCACAACCACCTGCTCCCCGCGATCGACGACGGATCGAAGGGGCTCGAGGAAACGCTCGAATTCCTTCGTATCGCCGGCCGTGACGGGGTGCGCGTGATCACCGCGACGCCGCACATGAAGCCGGGGGTGTACGACAACGATCGCAGCGTGATCCTCGAGACGGTGGCACGTGTCCGCGCCGCGGCGCAGGGCGACCCGGAAGCCGGGAAGGTCGAGCTGCTTCCGGGAGCGGAGGTCTATTTCACCGCCGACGTCGTCGATCGGGCCCGCCGCGGGGAGCTCATGACCATCGCCGATCGGGGCCGCTACGTCCTGCTCGAGCTGCCTTATCAGCAGGTGCCGATCCATGTCGATGAGACCATCTTCCAGCTCCGGCTTCAGGGGCTGACGCCGGTCATGGCTCATCCCGAGAGGGTCGCCTACTACCTCGAGGACTTCGACCGGGTCGAGGCGTCAGTCCGGCTGGGGGCCCTGACGCAGGTGACGGGCGCCTCCGTGGCGGGGAAATTCGGATCCAAGGCGCAGGAGTTCTCCCACCGGATGCTCAAGAGAAACCTGGTTCATGTCCTCGCGAGCGACGCCCACGACGTCCGGCATCGCCCACCGGCGCTCTCCGATGCGGTGAGCGCCGCCGCCCGTCTGGTCGGTGCCGAGGCGGCGCGCCGCTTCGTGGAGGAGAACCCGCGCGCCATCCTCGAAGGCCGCGAAGTGGATGCGGGCGAGCCGACGTCCCCCCCCGCACGACAGCCGGGACTGCTCGGTCGCATCGCCGCCCGTTTCAACCGGCGGCGCTGACGCCACGCGGACGCCTCCCGGCCTCCGCACGGTCCCAGGGGAGCCCGCCGGAAGTGCCCGTTTACAAACGGCTTGGGCTCGAATAGAATGTGCCGAATCTGACCGAAGGAGAGGTGTCTCTGTGACGATCGGCAGCCGTCCGCGCGGACCGGTCCGCGCCCCGATCCTGCTCGCATGCCTCCTGGCGGTTGCTGGGATGGGCGGGTGCGCCTCCGGCGAGGCCAAGAGGTCCCCCCAGGACGAGTCCGGGCGTCTCCTGCGGCTCGGTTACGTGCAGTTCGAGCGCGGGCAGACGCAGCAGGCGCTCGATTCGGTCCAGCAGTCGCTCGCCAAGGACAAGAACAACGCCGACGCTCATAATTTCCTCGGCCTCATCTACATGAGCCAGAGCGAGTACGGCAAGGCGGCGGAGCAGCTGCGCGAGGCCGTGCGGCTCAATCCCTATTTCACGGACGCCCACAACCAGCTCGGCATCTGCTACCGCGAGACCAAGGACTACGACAAGGCGATGAAGGAGTTCCAGATCGCCCTGAACGACAAGAACTTCAAGACGCCGGAAAAGGTCCTGCTCAATCTCGGCAACCTCTACGTCGAGCAGGGGGTGATGAGCGAGGCGGTGCGCTCCTTCGAGCGCGCCGTGGAGCTCAATCCGAACTACATCCCGGGCTACCTCGCGCTCGGCAGCACCTACCAGAAGATGGGGAAGCCGGAGCAGGCCGCAGCACAGTTGCGCAAGGTGATGACGCTCGCCCCGGACACGCCCGAGGCGGCCCGCGCGAAGCAGCTCCTCGAGTCCGGGGGGGCGCGGAGCGGGTCGTGAGCGCGGCGGCCGCGACGCCGCCCGGATACCTCGAGAGGCTCCGGCTCGGGTTGAGGCGGACGCGCGAAGGAATCCTCGGCCGGGTGACGGCGCTGCTGCAGCCCGGCAC
>DASRAN010000042.1:0-102119 GCA_035638115.1 Patescibacteria group bacterium | reverse complement strand
TCGAGATACTTGCCCTCGGCGGTGTCGACGCGCACGACCTCTCCAACCTCGATGAACTGGGGCACCGTGACCTGGAGACCAGTCTCGAGGGTGGCTGGCTTGCCGCTGTTGCTCGCGGTCGCGCTCTTCATGCCCGGCGGGGTGTCGGTCACCTTGAGGTCGACGGTGACGGGGAGCTCCACACCCACGGGCCGCTGCTCGTAGAACTCGACCATGACCTTGATGTTCGGGGTGAGGTAATGGACCGCAGTCCCGAGGTCGTCGCTCTGGATCGCCACCTGCTCGTAGGTGTCGGTGTTCATGAAGTGGTACTCGCCGCCCGAGGCGTAGAGGAATTCCATTTCGTGCTCCTCGAGATCGGCCTTCTCGAGCCGGTCTTCCGATCGAAATCTGTGCTCGAAGCTGTTCCCGCTCTTGATGTTGCGCAGCTTGGCCTGGACCATCCCGCGCCAGTTCCCGGGGGTCAGGTGGTGGACGCTGAGGACGCGGCAGAGGTTTCCATCGTGCAGGATCGCCATGCCGGCGCGCAATTGCGTAGCCTGAATCATGCGGAGCGGGACCTCCCTCGCTATCGGATTGTCGAATGAGAGCCGGATTATAGCGTCGCCGCGCGGCGCGCCGCAACCACGGACCCGCCGCACCCGGCGTATCGGCGGCGATCCCACGCGCGCATCGCGTTGACAGGCGCGAGAGCCAGGACATAGGCTTCCCCCGTGCGCAGGACACGCCCGGCGGCGAGCGACATCCCGCCCGAGCTCGCGATCGACGCGGCGGCCGTCACCAAACTCCTGGTGGATTTCGTTCGCCGGGAGACCCGTCGCGCGGGGTTCCGGCGCGCCATCGTGGGCCTGTCCGGGGGGATCGACTCCGCCACCAGCGCCGCGATCGCCCGACGCGCCCTCGGGGCGCGCAACGTGCTCTGTCTGCTCCTCCCCTACCGGGGCTCGAGCCCCGACAGCCTGAGGGACGCTCAACGTCTGGCCCGTCTGCTGGGAGCGCCGGCGGAGCGGGTCGACATCACGCCGATGGTCGACGCCTGCTACCGGCGCGAGCCCCGCGCCTCCCGCCTGCGTCGCGGCAACATGATGGCCCGCATCCGGATGGCCCTTCTCTACGACCGTTCGCTGCGCGACGAGCGGCTGGTGATCGGCACGAGCAACAAGACGGAGCTCCTTCTCGGCTATGGGACCCTGCACGGAGACATGGCCTCGGCGCTCAACCCGCTCGGCGATCTCTACAAAAGCCAGGTGCGCCAGCTCGCGGTGCATCTGGGGGTCCCCGATCGGATCCTTCAGAAAGCGCCGACCGCCGACCTGTGGGCCGGCCAGTCGGACGAGGCGGATCTCGGATACGCGTACCGCGACCTGGATCGTCTCCTCGCGCGGCTCGTCGAGATGCGCGACAGTCCGGAGGCGGCGGTCGCGGGGGGCTTTCCGCGGCGCATGGTTGAGGAGGTCCGCCGGCGGCTGGTCGGGTCGCAGTTCAAGCGCCGCCCGCCCGTCATCGCGAAGCTGACGCACCGCACCGTCAACATCGACTTTCGTTACCCGCGCGACTGGGGCTCCTGAGGACACGCGTGCGCCGCGATCGACGCGCAGGCCGCGGGGACCGGGGCGCCGGATCCCCTCCGGCCGCGGACGCCAGCGCCCCGCCGGGCACTCTCTTCGTGATCGCCACGCCGATCGGTCATCTCGACGACCTCTCCCCGCGCGCGGTCGACACTCTGCGCCGCTGCCGACTCATCGCATGCGAGGATACGCGCGTCACCCGGGCGCTCCTGCACCGCCACGCGATCTCCTCGCCGGTCATGAGCTGTCACAGGCACAACGAGAATGCCCGCACAGCCCGCATCCTGGCGGCGCTCGCCGACGGCATCGACGTGGCTCTGGTCAGCGACGGAGGCACACCCGGTCTGTCCGACCCGGGGGCCGCGGTGGTGCGCGCGGCGCGCGCGGCCGGCGTGAGGATCGCGCCGATCCCCGGCCCCTCGGCGGTGACCACGCTCTGGTCGGTCTCGGGATTCCCCCCGGGTCCGTTCACCGTGATCGGGTTCCTGCCGCACCGGAAGGGCGAGCGGCGCCGGATGCTCGAGTCGCTGCGCGCCGAGACCCGGCCCCTGGTCTTCTTCGAGTCGCCGCACCGCATTCTCCAGTCGCTGGGCGACATGCGCGACATCCTGGGCGACCGTCAGGCCTGTCTGGGCCGGGAGATGACGAAAATCCACGAGGAGTACCCCGGCGGGCCGTTGAGCGCGTTGATCGAGCACGTGACGGCGGGCACCGTCCGCGGCGAGTTCACTCTGCTGGTGGCCGCCGGCTCCTCCGCCGCGGGCGCCCCGCGCGGAGCGGCCGGCCCGGACGGAGCGGCCGGCCCGGCCGACGGGACGGGGATCGCGGAGGCGAACACCGTCCATGCGCTGGAAGACGGGGTCACACAGGTCCTTCGACTCGTGGCGGAAGGCGTCGAACGGCGCGAGGCGCTGCGCCAGGTGGCGCGCTCCACCGGCATTCCGAAGCGGGATCTCTACGCGCAGCTGGTCCGCCGGCGCTCCGGCCAGGCAGAACACGCTTCGGAGGAGGAGGAGTGAGGCCGCCCCCTCGGGCGGGTCAGCCCGCGGGGGACGCCTGGACCGCGGCGTCGTCCCCTGGAGACGGGGGCAGCGGCTCGTCCTCGGGCGGGAGGGCCGTCTCGCCTCCGGGCGGTGCGTACTCGTAACGCAGGCAGCACTTGAGCCGGCCGCACATTCCCGACAGCTTGGAGGGATTCAGGCTCAGCTTCTGTGCCTTCGCCATCTTGATCGAGATGGGCGGAAAACCCTTCAGGAAGGTGGAGCAGCAGAGCGCCCGACCGCACGGACCATAGCCGCCGCCGATTCCGGCCTCGTCGCGCACGCCGATCTGGCGCATCTCGATTCGCGTCCGGAAGCGCTGCGCGAGGTCGCGGACCAGATCGCGGAAATCGACGCGTCCCTCGGCCGTGAACAGGAACACCAGCTTGCGGCTCTCGGCCGATCGCTCGGCCCGCACCAGGCGCATCGACATCTTGCGCTCGAGGATGCGCTCGCGACACCAGTCGGCCGCCGCCTGCTCTTCGGCCCGCGCCTCGTCGTGCAGACGGAGATCCTCGCCGCTGGCGGCGCGCACGACGCTCGGCATGCAGGAGATACTGCAGCCCCGTCGAGCCCGGGTGGTCGCCTGAACGACTTCGCCGACCTCGACACCCCGCTCTCCCTCCACCAGCACGCGATCCCCCAACTCGAGATCCAGATCGCGCGAGTTGAATTGGGTCATCCTCACCTGGCCGGGAAGTCGGATCCCGACCATGGCGATCTCGCCGCCCTTCTTGCCGCCGTTCCCGCAGCCGCAGGACGAGCCCGTTTTGTCTCCAGCCGTCGCCGGCTGATCGTGTGCGTCGTGAGGGGGAATCAAGAGGTCCTCTCCATCGCTTCCGGACCACGGCGATCGTCCGGTCGCGCAGGAACGCTATGCTATGGTACCCACCCTGACGCGTCAAGAAACCAATTCCGATGAGCGCGAACGCGAAATCCCCCACCGAGAAGGTTCTGGCGTCGAACCGCCAGGCATTCCACAATTTCCTCATCGGGGACCGTTACGAGGCCGGCGTCGTGCTGCTCGGAACGGAGGTCAAGTCCCTGCGCTCGGGGAAGGCGAGCCTGCAGGATTCGTACGCCCGCGTCGAGCGGGGTGAGCTCTTCCTTTTCAACTGTCATATCCCGCCGTACGACCACGGGGGGTACGCCAACCACGACCCCCTGCGTACGCGCAAGCTCCTGATGCACCGTGCGGAGATCCTCCGAGTCGCCCAGCGGACGCGATCGGGCGGCGAGACTCTTGTTCCCCTCCGCATCTATCTCATGAATGGCCGGGTGAAGGTCGAGCTCGCCCTGGCGCGCGGCAAGAAGCTCTGGGACAAGCGGGAGACGGCGCGCAAGCACGATCAGGAGCGGGAGGCGCGCGCGGCGCGCGGCCGTAGAGGGTAGGACGGCGACGCCGTCTAGCGGATCAAGCCCTCGACGGGACTGCTCGCGGAAGCGTGGAGCTTCCGCGGGATCCGTCCCGCCTCGAACGCCAGCCGGCCGGCCTCCACCGCCGCACGCATGGCTCGGGCCATCTTCACCGGATCCCCGGCGCCGGCGATGCCGGTGTTCATCAGGATCCCGTCCGCCCCGAGTTCCATCGCGAGAGCGGCATCGGAGGCCGTCCCGACCCCCGCGTCGACGATGACCGGCACGTCGCGGATCTCCTCGATCAGGATGCGGAGGTTCACCGGATTCTGGATCCCGAGGCCCGAGCCGATGGGAGCCGCCAGGGGCATCACCGCCGCGGCCCCTGCGTCGCGCAGCCGGCGCGCCACCACCAGGTCGTCGTTGGTGTAGGGCAGCACGACGAATCCTTCCTTGACCAGGACGCGCGTCGCCTGGAGCAGCCCCTCGGTATCGGGGAAGAGCGTCCTCTGGTCGCCGATCACCTCCAGCTTGATGAGCTCGGAGAGTCCGGCCTCGCGCGCCAGCCGCGCGGTGCGCACGGCCTCATCAGCGGTATAGCAGCCCGCCGTGTTGGGAAGGATCGCCAGCTTTGCGTCCTGCAGCACGTCGAGGATCGACTCACCCTCGCGCCGGGAGAGATCGACGCGGCGCACCGCCACGGTGACCATGGCCGCCCCGGAGGCCAGGATGGCCGCGCGGGCGATCGTCATGTCCGGGTACTTGCCGGTGCCGACGATCAGGCGGGACGCCAAGGCCCTGCCGCCGAAGGTGAGCAGGTCGTTCTGCAAGCGAATCTCCCTTCTATCCCCCACCGACGAACTGGACGACCTCGAGCACGTCCCCTTCCCGAATCTGGACGCGCTCGAAATCCGCCCGGGCCACGACCCGACCGTTCACCTCGATGGCCACGCGACCTGGCTGCAGCCGCATCGCCTCGAGCAGCCCGGAGAGCGTGGCCCCCTCGGGGGCCTGGTGCTCGCCGCCGTTGAGGTGAATCAGCATCGCCCGCGCCTCACGAGCCGGCGGCCGCGCGCGCGGCCGGCTCGACCGCCCTGCGGGTCTCAGCGGAATCCTTGCCCGCCAACGCCTGGACGACGAGCGCGGCGGATCCGCGGGCGACCGACGGAACGGTGACATCGATGGCGGCCCGGCCGGTCGCGTCGGTACGCGCCTGGGCGAGAGCCTGCGGCCGCCCCGCCGTGGTGATCAGGCGGATCCTCACCTCGGCGTCCTTGACACCGTCCCCGCTGTGGGCTCGCGTGACCAGGACCTCGAGCCTTCCCGACCCCTCGACGATCGAATGGGGCTCGAGCACCGAGATCACCAGCGGATCGGGTCCCAGCTCCGAACGCAGGAAATCGAGCACCACCTCGTCGAAGCTGCGGTTGGTCACGATTCCCTCGCCAAAGACCCGGGCGCGACGGGGCTCGAATCGTCCGGCGCGAACATCGGCGATGACCTCGTTGTGTTGTTGCTCGATCCGTTGCGCGATCACCGCCTCGTCCCAGCCGGCCGCCTTGAGATCCGCGTAGGTGGAGCGCCGCGCGGCGAGAATCTCGCCGCCGCGATACACCAGGGTCTCGATCATCGGATTGTCGGTGCCTTTGTCCTCGGTCTGGACGTGATAGACGCGGCCATCGTGCTCGACGTCGGTGTTGTACCCCGTGACCATGCGTTCATCTTAGCAGACCGTCGCCCGGCCACGGGTCGCGGCCACTTGATCTTTACGGGTGAGCCCCCTAGCCTCTAGGGTCGCCGGGCGGGAGACAGGCTTTGGACGGCACCGCGATCGTGCTCTGCGAGGGATCGTTCGGCAACACCGGCGGGAAGACCGCCCACGGCCTCGTGCGCCATACCGACCGCTACGCCGTGCGCGCCGTGATCGACAGCACGCTCGCGGGGCGCGACGCGGGCGAGGTGCTCGACGGACGACGCGCGGGCGTCCCGATCGTGGCAACCCTGGAAGAAGCGCTGGCCGCCGCGGGAGGCCGGGCCGACTTTCTCGTGGTCGGCGTCGCCACCCATGGCGGCGTGCTGCCCGAGGAGTGTCGCCCGGCCCTCGTCGCGGCCCTGCGCCGCGGTCTGAACGTCGATTCCGGCCTGCACGAGTTCGTCGGCGACGATGCGGAGTTCGCGGCCCTCGCCCGAGCGTCCGGGAGCCGCATCCGGGACGTCCGGCGCACCCCGGCGCGCGAACAGATGCACGCCTTCACGGGCGCGGTTCTGAAAGTCGACGCGGTGCGGGTCGCGGTCCTGGGAACCGACAGCGGCGTCGGGAAGCGGACGACCGCCGTGCGTCTGGTGCAGGCCCTGTCGGCGTCCGGGGCCCGCGCCGTGCTCATCGGCACCGGGCAGACCGCCTGGATGCAGGGGGTACGCTACGGGATCATCCTGGACAGCCTGGTGAACGACTTCGTGTCGGGCGAGATCGAGCACCAGGTCTGTCTCGCGTTCGAGAGGGAGCGGCCGGACGTCATCGTGGTGGAGGGACAGGGTTGCCTGACCCATCCGGCCTACCCGGGCGGTTTCGAGATCCTCGCCGGGGCCCAGCCGCAGGCGGTCGTCCTGCAGCACGCCCCGGGACGGGAGCATTACGACGGCTGGCCCGGGTTCCGTCTCGCCGGGGTCGCGCGTGAGCGGGAGCTGATCGAGCTGCTGGGGCCGGCTCGGGTCGTCGCGGTGACTCTGAATCACGAGGGGCTCGACCCCGGGGCCATGCGGAGCGCGGCGTCCCGCTGCGAGTCCGAAACGGGTCTGCCGTGCTGCGACCCGCTCGTCGACGGCGTGCATCGAGTGCTGGAGGCGCTGCGACGGCAGTTCCCGCGGATCCCCGCATGATCCGGATCGTCGCGGCCGAAGCGGTTCCCATCACCTTCCGGCTGCGCGAAGGATACCGAATCGCCGGTCATCATTTCACCAGCGCCGAGAACGTCCTGCTGAAGATCTCGACCTCGGACGGGCACTCGGGTTACGGGTGCGCGGCCCCGTTCGAGGAGGTGACCGGGGAGAGCCCGGCCGCGTCGCTCGCGGCGTTGCGCGACATCCTGATACCGCTCGCTCGTGATGCCGATCCCGAATCGCCCGAGAGCGCGATCTCGCAGGCCGCCGCGGCGGCGCCGGGGGCCCCGGCCGCGCGGGCGGCCCTCGACATGGCGCTCTTCGATCTGCGCGGCAAGCGGGCCGGCGTCCCGCTCCATCGACTCCTCGGATCCGTCCGGACACGGCTGTTGACCAGCGTGACGCTGGGGATCGAAGACGATCTCGCCGCCTCGCTCGACCGCGCCCGGCGCTATGTGGCCGAGGGGTTCCGGGTCCTCAAGATCAAGGTGGGCGAGGATTGGGAGGCCGACGCCCGCCTGGTCGCCGCGCTGCGGGCCGCGTTCGGCGCGGCGCTCGTCATCCGCGCCGACGCGAACCAGGGATACGACGAGGCCTGCGCGGCGCGGTTCCTGCGGGCCGCGGAGCCCTCGGGTCTCGAGCTGCTGGAGCAACCGACGCCCGCGGGGGACCTCGACGTGATGCGCCGACTGCGGGAGGTGAGCAGGATCCCGATCATGGCGGACGAGTCCGTCGTGACCGAGCCGGACGCCACGCGCGTGCTCGCGGCCGGCGCCGCGGACCTGCTCAACATCAAGCTGATGAAGGCGGGTGGCGTGATGGCGACTCTCGCCATCGGCCGCCGCGCCGCCGCCGCCGGCGTCGGCGTGATGATCGGCTGCAACGACGAATCACGCATCTCCATCGCGGCAGGGCTGCATGCCGCGCTCGCCAGCCCGCCGGCGGAACGGGCCGACCTCGATGGACACCTGGACCTTCAGGACGATGTGGCGCGTGGCGGGGTGCGTCTTCGCGACGGTTTCATCGAGGCGGGGGACGAACCCGGACTGGGCGTTTCCGCGGACTTCTGATCGCGGCGGGGCCGGCCGCGGGTGGCGCGCAGCCGGATTCCATACCCGGCGATCTTGCGCTGCAAGGTTCTCACGCCGATGCCGAGCACGCGTGCGGTGCGGCTGCGATTCCCGCCGTGGCGCCCCAGGGTGCGGACGATGAGCTCGCGCTCCAACTGTGCGAGCGTCGTGCCGATCGGCGCGGCGGGGTCGTCCTCCTCACCCGCCTGGCCACGGATCGCATCCGCCAAATCGGCCGCCTGGACGATGGAGCCGGGACGGGTGATGGCCGTGCTCTCGAGGACGTTCTTGAGCTCGCGAACGTTCCCGGGCCACGGGTAGCGAAGAAAGGCCGCGATGGCACCATCGTCGATCTGCCTCGGCGGGAGGCCGTTGTCACGGCAAATCTGATCGATCAGCGTGCGCGCCAGCGTCGGGATGTCCTCGACCCTCCGGCGCAGGGGAGGCACCCGGATCGTGATGACGTTCAGGCGGAAGTAGAGATCCTCACGGAAACGACCCGCCATGATGAGGTCGCGAATCTCGCGATTCGTCGCGGCGAGGACGCGAACGTCCACCCGGACTGAACGGGATCCGCCCACGCGCATGAATTCACGCTCCTCGAGAACCCGCAACAGCCGCGACTGCGTCTGCAGGTCCATTTCGCCGATTTCGTCGAGAAAGATCGTGCCGCCGTGCGCCAGCTCGAACTTGCCACGCTGGCGCTCGACAGCCCCGGTGAACGCTCCCCTCTCATGACCGAAGAGCTCGCTCTCGATGAGCGTGACCGGGATGGCCGAGCAGTTGATCGCGATGAACGGGTGTGTTCTGCGCGGCGAGTTGTAGTGGATCGCCTTGGCGACCAGCTCCTTGCCGACCCCGCTCTCCCCCTGAATCAGGACGGTGCTGCGCGCGGGAGCCACCTGGAGAACCTGTTCCCGGACCCGCTGCATCCCGGGCGACAGGCTCACCACGTTGTCGAGCAGGTAACGCCGGCCCACCTCGTGCTGGAGGTGTCGCGTCCTCAGCTCCTGTTCCTGCCAGCGCAGAAGACGCTCCACCCGCGCGACGACCTCACTGGGTTCCAGAGGTTTCAGCAGGTAGTCGCTTGCGCCGCGTGACAACGCCTCGATAGCGCGCCGTGCCTCGTCCGGATTCGCGAGCATCAGGATCGAGGGGACGCGGGCGCCCTCCGAAAGCCGCTCCAGCGGGTCGCCACCGGCCCCATCGCCGAGGCCGACCCCAATCATGGCCATGTCGAATTCTTCCCGCCGCGCCAGCGCGAGCGCGGAGGTCGCATCGGCGGCGATGCTGACCCTGACACCAAGATGACGGAGGATCGAGGAGGTGGCCTCGGCATCTGCGGGACGATCCACCAGGAGGATTTGTTTTCCTTCGAGCGTCAACGCCTGTCTCTCCCTGGATGCCACGCCGAATACTGTCATAATGACGCATTAATATCAATGGATCAATCCGGCCAAATTGGCCGATCTGTTCTGATACTGCCTGGATCGGAGAGTTCATCTCGCCGGAATGCTCAGTCAAAGAGACAAGGAAGGGTATGGGAATCAGCGAGTTAGATTGATGGCGGCTGGCCCGGCCCACGCCGAGATGTCCATGGCAGAAATCTTGCTGATGAGCAGTACAACTCGGGAGGGTAAGGGATGAAGCCCAAGAGCAAGACACGCAGCGCTCGGAAGCCACGCAAGAACCCTTACGGAATGATCGAGTTCAATTTCGACAACACGCTCTACCAGATCGACCCGACGCGGCGGAAGGTCTACCGCCGGTTCATCGAGGTCGAAACCGCCAAGACTTCGCTGATCTTCGGCGCCTACAGCAGTACGGTGTCCGTAGCGAAGTAAGGCGGCAGGATTCGCCCTTCAATCACCAGCCCGTGAGGGCTGAGATACGCTCGTTGGTCCGTTCAGGACCCACTCCAAAACAAAGAGCCGCTTCGGTCATCATGAAGCGGCTCTCCGTTTTTTCGAGCCCGGCGCGGGTCCTTCCGCGTATCCGGCCGAATCAGCCGATCACGGTGAGATCCGGCTGCGGGAAGGGCGGCCCTGGCTTGGCGAACAGGTAGCCCTGCGCGAATCGCACCCCGATGCTCTGAAGACACCGTAGCTCGTCAATCGTCTCCACGCCCTCGGCGATGAGGGTCGTTCCCGAGCTCGACGAGAATCGAACGATCGTCGCGGTCAGATCCTTCTTGATGGCGTGCAGGTGGATGTCGCGGATGAGCGCCATGTCGATCTTGATGTAGTGGGGGCGGAGCTCGGCGATCGACTGCAAGCCCGAGTATCCGGAGCCGACGTCATCCACCGCCAGGCGAAACCCGTGGAATTGGAAGTAGCTGAGCATCTGGCGGAACGCCTGGTGATCGTGGACCGCCGAATGCTCCGTGATCTCGAGGACCACACGCGCCGGGCTCAACCCGACCTCGCGGAGCTGCTCGAAGATCCGCTCCGACCTGAGGGCGGGGTCGAAGATGGAATCCGGCTCCATGTTCAGGAACAGAAGCTGATCGTCCGGGAAACCGTGCACGCCGCGGATGGCGCGTTCGCGACAGAGCCTCTCCAACTTCCAGATCGCGTCGTTGTCATAGGCCGCCTTGAAGAGCTGGTCGGGGCCGGTGAACGCGCCGGTCGTGAGTCGGGTGAGCGCCTCGAACCCGATGCTCCTGCGCTCCACGAGGTCCACGACCGGCTGGTAGACGGTCTTGATGGCGCCGGTCTTCAGGACTTCCTGAAGCTGCAAAGCGACGCGGCGCTGCTCCCGCGAACGCTCGTGCAGGGAGTCCGCAAAGGCCTCCTCCAGCGCGGCATACACGCGCCGTTCGAATCTCAACGCCGGATCGTGCGACAGCACGGCGCAGCCGATATAGACGCCGAATCGCTCCTGGACGCTCTCCGGGAGACGCTCCCTGACGAACTGACGCAGCCGGGTCGCAACCCGCTGCCGCACCTTGTCGATGTCCTGATACGAGACCTGCTCGCGTCCCCGCGACGGCGCGAGCAACACCACGAAGGCGTTGCCGCTGATCATGACCTCCGCGAGCTGATCCTCGCGTCGCAGCGCCTGTTGCTTGATCTCCACCAGGAAGGTCGCGATGTCGCGCACCAGTGATTCATACCCGCGCGGTCCGAGCGTCTGCTCCATTTTTTCGTTCTGGAGGATGCTGATGGAGAGGAGCCCGAGTTCGCGTGACTCGCGCAGGAGTCCGCGGATCCGCCCGAGGAGCAGCGGAACGGTGGGCAGGTCCGTGACCTGGTCATAGAGCAGATCGGCGATCGCCGAGTCGGGTTCATGGAATTCGCCGCGGGTCTGGAGCCTCTCGACGTATTTCCGGCGTTTGGCACGCGCGCTCGCGGTCATGGCGGCGTCAGCCGGTCTTGGCCTTGTAGGGCGTGTCTTCCGCTTCGTCGGAGAAGTACTTCGGCTTGCTGGCGAAGACGCGATTGCGGCCTTCCCGCTTGGCCCGGTACAGAGCGGCGTCGGCGGACGCGATCAGGTCGCTGCCGGTCAGCCCGTCATCGGGATAGGTGGCCACGCCGCCGCTCAGGGACACGATCTTCAGTGGCTGGCTCTCGCGGTTGGCGAACGCGTGCTCCGCGATTCGGGTCCGGATTCGCTCGGCAGCCTGCATGGCTCCGTCCGCTGGAGCGTGGGCCAGGAGGACGATGAATTCTTCGCCCCCGAAGCGAGCCGCGATATCGTCCGGCCGGAGGCTGTCACGCAGGAGCTCGCCGGTGACCTTGAGGACCTCGTCACCGGCCTGGTGACCCTGCGTGTCGTTGTAGTGCTTGAAATTGTCGAGATCGAACAGGAACACAGAGAAGGGATGATGGCCTCGCCCCGCGTCGACCAGTACGTTGGAGAGTTTTTCCAGGAAGAAGCGCTTGTTGTAGAGCTTGGTCAAACCGTCGCAGTTGGCCATCTCCTGCGTTCTGGCGAACAGATCGTGGTTGTAGAGGGCGATGCTGGCCAGGTCGGCGACCAGACTGAGAATTGCCTTCTCGTGCTTGTAATGCCGGGTGATTCCGCCGACGCTGATGACGCCCCGAACCTTGTCTTCGTGCGACATCGGGGCGCACAGCTCGACCTTGAACTGAAAGTGAGCCGGCACGTCCATGTTCGCGCCGGCCAGCCGCTTTTCGCGAATGAAATCGTCCAGATCCATCGGGACGTTGTGCTGCGCCACCCAGCCAATCCGCCCTTCCCCGAATCCCACCTGGAACGACACCGAGAAGTCGGGGGGGAGCCCCATCTGTTTCACGAGACTGAAACGACCGACGCGCTCCTCCAGGAGAAAAACGAGAATCTGCGAGGGCGCGAAGAGCTGCTCGAGAACACGCATCGCCTCCATGGGGATTTCGCGCCGCTCGATTCGCGAATTCATCTTCTTCGTGAAGCCCGGAATCAGCTGGAACAGGTGCGAGAGCGCGGCATTATCGCTCTCCAGGCGGGCGATGTTCTTCTGCATCTCCCGGTCCACGGTCGTCGGGACGTCATCGGCCGATCTTCCAGGAGAGCGTCGCGGGGACCGGAAGAGAAGGGTCACGACCACGCCGGCCAGGGCGATCCCCGAGGCAATCAGCAGGATGACCCAGCCCGGCAGCCCCTGTAAGAATGCGACTGATTCCATCAATGAGTCCTGTCACCCCGCAGCCGACCTTCATCCGGGCGACGTGCAGACCACGGCCCCGCCACCATGAGAACCGTCGACCAAGGTAGGGCTCATCAGAGACCAAATCAAGGCGCGAAGGCTTGCAACGCCATCAACATCTTCTGACCGCCGTTTCGCTGGTCCGTCACATCCGCGCCGACGGCCGATCGACTGACAAATCTTGACACGCGGACCCCGCTCTTCCTACAGTTGCCGCGGATATCCCGCATGGCAAGCGAACGCACGAGCGCGAGAAATGCTCCCCGCCTGGAGATCGCACTCCAGGCCTCACTGATTTCCAGCGATCCATCGCGCGCCCCGGTGCCGGTGACCACGCGGGACCTCGGCCCGGGCGGGGCACTGTGCGAGTCCGGGACGACCCTGCTCGAGGGAGAGGAGGTCTCGTTCCGCCTCGATCTCCCCGCGGGAGCGTCGGGTGGCCTCGAGACCCTCGCTCTGCCGGCGCGCATCATCCGGGTCGAGGGAGCGAACCCTTACGTCATCGCGGTCCAATTCAACCGGGCCCCCGCACGAATCGTCGAGCTGCTCAAGCGCTATCTCTGGCGGCTGAGCAGGGAGACCGGTCGCTGACGAAGTGACCCGACGTCCGGTCGTGGCGCTCCTCCTGGGAACGCTGACCCTCGGACGTTGCACGCCGCCGGCCTCCCCCGCCGGTGAAGCCGTTCGCGACGGACTCGGCCGGGAGGTTCATGTCCCGGCCGCTCCACGCCGCCTGGTCTCGCTTGCGCCGAACGTCACCGAGACAATCGTCGCTCTGGGCCTCACCGACCGCCTCGTCGGGGTCAGCGACTTCTGCACGCTTCCACCTGGTGCGACCGGAGTGCGCCGGGTCGGCGGCCTCCTCACGCCCGATCTGGAAGTGATTCGATCCCTGCACCCCGACTTGCTGATCGGAACGACGAGCGGCAACGACCCGGGCCTCGGCGCGCAGGCGGAGGCGCTGGGACTGCCGCTCTACATCCTGCAGGCCCGGACCGTCGATGAGGTGGTCCTGGGCATCGAGGCGTTGGCAGCGGTCCTCGGTGAACCGGAGCGTGGACGGGCGCTGGCACTCAGCCTCCGATCAAGGCTGCAGGCCGTCGAGCAGCGCAGTTCGGGGCGTGCCAGGCCACGTGTCCTGTTCATCATTTGGAGCGAGCCGCTCGTGGTTCCCGGATCGGGTGCCTTTCTCACCGACGCGATTCAGAAAGCGGGCGGTGAGTCGGTGACGGCCGGCGTCGCGGCGGCCCATCAGTCATACAGCATCGAATCGGCCGTGGCATTGGCCCCGGAGGTCATTCTGACCACGCGAGACAACGGCTCGCTGCCCGACAGGATCCTCGGGGACCCGGTCTGGGCCGCCGTGCCTGCGGTCAAGTCGAGGAGGGTCTATCTGGTCGGCGACGCGATCGTGCGGCCAGGCCCCGGGGTCGTGGATGGGATCGAGGAGATCGCGGGACGCCTGCATCCCGAGGGCCGGCCATCGGAGCAGCCAACCCCGCCCTGAAAAAGCGAAGCCGTGCGGGCACCATGCCCGCACGGCCGGGGGATCGAGGAGGAGGCACCCGTCTGCCCCTCCTCCGGAACACTGGAATTGTTCCACGAACGCCGCCGACGGCAAGCGGGCGCGAGTCGACCGCGTTGCATCCAAACAGCAGGGAACCCGGCTCGTGACCCGGGACTAAAGGACCTTCGCGATGAGGCCTGCGGTCTCCTCCAGGAGACGCAGGTCCTCGTCGTCGAATGCGTCCAGGCGATCGCTGTCGACGTCGATCTCACCCAGCACTTCGGTTCCCCGCAGGATGGGGACGACGATTTCGGAGCGCGTGGCAAGACTGCAGGCGAGGTACCGCGGATCCCGCGTCACGTCGGGCACGACGATGCTCCGGCGCTCGCGCGCGGCGAGGCCGCAAATCCCCTGGCCGATGGGAATTCGCTCGTGGGGCGTCGGCAGGCCGATCTGGTTGTGGAGCACGAGCATTCCGGCATCGAGGAGGTAGATCCCGGTCCAGGTGTAATTCGGTCTCGACTTGGAGAGAATGGCGACGACCCTGCGGAGCTGCTCGTCACGCTCCGTGATCTCGTCGAGCGCTTCCCGAATCGCCTCGAGCGTGGCCGCGACGGCCCTCGACACCGATCGACCAGGAGGGCCGCCGCTCAAGCGTTGCACCGCCGCCTCAGTATGTTCCGCCGAGGACGATGCTCATGCCGGCCCCGATTTCCCAGTAATTGACGTCGACGCCATTGTCACTGAAGTGGGTGCGATGCACGTCCATGCGAAACCCGGCGCGCCGGCCCCCGAAAAACCGGACCCCGCCTCCGACGTTGTACGTGACCTCCACCTTGTCGCCGACCGCGTCAGGCTCGGCCACGAATCCGAACGTGCTGATGTTCATGACCCCCACGCCGCCAGTCGCGAAGGCGACGACGCGGTCACGGCGCGCGACGAAGAAGTTGTAGTCGTAGTTGACTTGCCCGCCCAGCAGATCGACATTCAAATCATTCGCGCCGTTCTTGGTGGATGCGCCGAAGAACCCGAACTCGATCAGGTGATGTTTGGTCCAGTGGTACCCAAACCGGAAGCCGATGTCCCAGGTGTCATCCAGGACCTTCTCTCCCTCGGTCTTTTCGAAGGTCAGGTACCCGACATAGGGATTGAGCTCCCACGACTTCTCGCGATTCTGCGCCTGGGCGGTCCCGGTCCAGCCGGCCAGACAGGCAAGCGCGAGCAGAGAGGCCTTCATCAACAGGCGACGCATCTCGACCTCATGAGCTGGTGTCCGCATACCTTTGCAGAAGGCCCACGCCCTGTCAAGACGAAAGTCGCCCGCGGGAGCCCGACTTGCGGACATGACGCCGCAGGCGGCGGTCGATATCGCCCTCCGGTCTCACGCCGCGCGCGGCGCGACCGGCGCGACCGGCGCACCCGTCTGGCTCCGGTCCATTACAATGAAGGGATGTCGCTTGACTCCGTAAGGCAGGTTTCCATCCTCAAGGCACGCCGGGGCGAGGTCCGGGAGACTCTCGACTGGGTCGTCGTGGAGGAGCCGCTCGAGATCCGCGTCCAGGGCGAACAGCTCGCCGTGCTGATGCGGACGCCGGGTCACGACATGGAACTGGCGGCCGGATTCTGCCTGACCGAGGGAGTGGTCGGACGATTTGCCGACATCGGAGCCATCCGTCATTGCCGCGAGGATCGGGACCCGCCGGACCGCGAGGGGCCGAATGCGGTCGATGTCACGCTCGCGCCGGGGATCGCGTTCGATCGGGACGCGTTGCGCCGCAACCTCATCGCGAGCGCGGCTTGCGGGCTGTGCGGGCGGGCCTCGATCGAGGCCCTTTCCCGCCGCACGCCGCCGAGCAGCTCGCGGGCGGTCGTACGTCAGGAGGTTCTCGTGTCGCTCCCCGCCCGGCTCGCGGAAGCGCAGGGGATGTTCGAGCGGACGGGAGCGCTGCATGCCGCCGCCCTTTTCGACGTCGACGGCCGTCTGGTGCTGGCGCGCGAGGACGTCGGCCGTCACAACGCCGTCGACAAGGTCGTCGGCCGGGCCGCAATCGAGGGATGGCCGCTGACCGACGCCATCCTGATGGTTTCGGGTCGCACCTCGTTCGAGATCCTGCAGAAGGCCGCGGCCGCCTCGATCCCGATCGTGTGCGCGGTGTCCGGCCCGACGACCCTGGCGATCGAGACGGCCCGTGCCTTCAGGCTCACGCTCGTCAACTTCCTGCGTGATGGCGGCTTCAACATCGCCACCTGTCCCGAGCGGATCCTCCTGAGCGCCTGACCGTGGGAGAGCCGGCTCGTCGTGTAGAATGTTCGAGCTCGCCGGCCTCCAATGGCGCGCGCAGCCGAGGGAATCGCAGATGACGGGGGCATATTTCCAGCGCGGGTTCGGGCTGAAGGAAGAGGTCGGGCCGCGCCTGCAGGCGGACTATCACAGCCGCCTGGTGGAGCGTCTGAAGGAATCGGACTACTGTCTTCGCCTCGGCGATCTGACCTTCCTGCTGGCACGCGAATTCGGGTTCTGTTACGGGGTCGAACGCGCCGTCGAGTACGCCTACGAGGCCCGCAGCCGGTTTCCGGACCGCCTCATCTATCTCACCGGCGAGATCATCCATAACCCGCACGTCAATCAACGACTCCGGGACATGGGGATTCGCTTCCTGCGCGAGAGCGACGGGGGGGGGCCCGGTCTCGCCGCCGTGCGGGCGGAGGACGTCGTCATCCTCCCGGCTTTCGGAGTGACCGTGCAGGAGATGCAGTCTCTGCGCGACCGGGGATGCGTGCTCGTCGACACCACCTGCGGATCGGTGCTCAACGTGTGGAAGAACGTCGACCGCTTCTCCGCTTCGGGGTTCACGGCCGTCATCCACGGCAAGTACGCGCACGAGGAGACACGCGCCACGGCTTCACGCACGATGCGCTCCCCCGGCGGACGCTACCTGGTTGTTCGCAATCTCGAGGAGGCCGACGTGGTCTGCGGTTACATACGCGGACAAGGCGACCGGACGGCATTCCTGGCGCGGTTCGCGCCCGCCTGCTCGGAGGGCTTCGACCCCGATCGCGATCTCGAGCGCGTCGGCCTGGCCAACCAGACCACGATGCTGTCCTCCGAATCTCTCGACATCCAGGAGCGGATACGACGGGCGCTCGCGGACCGATACGGCGAGGAGGATTTGCCGCAGCGCTTCCGTGCCTTCGACACGATCTGCAGCGCCACCCAGGACCGCCAGGACGCCATCCTCGCCCTCGTGGCCAGGCATCCCGATCGGATGCTGGTCATCGGCGGGTACAACAGCAGCAACACGACGCACCTCGCCGCGCTGGCCGCCCGCTCGATCCCCAGCTTCCATATCGAAGACGCGTCGTGCATCGAGCCCGCGGGACGCATCCGGCACAGACCCTACGGCTCCGCCGCCGAGATCACGACCCCCGACTGGCTTCCCGGAGGCCCGGTCACGCTCGGGCTCACGGCCGGCGCGTCCACCCCCAACAACAAGATCGGCGAGGTCGTCGCGGCCATCGCGGCCCTGCGGGGCGTGCCGTTGGACTGACCGCGGCTCCTGACGACCGCGGAGAGCCCCACGGGGCGCTCAGTGAACCGGGCCGGAGGGGGTCTCCCCCATCGACACGTCCCTCCAGCGTTCCGTGAGAATCTCGACGAGCAGCCGGCAGCGCTCCACAACGTCGTCGACTTCGAGCAATCGCTGCCGTCGATCGCTTTCCATGGTCAGGCTCTGGCAGAGCGCATTCACACCGACCGCGAACGGCACGTCGGACGGCAGCGCGAGCGGCCGCCCCTCGTTCCCCGCGATTTCCCTCATCAACCCCGAGCAGGTGGACAGCAGCCGCGCCCGCGCCGCGGGCACCTCCGGCCCGTCCTCGCCATTCGACTCCTGGATGAACCGGAAGGCGGCCATCCGATAGGGGTCCTGGCTCACGAACCGGGTGATCGCGATCCGGCAGAGCCCTCGGAGGCGGATGTTGTATCGTCCATCCGGCAGCAGGTGGTGTTCCTCGATCGCCCCCGCGCAGGCCACCGCATGGACAGGCGGCGTGCCGTAGTAGTCGCTCTCCCACCCCGGCTTCAGCAGCGCGACCGCCATGAATCCGTCCGAGGCCAGAGCGTCCTCGGTCATGCGGCGGTAGCGCGGCTCGAACACGTGCAATCCGAGTGACGTGTGCGGAAAGAAGACCACATTGGGGAGCGGGAAGACCGGGATCTCGCCCCGGTTCATCAGTCGTATGAGCCGTTCGTCCTGGGAGTTCATGTCGGTCACCTGTCCGCGCGATCGAAGACGGCCGCGCCGTGGTCATTCTAAGGGTCGGTCCCGTAAAATGCACGGACCCCGGCTCGAGTCGGGGGGTCGGCCGCCCGGGGAATCGTTGTCTCGGCCCGCCCGGCTGTGGTACCGTCCCGCATCCGCGGAGGTCGTCGATGGGGCAGTTCGTGCGCCACGTGTTCGTCTGCACCCAGGGCGAGTACTGCCCGTTCGACGGCTCCGAGGCCATTCACCGGATGCTCAAGGAAGGCGTTCAGATGCGCGGCCTCAAGAAGACCATTCGAATCAACAAGTCGGGATGTCTCGATCAGTGCGGCAACGGACCGATGCTGGTCGTCTATCCCGAGAACGTCTGGTATGCCGGCGTGACCCCCGACAAGGCGGCACGAATCCTCGAGGAGCACATCGTGGGAGGGAAACCGGTCGCGGATCTCGTTTACACGGCGCCGCCAGGCGCCAACAAGAATCCCGTCCGAATCGCCGCGATTGAAAAGGCGCTGGCCGCGGGCCGGACGGGCGAGCCCGAGACGGATCGAGGATCCCAGGCATGAAGAGATTCGCAACCCCCTGGATGGCCCGCGAGGCGTTGGTCGGCTTCCTGGCTGGATCGATGGCGGCGATTTTCTGCCTGTTCGTGCCCCTGGACGCGGTCGTCCGTGTCCTCCTGGCGCTCGCGCTGATCGCCGCCGGCTACCTGGCCGGGTTCGCGCGGGCCGGCGCGCGGCTCCTGACCGCATCGACGCAGTACATCCTGCGCCTGCGCGCGGAGCTGAGAGGCTGCCAGGATCACATCATGGAAACGGGATCCGCCCGCGCGCTGGGGGCCTACCTCGAGACGACCGCGGATTCGGTGAAGAAATCCCTGGGCTCCCTCGCCACCGACGCCCGATCTCTCGCGTCCGACGGCGCCGCGCCGGAGGGGGTGCGCGCGACCGCGGAGCGTATGGCCGCCCAGGCCGTGTCGGTCTCCGAGACGCTGCGCGGTCTTTCGGGCGCCGCCCCGCCCGAGCCGGCCCGCTCGCCGTTCAACGTCAACAACCTGCTGCGCGAGGCGCTCGATCTCTGCCGTCACCGCGCGGAGGAGAAGAAAATCGAGTTCGTGGAGAGCTACGCGGCCGTGCCTCCGGTGTTCGGTCCGGCTTCGCGGATTCACGGCGCGCTCCTCAACGTGCTCGTGAACGCGATCGAGTCGATGCCGCACGGGGGCGGACGCATCGAGATCGACACCCGGCACGCCGCCGATCAGGTCGTCGTGCGCGTGAAGGATGGCGGGATCGGCATCCGTCCCGAGCACCTGGCGAAGGTGTTCGAACCCTTCTTCACGACCAAACCCGAGAAGGCCGCGGCCGGTCTCGGCCTCTGGGAGGCGCGTGAAGCGCTCCACCTCATCGGCGCGAACATCGAGGTTCGCAGCGCTCCGCACCAGGGAACGGAAGTCGTGATCGGATTTCCGCAGGCGGCGCCGATGAGCCCCGGTCGCCGCCCCGATGCGCTCCCGGCCGACCTCGGCCGGAACACCGCCGACGAAGGCGATCGCCGGATCGCCTAGGCTCGATCGTCGCTCGTCGACGATCCCCCGTCGTCAGCCACCCACGCGGCGCATCAGGCTGGTGAGGATGTATCCGGCGATGCGCGGATTCTCCTTCAGGCGGCGCAGCGAGTAGGCGTACCAGTGGGGGCCGTACGGCACGTAGACCCGCAGCCGGTGGCCATCGCGCCGGATGAGGCGCCGCAGCGGCTCGGAAACTCCCAGCAGCATCTGGAACTCGTAGGCCGACGCCGGCAGGGCGCGTCGATCGATGAGACGATTCGCCTCCCAGACGAGCTCCTCGTCGTGCGTGGCGATGCCGGCATAGATCCCGCGATCGAGAATCTCCTCCAGGAGCCGCGTGTAGTTCTTGTTGACGATCACACGGTCCCGATACGCCACGTCGTGCGGCTCGACGTAGATCCCCTTGCAGAGCCGGACATTGGCGCCCTGCGGCAGTGCCTTCAGGTCGGCGAGACTCCGGCGCATGCAGGCCTGGAGCACCACGCCGACGTTCTCGAGCCCTTCGGCGCGCAGCCTCCGGTAGAGATCGAGGGTGGCGCTCGTGCAGCTGGAGTCCTCCATGTCGATGCGGACGAAATTGCCGGACCCGGCCGCCTGGACGACGAGGGCGCGCACCTTCTCGAAACAGAGATCGAAGTCGATCTTCAGCCCGAACTGGGTCGGCTTGATGGAAACATTCGAGTCGAGTCGTTCGGTCCGGATCGCCTTGAGGGCCTCCGCGTAGTCGCGCGCGGCGGCGTCCACCAGCGGCCGATCCGTGACGCTCTCTCCCAGCACGTCGAGCGTGGCCATCAGGCCCTCGGCGTTGAGCGCGCGGACCGCGTCGATCGCCGTGGCCAGACTCTCGCCGGCGATGTACCGGCGTGACACGCGGCGCACGATGGGCTTCGGCACCAGCGGCAGGGATCGCGCGAGGATCGAATGGAAGGCGGACACGATCTGAACGGCCCCTTCGAAAAGGGGTCGATCCTAAACAACGGCCGCCGGGGTGTCAAAGACCCGGGTCTCTTTGACACCCCCCGGAACGCTTGGCTATAGTCCACCTCCACCGTCGATCGCGCCGAGGAGGAGTCAGCGTGGCCAGGGGCCGGATGCGGAGCCGGCCGGCGAAGGGCGCCGGCATCGACGTCTTGCTGCACGAGAAACGCGTCTTCCCGCCGCCGGCGTCCTTCCGGCGCGCGGCCAATGTCACCGACCGCGGCATCTATCGCAAGGCGGCGCGCAACCCCGAGGCGTTCTGGGCCGGAATGGCGCGCGAGCTGACCTGGTTCCGTCCCTTCAAGAAGACGCTCGAATGGATCCCCCCGCACGCCCGCTGGTTCGTCGGCGGGCGGACCAACATCTCTCACAACTGCCTCGATCGTCACCTGGGGACGGCGGTGGCCAACAAGGCCGCTCTCATCTGGGAGGGCGAGCCGGGCGAGGAACGGACCCTGACCTACGCGCAGCTGCATCGCGAGGTCTGCCGTTTCGCCGGCGTGCTCAAGGGTCTCGGGGTGAAGAAGGGCGACCGCGTGACCCTCTACCTCCCGATGGTTCCGGAGCTCGCGATCGCCATGCTCGCCTGCGCTCGCATCGGCGCCGCGCACAGCGTCGTGTTCGGCGGATTCTCGGCCGAGGCACTGCGGGACAGGATCAACGACGCGAGATCGACCGTCCTGGTGACCGCCGACGGCGGCTACCGGCGCGGGGCGCAGGTGCCTCTCAAGCAGTTCGCCGACGAGGCGCTCGAGGGCTGCCCGACGATCGAGCACGTCGTCGTGGTGCGCCGCGGCAGCTTCAACATCCACATGAAGGAGGGTCGCGACCGGTTCTGGCATCGCCTCATGGACGACGCCCGGGCCGATGTCCCGGCCGCCCCGATGGATGCCGACGACATGCTCTTCATCCTGTACACCTCGGGGACCACCGGCAAGCCCAAGGGAATCGTCCACGCGACCGGTGGGTACATGGTCGGCGTGTATGCGACCACACGCTGGGTCTTCGATCTGAAGCCGCAGGACGTCTACTGGTGCACGGCCGACATCGGATGGGTCACGGGGCACTCGTACGTCGTCTATGGCCCGCTCATGAACGGCGCGACGGTGCTGATGTACGAGGGTGCGCCGGACTGGCCCGACCGCGGACGGTTCTGGCGGATGTGCGAGAAGCATCGTGTGACGGTGTTCTACACCGCGCCCACCGCCATCCGCTCCTTCATGCGCTGGGGTCAGGAGTGGCCCGAACGGTTCAATCTCTCCGCCTTGCGGCTCCTGGGGAGCGTGGGCGAGCCGATCAATCCGGAGGCGTGGGTCTGGTACAGGACGTTCATCGGCCGCGAGCGCTGCCCGATCGTCGACACCTGGTGGCAGACGGAGACCGGCATGATCATGATCACTCCGCTGCCCGGCATCACGTCGACCCGTCCGGGCTCCGCGACGCACGCCTTTCCCGGGGTGAGCGCCGAGGTCCTCGACGACGCCGGCAACCCGGTCAAGGAAGGCGGCGGCTATCTGGCCATCACGCGTCCCTGGCCGGCGATGATGCGCACGATCTTCGGCGATCCGGAACGCCACGTGAAGCAGTACTGGTCGAAATGGGACCACCGGACCTATTTCGCCGGCGACGGCGCCCGCAAGGATCGCCAGGGGAATTTCTGGCTCCTCGGGAGGGTCGACGACGTTCTCAATGTCGCCGGACATCGCATCGGCACGATGGAGGTCGAGAGCGCCCTGGTGGATCACCCGGCGATCGCCGAGGCCGCGGTGGTGGGTCGGGCGCACGACCTCAAGGGACAGGCGCTGGCCGCCTTCGTGACGGTGAAGGAAGGCCACACTCCCGACGCGCGCCTGGCGGGCGAGCTCAAGCAGCACGTGGTCCGGAAGATTGGAGCCCTGGCCCGCCCCGAGGACATCATCTTCACCGCCGAGCTCCCCAAAACGCGCTCCGGGAAGATCATGCGCCGCCTGCTCCGGGACATCGCCGAGGGCAAGGCGCTCGGGGACACCACGACCCTCGCCGATCCGACCGTTCTGGAGATGCTGAAGCGCAAGTACGCCGAGGAGTGAGCCCTTCCCCGGGGGGCGCGGGGGTGCGTGCTATACTCCCGGCTTTAAGGCGGCGCACCCGGCGGCCAATGAAGGCCGCGGTCGAGCCCGCCCAGCGCGCCCCGCGCCGGAGCCCCACATCGGCCTCGGCAGGCCCGGGGCGCACCCGGAGATCCGATGTCAAAATCGATGCTGGTGAACGTCGCCGCGGAGGAAGAATACCGCGTCGCCGTCGTGGACAACGGGGTGCTCGATCTGTTCGAGATCGAGACCCTGAGCCGCGAGAATATCAAGGGAAACATCTTCAAGGCGATCGTCGAGGGCGTCAACCCGGCCCTGGAAGCGTCGTTCGTCAACTACGGCGGCGATCGAGCCGCCTTCCTGCCGCTCGACGAGATCAACTTCAAGCTCTACCCGGCCCGCGGCGAGGGCGCCGGGAAAGGACGGGGGGCTCGCATCACCCGTCACCTGGAAAAGGGGATGGAAATCCTCGTCCAGGTGATCCGTGATTCCTACGCCAACAAGCCACCGACGCTGAGCACGTACTACTCGCTTCCCGGACGCTATCTGGTGCTGATGCCCGGCGCCGACGCCGCGGGGATCTCGCGCAAGATCGAGGACGAGGAGCAGCGTGTCCGGCTGCGTCGCATCCTCGAGAGTCTGACCATCCCGGAAGGATTCGGGGTCATCGTGCGCACCGCGGGGATGGAGACCAGCCCGCGCGAGCTGCAGGCGGATCTCGATTCGCTCCTGGAGCTCTGGAAGAGCATCGAGCGCGCCAAGGACGACGCCCGCGCGCCGTCCCTGATCTACCAGGAGCGCGACCTGGTCATCCGCACCGCGCGCGATCACTTCACCTCGGATATCGGCGAGGTGCTGATCGACGACGAGCCGACCTGGCGCCGCCTCAGGAAGTTCTTCGATGCGCACATGCCGGAAAAGGCCGACCTCGTCAAGCTGTACACGGGGGACAAGCCGATCTTCTCCCGCTTCAACCTCGAGGATCAGATCGAGCGGATCTACAAGCGCGTCGTGACGCTCAAGTCGGGTGGTTCGATCTCCATCGATCAGACCGAGGCCCTCACGGCGATCGACGTCAATTCGGCGCGCTCGGTGCGCGGCGCCAGCAGCGAGGAAACCGCCGCGCGCACCAATCTCGAGGCGGCCGACGAGATCGCCCGCCAGCTGAGGCTGCGGGACATCGGCGGGCTGATCGTCATCGATTTCATCGACATGGAATCGAGCCGGCACATCCGGCAGGTCGAGCGCGCGTTCAGCACGGCGATGACCCGTGACAAGGCCCGCTACGACGTCACCCGCATCAGCAAGCTCGGTCTGATGGAGGTGTCCCGCCAGCGTCTCAAGGCGACCAAGAGCGCCTCGTCGTTCTCGAAGTGTCCGGTCTGCGCCGGCGACGGCATGGTCCGGACTCCCGAGGCGGCCGGGCGCGCCGCGTTCCGGAAGATCCAGGCCCGCGTGGCGCGTGGCGAGCTCGCCGGGGTCAAGGTCTACCTCGCCCCTGAGGTGGCGCTCTATCTCCTGAATCAGAAGCGCGACGACCTGCAACGGCTCGAATCGCGCAATGGACTGAAGATCGAGGTGATCCCCCAGGAACCGATGAAGGTGGATCAGTTCGAGATCGAGGAGATTCGCCGTGAGGAGCCCGAAATCGTTCCGATGGTCACGGCTGACTCGGTCGATCAGGCGCTGGCGGAAGGAGCCTTTACTCAGCCACTGACGCCGCCCCCCGCTCCCTTCGTCGCGCCCCCCTCCGGGCATGCCGCCGAGGAACAGCCGCGCCGCGGGCGGCGCCGCCGCCGCCGTCGCCGCGGGGGCGAGGCGGGAGCGAACAGGGCGCCCGCCGCGCCGGGAGCTCCGGGGGTGTCGACCTCCTCCGAGGCCCACGAAACCGCGGACCTGCCGGCCTTTTCCGAGGGACCCGAGTCGCAGGAGGACGATCGCGAGCCGGGGCCACGCGCCGAAGCCTCCCCGCAGCCCCAGGCTCGGGAGGGTGATCCCGCGCGGCCGCACCGCCGACGACGCCGCCGCAGGGGGCGCGGTCGTCACCGGGGCGCGGGTGACGCGCCGGCCGACGGCCAGCGGGCCCAGGGCGCACCGACATCGACGAGCGAGCCACGCGTTGGCTGGGAATCCCAGCCGTCGCGCCGGGACGAAGGGCGCAGTCAGCCGCTGGACGGCCCGCGCGGCGGCGAATCGCTGCCCCGGGTGGCGGAAGCGGCCCGGGGAGGCGGAATCGCTCCCGGTGCGCCTGCGCCCGCCGCGCACGCGACCGCCGGCGCCGCGGCGGCGCCCGGCGACGACTCGAAGCCCAGGCGCCGCTGGTGGCGGCGCGCGTTCAAGGGATAGCCGCCGGCGCGGCCTTGTCCTGCGCCGGCCGGCGCGGCATCTCGAACCCGTGGGACCGCAGCAGATCCCTGAATTCCGGATCGTCCCTCAACGATTCGAGATCCTGATCCGTCGCGACGTGCTTGTAGTTGTCGAAGCCGCGATCGAACGATTCCTTCAGCCAGCGCAGAGCCCGTCCCCGCCGGCCCTGGAGCGCTCTCACGCACGCCAGGTTGTAGGCGGACGTCGCGTCGGTCGGATCGAGATCGATCGACTCCTGCAGCACCTTGGCGGCTTCGCGCTGCCGTCCCTGCTCCAGCAGCGCCAGACCCTTGCGGCGGGCCTGGGACGCGGCGACCGGGGCCCGTCCGTACCCCTGCTCGAGCTCCGCGAGCCGGGGAGGCAATCCCGCCGGGAGCACGCTGACCTCGCCTGACCTCGCGATGACGTCGAGATAGGCTCGCGCAAAGGTCAGCGGACCGTTGACGACCGTGAACCCCAGCGCCGCAGGCCCCCCGTCCCGGTCGATCGTCTCGGCCATGACGTGTCCGATGGCGTAGAGAGGCCCGCCGGTCTGCAGGGCGTCGAGGGTCTGGAGGTGCGCCTTCTCGATCTGATTCCGCTCGATGGTCGCCTCGATGCCCGCCAGCACCGCGGTGTACTCCTGCGCTCGGCGCATCCCATCCTCGTACTTCGCGAAGTGGGTGGCATCCATCGTGTCGGCGGGCGTGTGGGCGCGCAGGTAGTCGAACTCCAGGTGTCGCGCCGTGCCCTCCTGCTGGACCCGCAGGAGGACCGAGTAGAGCGCCGCCTGCCGGGACGAATAGTCCTCGACCGCGGGCGCGAGAGCCGCGTGCGCGCAATGGAACAGCTCGTGCACGAGAAGGGCGTCGAGGCCCGCGAGACTGGCGGGGCCGCGCGTCTGGAACAGCGTCAGGTTGACGAAAACCGCATCCGTGGTCCTGCCGTCCCAGCTCCCTCCCAGATGGAAGTGGACGACCATCGGGGGAAGGCTCCGGTCGCGCGGCAGGTAGGGCGCCAGCGCGGATGCGGCTTGGATCCTCAGGTCGTCTTCGCGGGCCCGGACCGCCGCGAGGGTCTGCCGCAGCCCGGGCCAATCGCTGCCGGACAGGGTGCCGAGCGTTCCGGGGCCGGGGAAGGTGCCACCGCCGATCGCGACCCTGGCGGCTTCCTTCAGGAGGTCCGGGGTGAGGTCATGGTCGATCCGGCCTTGTCTGAGCAGCTCCAGATTACCGGGCAGGTGGACCCAGCGGTCGAGCTCTTCGCTCGTCGCGACGCCACGGGCGGCCAAGGCCAGGATCTGGTCGACCACGTCGTGATCGAACCGGATCTCCAGGGCCGGCGCGACGGCGGGTTGTGATTCAGCGGAAGGAGCCTGCACCGGCCGCGGCCTGGAGATGAGATCGTCCCAGGACCCGAGAACGCCGATGATCCCGATGCAGGATGCGGCGATCGCGGCACTGGCGGCTCCGATGCCGGACCTCATTGGTGGGGTCGGCTCAGGCGGCGAGGTGCTGGCCGAAGAAGTCTTCGACTGCATCGATGAACTGCGCGACCGACTCCAGGTTGTTGATCCGCTGGCGGAGCGCGCGTCCGTCAGGCAGGCCGTGGGTGTACCAGCCGGTGAAGGTCCGGATCTTGTGCAGGGCGTGCAGCTCCTCTTCGCCGGCGCGAAGCATTTCGAAATGGTGCAGGATGAGCGCCCGCCGCTCCGCGAGGCTCGGAACGACCACCGGCTCGCCCGCCCTGCGCGCCGCGATCTGCCGGAAGATCCAGGGGTTCTTGACCGCGGCCCGGCCGATCATCACGCCGTCGCATCCGGTCTCGCTCCAGAGCCGCATCGCGTCGTCCGGCGTCTCGATGTCGCCGTTCCCGCTCACCGGGATCGAGAGGGCCGCCTTGAGATCCCTGACGCGCCGCCAGTCCGCGGCGCCGCTGAACATCTGTCGCGCCGTCCTGGCGTGCAGGGCCACCGCCGAGGCGCCCTCCTCCTGGCAGATGCGGCCGAGCTCGAGGAAATTGGCCCGGGCGTCGTCGAGCCCGAGGCGGAACTTGACGGTGACCGGGATGGAGACGCGGCCCCTGACCGAAGAGACGATGTCGCGAGCCAGCCCTGGATCGCCCATCAGTGCGGCGCCGGCGCATCCCTTCAAAATCTTGTTGGCCGGGCAGCCCATATTGATGTCGACGATGTCGGCGCCCAGGTCCTGGACGAACGACGCGGCATCGGCCATCCGCCCCGCATGGCTGCCGTAAATCTGAATCGCGAGCGGCCGCTCCTCCTCGGCGAACTGCATCATTCCTTTGGTGCGCGTGTTGCCCCGGGTCAGGGCCTCGGAGGAGATGAACTCCATGGTGACCACACCGACGCCGCCGATCCGCTTGAGGATCAACCGGAAATACCGGTCGGTGATCCCGGCCATCGGCGCCAGGATGAGCGGTTGGTCGAGCGACACGTTGCCGATACGCATGGTCACCGGGGCATTTTCGCACGGGCGCGCCACGGAGGGCCGCCGAAAAAACGAGCGCCCCGGCCGGGCTCACCGGCAGGGGCGCTCTTCGTCAAGATTCGTCTTCTGGAACTACGGCGTCGGCTCTCCGGGGCTGATGGGCGGAGGCACGTTGTTCTTGCAGAACTTCGCGCAGGTGTTGCAGTCGAACTCCGCCGGCGGAGGACCGCACAGCGTCGCCGCCTTGCAGCAGTCCTGGCAAATGCCGCGGTTCTGCGAGTGCAGGCACTGATCCGGCAGGGCCGGACCATCCGCAGTCGAGCGGTTCGACAGGGTCGAGATGAGACCGGCGAGAGTGCCGGCCTGCTGCACCGTGACCGGGTCCGACGAGTTCTTCGGCGCGACCACGTCGATGCCGAGGTCGGTGAGCACGCGGGCCGCCTCGCCCTGGGTCATCGGGGTGCTCAGGTCGGTCGAAAAGGTGATTCCGCGGCGCTCGAGAGCGCCGACGGCTGCGGCCGGCGAGCTGGAGTCGTACTGCAGCACCGCCGCGACCTTGACTGCGAAATCTCCGACGGTGACCCCCTTCGCCTTCGCCGGAGTGCTTGGGGCGGCGTAGACGCCAACCACCATCAGGCTGGCAGCCAACGCCAGAACCATGAACGTACGCTTCGTCATGTTCCTCTCCCTCCGATCAGCTTTCGAATTCATCCAGAACGAGATGGCAAAAGAGCGCGTGAGCTGCGCCTTGCAATTGACCCGGAGCCTGTTTGCGGCCGGAATCTACGGCGAACCCCGTTTTCCGTCAAGCAAGATCTTGTGACGAAAACGTCCCTGCCGCACGACAACTGTGAAGCCCCGGTTGGAACGAACTGCGAATGCCCTCCACACTATTCATACTGAAGAGACCACATATGCACAAACTGCATTTATATACAGTCAAGGCCCGGCGTGCCCCCTGCGCTACGGCTGCGGCTCGCCGGGACTCACCGGGGGCGGGACGTTCGCGTGGCAGAATCGCCCGCAGAACTGGCCCCCCAGCCCGGTGGCCTCCTTACAGCAATCGACGCAGGAGCCGCGATTGCTGGAGGTAAGACACTGGTTCGGGACCTCGTCGGCCGGAACCTCGACGCTCGCACCGGCGCGGGAGGCCATGATCAGGCTCGCAATCGCGCCGGCCTGCGCCTGGCTCACCACGGCGCCCGGATTGGCCGGCGGCGCGATCGCCACTCCCAGGTCGGCGGCAATCCGGGAGACTGCATCGTAGGTGAGCGGCACGTTCAGGCTCGAGTCGAACGGGACTGTCGCCGGCTTGACCGCCCCCGCTTTCGATTCCGTCGTCTGCGAAGGCTGCACCTTGACCTGCACGGCAAGGCGGCTGAGGAACTGCGCGACGGTGGCGGGCGCTTGGTCCGACGAGTAGGCGACCCCGGAGAGGCCCACCGACAGGACGGCCACAATCCCCAACAGCGTAAGTCCTTTCATCATACTCATCTCGCGCCCTCCGGGCCGCCGGACCCACGGATCCGCGGCTGCGACACTCTCGATAGTCGGGCCGAATTCACCGCCTGCTCTGTGATCTCTTGGCGACACGCTAACCTACACGGATTGCCGACGTCAAGAACTATACCGACGGCGACGCGCCTCCGTTCAGACGCGAATCCGCAGGATCTCGGTTCCGCCGACCTGAACGCGCCGCGCCGGCTGCTGCTCCGACGATCGATTCGTTTCGCATCGCAAAAATACCACCAGGCCCCTCTTGCCCTCGACCTTTCATACCCTCGACCTGGCCGCGAATGCCGGTGAGAAGACGGGAGTGACCCGGCAACCTCCCCAAATCACTTGACAAGGGCTGCTTTCGGGGTAATAAAAGCGTCGCGCCAATAGATTACTGATGTGTCGATCTCACTTCGGCCCGGGATGTGGCCCGCACTGAGAGGGAGCGGTGTCGTCACGTTCAACTGAGGTCGGAGGCGGACCCCGCGCTCTCCGATTGAAGAACGCTCTGTCCCGCATGAGGTCGCGGTGGCCCAGGCCGATCGTCCGGTCGGGTGCCGCCCGGACCGTCCTGCTGGCGGCCTCCTGCGTCTTGACGCTCGGCCTCGTGGCCCATCTCGTCCTGGCCGCGGGGACCGTGACCATCTACGTCAGCGCGTCGAGCAGCTGCACCACAGGTTGCGGCAGCCAGGCCGCGCCTTACAAGACCATCCAGGCCGCGATCAACGACGCCAATTCGCGCATCATCGCGGCGACGGCGAGCGGGGCGCTCATCCAGGTGGCGGCCGGAAACTATCCGGAGCGGATTTTCGTCTACCCGAACGTGCACGTCATCTGCGCCGGGACGGCGACCACCACCATCAACGCCACCGGGCTCGGCCGCAGCGCGGTGATCTTCGGCTCGGGCGGCACCGGCCGGGCCACGACAGATTTCTCGATCGACGGCTGCAAGATCACCGGCGGCACCGGCGAGTTGCGCAACGCCATCAGCTATTCCGGCGGCGGCGTATTCGTGTTCGGGGACGCCGTGGTCAGCAACAATCTCATCACCGGCAACGTGGTCACCGGATCGCAGCCGGAGTTCTTCGGGGGCGGCGTCTATGTGGCCACCGGGCTGGCGACCATCACCGGCAACACCATCACCCAGAACGTCGTGAACCCGACCCCCAGCGGCCACAACGACTCGTACGGCACCGGCGGCGGGATCTTCGCCCTTGGACCTCAGTCCGGGGTCACCACCCCCATCCTGATCGAAGCGAACCTGATCGCCGACAATCTGGCGCAAGGCACCATCGGCCAGGGAGGGGGCCTGTACATCGACAGCGCGCCCGGCACGATCGTCCGCCGCAACCTGATCATCGGCAACCGCGCGCTTCTGTCCGGCGGCGGATTCGCGGGTCGCAGCACGGTGACGGTCACCGACAACCTCATCTACGGGAACTCGGCCGACGTGTACGGTGGCGGTCTGTCGGTCTACCAGGTCACGGCGCAGATCACCAACAACACGATCGTCGGCAACAGCGCCACCGGCACGGTGATCCCGTCCGGGTACATCGCCTCGGCGTACGGTGCGGGCGTGGACGTCACCACGCTCAACACGCAAAACCCGCCGCAGGTGACCTTGAGCAACAACCTGATCGTCAAGAACGCGGTGACCTCGACCGGTCTGGGCGGAGGATTGCACAGCGACCGGACCACGCCGATCATCGGCACCACGAATCTCTGGGGCAACGTCAAGATCCCCTCGACCTCGAACAACGTCGGCGGGGATTTCACCGACGCTCAGGTCATCGGCCAGAACGGGAACGTCTCCGTGGATCCGCTGTTCGTGAACGCCCCGGTGTTCGGCGACGCGACGGTCGCGGCAGGCACGACGACCACGGTGCTCGTCCGCGACGTGACCCGCTACAACGTCGGCCAGAAGATCGAATACAACAACGATGGGGTGGTGCGGACGATCACGGTGATCAACACCACCACGAAAACCCTCACGTTCACGCCCGCCCTCGCGGCCGCCTCCGTCGCGTACAAGATGCTCGCCAACTGGGGAAGCGGCACCAACGTGACCGAGGACTTCCATCTGCTGGCCGGCTCGCCGGCGATCGACGCCGGCACCAACACCGGCGTCTCGCAGTTCGACCTCGACGGCCAGGCGCGCACGCAGGACGGCAATGGCGACTTCGTGGCCACGACCGACATGGGCGCCTACGAGTTCATGGTGCCGGACAGCGACGGCGACGGCGTGCCGAACAACCTGGACTGCGCCCCGACGGTGTCGTTCGTCCAGACGCCGCCCGGCGAGCTCGGTCCGTCGATTCGCGGCGCCGGAACGGCGAGCACCAATTTCTCCTGGCTGCGGATGCCGCAGGTCAACGCCTACAACGTCTACCGCGGCACGGTGACCGGCGGCACGGCGTTCTCCTACAACCAGACCTGCTTCGAGACCGCGTCGCCCGACCGCGCCAGCCCCGATCCCGGCATGCCGGCCGTCGGCACCGCCTACTTCTATTTCGTGTCCGGCGTGAACTCGTGCGGCGAGGGGCCTCTCGGCTTCAGCAACCCCGGCCTGGTCGGCTCTCCCGTGGCGCGTCCCAACCCGAATCCCTGCGGCCCCTCGAGCGCCGACACCGACAGCGACGGCGTGATGAACGTGAACGACAACTGCCCCACCGTCGCCAACCCGACGCAGACCGACACCGATCATGACGGCGCGGGCGACGTCTGCGACAACTGCGCGACCGCCAACCCGGACCAGGCCGATTCCGACGGCAACGGCGTCGGCGATCATTGCCAGGACAGCGACGGCGACGGCTCCTTTGCCGACGTCGACTGCAACGACGCGAACCCGGCCATCTACCCGGGCGCCGTCGAGACGTGCAACAACATCGACGACAACTGCAACGGCCAGGTCGACGAGGCCCTCGGCACCAGCACTTGCGGCGTCGGCGGCTGCCAGCGCACGGTCAACAACTGCGTCGCCGGCGTCCCCCAGACCTGCACCCCCGGCAGTCCGACCGCCGAGGTCTGCAACAACGTCGACGACAACTGCAACGGCCAGATTGACGACGGCCTTGCGCCGCTCACCTGCGGGACGGGCGCCTGCCTGCGCTCGGCGCCGGCCTGTGTCGGCGGCGTCCCGGGCACCTGCACGCCCGGCAGCCCGACGATCGAGGTCTGCAATAACATCGACGACAACTGCAACGGCCAGACCGACGAGGGTCTCGGCTCCACCACCTGCGGCACGGGCGCCTGCCAGGTCACCGTCAACAACTGCGTCGCCGGCGTCCCGCAGACCTGCACCCCGGGCTCCCCGACCACCGAGGTCTGCAACAACATCGACGACAACTGCAACGGCCAGATCGACGACGGCATCGCGCCGCTCACGTGCGGGACGGGCGCCTGCCTGCGCTCGGCGCCGGCCTGTGTCGGCGGCGTCCCGGGCACCTGCACGCCCGGCAGCCCGACCGGCGAATTGTGCAACGGGATCGACGACGACTGCGACGGCACGATCGACGACGGCACGACGCCAGGTGTCGTCACCGACACGCTGCTGGCCAAGGTCGCGGCGCCCGGGACCTACCAGTGGACCCTGGTCACGAGGCCGGACGTGCACGTCTACAACGTCTACCGTGGAACCGCCGGGCCCACGCTGGGTGGCAACTACGTCAGCACCTCGACCTGCCTGCAGCCGGACCAGCCGAGCAACTCCTTCACCGACGGCACCAACCCGCCGCTCAACCAGGCCTTCTACTACCTCATCACCGCGACCGACGCGTGCGGCGAAGGCAGCGCGGGGAACAGCTCGAACGGGCAGCCGCGCGTCCTGCCGTCGGCCTGCACCTCACCCAACCTCGACAACGATCTCGACGGCGTGCTGGACAAGAACGACAACTGTCCGCTGCTGAGCAACGCCGGGCAGGCCGACGTCGATCAGGACGGCCGCGGCGACGCGTGCGACAACTGCCCCGCGACGTTCAATCCCGACCAGGCGGACACCGACGGCAACGGCGTCGGCAACGCCTGCGGGCCCTGATTCGAAAATCCGCCCGGGAAAGCTACGGACCGCTGGGGGAAACCCCGAAGGTGCAGGAACGGCCGCACGAGCCGGCCGGCCCGCCCAGCGAGAGACAGCACTGCATGCAGGTCCAGATGTTCCGATCCCCGATGCAGCTCGCAAGATCGATCGGCCCGCCGCCCGCGCCGCTCGACGCCCCCGCCTGGCCGCCGGGAAACGACGACGACTGCCAGATGAACAGGAGCGCGGCATCCGCGCGGCCCTCATCCATTAAGAGACCCGGCTGCCGGGAGGTCGACTTGATCCCGAAGCCCGTCATGATCTCGGCGACCGTCCCCTCGGTCAAGCGCGCGTCGGGGTTCTGGATGGAGGGTGCGACCCCGCGCAGCGCCGCCACCGCCTGCTGCCGCGACAGCGCGCCCTTGTAGACCTTGACCGCGAAATCGGAGATGGTCTGGCCCTGCGCCGCTCCCGCCGCACCCGCACCGACAACCATCAGCGTCACGAGAGCTGACAGCAGCAGGCCAGCCACACTCCTGGTCGTCCTCATTCTCATCCTCCCATCACCCCCCGCCGTGCCGCAGTCGCGTACCCCCCTGCGAGGCGAATTGTCCTTGGCCAGCCGCTTTATAGAGGGTTCGGCCCCCGGGCGTCAACTGGGACTCTGAATCGGAACGCCCGCACGGCAGCGAACCCACCGCATCGACCGTCCACATCGACCGTCCGGATCGGCACCCGGCGCGCTGTGGTAACCTACGGCCCCATGAATCTGGACGTCATCCAGTCGAGTCTTCGCGAGCTGCAGATCCCGGCGTGGCTGCTCTACGACTTCCACGCCTGCAACCCGATCGCGCGCCACATCGCCGGTCTCGGTCCGGAGCGGTTCGCGACCCGGCGGTGGTTCGGTCTCCTGCCGCAAACGGGGGAGCCGGTCTGGCTGCATCACGCCATCGAGGCGCACCTGTTCGCCGACCTGCCGGGCCGCCGGATCCCGTTCGTCGCCTACCGCGAACTGAACGAGAAGCTGCGCGAGATCCTGAAGGGGATCGACAAGGTGGCGATGGAATACGCGCCCATGGGCGTCATCCCATATGTCTCCCGGGTCGACGCCGGGACCATCGAGATGGTCCGCGCCGCCGGGCCGCAGGTCGTGAGCAGCGCCGACCTCGTGCAGTACTGCGAGGCGCGCTGGAGCGCCGAGGGGCTCGCCTCGCATCGCCGCGCCGCCCAGGGACTGCGCGAGGTGCTGCAGGCCACCTTCAAGGAGGTCGCGACCGCCGTCGCCGCGGGCCGCGAGCCGAGCGAATACGCCATCCAGCAGTTCATGATGAGCCAGTACAAGGAGCGCGGGCTGTACGCCGACCCGCCCATCGTCGCCGTCAACGCGCACGCCGGCAATCCGCATTACGAGCCGCGCGAGCGCGACAGCGCGCCGATCCGCCGCGGCGATCTCCTGCTGCTCGATCTGTGGTGCCGCGAGGAGCCGGAGGGGTCGATCTGGGCCGACATCACCTGGATGGCCTATCTCGGCTCGAAGGTGCCCGACAAGCATCGCGAGATCTGGGACATCGTCGCCGGAGCCCGCGACGCCGCGGTCGCCTTCCTGCGCGAGTCGGTGGCCCGCGGCAAACGCGTGCGCGGCTCGGAGGTGGACGAGGTGTCGCGCGCGCACGTCCGTGCCCGCGGATACGCGGAACGTTTCCTGCACCGCACCGGTCACAGCATCGGATTCGAAGTGCACGGCAACGGCTGCAACATCGACTCGCTCGAGACCATCGACGAGCGCCAGCTGATCCCGCGCACCGGCTTCTCGATCGAGCCGGGGATCTACCTGCCCGAATTCGGCGTGCGCAGCGAGATCGACGTCTACCTCGACGAGCGCTCGGTCGAGGTCACGACCGCCGTGCAGGATCAGATCGTCCCGCTGCTCGCCTGATCCCCGCGCCCGGGCGGAATCCCCGGAATCCCCGCTCCATGCGCGTCATCACCCGGGCCAGCTGGTCCGCTCCGCGGTAGTCCAGGATCATCTGCCCGACCAGCTCCTCGCCCCACTCCGGATGGCGCTCCAGGACCGCCAGCCTCAGCGCGTCCTCTTCCGACACCCCGGGACGCGCGGCGCGCAGCTCCGCCAGACGGCGACGCAGGGCACGGACCCGCAACGCCTCGCCGCGCGCGATCGCCCTCCATCCCGCGAGACCCAAGAGCAGCGCTGCGGCCGTCAACGCCGCGGGCGGCGAGGCGCGCCACAGGAGCGCGAGCCCGGCGGCCAGAGACGACCATCGGGCCGCGGCGAGGAGCGGGTCGAACAGCCGATGTCGCGCGAATCCGGGACGGTCGTACCAGCGCGCCGCTCCGAAATGGGTCCCCAGGAGCCAGAGGAACAGGGACAGCACGACCAGCGCCAGGCCGAGGATCATCGCGGGACTCGTGTCGGCATGCGGGAGGTCCTCGGGACGCGGGAGAGGCGATGATAGCACCGCGCCGGGTCCCCTTGCGGTTTCGCCGGGGCGCTCTTATAGTCGTCGTTCCTTCGAGGAAAAACGCCATGTCCTCCAGTCGATCGCTGTTCATCGACGGCCGTGCGGTCACCACCGGCCGGACCTCCGCCGTCCGAAGTCCCTGGGACGGGGCGGAAGTCGCGACCGTGGCGCTCGGCGGCGCGGACGAGATGGAGGCCGCCACCGAGGCCGCGCTGCGCGGCTACGACGCGATGCGGCGTCTGTCGCGGCGGCAGCGTTCCGACATCCTGCACCGCACGGCGCAGGGCGTGGCGCGGCGCAAGGAGGAGATCGCCTCCACGATGACCGCCGAGATGGGCAAGCCGATCCAGTTCTCGCGCGCCGAAGTCGATCGATGCGTCTCCACCTTCACGATCGCGGCGGAGGAAGCGAAGCGCTGGGCCGGGGAGGTGGTGCCGGTCGACATCGAGGCGCACACGGCGGGGTTCCAGGCCTACACGGTGATGGTGCCCATCGGACCGGTGGCGGCGATCTCGCCGTTCAACTTTCCGCTGAATCTCGTGGCCCACAAGCTGGCGCCGTGCCTCGCGGTCGGCAGCTCCATGGTCCTGAAGCCGGCGCGCCAGACCCCTCTCGAGGCGCTCAGCCTGGCGGAGATCGTGAACGAAGCGGGAGCGCCGCCGGGCGCCTTCAACGTGGTCAATTGCGAGCCGTCGGTCGGCGAGCGGCTGGCCACCGACGATCGGTTCCCCTTCCTGACCTTCACCGGCAGCGGCCCGGTCGGGTGGCGGCTCAAGCAGCTGGCCTGGCGCAAGCGGGTGACCCTCGAGCTCGGTGGCAACGCCGCCTGCATCGTCCACGAGGACGCCGATCTCGACTACGCGGTGCAGAGGTCGATGCTCGGCGGGTTCGGACAGGCCGGCCAGTCGTGCATCTCGGTGCAGCGCATCCTGGTCCACGAGTCGATCTACAAGTCGTTCGAAGAGCGCTTCATCGAGGGCGTGCGCCGGCTGAAGGCGGGCGACCCGCGCGACCCGGAGACCGTCGTCGGCCCGGTGATCGATTCGGGGAACGCGGATCGGATCATGGCCTGGATCGCCGAGGCGCAGGCGGGCGGCGCGAGGCTCCTGGCGGGCGGCCGCCGCGAGGGCAACCTGGTCCAGCCGACCGTCCTCGCCGACGCCGCCCGCGACCTGAAGGTCTCCTGCCAGGAGGTGTTCGGGCCGGTCGTCACCCTGGCGCGCTACCGCGACTTCGAGGAGGCGGTGCGGGTCGCCGACGACTCTGCCTTCGGGCTGCAGGGCGGTCTGTTCACCCACGACGTCCGGCGCATCCAGTACGCGGTCGAGAACCTCCACGTCGGCGGTCTGGTGGTCAATGACGCCCCGAACACCCGAATCGACAACATGCCGTACGGCGGGGTGCGCGATTCCGGCATCGGGCGCGAGGGTCCGCGTTACACCATGCACGAGATGTCCGAGCCCCGGCTCGTCCTCCTGAACCTCAACCACTGACGGGCCGGGTGCGCTCTTCCGGAGGCCTGAGCGGGCTGGCCGGGTCGTCATCCGTCCCACTTTTCCCGGAACCGGGATCGGGCCGGGCCGGTACTATCCAGTCGGACCGGTAAGACCCCCGATGGCTGCCGAGCCCACCGATCTCGAGCTGGTCCAGCAGGTCCTGGAAGGACGGACCGAGATGTTCGAGCTCCTGGTCCGCCGCTACCAGCGGCTGGTGGCGACCGCGGCGCTACGCATGGGGGTCCCCCGGCAGGAGGTCGAGGACGTGGCGAGCGAGGTGTTCTACAAGGTGTACCGGAGCCTGAGCCGATACGAGCCGTCACACGCCCTCTCCACCTGGCTCTACCGGATCACGGTCAACGCCGCCCTCGACCACAGGCGGAGCCGCCGCCACGACGCCCGCTCCGAGGAGATCCCGGAGAGCCTTGCCGACGGTGGTCCGTCGCAGGCCGATCTGGCCGGGGAGCAGGAGCGCTCCGCCACGCTTCTCGAAGCGCTGGGACGGCTGCCGGACCATTACCGGACGCCCCTCGTCCTGACCCATGTCGAAGGTCTCTCCCTCGACGAGGTGGCGCGGGCCCTGAACCTGCCGGAAGGAACGGTCAAGTCGCGGCTCTTCCGCGCCCGCGCCATGCTCAAGGAGATCATCCGCCGCCACTACCCCGGGCTCGCCCCGGAAGGGGCGTTCGAGGCCGCCCGATGAGAATGATCTTCCCGCAACGCCGGCCACGGACCGGGGACCCGGGGGCCGTGTGGGCGGATCGGGCGATGGCGCCCTTGCGCGGGCGCACGGCCGATGTCGACGTCACGTCGCGTGTCATGCGCCGGATCGCCGCCGCCGCGCCGGCTCCCGCGCCCGCCCCCCTGTCGGAGCGCTGGGCGGGGCTGTCGTGGGCCGCCAGCATCGCCGGCGGGGTCGCCGCGCTTTCCCTGCTGATGGTCACGGCCCTGGCTCTGGCGTTCAGCGGCGACTCGTCCGTGCATGCCCTCTGGACGCTCGTCGCGACCACGGTCCGTCTCGCCGCCCACGGATACGGTCAGGCGGGCCAGTTCGCCGCCGCGCTCCTGAATGCGGCGCGCGCCGTGCTGTATGCCGGCTGGCGTCTGGCCGACGCGGCCGCCCCGCTGGCGCGCGGCGCCGGTCTCCTGGCGGCGCTCTCCGGACTGATCTCGATCGGCATCAGCGTCGTCGTCGTTTCCCGGGCGTCGAAAACCGCGCCCGTCGCAAGCCTTCCCGCCCGACACACCGCCAACGGAGGATTGTCATGAGATCCCTTCGCCTGATCGCGGCCGGCCTCGCGGGCCTGCTCGCGATCGGTTCCGCAGCACTCTTTGCAGCTCCCCTTCCGGTCGTGGGGGCCCCGCAGGTCACGGTGAACACGTCGCCGGTCTCGGTCGGGGTCGACCAGTACGTCCCCGCGGGGACGGTTCACGAGGGCGACCTGGTGACCGTGATGGGCAAGGCGCGCGTCGACGGCGAGGTCACCGGCGAGATCGTCGTCGTGCTCGGCGATCTCGAGATGAGCGGCACCGCCCACGGCGAGGTGGTCGCCGTGATGTCCAGCGTCCACCTGACCGAGACGGCGCGCGTCGAGGGCCAGATGGTCAGCGTCGGGTGGGCCCCGGCGCTCGACGCCGGGAGCCGCGTGGAGGGCGAATCCGTCAACATCGCCTTCATGAACCTCCTGCCGTTCATGGGGCACGGCGGAGGGCTCTCGGGCCTGATCCGATTGTTCCTGATCCTCAAGCTGATCTCCCTGGCCTTCCTGTTCGTCATCCTCCTGCTCATCAGCGCGCTCGTTCCCAGGCGCGTGGCGAACATCGCCGCAGCCTTCCCGACACGCTGGGGTTCGGCGCTCGGGGTCGGCGTCCTCGCCTACGCGGTCCTGATCGTCGGCTCGCTGCTCCTGATCGTGACGCTGATCGGCATCCCGGTCGCGATGCTCCTGATCTTCATCGGAGCCGTGACCAAGTGGCTCGGGCTGGCGGGTCTGCTGTATCTCATCGGCCGCACCCTCGGACGCAACGTGCTCTCCCGGGAGCTGCCGCATCTCGCGGCGGTGCTGGCCGGATTCATCGTCTTCGCCGTGCTCCGTCTGGTGCCGATCCTGGGGCTGGCCTTCGGACTGGTGGTGAGCGTGCTGGCGATGGGCGCCGCCCTGGTCACCCGGTTCGGCGCGGAGCCCGCGGCCCGGGCGGTGCCTCCGGCCTCTCCGGCCGTCGATCCGACCGCGGCGACCGGGCCCGCCTCCGGCGCCGCCCCGGGCATCGCCTCTAACGCGCCGCCGATCAATTCCTGAGCGCCCGGCGGGCTCCCGATCAGGCCGCCGTGAGCGCGGCCGCCTCGTTCTCCGCGGCGCGCCGGCGCTGCCGTCGTCCGAGCCAGAGGCAGACGCCGATCCAGACCGCGATCATCGGGCCGCTGGCCAGGGCGACACGCATCGCCGGCTCGCCCCCGGCGATCACCCCCTGGTAGACCCAGGCGCCGACGGCGTCACCCCCGCGATAGACAAAGGTGTCGATGAAGCTCTTGGCCTTGTACTTCTCCTCGCGATCGAGGACGGTGTAGAGGACCTCGCGCGCCGGCTTGGCGACGCCGTAGTCGGTGCCGCGCCGCAGGACCTGGAAGATGACGCACATGCTCAGCACGGGCCAGGCGACGAGCGAGGCGAACCCCGCGAGGTGGACCAGCGGCAGGATGACGAGGGCGGGTCCGACCCCGAGACCGCGGACGATCCGGCCCGCCAGCAGGGCCTGCAGCAGCAGCGACAGGATGTTCACCAGGAGATCGATGCGCGCGAAGATCGCCGTGCGCGCCTCGGGGCTCGCCGACGCCGCCGCCACCAGACGCGCCTGCTCGAGATAGGTGAAGGTCGAGGCGGTGGTGAACAGGAGCATGTAAAGGCAGATCATCAGAAGATAGGCGGAGCCGAGCACGAGAGTCAGGCCGCCCCAGGCGCCGGTGCGCGTCATCACGGCGGTTTCGGTCGTCCCCGCGAGCGGCAGACGATCGAGCCGCCGGAACGCGAGCACCGCGATCTGCACGAACGCCGCCGCCACGAGCAGGAGCTGGGTTGTTCCCATGACGCGCACCGCCGCGGTGGTCAGCCCCGAGCCGGCGATCGCCCCGAGAGTCCCGCCGGCGGCGATGAATCCGAACAGCCGCTTCCCCTGCTCGCTGCGGAACAGATCGGCCATGTAGCCCCAGAAGACCGCGACGACGAACAGGTTGAAGACGCTCGTCCAGACGAAGAAGGCGCGCGCCGCCGCCACCTTCGCGTCCCCCTCGAGCGTGCGGAACAGCACGAAGAAGAGGACCAGGTTGGCGGTGAAGAAGTGGTAGGCGTACGGAATGAACCGGCGCCGGCTGTAGCGCGACACCAGCATCGAGAAAAGGGGGCTGACGGCGAGGGTCGCGGCCAGCGTGCCGGTGAACATCCAGGGGAGGTTCCTGACCCCGCCGGCGACTCCCATCTCCTCGCGCAGCGGGCGCAGGACGTAGAACGAGGCGAGCACGGCGAACGAGTAGCCGCAGGACCAGAGGAGGGCCCCGACCTCCTCGTCCCGGACCTCGACCACCCGGCGCAGCAGCGCCCGGCCGGGTGAGCTCACCCCTTCGGCTGCTGACGGGCGTGCCAGGCGGCCAGGACCTCCGTCTCACGCTCCGGCGTGACGCCGGACTTCAGCTTCGCCTGGCGGTCCGCGGGCAGCGTCTTGAACCAGTCGAGCGTGGCGCGGCAGGTGTCCTCGATCGGCCGGAAGGCGAGTCCCTTGCCGATGGCCCGGCCGATCGCGACCTGGGCGGCGCCGGCGTCGTCACCCTCCGCGGGCACCCAGACCGGCATGTCGGACCAGGCCTCGACCTTCTGCTCCGCGAGGAAGGCCGCGTCGGCCCAGGTGAACTTCGCCTTGCCGCCACCGACCGAGACGTTGCAGGCGTCGAGCAGCCGGCCGATGCCGGTCCGTTCGGCCGGACCGACGGCATTGAAGACCCCGACGGTGCGATCCTCGATCACCTTCACGATCCACGCGCCGAGGTCGCGGACGTCGATGAACTGCACCGGATCGGCCGGGCCCCCGGGGGCCAGGATCTCTCCTCCCCGCGCCACGCGCACGGGCCAGTAGGTGAACCGATCGGTCGGATCGTCCGGGCCGACGATGAGACCCGGGCGGATGTTCGCAACCTTCCCCGGCATCGCCTTCTCGGCCGCCTGCTCGCAGAGCGCCTTGAGCGCGCCGTAGGTATCGTTGTCGACCTTCTCCGTCGCCGGGTCGGCGATGGTGGCGACCGCCGCGCTCTCGTCCGAACCGGGCTTCAGCCCGGGGGCGTAGACCGAGATGGTGGAGATGAACAGATAGTGCGGAGTGGTCTTGCCGAGCAGCGTCGCGGAGTCGCGCACGATGCGCGGCACGTAGCCCGAGGTGTCGACCACCGCGTCCCAGGTCCGTCCCTCGAGCGACTTGAGGTTGCCGTTGCGGTCCCCGAGCAGGGTCTCGACGTCGGGGAAAAGACCGGGATTCGTCTTGCCGCGGTTGAACAGGGTGATGGAGTGGCCGCGCTTGCGGGCGGCTTCGACCACCGCGGGGCCGAGGAACCGCGTGCCGCCGAGGATCAGGATCTTCCTGCCGGCTCCGCCCTCCTTCGGCTTGCCGGCCGCCTCGCCCGCCGGCTTGTCCTTCTGCTTCTCCTTCGGCGCCGCCAAGAGGCCGCGGCCGCCGAGCCCGGCGATCGCCGCGACCCAGGCGGTGGAGCGAAGGAATTCCCTGCGGCCCTGTGGCCGTGCCTTGCGGCCGTTTCCCGACTCTTCCATGGGACCCTCCACCGGCCCGATGCGACGCGGGGCCGGAGACGGGCATTCTAACGGACCGGGTCGGCGAAAGGTTCAGGAGGAACCGCGGAATCCGCGGCCGCGCGGCTCAGTCGAGCCGGACGTACTCGAACCCGAGCGGCTGGTTGTTGATGCCCTTGCTCGGTGGCGCGATCCAGCCGGCCATCTTCCCCGGCTCGTACACCGGGCGCATCAGGCTGCGGACGAAATCGCGGTCGGATTCCGAGGGCAGCCACTCGTCGCGGCGTCTGGTCCACTCCTCCCGCGAGAGCAGGGTCCCGTCCGGCGTGCAGTGGAGGCTGGCGTACAGTCCGATGCGGCGGTTGAAGCCGCGGAACGGGAGCGTCAGCCGGCCCTCGTGCCCGGCCTCGGCGAGTGTCTTGTTCCACATGTCGACGCCGCGCTGGTTGTCGTCGACGTACGCGTCGCGCAGCACCTCGTTCATCGCGTTTCTCAGAGGCACCGCCTGGTGCACGAGACGCCCCCCCTCCGGCACCTGCATGTCGTAGGCCCCTTCGAGCGCGACGTGATCGGCCGCCTTGCGCTCGTTGGCGCGCCCCTTCAGGCCGTTGGCGAAGTACTCGGCGGCGTTGGACGAGATCTCGCCGCCGAACAGATCGAGCGACAGCGAATACCAGTCGTTGATGTACTTCTGCAGGGTGGCGAGATCGATCCCGCCGGCCCTCCGCACGTCTCCGCCGGGAGCGTCCTTCATCAGCTCCGAGGTGCGCTGGACGATCCGCCGGATGCCGGTCTCGCCGACGAACATGTGGTGCGCCTCTTCGGTGAGCATGAAGCGCGTGGTGCGCGACAGCGGATCGAAGCCGCTCTCCGCCAGCGCCAGCAGCTGGTACTTGCCGTCGCGGTCGGTGAACATGGTGAACATGAAGAACGACAGCCAGTCGTCGATCGGCGCGTTGAAGGCGCCCAGGATGCGGGGGCGGTCCGCGTCGCCCGAGCGGCGCGCCAGGAGCGCCTCGGCCTCCTCGCGACCGTCGCGTCCGAAGTAGGCGTGCAGCAGATAGACCATCGCCCAGAGATGCCGCCCCTCCTCCACGTTCACCTGGAAGAGATTGCGCAGGTCGTAGAGGCTCGGGCAGGTCTCACCCAGCCGGCGCTGCTGCTCGACCGAGGCCGGCTCGGTGTCGGCCTGCGTCACGATGAGACGCCGCAGGGCGTTGCGGTGCTCACCCGGGACCTCCTGCCAGACCGGCTGGCCGGCATGATCGCCGAAGCCGATGACTCGATCTTTCTCGGGCGCCGCCAGGAAGATCCCCCAGCGGTAATCGGGCATACGGACGTAGTCGAAGTTCGCCCAGCCGGCCGAATCGACCGAGATCGCGGTGCGCAGGTAGACGTCGTTCTCCTGATAACGCGCCGGGCCCATGTCCTTCCACCAGCCGAGGAACGACGGCTGCCAGTGCTCGAGCGCGCGCTGCAGGCGCTTGTCGTTCGACAGGTTGACGTTGTTGGGGATCTTCTCGGACAGGTCGACGTTCATCGCCGCGGTCTCCTCTTCACCTTCATCGTGCCGGATCTTCTGCGTGCTAGGTCCGCTTCCAGTCGAACGCCGGGCGCTCCGGCTTGCCGTAGCACTTCAGGGCCCCCTGATCGCCGACGGCGTTGGGTCGCTGGAAGATCCAGTTCTGCCAGGCCGAGAGGCGTCCGAAAACCTTGGTCTCCATCGTCTCGGCGCCGGGGAACCGGAGCGAGGCCTCCATCCCGGTCAGCGCGTCGGGTGACAGGGACGCCCGCTCCTCGATGGCGACGCGGACCTCGTCCTCGTAATCGATCTCGTCGGCCGCGACGGTGACGAGTCCGGCCTCGAGCGCCGCCGCCGCGTCGAAGCGCGGCGCGCCGCCGGCCGCCGCCTTCGCCTGCATCTCCGAGAGACGGGCGGGATCGCCCAGAAAGCGCGCCTGGAGCCGGGTCAGCCCGTGACCCATCGGCAGCGCCCCGAAGTTCAGCCCGGTGAGCATCAGGGTCACCGGGCGCTTCGGATCGTCGAGGGCGTAGATGCGGTCGGCCGCCAGCGCCGTCTCCAGGATCGAGCCCGCGAAACAGGAGCCCGGCTCGACCAGCGCGAAGAGGGATCGCGCCGTCACCTCCAGCCGCCGCAGCGTCCGCGCCAGGTGGAGGATCACCTCGCGCGCGAACCAGTCGGAGCGCGCCAGAGCGGAGATCGCCGCGTCGTGGCGCGCCACGCGATCCGGATCGCCGATCGACTTGATGAGAACGACCCCGATCTCCTCCTCGTTGAAGCGCAGACGCAGCAGCGCGTCGGACAGCTCGCGCGACAGCCGCAGCATCCAGAGCCCGGCGCCCTGCGCGCGCGCCGCGGCGGCGTCGGCCGGCGGCTCGTCGGCGGGTCCGCGCAAGGTGAGGGTGGCCGTGCGGCCTTTGCGATCGAGACCGACGGCGACCGTCGAGTAGGTCCAGAGGTCGCGGCCGATGTCGGTCTTCAGCGGCGTCAGACGGACGCCCGGACCGGTCCTCGCCGGTCCGGCCGCGGCCAGCCGCGCGGCGCGCTCGGCGACCGCCGCCTCGAACCGGCTGCGCGGGGCGATGGAGTCCACCAGGCGCCAGTCGGCGGCGCGCTGGCCCTTCACCCCCTCGGCGAGGGTGCAGAAGACGTCGGCGTGATCGCGGCGCACGCGGCGCTTGTCGACCAGACGCGTCAAGCCGCCCGTCCCCGGGAGCACCCCGAGGAGCGGCACCTCCGGCAGGCTGACGGCCGAATTGCCGTCGTCCACCAGGAGGATCTCGTCGCAGGCGAGCGCCAGCTCGTAACCGCCGCCCGCGGCGATGCCGTTGCACGCCGCCAGGTACTTCTGTCCCGAGTGGGCCGAGGCGTCCTCGATCGCAAGACGCGTCTCGTTGGTGTACTTGCAGAAGTTGACCTTGAAGCCGTGCTGCGACGACGCCAGCATGTGGATGTTGGCGCCGGCCGAGAAGACCCGCTCCTTGCCGGACCGGACGACGACGGCGCGCACCTCCGGATGCTCGAACCGCAGACGCTCGACCGCGTCGGCCAGCTCGATGTCGACCCCGAGGTCGTACGAGTTCAGCTTCAGGGCGTAGCCCGGACGCAGCGGCTGCGACTCCTGCACGTCCCAGGTGAGCGTGGCGACGTCGCCCTGGGTCTCAAGCTTCCAGTGTCGATAGCGGGCCGGTTCGGTCTCGAAGGTGAGCGGCGCCTGGTTCGCGTCGGTTGGGGTCAATTCAATCCTCCACGGCATCCACGCCGGGATGCACTATATTGCACTTTCATATTCAGTTTCCGATGTGACCTGCACTATACTACGCATTCCATGCCGCGCAGAGCCCGAATCTCGTCGACGCCGCATCCGCGCGCGAGCGGCCCATCGGACCTCCTGCGCCGCGTCGGCCGCGCGCTGCGCGAAGAGCGCCGGGCCCGCGGCCACACCCGCCGCGCCCTCGCCGCCCTGTCCGGGGTCTCCGAGCGCTTCCTGGCGCAGATCGAATCGGGGCACGGCAACGTGTCCCTGCGGCGCCTCGACGATCTGGCGCGCGCGCTCGATGTCCCCTTTCTCCGGCTGCTCGCCTCCCCCGTCGGCGCCGGCGGCCCGCGCATCGCCCTGATCGGCCTGCGCGGCGCCGGCAAGAGCACCATCGGCGCCCGGCTGGCGCGCGCCCTCAAGGTGCCGTTCCTCGAGCTCGACGCATTGATTGAGGAGGCCGCCGGACTGCCGTTGGCGCAGATCTTCGAGATGCACGGCGAGCGGTATTTCCGCCGTCTCGAGCGCGAGGTGCTGTCGCGCTTCGCCTCCGGCGCGGGACCCGCCGTCCTCGCCACCGGTGGCGGTCTGGTCACCGATCCGGAGACCTACGCCGTTCTGCGGGCCTCGTGCACGACGATCTGGCTCTCCGCCACGCCGCGTGATCACTATCGGCGCGTGCAGGCGCAGGGGGATCGCCGTCCGATGGCGGGCAATCCCGACGCCATGGCCGAGCTCGAGGCGCTCCTCGCCGCCCGCCGGCCGCTCTATGCGATGGCCGACCTCACCATCGACACGTCGACGGTGCCGGTCGCCGAGGTGGTCCGGCAGATTGCGACCGCGACGCACCGCGGCGCCTGATCGATACGTCGAGACCCCCGGGCCGGCTCAGGGGGCCGGGGCGGCCTGATCGCGCTGGTCCTGGAGGGCCTTGAGCAGCGCGCGCGACAGCTCGTGCTCGCACGGCGAGCGCGCATTGCCGTACGCCCGGTTTACGGCGTCGAGGCTGACCGGTTCGCCGCCGTCCGCTCCCCCGGTGAACACCCTGCGGCACTCCAGGGCGGCCCGCGCCGGCTTCGCCGCGAGATCCTCCAGCACGCCGACCGAGGCGTCGCTCGCGTACCCGGCTCCGAGAATCTCCAGCGCGACCTGACGGTTGAGCCCGTTGGAATCGCGGTGCAGGACGAGCAGGCACCCCTTCTCGACGAAATCCGGGCAGCGCCGCTTCCCCACTTCGCTCATGAACGATCCCTGATCGCACAGGTCGAAGATCCGCATCAGCACGTGCAGCCGGACGATCGACTGGCGGGAATCCAGACCCTTGTCGATGAGCCATGAGTAGGCGGCCGCCTCGGTCGCGCCGACGTCCTCCCTCCCGGCCCTGCGATCCTCTTCACGCAGCACCGTCGCCTGGGTGATGGCGCCCGCGACCGCCTGCTCGGCGGCGCAGATCTGCTGCGTGGCGGCCGCCGCCCCCGCGTCGCAGGCGACCCAGTCGCGGCGGCCGGCCTGCGCGTAGGCTCTGGCGCTCTCGATGACTGCATCGGCCAGCCTCCGGCCGATCCGTTCGTCCTCCGGGATGGGTGGCGCGGCCACGACGCTCCGCACGACGGGCGCCAGACAGGACAATATGAGGATGAGGCGGCACGGGATCGGAAGGACGGATCGGAGGCGCCGCGGAGCCGGAGGACGCAGGCGGCACCGCATGCGGATCGGCTAGCTCCCGTCGCTCGCCCGGCGCATGAACGGGATGGCGTGTGCCAGGAGCCCGCCGTTGGTCGCGAGCAGGGTGTAGTGGCTGCGCTTGAGCCAGTGCAGCGTCGGGCGATCCCAGGCGTTCCAGAGGCGGCGCACCGACTGCGGCAGCATGATCCGATCGTAGCGGCCGGCGACGAGCAGGATGCGATCCTTCGGCACGCGCGGGCGGAAGGCGGCGGGCGAGATGATCCGCCAGGCGCGCGTCAGCTTGTCGCGGTCGAGCATGCCGCAGGCCTGCAGATCCTCGCGGATGTTCTTGCCCAGCGGCGTGTCGAGGATCGGCGAGACGGCGCCGTCGCCGGTGCCACCCAGGACGGCGAAGGTCCAGTCGCCGCGCACCGCCGCCATGATGCCGGCCAGGTAGCCGCCGAGCGAGTACCCCATGACCCCGACGCGGCGGTGGCCGCGCGAGCGAAGCCAGTCGGCGGTTCCGATGAGATCGACCACCCCCTGACGGAACGCCTCGACGGTCAGGTGGACGTCGGCGCTGACGACCAGCTCGCCGCTGTACGAGCCGCGCGGTGTCCGCTCCATGTGGAACGGGTGGATGACGAAGGCGACCGAGAAACCGGCCTTGAGGAACGGCCGCACGTAGAGGTGCTCGATCGTCTTGAGCGTCTTGTGCGCCCAGCCGTGGCTGATCAGCACCACCGGGGCGTCGGGCTGCAGGGTGGCGCGATAGAGGCGGCCGACGGCGACGTTGGTCTCCTCGAACGGCGACGGGCAGAGGGTCGGGAAGGTGAACCGGGTGACCTGCGCGTACGGGATCCGCCCGGCCGGCGTCTCGGTCACCTCGGGCATCGCCTGCGTGCCGCGGTAGAACAACCCCGGCTCCTCGAAGTAGGCCGGCGTGTCGTGCGTCTCCCACGTGTCGCCGCGGGTCGCCAGGATGCGGCCCCGGTTCCAGGTGACCTTCGACCAGATGCGGAAGTGATCGAGGTTGATCTGCAGCGCGCGCAGCAGCCGCTCCGGCGGTCGTCGGGCCGAACGATCCAGAGGTCGTCCATCGTCGCGCCCGGGCCGCGCACCGGTCGTCGGCATCAGACCCTCCCGCTGTAGAACGCCTCGACCGGCACGCCCGGTCCGACGAGGCGCCGGACCTCGGCGGCCAGCGCGTCGACCTCGGCGTCGTCGAGCGGGGTGACCTTCGCCTCCGCCGGCTTGCGGGCCACCGTGTAGACCTGGATGAGGCTGACCCGTCCGCCGTCGTCGAGGATGTCGCGCACGCGGGCCCCGTAGGCCGCGATCTCCGCAGCCGCCGGACCGGTTCCGTCGATCTTCATGAACAGGCTCTGCAGCACGACCGGTCGCACGCGCGCCGCCTCGAGGATGTTGCGCAGCACCTTGGCGAAGGGGATCGTGGTGCGCTCGACGAGCTGGTAGTAGGGCTCGGTGCCGGCGTCGAGCTTGAGCCAGAACTCGCCGTGATCCACGTCCATCAGACGCATCGCCTCCCGGACCTTCGGCCGATCGATCAGGGTGGCGTTGGTCAACAGGATGACCTTGAGTCCGGCGAACCCCTCCTCGTGCTTGATCCGCAGCGTCTCCCGCACCACGCCCACGAAGTTGGGGTACGAGGGCGGCTCGCCGTCGCCGGCGAAGGTGATGTCGCGGGCGACGCGCTGCGAGAGCGGCACCTCGCGGAACTCCGGGCGGGCGAACAGGGACCCGTCGCGCGCCGCCCGCAGCGCCGTGCGCAGCTCCTCGTAGAGGCGCGCCTCGTCGACCTCCTTCACCCGGGGCGGGTTGACGCGGTCGACCTGGCAGTAGATGCAGTCGAAGTTGCACACCGTATCGGGGTTCAGGTTGATGCCGATGGAGATGCCGCGCGCCCGGCGTGACAGCACCGGATAGACGTACAGGTACTCGCGGTAGACGCGCGCGTGCCGGGTGACGCTCAGCGGCGGCATTCCTGCGGGCGGATTTGTCCCGGGCATGCGGCCATTATAATCGGCGCCGTGCGCCCCGCTGTGGTGTCCGAAGCGCTCGTCGTCTGGTTCCGCCGGCATCGCCGCGACCTGCCCTGGAGGCGCCGCCGCGACCCGTACCGCGTCTGGGTGTCGGAGATCATGCTGCAGCAGACGACGGTCAAGGCCGTGGTCCCCCACTTCGAGCGCTTCGTCAGGACCTTTCCGAGCCTGCGGCGGCTGGCGGCCGCCAGCGAGACGCAGGTGCTGGCGGCCTGGTCCGGCCTCGGGTACTACCGGCGCGCCCGTCATCTGCATGCCGCGGCGCGCCGCATCGCCGCGGAGCACGGCGGCCGCGTGCCCTCCGGGCGAGAGGCGCTTCTGGCGCTGCCGGGGATCGGGCGCTACACCGCCGGCGCGATCCTGAGCATCGCCTACGGCCGGCCGGAGCCGATCCTGGACGGCAACGTCACGCGCGTCCTCTGCCGCCTCGCTGGCGAGAGGCGCGATCCGCGGCGCCGCGAGGTCGGGGCGCGTCTGTGGGCCGACGCGCGGCGCCTGGTCGAGGCCGCCGGGGCGCCGGGCGACCTGAACGAGGCTCTCATGGAGCTGGGCGCGACCGTCTGCCTTCCCGGCACACCCGACTGCGCCGCCTGTCCCGTGACCCGCGCCTGCGTGGCGCGCGCGGCCGGCCGCCAGGAGGAGATCCCTCCGCCGCGAGCGCCGGGCCGAATCGTGCGGCTGCGCCAGCGCGCGGCCTTGATCCATCGCGACGGCCGGGTGTTGCTGCGCCGCCGCGCGACGTCGGGCCTCATGGACGGACTCTGGGAGGTGCCGCTGATCGAGCCGGCCGGGAAGGGGGGCCGCCCCGCCGGCGCGCGGCGCGGGAACGCGGCGGGGCGCGCCGCGCCGGACGGCGCTCGACTCAGCGAGGGGGGACCGCGCGTCCGCCTCGGTGCCCGGGTCGGGTCGGTGCGCCATACGGTGACCTATCGCCGCATCGAGATCGAGATCCGCGCCGCGGCGCTTCTCGCCGAGCCGCGGGGCGCCCGCTATCGCTGGGTCGACGAGAAAGCTCTCGCGGGCCTGCCGGTCTCGTCGCTGGTCGGCAAGATCCTGGCGCGCGCCGCGGCCCTGCGCTGACCGCGGGACGCGCTGTTTGACGCGCCTGGGCCGCTATGTTACGGTTCCCGCTTCCATGTTCACCGTCACGCAGGTCCTCGAATTCTGCTATGGGCATCGTCTCCTCGACTACCAGGGGAAGTGCGCCCACATCCACGGACACAACGGACGCGTCGAGGTGGTGGTCGGATCGAAGACGCTCGACGGACAGTCGATGGTCGCCGATTTCTCCGAGGTCGAGCGGATCGTGCGAGGCTTCGTCGACCAGAACCTCGATCACAAGCTGCTGCTCCGGCGCGACGACCCGCTGGTCGAGCCGCTCCGGCGTCTCGACGAGCCGCTCTTCCTGATGGACCAGGACCCCACGGCCGAGTCGATCGCGCGGCTGATCTGCGATCGGGCGCGCGCGGCCGGCCTCGACGTCTCCGAGGTGCGGCTCTGGGAGACCCCCGCGTCCGTCGCCTCCTACGTCCACGGGCGCTGAGCCGTCCGGTCGGCCGCGGCGGGCCCCGTTGAGCCTTCTCGGGCGGAGCTTCGCCGGCATCAACCCGCGCTTCCACCTCGTCGGCATCTACACGCTGCTCGACCTGCTGGTGCGCATCGTCACCGCGCAGGCCGACGATTCCGCCGAGTGGCCCTTCCTGTTCGTCTTCGTCTCGGTGATCGCGGTCGCCTGCACCTTCGCCATCCAGGGCGTCATCTTCTCGGCGGCCGCGGGGCGGCCGTCCGGCGCGCAGCGCTTCCTCGAAGCCGCGGCGATCCTCTTCCTTCCCCTCTTCTGGCTGCAGATCAAGATCTCGTTCCTGGTCTGGATTCCGGTCGCGCTCGGCACCGTCGGCTGGCATGCGCTGTTCGCCGCGGACCAGCCGATCGAGACGTGGGCGAAGGGGATCGTCTGGTGGATCGCCCCCGGGGTCGACGGCGCCGCCCTGCTGCTGACGGTCTACTGCACGCCGGTCGCCATCCGGTACCGCGAGCGCAACGCCTGGGGACGGCCGGTCCGGGACGGGCTGGGGTTGTTCCGGCGCCGCACGCGCGGGGCGATGGAGATCCTGGTGCTGGTGCTTCTGATCGTCGGCGTGACCGCCGCGATGCACTACATGGAAGAGCCGGGGAAGGATCCGCCGGTCCCCGGCGTCGCGCAGGGGCTGGCTCTTCTGGCGACGTCCTGGATGACGCTGGCGGCGCTGTTCGGCACCAGCCTGCTCGTGCTTCAGCCGACGACCGACCCGATGGCGATGCCGCGGCCGGGCGAAGACGGGCGGCGCGAGGACGCACGGCGCGAGGACGCGGGCCGCGACGACGAGGTGCGTCCGGACGACGATGCGGCCGCACCCGGTCCTCCGGCGTAGGGGGTCCGGTCGGCCACCCCCGCCAGCAGAAAAGCATCGATCCTCTCCTTGCACTTGCAGCAGTCGCCGCAGTGCAGGCCCCGGCGCGGGCTGATGCAGGAAAAGGTCAGATGGAGCGGCAGATCGCGTCCCATGCGGATGACGCGATCCTTGGCCATGCGCCGGAACGGCGTCTCGATCCGGAAGCGCGCCCCCAGCCCGCGGCCCAGCGCGCGCTCCATGGCGCGGAGGAACGCGGGGCTGCCGTCGGGGAACGGGTTGGAGTCGAGGATCCCCGACACCAGGATCGGAATGCCGCGCAGGGCGCAGAAGGTCGCCGCCTTGGCGAACAGAGAGATGTTGCGACCCGGAATGTAGACCGAGGCGTCGCCATCGTCGTAGCCGGGCGCGCCGCGGCCGGAGGTGCTCCAGTGACCGCGATAGAGATCGGTCATCGGCACTTCGATGGTCCGCAGCGGCAGGAGACGCGGCGACGCGAGCCGGCGCAGCAGGCGGCGAAGACGCGCGCGCTCGAGACCCTCCCAGCGCAGCCCGGCGCGGACGTAGAGAGGCTGCACGGCGCGATGACGGCGCAGGGACTCGCGCAGGAGGACGATCGAGTCGAGACCGCCGGACACCAGCACGCAAGCGCGGGCCCGGACGCGCCGCGCGCCGTGCGCGCCGCCGGAGGCTCGTCTGTGACTAGGAGGAGCGGAGCTTGTTCCCCGGCTTGCGCGGCGGGTCATTGGCCGGCCTCGGCGGCACCGGGGTGTTCTGCTTGAAGGTGGGGGTCAGATCCTTGTTGATGACCGCCCACTCGGGAGACTCTTCCTCGGTCTCGACGATCGCTTCGATCGGGCACTCGGGAAGGCAGGCCCCGCAGTCGATGCACTCTTCCGGATCGATGATCAGGAAGACTTCCCCCTTGTATTCGCCGGGATGCATGCAATCGACGGGGCAGACAGCCACGCAGGTCGCGTAACGCTCCCCGAGGCACTTTTCAGTGATGACGTAGGACACGTGAATGCCTCCTCTGCCTTTCAATCCAATGCGACAGGAGGGCAAATGCTAGCACACGGCGGTCGGGCCTGTCATCGTCGCGCGGCGCGCCCCGGACCCCTCCCGCCACCCTATAATGCCCGCCCGTGGCGCCGTCCGTCGACGTCGCGACCACGACCGGAGGACCTCATGCCGCCCGCGCCGTCCCCAGCCCGCTCGCCGCGACGCGCCAGGTCGATGGCCGCCGCCGGCCTGCTGCTCGCCGCGGCCGCGGCGGCGGCCGCCACGCCCGCCGACGCGCCGAAGATGCGCGAGCCGGTCCTCAAGCAGATCCGGCTGCCGCATTCCTACTACTACCGCGAGATGTATCTCCCGCAGGCGACCAGCGGCCCGGCGTCGGCCGACTGGTCTCCCGACGGCCGCGACCTGGTCCTGGCGATGCAGGGTTCGCTCTGGATCCATCGCCTCGGCTCGGGCGAGACGCGCCAGGTGACCAACGGCCCGGGATACGACTCGCAGCCGGACTGGTCGCCCGACGGCCGCTTCGTCGTCTACGCCTCGTACCGCGACGACGCCGTCGACCTGTTCACCCTGGAGGTGGCCAGCGGCGAGACACGGCCGCTGGTGAGAAACGGCGCCGTCAACGTCGAGCCCCGCTTCTCCCCCGACGGCCGGCGCGTCGCGTTCGTTTCGACGGAGCACGAGGGCCGCTTCCACATCGAGACGGTGGGATTCGAGGCCGGGCGCGGCGGCGAGCCCGAGCGGCTGACCGACGATCACGACAGTGGCCTGCCGCGCTACTACTACAGCGTCCTCGACCACTACATCTCCCCCGCCTGGTCGCCCGACGGCAGCGAGATCCTGTTCGTCTCCAATCGCGGCCACGTCTGGGGGACCGGCGGGTTCTGGCGCATGGCGGCGCGTCCGGGCTCGGGCGTGGTCGCCGCTTCGGAAGCGCGCGAGATCCGCTACGAGGAGACGACCTGGAAGGCGCGCCCAGACTGGTCGCCCGACGGCCGGCGCGTGGTCTACGCCTCCTATCTCGGCCGGTCATGGCACAGCCTCTGGCTGATGACCTCTGAGGGCGGCGATCCGTTCCCGCTGACCTATGGTGATTACGACGCCACGGCGCCCCGCTGGTCGCCCGACGCGCGGCGCATCGTCTACGTCGCCAACGAGCACGGCGACACCGAGCTGCGGATCATCGAAATCCCGGGAGGCAAGATCTCGACGGTCGACCTCGGCGCGCGGCGGAGACTGGGAGCCTGGGGGACGCTGCGGATCAGGGTGGCGGACGCCGCCGGCAAGCCGATGGCGGCGCGCGTGTCGGTTATGGGGCCGGACGGCCGTTTCTTCGGGCCGGACGACGCCTGGCGGCACGCGGACGACGCGTTCGTCCGGGGGGGGAGCGCGTTCGAGTACGGCTACTTCCACGCCCGCGGGACGGCCGTCGTCCCGGTGCCGGCGGGACGCTGCCGCGTCGAGGTGAGCCGCGGACCCGAATACGCGGTGCATCGCGCCGAGGTGGAGATCGCGGCGGGGGCCGCCGCCACGCATCCGGTGACGCTGCGGCGCCTGCTCGACATGCCGGCGCGCGGCTGGAGGGGCGGCGACCTGCACGTGCACATGAACTACGGCGGGTTCTACCGCGACGATTCGAAGCGGCTGGCGTTCATGGCGGAGGCCGAAGGGTTGAACCTGGTCGAGGACCTTGTGGTCAACAAGGAGCAGCGGATCCCCGACATCGCCTCGTTCTCGACGCACCCCGACCCGGTCTCGACCGCGAACCTGCTCGTCCTGCACGGCCAGGAGTACCACACCTCGTGGTGGGGTCATACATCGCTGCTCGGACTCCAGGATCACTTCCTGCTGCCGGCCTACGCGTCGTACGTCAACACGCCGGCCGCCAGCCCCTACCCGGACAACGGCGCCATCTTCGACCTGGCGCACGCGCAGGGGGCGGTGACGGGATACGTGCACCCCTTCGACACGCGCCCCGATCCCTCCGACGCCAAGGAGCCGCTGACCTACGAGCTGCCCGCCGACGTGGCGCTCGGCAAGGTCGACTTCCTCGAGGTGATGGGATTCAGCGATCACCTCATCACCTCGGAGATCTGGTACCGCCTCCTGAACTGCGGATTCCGGCTGCCGGCGGGCGCCGGCACCGACGCGATGGGAAACTACGCCTCGCTGCGCGGGCCGGTCGGCCTGGTCCGCGTCTACGTCAGGACCGGACCGCGCTTCGATCACGCCACGTTTCTCGCCGGGCTCAAGGCGGGGCGCACCTTCGTCACCAACGCGCCGCTCCTGGAGCTGACGATCGCGGGCAAGGGACCGGGCGAGGAGGTTCGCCTGGCGCCGGGCTCGCACGCCCTGGACGCGAAGGTGACGATGCGCTCACCCGTGCCGATCGACCACCTCGAGATCGTGGCCAATGGCTCGGTGGCTCGCGAGGTGACGCTCGCGGCCGATCGGATGTCGGCCGACGCGACCGTGCGGCTGGAGACCGACGCCGGGGGCTGGGTCCTGCTGCGCGCCCGCTCCGACGCGCCGGTCTGGCCAATCCTCGACTTGTACCCGTTCGGATCGACCAGCCCGATCTACGTGACGACCGGCGACGCGCCGACGCGCTCTCCGGCCGACGCCGCCTTCTTCGCGACCTGGATCGATCGGCTGACGCAGGCGGCCACGGCGCGGGACGACTGGAACATGCCGTCCGAGAAGAGCGAGGTCCTCAAACGGCTCGCGGCGGCGCGCAAGGTGTTCGCCGCGATGCAGGCCCCGGTCAGCGATCCCAGGCCATGACCCGGCCGATCCACTCGATCGTCCTGGGAGCCGACTGGATCTTCAGGTGCTGGTGGAAGAAGGCCTCGGCGCGGCTCCTCTGCGCGGCGCTCTCGGGGACGGCGCCCGGATAGAGCATCGTGGCGAGGGTCAGGTCGGCGGCCGTCGGAGCGTCGCCGACCAGCCAGCCTCCCGGCTTGAGGGTCTCCTCGGCCCTGGAGGCCGCCTTGTTGATCAGGGCGTTCGCCTGCTTCACCTTCTCCGGGTCGGGCGCCGGCGCCGACATCTGTCCGAACATCATCGAAACGCCCGGGCCGGCCTCGGTCCGGCTGAACATCTCCCACTGCTCGATCGACTTGATCGTCGCGCGATCGGCGCTGTAGAGCCGCGGGGTGTCCGGAAAATTGGCGTCCAGATAGCGCAGGATGGCGTACGAGTCGAACACGATGGTGTCGCCGTGCTTGAGCACCGGCGTCAGCGGCTGGCCGGACAGCTTGATGACCGGCTCGCGGTTGGCGGAGTCGACGGCGATCTTCTCGTGCGGGATCTTCTTGTACGCCAGCGCCGTCCTCGCCTTGATGCTGTTGGGAGAGACGAGCAGGTGATAGAGCGTCACGGCCTTGTTCATGGATGACTCCCTTCAGGATGAGGCGGTGATCCTAGCACGCGGTCGGCCGGGGCGCCGCCTCCGCGGCCGGAGACGACGCGCGCCCGGCGCCCCCCGCTCAGCGGGCCGCGGCGCCGTCCGTCCCGAGGACCTTCTCCACGAACGCCATCGCCCCCGCGGCAATCGAATCGTAGTCGCCGCCGAAGTGATGCCCGCCGCCGAGCAGGATGACCTCGCGCGACGGGTGGCCGGTGAGCGGACGGCAGATCGACTGCTTGTCCTCCTCGCCGTAGAGGCAGAGCACCGGGAGGGCGCCGAGCGCCTCGACCTGATCGAAGACCTTGTCCGGCGATTCTTTCTCCTTGGTGCGCAGCCAGTCGAGCGGGCTGACCTCCCAGGTGGCGTAGGGCCCGGGACCGACCAGGATCATGCCCGCGAACACGCCGTTCTTCATCTCCTGGCGCGCCACCATGAACGGAACCACCTCGGCGCCGAACGAGTAGCCGCCGGCGAAGATCGGCGCGCCGTCGTCCTTCAGGAGCTCGTAGAGACGGCGCAGATCGGCGGCGGCGGTCGCCGGCTCCTTCTTGTTCCAGAAATACTTGAGCGTGTTGACGGCGACCGTCGCGACGCCCCCCTTGGCGAGCCGGTCGACCAGCACCTGGTCGAGCTTCGACCATCCGCCGTCGCCCGACACGAAGAGAAGCCAGGCGCGCGGTCGCGGCAGCAGCTTGAGCTGGAGAGGCAGACCGAGCTTCCCGAAGGCGTCGGCGTCGGGAGCGGGCGGGCGGGAGACGTGCTCCACGGTTCCTTCGGCCGGCGCCGCCGTGTCGGCGGCCCCGGGCTTCGAGGCGTCGTCCTCCGCGTCGGCGAACGCCTGCGCGGCCGCCGACACGTCGCGCAGCCCCTCGTCGAAGGCGGCGCCCCAGCGCCGCTCGTTGCCGTACCCGTGCCCGACCCCGTCGAGCATCGCCACGCGCGCGCCCCGGATGCCGTTGACGAACGTCTCGGTGGCCTGCGGATCGCAGACCTTGTCGACCGTTCCCTGCAGGGCCACCCAGGGGCGCGGCATCTCGGCGACGGCCGGCAGGTCGGTGCTCCGTTTCTTCGCGTCGTAGTCGGGTCGCCAGCCGGGATGCCTGCACAGAGCCGGGATCTGCTCCATGTCGGGGCAGAAGCCGAGGCTGAGACCGCCGGCGAAGGTCTCGGGCGGCGCGCTCGCGATCGCCGCGTAGACCAGCGTGGCGCCGCTCGAGTAGCCGACCAGGATCGGCGGGGCGTATTCCTTGAAGCCGGCCTGCTTCTCGACGGCCTTGCCGATTTCCTCGAGGTCGCAGGCGGGACACCAGCAGGGGACGTTCTCCGTGCCGGCCGCCTTCGCCAGCGCCGGATACGACAGACCGGCCACGAGCGCGCCCGTGACCCGCACGGTCCGGCGCGCCATGTCGACGACGCCCTTGTTCCAGCCGCCGTCGCCGCTCAGGAAGAGGACCGCCTCGCTCGGTCTTCCTTCCGGCGAGTAGATCGTCGCGCGTCCGGCGAACGGCACGCGCAGGGTCGACTCCTTAAGCGGCGGCGGCTTCTGCGCGGCATGCGCCGGCGCGGAGGGAGGCGCATCCGCGACCGCGACGGCGGCCAGGGAGAACAGGGCGATCAGGGTCGGTGGAATCATGCGTCCGCCTTTCCAGGCCGGAGGAGCGAGCGCCACCCACCGGCGATCAGAACCGAAACCTGCACGGCCGCGAACGGCCACTCCCACGACTCCGGGTAGGCCATGTAACGCGGCACCCAGCGAGGCTGGAATTTCGCCTTGTAGGCGCGCAGGCCCTGGAAATTGTACAGACCTTCGCCGTGCCGGAACAGAAGATGCGCGAGCCGTTCCCAGACCGGCGCGCCACTGAGCTCGCCGACGGCCGCCAGCGGCGCCATCCCCAGGTTGAACGTCCGGAACCCCTGGGTCCGGCCCCACTCGAACAGCCGCACGAAAAGATAGTCCATCACCTGGTCCGGCGCCCGTTCCGTGTGGCGCATGAGGTCGATCGAGAGCTCCTGGCGGCCGGGACCGCACAGCATGTTGGCGAACGCCACGATGCCGCCGTGCGCGTCCTGCACCACCGCGCAGGGGAAGCGCTGCAGATAGGTCTCGCTGAAGGAGCCGATCGAGAACTGCTTCTCACGCGCCTCCTTGCCGCGCAGCCACTCGTCCGAGACCCGGCGCAGATCCGCCATCCGCGTCCCGACCTCCTCGGGGGCCAGCACCGCGAAGCTGAATCCTTCCTGCTCCTCGACGCGGCGCACCGCCTGGCGGAACGGCTTCCAGCGCGCCCCGGACAGGGTGAGGTCGTCGAGATCGACGATCGCCTCCTCGCCCAGCTTGAAGAAGAAGAACCCGTGGTCGTGCAGGAGCGGCAGCCAGGACGCGGCGACCTGGTAGAAGATGAGCCGGCGGTCGAGGTTGTCGGCGTGCGCGGTGAGCGACTCGAGGAAGGCCGGCTCCTCCCCCGCCGGCACCGAGGGATCGCTGAACACCACCAGGTAGGACCCGACGACGCGGTAGGTGCAGAAGGCGCGCTCGCCTTCGAAGAAGATCACCTTGTCGCCGCTCGCGACCATCATGGCGGACGTGCCGTGCCCGGTCGCCTCGTGCATCGCCAGGGCGCGATCGATCTCGCCGGCGTCCGGCTCGTGGAAGGCGGCCGGCGCGCGCAGCCCGACGTGCAGGAGGAAGGCGGTCGCGGCCACCGACAGGACCGCGAGGGTGCGCAGGAAGCGCGCCACCTGGAAGGCGTGACCGAAGCCGACCGTCCACCAGAGCGCCTCGTCGTAGGGCGTCGCGGCGTAGGAGCGGAACCCGACGACGGAGAAGATGCCGACCGCCAGCACCGTCAGCCCGAGCGCAGTCCAGCCGACCCAGGGGGCGCGCCCGGTGCGGCGGAACTGCGCCGACTGCGACACGGTGACCGCCGCCAGGACGAGCAGGATGAACGCCTCCTCGTAGTCGACGCCCTTGAACACGGCGGCGATCGCTCCCGCGATCAGCAGCGCGACCGTGAGCCGGTGCGCCTCGCGGTAGCCGCGCGCCATGCCGCGCGCCAGGAGCAGGAGACCGAGCCCGACGAGCGCGCCGACCAGGTGCGACAGCTCGACGACCCCGACCGGCACCCATTTCTTCAGCGTCAACAGCCGGCGCTCGATGTCGGGCGACGCGGTGCTGATCAGGAGGATGGCGCCGGCCCCGCCCACCAGCAGCGCCAGGACGACCGGGACCGGGTTCAGCCAGCGCGCGCCGGCACGCGCCCCGCGCCACAACAGCACCAGACAGGCCAGCAGCCACGGCCCGAGGTAATAGATGGTGCGGTAGGCGACCAGGGCGGCGCCCGCCTCGACGGTGTCGATCGGCAGACGCAGGAGCCAGAAGGTGTCGGCGCTGCCGAGACCGCCCGGCAGCAGGGAGATCATCCCGAGCGCCTGACCGGCGAGGAAGGTCCTGATCACCTCCGGTCCGGCGATCGTCTGCCCGGTCGCCCGCAGCACCGCCATGAAGACCGTGGCCGCGAGGAACCAGTCGAGCAGCGCCACCATGAACAGCGCCGCCCAGATCTTCGTGCCGCGCCTGAGCCAGGCGGGCATCCGCTCGGCCTTCTCGAGCCGGCCGAGGAGAAACGCCGCGACCAGCAGCACGCCGGCCGCGGCCGGGGCGATCAGGGCCGGCGGCATCAGATGGGCCGCGAGGAGGCTGGCGCCGAGCGCCGCCGCGAACGCCACCATCCCGGCGACGATCGCCCCGCGCAGCGCCGCCGCGCTCACCTGGTAGGGGCGGTAGAGCCAGAAACGGATCGCCGGACCGGCGATCGGTCCCAGAGTGAAGAAGTTGCTCCAGGCGAAGGCCAGCATCCCCGATCCCCAGCGCGCGGAGGGCGGCACCGCCGTGCCGCGCAGGGTCAGGAGGTCGTAGCAGCCCAGGAGCGCCAGGTTCAGGACGGTCAGTCCGGCCGCCACCGCGAGCCAGCGGCCGTGCAGGGCGTGCAGCGCGCCCCGGATCGCGTTCAGGTCGATACCGCGCAGGTCGTGCCAGCCGAAGAACAGCAGCGCCCCGAGCAGCAGCACCGGCCACCACAGACGCAGGCTGGCGAGCAGGCGGAGGGCGAGCCGCGGCTGCGGCGCGGGCGTGGACCTGGCGTTCATGGCTCCCCTTCCCTGACCCGGACGGACCCCCGGCTCAGCGCGCCCCGTCGCACGCGCCGGCCGTCAATACAGCCAGACCGCCCCGAAGAAGATCTGCGAATCGGGGGCGGCGGCGCTCAACGGGAGCGCGACCGCGCCTCTGAAGCCGAGACCGGGCGCCGGGGGCGACCACTGCATCCCGAGCGTCAGACGCGCGTCCGACCCGGCTCCGTCGAGCCTCTCGCTCTCGTAGGTCGCCTCGATCACGACGGTGGCGCGCGGGCCGGTCGGGATCAGGAGCCCGCCACCGAGCAGGACCGAGGCCTGGGAGTCGGGGAGCGGCGCGTCGGTCGTTCCGTTGTAACGCACCCCCGCGTTGGCGGTGGCCGACGCCGCCTTCAGATCGGCGCGGCAGGCGCCGAACACCTCCAGGTCGGCCGAGCCGGTGCCGAGGCCCTTGTCCTCGTCCGCGGTCGGCGCCTTCACGAGCCCCCCGATGGCGCAATGGCCGGCGCCGCCGTGGAACCTGTACTTTCCGTAGAGGTCGATGTCGTCGAGTCCCGATCCGTCCGGGTCGTCGCCGGCGTCGAGATTCGCCCAGCCGAGACGCAGACCGGCCTCCGCCTGGTCGGTCAGCCGGAAGGCGAGCTGCGCGCCGAGGAACTGATGCGCGCCGCTGTCGGAGAGGTTGGTGTAGACGAACTGTCCCTCCGCCCACCCCGCGGGGACGATCGCCGCGTCCTCGGCGAAGCGCTGGAACAGCCGGCGCGAGTCGCGGCTGCTCGGGCGCGCGGCGGCCGGCGCCGGTTGCACGACGGTGTCGTCGGGGGCCTGCGCCCGGGCCGGAGGCGCGGTCGCGGCGATCACGAGGACCAGCGCGCCGGCCTGCAGAACGGTCAACTTGAGATGATTCACTCCGCTCGCACCTCCGCGCGGCTTCTACCTTACCTGACACGGTATTGACAAGTCCCGCCGACCCGGGGAGCATCGCGCCGGAGGGCGATCATGGCGAGGACCAGGCGCGAGTTCCTGATCGGTTCGGCGGTCGCGGCCGGCACGGCGGCGACCGGAATGACGGGGCTGGGGGTCGGCGGAGCCCGCGCCGCCGCCGGGCGGAGCGGGATCGACGCCGCCGCCGCGACGGCGGCCGGCGATCGCGGTTCGGCCGCGCTCCTGCGCGGCTCCCCCGACCATCCGAAGCCGGCGACGTCCGACCGGCTCGACGAGCCCTGGCACAGGGCGCGCGTCCGCCTGCTGCAGCAGAAGCTGGCCGACGAAGGGCTCGGCGGCGCGCTGCTGGGTGATCGCTGGAACCTCATTTACTTCACCGGCCTCTGGTTCACCTCCACCGAGCGGCCGTTCATGGTCTACGTGCCGGCCGCCGGCGACATGCCGACGCTGTTCCATCCCGGTCTCGACCGCGATCTGGTCGCGACCTGGTGGATCACCGACCACGAGTCGTACTTCGACTTCAAGCACGGCGAGGGGGCGTTCCCGAACCTCGGCAAGGTGCAGATGGGGGCGACCGTCGATCTGCAGCGCTGGATCCTCAAGGGGCTGCGGCAGCGCGGCGCCGCCGGCAAGCCGCTCGGCGTCGACGGTCCGATCACCGCCGATCTCACCACCGCGACCGACGAGATCCTCCCCGGCACGGCGCTGCGCAAGGCCGGCGAGATCTGCGAGCGCATGCGGATGCGCAAGACGCCCGAGGAGATCGCCCTGACGCAGCGGGCGATGGATTCCTTCAGCCGGGTGCACGCCTTCGCGCGCGACTACGTCCTGGCGCGGGGCACCGACGCCACCGATCACGAGGTGCAGTGCGAGACCCAGCGTTACGCAGCCGACCTGGTGATGAATGACGTGCGCCGCGACGGCAAGCCGCACACCGCGGTCGGCGTCCAGTTCGACATCGAGGTGCGCACGGGGATCGGCACCGCGTACCCGCATCCGAACCAGTTCCATCACAACCGCATCCGCAAAGGGGACGCGCTCCAGATCGCGGGCGTGCTCACCATCGGCGGGTGCGGGGGAGAGCTGTACCGCGCCTATCAGATCGAGCCGTGGGACGCGGCGCGGGAGAAGGTCTGGCAGGTGCACACCGACTGCTGCCGCATCCAGGCCGAGGAGTCTGCGGCCGGAGTGACCTGCTCGTACGTCGCCAAGAAGGTCCACGACCACCAGGTGGCGAACGGCCTGGAGAAATACATCTATCACCGGCCGGCCCACGGCCAGGGTTGGGAGGGGCACCAGCCGCCCTACATCGCCCTCGGCGACCACACCATGCTCGAGGAAGGGATGATGTTCAGCAACGAGCCGGGACTCTATGCGCCCGATCTCGGATGCGGCTACAACCACTCCGACGTCGTCCTGGTCGGCCCGAAGCGCGGCCAGCAGATGTCGAGCGTTCCGTTCACGAAGGAGTGGTGCACGCTCAAGCTCTGACGCCCCGGTCGGCCTGCCGCTGGCCAATCCCCGCCCTGGTGCCTAGATTGATTGCGGACCGGACCGTCCGCGGCCGGCGCGGGAGCGCCCGATTTCGAAACCGTCATCCGACGGCCGCTGCGACGCTTCGGAAGCGGAGCGCGCGGGATGTCACAGAGCTTCTTCGACAGGACGCTGATCACCGAGCGCTCCGGCGTCGACAGCCAGCGGCTGCATCGCAATCACGCCACGCTGGTCGTGCTCCAGGGCCCCGAGATCGGCCGCGACTTCCGCCTGCGGCGCGGCATCATGACCATCGGCCGCGGGCTGGACGCCGACATCCGCGTCCCCGACGACCTCGCCTCGCGGCGCCACGCGCGCATCGAGTTCAACTGGGACGCCGCGAGGGAGAACGGCTCCTTCATCCTCGTCGACCTCAAGTCCACCAACCACACGTTCGTGAACTCGCGGCCGATCGACCGGATCGAGCTCAAGGACGGCGACAAGATCCAGATCGGCGACACGGTGCTCAAGTTCGTGCTCCTCGACGACATCGAGATGAAGTTCCACGCCGAGGTGCGCAACCGGATCTCCTTCGATCAATTGACCGGCCTGCTGACCAAGGAGTCGCTGTACGTCGCCCTGGAGGTCGAGCTGAAGCGCTGCCTGCGCTACACGGTGCCGCTCGCCGTGCTGATGATGGACCTCGACCTGTTCAAGCAGGTGAACGACACCCGCGGCCACCTGATGGGCAGCCACGTCCTGGCGGAGGTGGGGGGCATCATCGCGCGCTCCACGCGCGGCGCCGACGTCGCGGCCCGCTATGGCGGAGAGGAGTTCGTCGCCTACCTGCCGGAGACCGACGGCGCGGGCGCCATCCAGGTCGCCGATCGCATCCGGAGCAACGTCGAGGAGGCCACCTTCACCCTCGATGGCCAGTCGGTGGGCATCACCATCAGCATCGGGGTGGCGCTCTTCCCCGCGCACGGGCGCGACCTGCTGACCCTGGTCGGACGCGCCGACCAGGCCCTGTACCGCGCCAAGGAGGAAGGGCGCAACCGCGTCTGCCTGGTGGGCGACGCCCCCTGAATGGGACCGCTAGCGGGACGGCCCGACGAGAGCGAGGATCTCGCGCTCCTCGAGCACCCGGTCGCTCTTCTTCGCCGCGTCGTAGACGCGGCTGACGGTCTCTTCGCGCGGCTCGATGCCGCGCTGCTCCAGCCACCAGACGACGTTCGACCTTCCCGACAGCGGCCCGATGACGATGCTCTGGGTCCGCCCGACCTCCGACGCCGGCACGCCGGAATAGACCCGGTCGGCGAGCCAGAGGTCGCTCTTGCGCAGCGCCTTGATCACGGCGGAGGCGTGCACGCCGGTGCCGGTCTCGAAGGCGTCGTGACCGACGACGGGGTAGTTGCGCGGGATCGGGGTCCCGCACCCTTCGGAGACCAGGCGGCAATACTCGGGCAGGCCGGCGAGGTCCTGGTCGCTCCAGCCGAGGAGCATCAGGTTGACGAGGATCAGCTCAATGGCCGCGTTGCCGGCGCGCTCGCCGATCCCGAGACCGCAGCCGTGCACCCGATCGGCGCCGGCGCGGATGGCGGCCAGGACGTTCGGGATGTCGAGACCGCGGTCGCGGTGGCCGTGCCAGTCGATCCCCACGCCCCCGCCCTGCTCCTCGACGATCGAGCGGACGAACCGGATCACCGAGGTGACGCCCTCGGGCGTCGCGTGTCCCACCGTGTCGGTCACGCAGACCCGACGCGCGCCGCAGCTCATGGCGGTGGTATAAAGCCGCCGCAGCGTCTCCGGCCGGGCGCGGGTGGTGTCCTCGGTGACGTACATCACCGGCAGCCCTTCCTTGACGGCGAACCCGACGGCCTCCTCGGTGCGGCGCAGGAGCACGTCGATCGTCCAGTCCTCGGCGTACTGGCGGATGGCGGAGGAACCGATGAACAGGCAGGCCTCGATAGGAATCCCGACGGAGGATGAGATGGCGACGATCGGCTCGATGTCCTTGATCACCGTTCGCGCGGCGCAGTTCGGCCGAATCCGCAGGCGGCTTGCGGCGATGTCGTGGCACAGCGCGGTGACGTCGGCGACGGCGCGCGGGCCGGCCCCCGGCAGACCGACGTCGGCGGTGTCGATCCCCAGCCGGTCCATCGCCCGCAGGATCGCGATCTTGGTCTCGATGGGAGGGTCGACGACGCTCGGTCCCTGCAGCCCGTCGCGCAGCGTCTCGTCGTCGAGCATGACGCGGAACGGCGGCTTCGGCGGCGCGTCGTGCAGGTTCCAGTCGTGGATCAGATCGTCGGGTCGGCCGTTGTCATGGGGCATGAAAGCCATGATAGGAGCGGCCCTCCGGGCCTGTCAACGCCGGGAGACGGCGGCGTTCGCGCTGGCTTTGGCGTTCGTCCTGGCGCCGGGCGGCGCCCGGCCGGCCTGGGCCCTCGCCGACTGGTTCGGGGTGGAGGCCACCGCCTTCGACAACACGCTCACCGGGACCGGCGCCGTCGACGACAACGGCGTGCCCGGCACCGAATTCGATTTCAAGGACACGCTGGGCCTCGACGACCACGACACCTCGGCCATGGCGCGATTCTGGTTCCGCTGGGGCAAGAAGAACCGGCTCTTCTTCGACTACACGGCGACGAGCCATTCCGGCAGCGCCGTGCTGAGCCAGCCGCTCGATTTCAACGGCACCTCGTACGCGGCCGGCGAGCGCTTCGACAGCGACGTGAAGCTCGATCTCTACCAGGCGCGTTACCGCTACTCGTTCCTCAACCTCAAGGTGGTGGAGTTCGGGCTGGGGCTCGGCCTCAACGAGGGGCATTTCAAGATGGACGTGGTGGGCTCCACGACCGGGCCGGAGTCGGTCGACCGGAGCCTGCCGTTCCCGACCCTCGCCGCCGGCGTGGTGATCAAGCCGCTGCCGGGGTTCCACATCCGCCTCGAAGGGGACGGGGTTTCGGCCACCGTCTCCGGAGATCACGTCCGCTTCGTCGACTGGCGCGCCCAGATCGAGTGGTACTTCCTCCACTTCTTCGGCGTGGTGGCGGGGTACCGCAGCATCGACGCCGACGTCAGGACGGAGGAGGACGGCGAGGTCGACATCCAGTACAAGGGACCGTATGCCGGCCTGGGCGTGAAATTCTGAACGCGCGCGGCCGGCCGAGGCGGGTCCTGCTCCTGCCCGCGGGCGAGGCGGCGGCGCGCTCCGCCGTCGACTGGATCGCCACCCATCAGGATCGCTGCGACATCATCGCACCGGAGCGCACCGCGGAGATGCGGCCGATCGGCCGGCTGGCGCATCCTCCGTTCCGGGTCCCGGCTCCAGAGGATGTGTCGATCGCCGCGACCGCCGCGAGGCTGCTGTCGGCGGGATCGAACGGCCGGGGCACGGGGGTGGTCGGGAGTCGCCGGGGCGCCCCCGACGCAGGGTCTCCGGGCCGGACGCTCGAGGCGGCGGTGTTCGCGGTGCTCCTCGACGCGCCGCTGGTGGTCGCCACGGTCGAGCCGTTCCGGGATCTCGTCCGCGTCTCGGCCTGGTCGATGAACGCCCCGGGCCGCCCGCCCGACGGCGTCCTGGCGCGGCACCTGGGGATCGCGGAGCGCGCCACGGACGGCTTTCGGCCGCTCGCCGCCTCGGCGCTCGACGCGCTCCTCGCGGGCGACGGGCCGGCGGTCGCCGCCAGCCTGCGGGCGCGCCGTCGCGCGGCGAAGGCCGATGGTCCGCCGCGCTTCAAGCTCCTGGCCGCGAAAAGCGCCGGCCTGCGGCCGCTGGTGCTCTACGTCGATCTGCTGCCCGCCCTCGCGGCCGGCGGAGAGAAAGCCTCCGCGTGGCTGGGGACCCTCGAGCGCGGGCAGGCCGAGGCGCTTCTGGGGATCTCGATCGCCCTGTTCATCTGAGCGCGAAGACGCCGGAGGGTCCGCGGGACGTCCGGACCGGGAGCGGTCGTCCGGCAAGAGAAAGCCCGGCGCCGCGTCTCGCGGCGCCGGGCGGATCGTGCCCGGGCGGGATCGTTGAAGCGGGCACGAGTGACGCGCGGGGCCGTGCCTCGGCCCCGGCAGGTCCTAGTCGCCGCCGGTTCCGCCCGTCGACGGCATTCCCATCCGGATGCGACGGGCTTCCTCCACGGCGCGCTTGATGTCCTCGCGCTCCTGGTCGGGGGCGGGCTTGTTCTCCACCGAGTCGTCGCCGGCCGGCTCGCTCTCCGCGTCGTCCTGCATCTGGCGCAACGTGCCGGTGGCCCGCTCCGCCGCCTGACGCGCCGCCTCGCGCGCCTGGCGGAGGGCCTCCTGGATCTGGCGCTGCACCTCGGGACTCTGGGCAGCGGCCTGCGCCGCGGCCATCTGCGCCTCGCGGATGTGGGCCTGGATGGTCTCCTGGTCGGCCGGCGCCCAGCTGAATCCCGAGCCCTTCCGGGACGACTTGTCGGAGGACCGGTGCGGCGCCGGCGGCACGGTGACCGTCTGCTCGCGCCGATCGCGCACGATCGTCAGGCGGACGTCCTTGTCGCGGCGATCGCGCAGCGCCATGTGGAGATCGGAGACGTCCCCGATCGACTCGTCGTCCACTTTCACGATCACGTCGCCCGCCTTGAGTCCCGCGGTGGCGCCCGGGCTGTCCTTCGTCACGGAGGTCACCAGCACGCCGTGGCCCTGCTTGATCCCGAAGTACTCGGCGAGCTGCTGGCCGACGTTGTCGACGTTCACGCCGAGACGCGGCCGGCCGCCCATCATCCCGGGCACGTTGATGAGGTTCGGGAGATCGTCGAGGCTCTCCACGTCGACGTTGGGCGTGTCGCCGTCCTCCGACTGGTGCCACATCTTCGCGAACCCGTGCGGACCGCCCATGACCTCGATGTGCTTCTCCATGTCCGCGTCGTGCTCGTGATCGCGCTCGCCGACCTTGACCTGGACGGTCCGCGGCGCGCCGTCGCGCACGAATTTCACCGCGGCGTTGCGTCCGGCGGGGGTCTCGCGGACGAGCCGGGTGAGCTGCGTCACCCCCTCGATCCGGGTCCCCTGGTACTCGGTGATGACGTCGCCTTCCTTGAGCCCGGCTTCCTCGGCCGGGCTGCCCGGGGAGACCGACTGGACCTCGGCCCCCATCTCCTCCTTGAGCCCCAGCTCCTTGGCGCGGGAGGCGTCGACGTCGGCGATCTGGACCCCGAGCCACGAGCCCCCGGAGCGGAAGATCACCACCTTGTGGACTTCCTTGCCGTTCTTGTCCGCCTCCGGAGTGTCGCCGGCGCGCGCCACGGTGAGCGCCGCCGTCCCGGCGGCCAGCGCCACGATCCCGACCGCCACGAGCCATTCTCTGCGAGCCATCGTCAATCCTCCCCTACCCGCCTCAGTATTGAACCGGTTCGACCTGCTTCGACACCTGTCCGTCCTTGATCTTGACGATCCTGATCCGACCGTTCAACGTCCGCAGCTTCACCACCGGACCGCCGCCGCCGATGCGGGCCTCGCCCACCTCGAGCGGCCGGCCGGCCTCCGCCAGCTCCCGCAGGACCTGGAGCGGGAAGTCGCTCTGGATCGGATGACCGACCGGGTTGTCGACCAGCGCCCGGATGGTCATCGGCACCCCTTCCGGCAGCGACACGACGACGTCCCCCTGCCGGGTCTGGAGGTCGGAATCTCCGCCCAGCGCCAGGCCGGCGAGACGCACCCGGATGGTTCCGGCCGATGACATCGCCCGGACCGCGCCCCCGACGCCTTCCAGCAGGATCGGTCCCGCGGCCGTCTCGCACCGCACCCCGCCGCCCGCCCGGCCGACACGGATGCCGCCGCCCGCGGTGGCCGCGGTGACGGCGCCGGAGGCGTCGGAAACTTCGATGTCGCCGCCGCTCGTGGCCACCTGGACCGCCCCGTCGGCCTTGTCGATCACGACGCTGCCGCCGCCGGTCTCGACGCGGACGTCGGCGCCGACCTGGCCGATCCGCACGTCGCCGCCCGAGGAGCGGACCACGAGCGGCCCGCGCGTGGATGCGACGGCGACGTCGCCGCCGGCGGTGATCAGCGTGGCCGACGCCCCGAGCGTGGCGACGTCGATCCGCCCGCCACGTGTCTCGGCGGTGAGCGGCCCCGGCAGGTCGCGGGCGGTGATCGTTCCGCCCTGGGTCACGAGTCCGACGATGCCGGGCGCGCCGGACGCCTCGATGTCGCCGGCGCCGGTGGTCGCGTCGACCGCGCGGACGCCGGCCGGAAGCGCGATCTCGAAGCGCGCGTCGATGCCGCGCGAGGCGGCTGCGATGGAAGGCAGCGTCCCGGTGAACTGCACCCGATCGCCCGCGCGGCTGGCGCTGACCACCATCCGATCGAGACGGCTGCGGGTCTCGGGGACGTCGGGGCCGGCGGCGCGCAGGACGATGCGATAGCCGAGGTCCGGTCCCTGCGCCGCGCCCAGGAGCACCGAGCCGAGATGGGTGTCGACCCGGACGCGGGTGACGAGCGCGGGGATCGTGCCGTTGATCTCGTGGACCAGGAATCGCCCTTCGGTGTAGTACCGCGATCCCTCCGGTCTCGCCGCCGCGGCCGGAGCGCGGCCGGACGGCGGCGCGGGAGCCGGGGTCACCGACAATCCCGGAGGAGTCGCGAGGAGCATCGCGGCACCGGCCGCGAGGGCCGCGGCGAGAACCGGACGCGCGGCGGCCCGGCGGGTCATCGTGGATTCCTTGCCTGCATGGCGTCGACGAACGCTCCCGAGCGCATCCGGACGTAGGTGTCGGGCGCCTCGCGCGACAATCGCTCCATCGCCGGCAGGATCTGAGGGTCGCGCGCCCGCGACAGGGCGTCGATGGCGCTCACCCGCACGCCCGCGTTCGTGTCGCCCTCCAGCGCGTCGAGGATGCCGCGGCGCACTTCGGGATCGGCGGCGACGCGGTCGTGCAGCGCGTCGATCGCCTTGAGCCGCGCGCCGGTGTTCTCATCGCCGCGCAGCGTGTCGAGGAGGGCGCGACGCACGACGCTCTCGTCGGTGTGGCGCCGCAGCGCGTCGATCGCCTCGAGGCGGAGCCCGGCGTTCAGGCTGTCGCGCAGCGTTCGCACCAGCATCTCGCGAATGGCGGGATCGTCGGCCGATCCTTCCAGGGAGCCGCGCTGCAGGGTGTCGTAGCTGAGGCGGACATGATCCCGATCGGGGGCCGACTCGAGCGTCATCAGGTTCGCGAGAGGCGCCCCGGAAACGGTGCCGCCGGTCGCCGCGGGCGCGCGGCGCCGCGCGGCGTCGCGCTCCCCGCCCCGGAGGGTCGCGCCGCCCACCAGGAACCCGGCGACCAAAAGCGCCACACCCCAGGCCGGTGAGAGCCGCGCCGTGCCCCAGAAGGCGGCCAGGCGCGACACCCAGGGTCGCGGCGGCCGCGGCTCGGCGTCGAGGGCGGAAGACAGCTCGCGCCGGCAGCGATCCAGGAGCTCGTCTCCCGGCTCTTCCGCGATCCGCTCGGAGAGGATCGATTGCAGGCGCCGTTCCCCCGCCGCCGCCAGCCGGCATTCTTCGCAGGTCAGGAGGTGGGCCTCGAGGGCGCCGCGCTCCCCCGTCCCGATCTCGCCGTAGAGGTCGAGGAGCAGGGTCCGGTGCGCCGCGTGGCAATCCATGTCAGGCCTCCTGCCGGCGGGCGCCGGCGCCGCGGAACCGGCCGATATCGCCGAGCGTCCCGCGCAGTTGCTGGTGCGCCCGGAACAGGCAGTTCTTCACGGTCTCCTCCGTGGTACCGATGACCTCGCCGATCTGACGCAGGCGCATCCCTTCGTAGTGCCGCATCTCGAAGACCAGGCGCTCGCGCGGCGCCAGCTGCAGGAGGGCGGCATCGATGCGGTGGCGCATCTCCCGGCGCGCCAGGGCGCGCTCGGGATCCTGGTCGGGCCTTTCGTCCATCGGCTCGGCGACGCCGGCCGGCGGAACGCCGCTCTCCGCCATGCGGGCCGGCGCGGGACCTTCGGGTCGCGCCGCGCGGCGGCGCAGGTGATCGAGGCAGACGTTGCTGGCGATGCGCAGGATCCAGGTCTCCAGGCTGCACTCGTGCCGGAAACGGCCGAGCGTGCGGTAGAGCCTGAGAAAGGTCTCCTGGTAGATGTCACGCGCCTCATCCTCCGAGCGGACCGAGCGGAGCGCCACCCGCAGGACGCTCCGGTCATGGCGGCGGACGAGCTCCTCGAACGCCGACCTGTCGCCGCCCTGGGCCTCTCCGATCAGCCTCGATTCGTCGCTGGGCTGCACTCTTTGCCGCTCCGGGTTGGCCCCAAGGCCGCCCTGACAAGAGGATGGACGGACGGCCCGGGGAAAGGTGAGCAGGGGGTGCTGAAAAAAACGTCCCTGCCGGAGATCGAGCGGGGTGGGCGCCTGGGCGTGGCCGCGGCGGGGCCCCGGCCTCCCCTAGCCGCGGATGAGGGTCCGGCTCTGCTCGCGCATGAACTGCGCGACGTAGTAGGGGCCGCCGGAGGCCTTCCCCGACGAGCCGCTCCCTTTCCAGCCGCCGAACGGGTTGATCCCCGGCCAGGCGCCGGTCGTCGCGCCGGCCCGGCGGTTGACATAGACCACGCCCGCCTCGATGCGATCGAAGAAGGTGCGGATGTCCCCCTCGTCCTTGCTGAACAGTCCCGCGGTGAGTCCGAACTCGGTGCGGTTCGCGAGGGTGAGCGCTTCGTCGAGCGACTCGACCTCCCACGCGCAGGTGATCGGCAGGAACATCTCCTCGCGCGACAACAGGTGATCTTTGGCGAGGCCGGCGATGATGGTCGGCTGCACGAAATATCCGTTCGCGTACGGCTCGTCCTTCAGCTGCCGGCCGCCGGACAGGATCCTTCCGTCCTTCCGCCCGATCTCCGCATAGCGCGCGTAGCCTTCGTATCCCGACTTGTTGGCCACCGGGCCGAGCCAGTTCTCCTTGCGGGAGGGATCACCGATGGCGATCTTGCCGGTCTTCTCGACCAGGGCGTCGAGGAACTCCTTCGCCACCTTGTGATGGACGTAGACCCGCGAGCAGGCGCTGCATTTCTGGCCCTGCAGCCCGAACGCGGACTTGAGGACGCCGTCGCTGGCCTCGTCGAGGTCGGCGCTCGGCATGATGATCGCCGGGTTCTTGCCGCCCATCTCGGCGATACACGGTTTCGGGTAGCGGCTGGCGAACTTGCGGTAGATGTCGAAGCCGACGTCCTTCGAGCCGGTGAACAGGATGCCGTCCACCTGCTCGTTCGTGACCAGCTCTTCGCCGACGGTCGAGCCCGGACCGGTCACGAAGTTGAAGACCCCGTCCGGGAGCCCCGCCTCGCGCACGCATTCGGTCAGGGCCCATCCGGTCATCGGCGTGTCGGTGGCCGGCTTGAAGACCACGGTATTGCCGCCGAGCAGCGCGCCGCTCGTCGGGCCGCCCGCCAGCGCCATCGGGAAATTGAACGGGGAGATGATCACCCAGACGCCGTACGGCCGCAGGACGTCACGGTTGGTCTCGCGCTCGGAGAGCGACCCCATCGGCACCTCGTATCCCTGGTGCTTCTCGACCTGGTCGCAGTAATAGGTCATCAGGTCGGCGGTCTCCTGGGCGTCGCCCATTGCCTCGAGCCGGTTCTTGCCGACCTCGAGACTCATCACGGCGGCGATCTCGAACCGCCGGCGCTCGATGGCCGCCGCGATCTTGCGCACGTACGCCACCCGCTCTTTCCACCCGAGACCGCGCCAGACGCTCTCGTAGGCGCGCTTCGCGGCCACAATCGCCGCCCGCGCGTCGTCACGCGTGCCACGCGCGAACTGGCCGAGGACGACGCGCGTGTCGCTCGGGCTGGTGTCGCCGAACGTTTCCTTGCCGGCCACCTCGCGACCACCGTAGAACATCGGGTAGGTCCGGCCGAACCGCTTGCGAACCGCGTCGAGCGCGTCGTCGAACGCCTTGTGGAACTCCGGCGTCTGTCCGGCGGCCAGCGTGGCATAGGTCACTTTGGGTGCGGCGGGGGTGGTCATGCACGGCCTCCTGTGGCTGAGGAGGTGATTCTACCCCAAGCGCCGCGCGCCACGGATGGCCCCGATCGAGGCTAACGGAGCAGTTCGGCGAACGCGGCCCAGAGCGTCGGCGCCGTGCGCGGTCCGGGCGACGTCTCCTCGCCGCGCGGGGCCGCGGCCAGCCCGTATGCGAAGGGCGGTTTCTCGTCCCACTCGGAGATCGGAATGATGTCACCGAGGTCGTCGCCGCACGCCCCCGCCACGAATCGGACCGGGGCGCGAAGCATCGAGCGCAGCGCGCGCTCGGCCGGCTCGCCGCGGCGGTCGGCGGCCGGGTCCTGCGGCTCCTGGATGCCTCCGTCCACCAGCTCCGGATAGGCCTCGCCCGGGACACAGGCGAGGTCGAAGAGGGGTGAGCCGCCGGTCGTCACGCTGAGGATCGCCACCGAGCTCTCGAGCGCGCCGGACGGCGCCAGACGGGCGCGCCGCCGGCCCGCCGCGATCGCCTCGCGCAGGGCGGTGTTGTCAACCGCGATCTCGACCACGCGCGACCGCAGGCGCAGCGCGCCGCGAGTCGCGTCGGGCGCCACCGCCTCGGGGCCGTCGCGTCGCCCCGACCAGGCGACGACGAGGGCGCGCGCCACGGCTTCGCCGTACGACGGCGCCTGCGCCGCGACGCCCGGTGGCGCGCCGCCGCCGGCGGGCGGAGCCGCGGGGGCCACCGGCATCATCGATCCTCCGGAGGGGCCGACCAGGAAGATCCCGACCCCGCCGAATGCGTCCTCCAGCGCGCGGCGGACGGCGCCGGGATAGTCGGCCGAGATCCTGCGCTCGGCGCGGCCGAGCGTCTCCGGGCTGGCGGCGAACACCGCCAGCGCCGCGATACCGATATGACCGGCCGCGCTCTCGACGCGCAGGAGCCAGGCGTGGTCGTCGATGCGGGTGGGCCGGCGTCCATCGCTGAGCAGACGCGGCAGACGGGCCGAGGCGAACGACAGCCGCGCCGGCTGACGGATCCTCCAGGCCTCCTCGACCGCATCCGCCGCCGCCCCCGTCACGCGCGCGAGCCAGGCCGGGTCGACGCCCGCTCCGGGTCCGGAAAACTGCCCCGTCGCGTCGGGCGCGGCATGCGTCCGGGTGCAGGCGATCAGCACGCCCGCGGTGGCGGCGCCGGGGACGCGTGCCCTGATCGCCTCCTCCATCCTCACGACGTCGCTGCGCGCCAGGCCGTAAAGGTCGAGCGCCACCAGCGTGACGGCGCCGCCACCCGCCTCGAGAACCAGCGCGCGGGCTTCGAGGTCGTCGAGGATCCCGAGAGCGAGCCGCGCTTCGGAGAAACCGGCCAGACCGACCGGCGACGCGGCGCCTCCGACTTCGGGGGTGATCGTGCGGGAGGCCGCGCCCGCCAGGACGACCGCGTCGGCGTTCGCCGCGGCGGGAGCGGACCTCGGCGTGGGGGCCGAGGACACGGCGGGAGCGGAGGAGGTGCCGGGCTGAGTCCCGGGCGGCGCCCCGAGCGGCGCCCCGAGCGCCGCGCCGAGCCCCGCCGCGGCCAGAGCGCAGACCAGAACCGCCGGAGGCGCCGCGCGGAACGGCGGACTCACATCTTCTCCAGGAGCTGCCGGGCGGCGCTGCGCACGGCCGGGTCGTTCTCGTGACGGAGGTGATCCTCGATCACCGGCCGGGCGGCGGCGCCGGCGATCGCGGCCAGGCCCCCGAGCGCGGCCTCGCGGACGGAGGGATCCTCGTCCGCCAGAGCCTCCCGCAGTGGCGCAAGCCCGGCCGCGAGGCCGAGCGCGGTGAGGGCCGCGACCGCGGCCGCCCGCCCCTCATCGCTCCGCCCGTGAAGCAGGGCCGCGAGCGGATCGACGGCCCGGTCGTCGCCGACCCGGCCGAGCGCCGCGGCGGCGCCCAAAGCGGCGGACCCGGGCCGGCGGCTGCCCGCGGCGGCGGTCACCGCGCGCCCCAGCGGATCGATCGCCGCCGGGCCGAACGCGTCGAGGCCGGCGGACGCCGCGTCGCGGACCTCGTGGTCGCGGTCGCCGAGGCGCTCGATGATCCCGGGGATCGCCTCCGCCACCCGCAGGCGGGCCAGACCCTCGATGGCCGCGCGCCGGACCGTGGCGTCGCGGTCGTCGAGCGCCGCCCGCAGTCCGGAGCGGGCGCGCGGGTCGTCCACGAAGCCGAGGTCCCAGGCGGCGTCGGCGCGCATGTCCGCCTCGCGATCCTCCAGATCGCGCAGCAGGGTCTCGAGCTGGTCGCGCGGCGTGAAGTACCCCTGGATGGAGCGCACCATGAGGTCGGTCCGTAAGACGCGCACCCGCACACGCCGCCATCCCCGCTCGTCGACCTTGGGATCGATGTCGTAGCCGAAGTAGTACTGGCTGAGGAACTCCTCCCCCAGCCGCGCGAACACGCGCGCCAGATCCCCGCCGGTGTAGAGCAGATTCCCGCCGCTCTGGGTCACGAAATCCTCGAACGGGGTCCAGGAGGAGGGCATGCCGGGCCGGATCCCGTAGACCGTCGTCTGGGTGCGGAAGCAGAGCCGGAGAAGGTCCTGAAGGTAGACCGATTGCAGGACCGGCTCGCTGCGCTCGAAGTCGTTGTCCAGCCCGTCGCTCACCACCAGGATCACCTTGCGCCCGGGGCGCCCGCGCAGGTCCTTGAGCGTCTTCTCGATGGAGCGGAAGATCGCCGTGCCGCCGACGGCGCGGCCGATCCGGCGCAGGCTGCGGTCCAGATCGCGCGGGTCGCCGGTGAACGGCTGCAGGACGGTGAGCTGATCGTTGAATTTCGCCACCATGATCTCGTCGCCGGTCCGCAGCCCGGACAGCAGCGCGCGGGCCGCCTTTTCGACGTCCTTGATCTGACTCCCCATGCTGCCCGACAGATCGAGCAGGACGGCGACCGAGAGCGGCCGGTCGGAGCGCCCCTCTTCCGGTCCGAAGTCGGACAGGTCGATCGGCTTGTCGTTCTCCGTGACGACGAAATCGTCCCGGTCGAGACCCGTGACCGGCCTGCCGGCCCGATCGGTGACCGTGGCGGTCAGGCCGACCCTGATCCAGCCGCGATCGACGACCCGCACCTGCTCGACCGGCGGCCCGGCAGCCGCGGCCGGCGCGGCGCCGCGGGCCGCTCCGCCGAGCCACGCGGCGGCGAGCGCCGACGCGGCCGCAATCCGGAAGGCGAGCATCGAGTCCCTATCATAGGACGGCGCCCGCTCGGTTAGAATTCCGCCCGTAGGCCGACGCCGACGGATGCGCGGGCCGTCCCCCGCGTGCGGCTCCGGCGCCCGGGGACCGGATGATCGCATTCCTGCTCGCGTTGATGATTGACTCGCAAGCCGGCGGCCCCGCCGCCCGGCCGCCCAAGCCGCCACCCGCCGCGGCGTCGCCCAAGCCCGTCGCGCAGGCTCCCGCGCCGGCCCCGGCGCCGGCCGGGCCGGCGCTCGCGAGCCCCTGGCGCTCTCTCGAGACGGGATTGGACCTCGGCGAGTTCAGCTCGACGCTCGCGGCCGGCGGCGACGGCCTCATCCACGTGTTGCGGATCGATCCCGGGCGCTGGCGACTCCGGCTCCTCAACGCCTCGGCGCAGGAGGACGGCAAGCCGCGGACGGCGCGCGCCTGGGCGAAGCAGGAGGGACTGGCGGCGGCGATCAACGCCAGCATGTACCAATCCGATTTCAGGACGAGCGTGTCGCTGATGCGCGCGCCCGGACATGTGAACAATCCGCGGCTCAGCAAGGACAAGGCGGTTCTGGCGTTCGATCCGGACGATCCCTCGCTGCCGCCGGTGCAGATCATCGACCGCGAGTGCCAGACCCTCGAAACGCTCGGTGCCCGCTACGGCAGCCTGGTGCAGAGCATCCGGATGGTCTCCTGCGCCGGCCGCAACGTCTGGTCGCCGCAGGAGAGGGCCTGGAGCACCGCGGCGATCGGCGTCGATCGCCAGGGCCGGGTGCTGTTCATCCATGCCCGGGCGCCCTACACGACCCACAATTTCATCGAGGCGCTGCTGGCGCTTCCGGTCGATCTCAAGAACGCCATGTACGCCGAGGGCGGTCACGAGGCCCAGATGTTCGTGAACGCCGGCGGACGCCAGTTCGAGTACCTCGGCGGGGCCGACGACGGCAGCGACGACGGGCTGGCGGGCCTGGCGTGGCCGATCCCGAACGTCATCGGGATCGTGCCGATCGGCGCTTCGCGCTAGTTCAGCGCCTCGCGCCGGGGAAGATCTCCTTCCCGTCGAGCCAGGTGGCGAGCACCTTCAGCGGACCGGCGCCCGTGGACGGCGCGGCCAGCGGATCGCGCGACAGGATCACGAAGTCGGCGCGGGAGCCCTCCCGGAGGATCCCGATCTCGTCCAGCCGTCGCGCCGCGCGCGCCGGATTGATGGTGAGCAGCCGGAGCGCCAGGTGGCGCCCCAGGTCCTCGGGCGCTCCGCGCTCCCGCGGCCAGGCGCCGGCGATCATCTCCAGGGTCGCGATCGGCGACCACGCCCCGCCGGGACCCTCGCCCGCGAGCGCGAGCTCGATGCCGGCGCCGAGCGCCTGGGCGAGCGGTGCGACGGCGGTCTCGGCCGCCGGCGACGGGAGGATCAGCATGCCGTCCGGCCCCAGGTCGTGGAGGTCCGCCGGGTCGAACGGCCCTTCGAGATCGAGGCGCTCGACGGGCCGCGGCGACGCGGCCTGGCCGAAGTCGCCGCGTGTCGCAGCCAGGGCCGCCAGTGCGTCACGCGCCGCCTGCGAGCCGCGCGCGGCGATCGCCACACCGAGCCCGCGCGCCCGCGCCCGCCGCAGCATCGCTTCGAGATCGGCCCGGCCACCCTCGGGCGGCGCGTCGAACATCAGGGCCGCGATGTCGAGCCGGCCGTTTCCCAGGCCGATCTCGGGCCCGCCGGTCAACAACGCCTCCGCGGCCGCCGAGGGCGCCGGAACGAGCAACGAGACCCGCAGCGGCAGGCGGCCCCTGCCCGCCAGGTCGCGCCACGGTCCCAGGACATCCTCCGGCGGGGCGCTCCGATCCTCGATCCCCAGCCGCCCGCCGGTCGCGATCACCGAGGCCACCGTCACCCCGAGGGCGGCGTCCCCCTTCAACCCCTGGAGGATGGCGGCCTCCCGATCCTCGAGCGACGGCCGGGGAACGTGCCTGAGCACCAGCTCGGCGGCGCGTCCCCACAGGACACCGGTGGGCGCGCCGCCGATCCGCTCGCGCGCGATCCGGCCGCCTGGAGGGTCGGGCGTGCGCCCGTCGATCCCGGCGGCGTCCAGCGCCTTGGCGTTCACCCAGACCGGGTCGCCGTCCGCGTGCACCAGGAGCGCCGGGTTGGAGCCGACGATGTCGGACAGCAGCCGCTTGTCGGGAGGGTGCGCCGCGACCCAGCGCGACTCGTTCCAGCCCGCGCCCAGGATCCACTCCCCCGGACCTGTCACGCGCGATCGGGCGCGGACTCTCTGGACGATGTCCTCCTCGCTCTGCGCGTCCCCCAGGTCGAGAAAGCTGGCGCCGCCGGCGGCGTCGTTGAGGAGGGTCTCACCCAGGACGATCGGGCGGGCGCGCGCGTCCCCCAGGCCGGGGATCACGACGGCACCGGCCAGATCGATGAGGCGCGTGGCGGGACCCCGATGACGAAGGACCGACCCCTCGTCGCCGATCGACAGCACCCGTCCGCCGCGGATCGCGAGGGCGCCCGCGGGCGGCTCATCCGGGTGCGGCCGGATGGCGCCGCCCGTCAGGATGATCTCGGCCGCCTCGGGCGGAGTCGATCGGCACGCGCTCGAGGCGGACAGCGCCGCGGCGACGGCGGCGGCCAGGAGCGCCGTGGCCACCGAGGCGTGCGCAGCAGGACGGACGCTGCGGCGGGTCGGGACGAAGGCTGGCATGGACCTGGGAGCCTCTTCTAGTCGAGCAGAGGGGTCGGGATCAGGCGGCGACCCAGGTGGATGGCCACAAGATCGCTCAACATGCCGTAGGCGGTGTGCTCCACTCCCGGGTCGACGCCGGCGACCCGCAGCGTGCCCGCCATCTCGGTCTCGATTTCGATCCCGAGCGATCCGCCCGCGAGCGACGCGAGAAATGATCCGGCCGGGAAGCTGAGCGGCCCGACGCGCGCGGCGCCGCCCGACTCCCCCGACGCGGCCAGCCGCACCGTGCTCCCCGCGCGCTCCTCGGCGCGCACCCAGCCGGGGTCGACCGCGTCGAGCGGCGTGCGCTCGACGTCCGCGGGGCGCAGATCCTGCCCGAACAGGACGTTGCTCAGGATCACCGCCTTCACCGTCTGATCCCATCCGTCGAGATCGTGGGAGGGCTCGGCTTCGGCGATGCCGCGCGCCTGCGCGTCCTTCACGGCCTCCGCCATCGGCACGCCGCGCGTCATGGCCTGCAGCACCAGGTTGCTGGTGCTGTTGAGCACGCCGCGGTAGGCCGTGACCCGGCCGGCCGGGACCGCCACCTCGCAGAGATCGAAGATCGGCAGGCAGTCCGCGACCGCCGACTCGAAGCGGAACCCCGCGCCCCGCGCGCGGGCGAGACGGAGCAGGTCGCGCGCCGCGAAGGCCAGTGGCCCCTTGTTGGCGCTGACCACCGACACGCCGCGCTCCAGCGCGGCCCGCACGTGATCGGTCGCCGGCTGGCCGGTGCGCGGGTCGAGCGTCGTGCCTTCGAACAGCAGGTCGATGGGCGCCTCGCGCACCGCGGCGAGGGTCTCCGGGCCGCCGCGCCAGGCGCCCTCCGCCGCCGCGGCGGCGTCGATCCCGCCGGCGTCGACGATGGAGCCGAGCCGGCGCGTGGCGATCATCGTGACGCGGAAGCGCAGCCCGTGCCGGGCCCGCAGCTCCTCGCGGCGGCTCTCCAGCATCCGGAACAGTGCCCGGTTGACGTTGCCGAACCCGGCGAAACCGATCCGCCACTCGTTCATGCGCGCGACTCTCGCCGAGCCGGTCCGGCCTGTCAAGTGCGCCCGCGACGACCCGCGCACGCCGCCCGAGCCCGGAGGGCACGGGGTCATTGCTATTTCCCGGGCAGGCTCCTAGCATGGCGCCTTCGTGACGGCATTTCATCCACTCGACCGATGAGGTGACAGCGATGGCGAAGAAATTCTCGATTCGTTTCGGGGAAGCGATGGGCGCGGGCAGCGAGGACTGGCTCTGGACCGAGCCCGAGATCGCGATCGGGCCGATCGACGGACCGGTCGGGCAGTCGATCGCCAGCCTGATGGGACAGTCGGCCGGCTTCTCCCGCTTTTTCTGCCTCGTGGACGGCGGCAAGATGGTCAAGCCCGCCACGCTGATGGTCCCCAAGGTGCAGCTCAAGAAGATGATGGACGTCCAGGTCTACGGAGGACCGGTGCAGGCCGGGATCGCCGACGGCGTGCTCGACGCGGTCGAGGCGGGTCTGATCCCGAAGGCCGGCGTCGAGGACTGGGCGATCATCGCCATGGTCTGGGTCGATCCGCGCCTGGCGGGGATGAAGGACGCCAACTGGGACGAGCTGTACATGAACAACCGGACCGCCATGAAGGAGGCGATCGAGAAGGCGCTGAAGGGGAAGCCGACGATCAAGGACCTCCTCAAGGAGGACCGCCGCAAGCCGCGTCACATGTACTACAACGCCGCCAAGGGAAAGTGGGAGCTCTGATGCCGGAAAAGCTGCCGGTCCTCGACGACGCCGTCATCCAGCAGCGCCTGCCGCGCGAGCTGCCGGGATGGACCCTCGAGAATGGATGGCTGCGCCGCAAGATCAGCACCGACGGCTGGCCGACCACGCTCATGCTGATCAACGCCATCGGATTCCTGAGCGAGGCGGCGTATCACCATCCGGATCTCGAGGTCACCTGGGGCAAGATCTGGGTGAAGCTGAAGACGCACTCCTCGGGCGGCGTCACCGAGCGCGATTTCGCGCTCGCCGGGGAGATCGAGCGGCTGGCGCTGTGGCGGCCCGCCCCCGGATCGGTCCTGGAGGGGACGCCGAACAAGTGGGTGCAGGCCAAGAAGGAGTAGCCGCCTACAGCGACGCGGGCAGGTCGAGCGTGCCGAGCTGGCTCATGAGGAACGACTCCAGCACGCCGCGCTCGGCCTCGGGCAGCGAATCGAACTGGACCCCCATGCCGTTTCCCGCCCCCTGATCGCCGGGACCGACGCGGATCACCTTCCCCCCGACCTTCAGGCTGCGGGATCCGCTCCCGACACAGAACACCAGCTCGATCTTCATCCCCACCTGGAACGGCGCCTGGCACTCGATGAAGCAGCCGCCGAGCGACAGCGACCGGATGGTGTCGTAGTTGTACTGATCGCCCGTGTAGATCCCCGGCTCGCGATAGGCGACCGCCAGCTCGGTGCGGATGCGGAGCTCGCGGCGCGACGCCAGGTCGAACATCTCGTGGATGCGCAGGTAGAGATCGTTCAGCCGCAACGGGCTCCCTGCGAGGATCGGCACCTGCCCGAGCACGGCGCGCACCTCGACCGCTTCCTTCTCGTCGGCGACGCAGGCGAGCACCGGCATGCCGCGATCGCGGAATCGCTTCTTGACCAGGTCCAGGCATTTTCGCCGCGCCTCGGGCTCCGCCGGCGGCCGCACGATCACCAGGGCCGGGCCGACGCGCTCCGCGCGCTCCAGCTCGCCCGGCTCCGGGTAGGCGGTGACGATCTGGTAGCCGAACTTGAGGACCGCTTGAGCCAGTCCGAGCAGCGTGCCCGACTGGCGCGCGACGATGAGGACGGGAGGCCTCATGGGGTGTGACGTTACGGCCCACTCCCCCGGCTGTCAAGTCGCGCCGGGGGGGCTTGCTCCGGGCGGCACACAGATGATTCACTTCGGGCCTTCGAATCGGGTCGTCCGCCGGGAGGAGCTCGCATGCGTATCGTCGTTCCCGTCATCGCCACCATCCTGTCGCTCGCAGGGCCGCAACAGGTGCTGCGGGCCGATCCGGCCCACCCGTTCGCGGCCCGCGACCTGGTCACGATGGAGCGGCTGGCCGATCCCGAGCCATCCCCCGACGGCCGGACGATCGTCTTCGCGCGGCGCGTCTACGACTGGGACGCGAACGCGGTCAGCGTCAATCTCTGGCTGGTGGCGCGGGAGGGAGGCGCTCCGCGGCGGCTGACGTCGGCGAAGGCGCACGACACCGGGCCGCGCTGGTCGCCGGACGGGACGACGATCGCCTTCCTGTCCGATCGGAGCGGCTCGTCGCAGGTCTGGACCATCGACCCGGCGGGCGGCGAGGCCGCGCCGCTGACCAGGCTCCCCGTCGACGTGGACAACCTGCGTTTCGCGCCGGACGGCAAACGGATCTCCTTTTCCGCCGAGGTCTACGCCGACTGTCCCGACCTGAAATGCACCGCCGATCGGGACGCCGCGAAGGCGGCCGACCCCGCGAAGGGGATGGTCTTCGACCGCCTGCCGATCCGTCACTGGGACGCCTGGCAGACGGGCAAGCGCCGCCACATCTTCGTGCTCAAGGTCCCCGCGCCAGGCGAGTCGCCGGGCGCGCCGATCGATCTCATGAAGGGCGCCGACTTCGACAGCCCGACGCGGCCGTTCGGCGGCATCGAGGAGTATTCCTGGTCGCCCGACGGGCGCTCGATCGCGTTCACCGCGCAACGCAGCGCCGGTCTCGCCTGGTCGACCAACCTCGACATCTTCCTGGCGGCGGCCGACGGCTCGGGCTTTCGTTGCCTGAGCGAATCGAACCCGGCGACCGACACGCAGCCGGTCTTCTCCCCCGACGGAAAGACGCTCGCCTGGCTGGCGATGACGCGTCCGACGTACGAAGCCGATCGACGCCGCGTGGTCCTCCACGACCTCGCCGGCGGAAAGTCCCGGACTCTCACCGAGGCCTGGGACCGCTCGCCCGATTCCCTGGCCTGGACCGGCGACGGGCGGCGCCTCGTGGTCACGGCCGAGGACGGCGCGCGCCTGAAGATTTTCGCCATCGACGCGGCGGGTGGCGGCTCGGGCGGAGGGGACGGCCGGGTCACCCCTCTGGTTCAGGACGGACACAACACCTCCGTGGAGATCACGACCGGGGGGAACCTGGTCTTCCTGCACGACACGCTGACCAGCCCCGCGGAGATCTGGACCGCGCGGGCCGACGGCGCCGGCGCGCATGCCCTGACCCGCATCGCCGCCGACCGGATGGCGGCGGTGCAGCTCGGCCAGCCGCAGGAGTTCCATTTCAAGGGCGCCGGCGGAGACACGGTGCAGGGCTTCATCGTCAAGCCTGCCGGATTCGAGCCGGGGCGCCGGTATCCGGTGGCGTTCCTGATCCATGGCGGGCCGCAGGGCGCCTGGATGGATCAGTTCCACTACCGCTGGAACATGGAGATCTTCGCGGCCGCGGGATACGTCGCCGTGGCGATCAACTTCCACGGCAGCACCGGATTCGGCCAGGAGTTCACCGACGCCATCCGCCGCAACTGGGGTGGAAAGCCCTACGAGGATCTGATGAAGGGGCTCGATTACGTCGAGACCTCCTACGATTTCGTCGACGCGGATCGGGTCTGCGCCCTGGGCGCCTCGTACGGCGGCTACATGATCAACTGGATCGCCGGGCACACCGATCGCTTCCGCTGCCTGGTCACGCACGACGGAGAGCTCAGCCTGGTGTCGAGCTACTACTCGACCGAGGAGCTCTGGTTCCCCGAATGGGAGATGGGCGGGCCGCCGTGGGAGTCGCGCGACGCCTACGAGGCCTGGTCGCCGGAGCGATCGGTCGCCAACTGGAAAACACCGACGCTGGTGATCCACGGCGCGCGGGACTTCCGGCTCCCTGAGACCGAGGGGTTCTCGGTGTTCACGGCGCTGCAGCGCCGCGGCGTGCCGTCGCGGCTGCTCTACTTTCCCGACGAGAACCACTGGGTCCAGAAGCCGCGCAACAGCGTGCAGTGGCACGAGACCGTGCTGGGCTGGCTGGACCGCTGGCTGCGCAAGCCCTGAGCCCTGGCGGGACCGGCGGGGCCCGTCAACCGCCGCGGCGCGGCCGCTCAGCGCTTCGAACGGACCCGACGCTTCGGCCGGGCCACCTCTTCAACCCACGACAGCGCCGCCATCATGGCCGGGAAACCGATGGTGGTCGTCGCCAGCAGGACGACGTGACGGCACTCGTCGAGCGTCGCGCCCGCCTCGATCGATCGCCGCGTGTGGGAGTGGACCGCGCCCTCCTGGCGCGAGCCGATCGCGATCGCCAGCTTGACGAGCGCCGCGGTCCGGGCGTCCAGCGGCCCCGCCCGACGGCAGGCCTCCCCGAGGCGCTCGTAGGCCTTGATCACCTCGGGATGGCGCTTGCGCTGCTCGATATACCAACCGGGCACCTTCGCCACGCCTGCCTCCACGTTCCGGGATCCGGACGGCGCCGGTCGCGCGTCCGGACCGCGTCGGTGGGATTCTACCCCCGTGCTACGATCGCGAGCCGGAGGCCCTCCGATTGATCTATCTCGATCACGCCGCGACGTCGTTTCCGAAACCCGAGCAGGTCTACCGCGGCATGGACGCCTTCGTGCGCTCCGCGGGCGCCAATCCGGGAAGGGCCGGGCACCGTCTCGCCGTCGAGGCCGAGGCGATGATCGCCGAGACCCGCGGCCTCCTGGCGCGGCTGTTCGGGTGCCCGCGCCACGAGCAGGTGGTGTTCTGCCTGAACGCCTCCGACGCCCTCAACATGGCGATCAAGGGAACGCTGCGCCCCGGCGATCACGCCATCACGTCGGTCCTCGAGCACAACTCGATCTCGCGTCCCCTGAACCGGATGGAGCGCGACGGGACGATCACGCTGACGCGGCTTCCGGCCACGGCCGATCACCTGATCGATCCGGACGCCGTGGCGCGGGCGATGACATCGAAGACCCGGCTGGTCGCGCTGACGCACGCCTCGAACGTCACCGGCACGATCCAGCCGGTGGCGGAGATCGGCCGGCTGGTCCGGAAGCGCGACGCCCTGTTCCTGGTCGACGCGGCGCAGAGCGCCGGCGTCGTGCCGATCGACGTCGAACGCGACGCGATCGACCTGCTGGCCTTCACCGGGCACAAGGGGCTCCTGGGACCGACCGGCACCGGCGGCCTGGTGGTCGGGGATCGCGCCACGGTGCGCGCCTGGCGCGAGGGCGGCACCGGCGGCGATTCGACCAATCCGGTCCAGCCCGAGGAGCTGCCGCACCGACTCGAGGGAGGCACGCCGAACGTGTTCGGGATCGCCGGACTGCGTGAAGGGGTGCGCTGGGTGCTGGCACGCGGACCGGAGTCGATCGCGGCGCACGAGCGCGGCCTCCTGAAGATCTTTCTGGAGGAGGTGGGGGATCTGGGCCGCTTCCGCTGGTATGGCGCCGAGCGGACGTTCACCGAGCGCGACGGCGCGGGACGGGTCGGCCTGATTGCCTTCAACCTGCCCGCGATGACGTCGAGCGACCTGGCGTCCACGCTCGACACCCGGCACGGCGTGGCGGTGCGCGCCGGGCTGCACTGCGCGCCCTACGCCCATCGCCACCTCGGCACCTTCCCCCAGGGCGCCGCGCGGGTCAGCGTCGGGGCCCTCACCTCCCCGGACGAGGTGCGCCAGGCCGCGCGGGCGCTCCAGGAGATCGCCCGCCAGTAGGCGGTTCCACCCGGTGGACCGCTGCTTGACACCCTCCCGGGGGCGGATGGTAGGTTGGTTCGACCTTCGAAGGTCCCTGCCATGCGAAATCCGAGTATCAGTGTTCTGGCGCGGGGCGCGACGTTCGGCGTGCCTCATACGAACGAGTGCCCTCACCTGACGACCTACCCTCGCAAGATCAAGCACTTACACGACGACACGTAGCGGGGTTTGAGCGCCGGCTCCCCCGGTCGGGGGCGACGCAGTTCATGTCCGCGCCCGTGGTGTCTTCAGGGCCGGGCGCCCTCCGACCCCCCGCGGTGCACGTCGTCGTGATTTGAAAGGAGAACGTCATGTCCCAGGTTCAGACCCCAGGAAAGACCCAGTCGATCGCCGAAATCCAGGAGCAGGCCCGCCGCCAGGTCGATGCGTGGTCGGAGAAGACACCCGCCTCGCGCGCCGCGTGGCTCAAGGCGCGCCGGCACGTCCCCGGAGGAGTGTCCGGGAACTTCCGATTCATGGATCCGAACCCGATGTTCGCGGCGCGCGCCAAGGGAAGCCGCCTCTGGGACCTGGATGGGAACGAGTACGTCGACTTCATGCTCAACATGGGGAGCCAGTTCGTCGGTCACGCCCATCCGGTCGTCGTGCGCGCGATCGGCGAGCAGGCGGAGCGTGGCACGCTCTTCTGCATGCCGCACCTCTGGGAGGCGGAGGTGGCGCAGCAGCTCGCCACCCGCTTCGGCCTCGGGCAGTGGCGCTACGTGAACTCCGGCACCGAGGCGACCATGACGGCGATCCGGATCGCCCGCGGCTACACCGGCAAGAAGTACATCGTGAAGTTCGAGGGCCACTATCACGGACACAACGATCAGACCCTGGTGACCACCAACGCCCTTCTGCGGCAGCTCGGCCGGGAGGATCGCGGCGTCCGTGTGCCCGCCTCGCAGGGGATCCCGGAGGAGACCTACCAGCTGACGCTGATGGCGATCTTCAACAACCTCGACTCGGTGCGCAGCCTGTTCGAGACGCACGGCGGGGAGATCGCCGCGGTCATCGCCGAGCCGGTGATGATGGACTGCGGCTGCATCGAGCCCGAGCCGGGTTTCTTCCAGGCGGTGCGCGATCTCTGCCATGCCAACGGGGCGCTGCTCATCTTCGACGAGGTGAAGACCGGCTGCAAGATCGCGCCCGGCGGCGCCACCGAGCACTACGGTGTCAGGCCGGACATCGTCTGCGTCGCCAAGGCGCTGGCGGGGGGCCTGCCGCTCGGGGCGATCGGCGCCGACGAGGAAATCATGCAGGTGGTGGCGAACGGCAGCGTGATCCACGTCGGCACCTTCGGCGCCAATCCGCTGGTGCTGCACGTCTCCAACGTGGTGCTGCGGGAGCTGCTGACCGCCGACGCCTACCGCCACACCTTCGAGCTGAACGCCCTGCTGGCCGACGGCTATCGCGCCATCGTGCGCGAGCACCACCTGAACGCGCAGGTCAACTCGGTCGGTCCGTGCGGCATGATCACCTTCACCGAGCGGCCGCTCCGGTCGTACCGCGAATTTATGACCGCCGACGAGGATCGCTTCCGCCTCTGGTGGTTCGGCATGATGAACCAGGGAATCCTGCCGGCGCACCACTTCGGCGGCGACGTCTGGACGCTGTCGATCGCGCACACGAAGGACGACGTCCAGGCGAACCTGGCCGCCTTCGATCGGTTAGCACCCCTGCTTCGCTGATTCGGGGCCGGCGCGACGACGCGCCCCGTGCCCCGTGCGCCGTGCGCCGTGCGCCGGTGGCGTATCAGCCGATGCGCTTCAGCTCGACCCTGCGGTTCTTGGCGCGACCTTCCGCGGTGGCGTTGTCGGCCACCGGATGGGCGGGGCCGTATCCCTTCGTCTCGAGGCGCGAGCCCGCGACGCCCTTGGACACCAGGTAGTCGCGCACCGACGCGGCCCGGCGCTTCGAAAGGTCGATGTTGTAGGCCTGCTTGCCGGCCGAGTCGGTGTGCCCCGCCACCTCGACCCGCACGCTGGGATTGGCCTGCAGCGACTCGGCCACGCGGTCGAGGACCTGGGACGACTCGGGCTTAAGCTTGGCGCTGTTGGTCTCGAAGTTCACGCCTTCGAGCACCAGGCTCTGTCCCTGGGTCATCGGGATCGCGACGGGCGCCAGTGTGGGAGCCGTGCCCACGGGGCAGCCGGTGGAGTCGACCTTCACGCCGATCGGCGTGTCCGGGCACTTGTCGATGCCGTCGAACACCCCGTCACGGTCGAGATCGAGCGGGCAGCCGTCCCCTCCGACCTTGACGCCCTGCGGGGTCTCCGGGCACTCGTCGAGACCGTCCGCAACGCCGTCGCGATCGGAATCCTTCGGGCAGCCCTTCTCGTCCACCTTGGCGCCCTTCGGCGTGTCGGGGCATTGATCCGGACCGTCGAACACACCATCCCTGTCGGAATCCTTCGGGCAGCCGTCGGCGTCGACCTTGAGGCCCTTCGGGGTGTCGGGGCACTTGTCGATGCCGTCGGCGACGCCGTCGCCGTCCGCGTCCCTGGGGCAACCCTTGTCGTCGACCTTGGCGCCGTGCGGCGTGTTGGGGCACTTGTCACGCGTGTCCGGCACGCCGTCGCCGTCGGCATCGCGCGCCGGCTGGTGCGACAGGAGCTGCGTCATGGTCTCCCAGTTGAGCGTGCCGTTCGGCTCCAGCGTGTGGCTGTCCTGGAAGGCGACCAGCGCCCGTGTGGTCGGCTCGTCGAGGGTGCCGGCCTTGTAGCCCGGCTTGAGGTGCCCGAGGCTGACGAGGATCGACTGCGCGTCGGTGATGTCCTTCACCGCGCCGTAGAAGAAGGGCTCGGTCTCGGTCCCCGACACGGGGCGCGGAATGCAGAAAAAGATCACTGCGATCGCGCTCGCCACGAGAACCGACGCCCACCAGGAACGGTTCTGGGTCATGGGACCTCCTCCTCGATTCGCTGGATGAACTGATTCGCGGGCGTCCGATCGCCCATCATCTGGGTTCCATGCTCGTGCAAGGAGCCGGAGTATAAGCGATCTGGACTGCGTGGGTGCCTACCGGCGGTTGATGGGGACCACGACCGAGGCGACGGCGGTGGCCGAGTTTCCCGAGCGATCGGTGACCTGGTAGGTCGCGGTGTAGGTCCGCCCGTCGCCGGCTCCGTAGCGTGTCGCCCGCACCTGGAAGATCCTGTCGTCGGTGCCGACGTCGGCCCCCGCGATGTCGGCCGAGGGATCGCCCGGTTTCTTGTCGGTGATGCCGACCCCGGTCAGCACGACGATCGGGTTCGGATCGCAGAGATCGCGCGCCGACAGGAGGACGGACACGGCGACCATGCGCCCGTTGTGGGGCCAGATCACCGCCGGAGCCGCCGCGGCGGAGACCGCCGGCGCGACGGAGTCGCGCACCAGGACGTCGACCGTGGTCGTCGCAGAGGCGCCTTGTTCGTCGCTCGCCGTGAGGTTGATCGTCGTGGTTCCGAACGGCAGGCTCACGATGGGCCGTGGTCCGGTGACCGTCCCGAACGGCCCCGACCACTCGAGCGTGACCGGTCCGCCTTCCGGATCGAACGAGGAGCTGCCATCCAGGGTGACCGCGGCCCCCTCGGGTCCGGAGCATTCGACCACTCGAGGCGTGTCCGATCGCGCCACGGGCGGCTGGTTGACGTTCAGATCGAACAGGATGATCTCCTGGGGATTGTTCGTGGTCCCGGTCGTCCATGCGACGAGATGGTCGCCGTCCGAAGCCAGGCGATCGGTCGTGACGTGGGTCGTCATCGCCGGCGCGGGCGGCCGCCGGACGTTCGGAGACGGCCGGATGGGTCGCGACGGCGGAGGCGGCGGATCGGGATACAGGTACGGCCTGGGAAGGTAGCTCCCGCCGTCGGGCGAGGGCAGGCCCGCGCCCGCCAGAATCGTCGTCTGGAACGCGCCGGCCTGATGGGCTCCCGGGATCGCGTGCCCGGGCGAAAACGGAGTCGGCGCCGGCCGGCTCGCGACGAGTGTCGGACCGGCGACTTCGTGGACGAGGCGATCGTTTCCGGCGACCGCCAGGTGCGGCACGACCGCATGGACCGCTCCGGCGACGGGGAGCTGATCGCCCGGACCCGTGACCCGCACGGTCGGCGCGCCCGGTTCCTGGAGATAGGTCGCCGCGTCCACGGTCGAACCGGGGCCTCCGGGCGCGGGTGTCTGGAACGCCAGCCGCCCGGTCGCGTCCCCATCCAGGATCTGGGGAACGAACGGTCCGAGCTGACCGCCCTCGACAAAGTCTCTCTCACCGATCACCCTGGCGGCGGAGCCGAATCCTCCTTCGCGCAGCGGAGCCCGGTACAGCGCCTGGCCGCCCGACTCGGTGATCGCGCCGAAGGTCACTCCGCCCGCATCGTCGAGCAGGGGCGGAAGCAGCCTTCCCGTCACGCCGGTGATGATCGACTGGATCGCGCCGTCCCCGGGGATGACGTCCCCCGGCCCGGCGACATGGACGAGCCGTGTGCCGTCCCAGCCGGCCAGGGTCACCGTCCCATCCGACAGGAAAAGAGGGATCGCCACCGATCCGTCGGCGCCGACGCGCGACGGCGGCTGGAATCCTGAAACGAGCGCCGTGGAGCCCGGTACCGCATCGCCGGATCCGACGAGACGGGTCAGCGGTCCGGCCGCCGGTCCGTACGCCAGGAAGAGGCTCGAGCCGGTCGGACCGTCCGGGGCCGCCGCGATGAACGCGACCGCGCCGGCGTCGTTCATCGAGTGATAGGAGAAGTATCGTCCGTCGAAATGCCCGCCGCCGGGGGCCGGGTCGCCATCGAGGGCCAGCGCGGCGATTCCGCCGCCGGGTTCGCGCAGGAAGAGGCCCCGGCCGCCGCCCGTGACGCCGGCATCGAAGACCATTCTTCCCGCGGGCGACAGGTACGGCCCGCCGCCCAGGTTCGGCAGCAGCGCATTGAGGATCGGCGCCGGCGGGCGCGGATTCCCGATGCCCCCGATCGGACCGCTTCCCCCGAAGCCTGGTCCGATGAACGGGCCCGCGCCACCCTGGAAGAAAACGAACCGGGCGGGTCCGGCGACCGGATCGCCGGCGCGCACCTCCCGATGGATCGTCCCCCTGAAGGCGAACAGTCCGGCCACTCCGGAACCGTCGTAGCTCGAAAACAGCAGCGTGCCGTCGCTGGCGAGCGCTGGAGCCGTGGAGAGATCGATGCCCCCGATGACCGTGCCGTCATCCGCGACGTCGCCCGCCGCGACGATCGCCTGCGTCGCGTCGGTGAAGCGGTAGATGCCGACGGATGGAGCATCCAGCTTGTAACCCCCGAACACGATCCCGCCCGACGCATCGATGCTGGGCGCCGAGCAGCAGATCGCCGTGAACACGCCGCCACCCGGGGCAGGCGACCCCGACGCCACGATGGTGCGCGAGTCGCCGCCCGAAAACCGCTCCAGGTTCTGACCGCCGGCGTCGCCGACCCAGTAGTAGGCCACGACGCCGGCGTCGTTGATGGCCGGAGTCGTCCCGTAGAGCGGGCCGCCCACCGTGGGTGGATGGGGCGGAAGCGTCCGCAGCACCACGGGCGGCGACCCGGGCGTCAAGGTCGCGACGACCTGGGCGCCGCTCGCCAGCTGGGCGCTGAACGCGATCTTCCCGGAAGGGCTCACGCCCGGGGTCGCCAGAAGGCTCTGGATGGTCTCACCGCCGAGCGGATCGCCGTTGCGCAGCAGGATCTCGGCGGGGCCCGACGGCGGAATGCGAATCATCGCCGACCCGGAGGGGTAGAGGAACAAATTGAGGATGACGCGGCCGACGCCGTCGATCGCCACCCGGTCGACCCAGAACGACGCCCCAAAATAGACGCCGCCGGGGTCCGCGAGGGACAGCGCCTGTTCGGCGCTGAGCAGGACCGACGGCGCTCCTCCTCCCGGCGGCACACGCAGCAGCGCCTGCCCGCCCGCCGTCAGCCAGGCCAGCAGCAGGACCGATCCGTCCGGTGACGCCCCGACCGGCACGATCGCTCCGATCGTGCCCCCGGGGAACTGCTCGCCGGTGAAGGCGAGCACGGTGGTCGAGCCCGCATCCCGGAGGTAGACCGCGGCGCCCCCGAAGTCCCGGAACACCATCCCACCGGCGCCGGTCACCACGATAGGGCCGCCGATCTGCGACGGCACGCGCGCCTGGGCCGGAGCCGGATCCCCGGTCCGGACCAAGACCGTTGCGGCGGCGGGCGACGCGCTGCGACTCCGCGTCGCGCTCGCTGAGCGCGCGGGTGTGGACGCGATGGCGAGAGCGAGGACGAAAGCGATGGCGTTGAGGGCCCGAAGCGCCCGGACAGATGAACCCCGCGCTTTGCGATACCACGGCAGTCGCGCGAGCCGCATTGCGGGCACCATCCGGGGGCCTCGCCTCAAGGTGATGGTAGAGCCGTATTGTATTCGACCTTCCCGGCATTCCGGGCGGGTATTTTCGCGCCCTCGAAGCGGCGGCTCCGACCATCCCGCGACCCGGTTACAGGACTGCAATCGCTCCCGCCTTGATGCTCCCGGGACGGTGCGCGCGATCACGAACATCGGCGTTGATCCGCAGCCGGATCAGCGTACCTAGGGAGGACTCTCTTCCAAAGGAGACCGGATGGACGTCAGAAGCATCGGCCGGACGATCGACGAACTGGCGCGGCTCACGGGGGCGCCCGCCCCGCTGGTCGAGGAGATCCGCGACCTCTTCGTTCGCCACGGGATCGCGCTCGAGGCCGACGCGCTGCCGTACGTCGAGATTCTGGAGGAGACCTTCACGCGCGTGGTGCTCCTGGAGCGGGACGGCAGCGCCGCGCGCGACGCTCTGGCGCGCTCCGAGGAGAACAGCCGGAGGTTCGCCGACGCGTGCCAGGAGCTGTACGGACAACTGCAGTCGATGGAGGACTTCCTGTCCAGCGCGGTGCGGCTGTCGTCTCCGGAGGCGGCCCGTCGCCGCCGTCTGGCTCGCCAGCGCGCGGCGGCGCGGCGCGTGGCGGCGAAGAAGGAGCGCCCCTTCTTCGTGATCCTCACCCCTTCCGAGCCCGAGTAGCCGGCCGCCCTCAGCGGAACGCGGCGCGTATCGCCGGACCGGCGGCGGGATTCCAGTCGCGCGGATCGAGCCCCAGGAGCACGAGAATCGTCGCCGCCACGTCGGATTGGTGGACGGTGGCCGTCGCCATCGCCTCGCCCTGCCGCGGCGCGTCGGGGCCGATGACGGCGCACCAGATCTCCTCCGACCCGGCGGTCTTCTCGCCGTGGTCGACCCAGTCGCGCGCCGTCCGGCCGCGCCCGTGGTCGGTCGTGATGACGATCGACGTGCGTCCCCGGTATCCGTCCATCGAGTCAATCGCCTCCCAGAGACGCTTCAGGTAGCCGTCGTAGACCTGCAGGAGGTCCAGGAGCCTGTCGTAGCGCCGCGCGTGGGCCCAGTCGTCCGACTCGTCGAGTGCTATCCAGAGCAGCCGCGGGCGCACGGTGGTGAGGTAATCGAGGGCGATGCCCATGGTCACGGCGTCGCTGCGCCCCTCCTCCCAGAGGGCCATGATGTCGTTCTGCGCGTCGCTGAGAACCCGCATGCGCGGCGTGGCCAGGTCGGCCGGCACGTTTTCGTATCCGGCATTGATGAAGAAGGGATCGACCCGGCGCGACGCCGCGTTGTGCAGCTCGCCCCACGAGCCGACCACCGCCACCTCGAGGGGGCCGAGCCCGAGCCGGCGCTGCGCGAACTCCAGGAAGGTCTCGGCCGGCGAGTGGATCCCCGTGAACGACGTGAGGCCCCGCTGGTACTGGCCGGTCAGGATCTCGGCGTAGCCGGGCTCCGAGTAGAGCAGCGGGTTGTTCGGCGTCATCCGGCTCCCCTTCGCGGAATTGCCGAGCACGATCCCCTGCGGCGCGAGCGTTCCCCAGAAAAACGGCATCAGGGCCGCGCGGCGCTCCTCCGGAGTGCCGCGCCAGTAGCGCTCGCGCGCCCGCTTCTGATCGTAGATGCCGGACTGCTTAGGGTTGCCGCTGACGACCGGGTCCATGCCGCCGAACAGCTCCTGGATGCGCAGTCCGTCGAGCGTGATGAAGACGACGTTGCGCGTCTCGGGCACGCGTGGCGGAGCCTCGGCGCGCGCCGTGGCTCCCGCGAGAGCGAGGCCGGCCATCGCAGCGACGGAGAGCCCCGCCGCCACGCGCCGCCATCCCGGCACGATCTCAGAGATCGGACGCACGTTCCAGATCGATCCCGGCATTGAGGTTGAGGAGGATCAGATCGTCCTCCCAGGGCAGCTCCAGGACCCGCTCAGGCCGGCGGCGGACCACAGCCTTGAGCCCCTCGGTCGCTTCGCCGATCGCCAGGAGCTCCGGCAGCAGGCCGCCCTGGAACAGCGGCGGGTGCCCGCGCCGGCCGCGGAAAGCGGGGATCAGAATCGTGCGCCCGCCGGCACCGCTCCACTCGCGGCCCGCCGCGTCGAGCAGCGCGTCGAGCAGATGCGCCGCGAGCGGCTGGTCGACCGAGACGATGGCGACCGCCGCGGGCGGCGAGGCCAGCGCGGCGAGACCCGCGAGAATCGAGGAGCACCGTCCCTCGGCGTGCCTGGGGTTGACGATGGTTCGCATCGTCCGCCTCGATCCCGCCGCCGACGGCACCAGGGGCTCGAGCGTCCCGGCATCACGCCCGAGAACCACGACGCAATCGTCGACACGGCTGTCGCGAATCCGTTCGACCTGGTGCGTCAGGAGCGGCCGCCCGCGCCATTCGACGAGCGCCTTCGGAGACCCCATCCGCGTGGAATCTCCGGCGGCCAGCAGGATGGCCGCGGTGCGGGACATCGACGGCACCTCTGACGACATCGCACCCCCCGCGAACTCGCGCCAGTCTTGCACAAGGGTGGGCGGGCCACAAGAAGACCGCCGGCCGCGCAGCCCCGGTCGAGGCGCGGACGACAGGCCGGCGTGGGACGGGTCCGGCGACGCTGCGCGTCGCCTCCCCTCGCCTCGCTGCGCGCCCACCCAACGCGCCAAGAGCCGGCGCGTCGGGGCCCGGGGCGCTCCGTCTCGGACGCCCACGCCGGCCTGTCGTCCGCGCCTCAGCTCGCGGCTACGTCCACGGTCCGCATGGCAACCGCACCCCCTCGCCAGCTCCTGAGCGACCGTTGTTCAGCGTGGAGGTGTTTTCGAACCCGTTCGGCGAGGACGCGACGCTCGCTCGGCGGGGCGTCCGAGACGGAGCACGCCGGGTCCCATCGCGCCGGGCTGTGGCGCGATGGGTGCGCGCGCAGCGAGGCCGAGGGGAGGCGACGCGCAGCGTCGCCGGACCCGTCCCCGCCGGGCGAGCGTCGCGCCCGCAGCCTGGCGGATTCGATCTAAGGCCGGTTGTCGATCGCGACCCACGCCCGATCCGGCGGCCCGATGTACTCCTCGAGAGGCCGGATGAGCCGGTTGTCGACGTGCTGCTCGATGACGTGGGCGATCCAGCCGGGGGCGCGGCTGCAGGCGAAGATCGGGGTGAAGAGATCCATGTCGAATCCGAGCATGTAGTAGGTCGACGCGGCGTAGAAGTCGACGTTCGGGTTCAGGTTCTTCACTTCCTTGCAGGTCGCCTCGACGACCATCGACATGCGGTACCACTTCTCCTGTCCCGTCGCCTTCGCCAGCTGCGCCGAGAGCTCCTTGAGGACGGGCGCGCGGGGATCCATCGTGCGGTAGACGCGATGACCGAAGCCGGGGATTTTCTTCTTCTGCGCCAGCTGGGCGCGCACGTGCTCCGCCGCCTTGTCGACCTCGCCGATGGTGCGCAGCAGGACCATGACGTCGTGATTGGCTCCGCCGTGCAGCGGCCCCTTGAGCGTGCCGATCGCCGAGGTGACGGCGGCGTGCAGGTCGGCCATGGTCCCCGCGGTGACGCGGGCCGCGAACGTCGAGGCGTTGAGACCGTGGTCGAGCTGCAGGATCATGGCGACGTCGAGAGCCCGCGCCTCCAGCTCGGTCGGCTTGCGCGCGTTGAGCATCCACAGGAAGTTCGCGGCGTGCCCGAGCGCCGGATCGGGTCGGACCGGCTCGAACCCCTTGCGGATGCGCTCGTGCGCGCAGACGATGGTCGGCATGCCCGCGGTGAGACGCGCGCCCTTCCTGAGGTTCGCCTCGCGGGTCGATTCGTGCAGGTCGGGATCGCCGATCGCCATGGCCGAGACCGCGGTGCGCAGCAGGTCCATCGGCGTGGCATCGCGAGCGTGACGCTGGACGAGCTCGGCGATGCCCGGCGACAGGGCGCGCTGCGCCGCCAGGCCGCGGCGCGTTTCGTCGAGTTGGGCACGGTTCGGGAGCTCGCCGTACCAGAGCAGGTGGACCGCCTCCTCGAACGAGGCGTGGGCCGCCAGGTCCTGGATGGCGTAGCCGCGGTAGCCGAGAAACCCTTTCTCCCCGTCGATGCGGCTCAGTCCCGTGCGCGCCGCGACGACCCCTTCGAGCCCTTCTTTCGCGAACATGGTGGCGATCCCCTGTGAAGGCGACGGTCCCGGTGCTCCCCCCTGACGGCGCATCATTATAATGATGCGCGGCACGGGGCGGGAGGTGGACGTGGGGTTCCTCGAAGACGGGCTCGGACCGGGCGACCTGCGGGAGGCCCGCCCGCGCGTGGCACGCGGGGCGCGACAGACGCCGCTCCTGCCGTCGGACGCCCTGTCCCGCCGCTTCGGGCATCGCGTCGCCCTCAAATGCGAGAACCTGCAGGCCGGAGGCGCCTTCAAGATCCGGGGAGCCACCCATTTCGTGTCGCGGCTCGGCGACGCCGAGCGCGCCCGCGGCCTGATCACCTACTCCTCCGGCAATCACGCCATCGCGGTGTCGCTGGCGGCGCAGCGCGCCTCCTGCCCGGCGGTCGTGGTGATGCCGGAGACCGCCCCGGCCCTCAAGCGCGAGCGCGTCCGCGAGCTCGGAGGGGAGATCCACGTCGCGGGCACCACCTCGCTCGAGCGCAAGGATCGCGCCGAGCGAATCCAGGCCGAGCGCGGGCTGGCCATGGTCCCTCCCTTCGATCACCCCTGGATCATCCAGGGGCAGTCGACGTGCGGGGTCGAGATCCTCGAGCAGATGCCGGAGACCGGGCGGATTCTGGTGCCGGTCGGCGGAGGAGGACTCCTGGCGGGGATCGCGCTGGCCTGCTCCTATCACCGGCCGTCGGTGCGGGTGATCGGGGTCGAGCCGCAGGGGGCGGCCAAGATGTCCTCCTCGCTGCGGGCGAACGCGGCCGTGACCCTGCCGGCGGTCGCCTCGATCGCCGACGGGCTCCTGCCGAGCCGCCCGGGAGACCTCACCTTCGCGATCGCCCGGCAGCTCGTCGAGGACGTGGTCACCGTGCCGGACGACGCCATCGCCGAGGCCGCGCTCCTGCTCCTGCGCGACGAGCACCTCCTGGTGGAGTGGAGCGGCGCCGTCGGGCTGGCCGCTCTCCTGGCCGGCGCCGTGCCGTCCGCCGGGACCGCGACGGTCCTGGTGTTGAGCGGCGGCAACGTCGAGCCGCGCGATCTTCTCGAGCGCCGGCCGCCTTCCCCTGCCGCCGGGTAGACGGAACCCGCCCCGGGCCCGTACTAAAGGTCATCATGCTAGACTCACCGCCACCTCGGAGGAACCGGTCGATGCGGCACCAGGGGGATTCGGAACGACGGGCGCGGGGCGAGCGAGGGTTCACCCTCATTGAGCTGCTGATCGTCGTGACGATCATCGGCATCATCGCGGCGCTGGCCATCCCGAGCCTCAAGAACGCCATGGATCGCGCCAAGCAGAAGGCGACCTTGAGCGACATGCGCGCCCTCGGGAACGCCCTCGAGATGTACTCGGTCGATCACAACACCTATCCCCACGGCCTGAACGACGCGGGGTCCGTGGCGCTGGCCGGGCTGCTGTCACCCCTCTACATGCGGACCGTCCCACCGGGGGATGGCTGGAACAACCCCTGGCACGTCGACACCAACGCGACCGGCAGCCAGTACACGATCACCAGCTACGGCCGCGACGGCGCGCCCGGCAGCAACACCGGCGGCCCGACCAGCGACATCAACTGCGACATCATCTACAGCAACAGCGCCTTCTATCAGTGGCCGGCCGGGGCGCAGCAGTAGAACCGCCCGCGACACGCGCATCCCTGTTTACCTCCGCCCCGCCCTTCGGCTAAAATCGCACCGTCTCACGACAGCCATGCGTTTCCAGTCCGCGCCAGATGGTTCGCGCGCGGATTCGCGGGGTGACGGTGTCCGTCCGCGTCAAGGGTGGTGAACAGGCCGAGGACTCGGTGCTGCCGCCCGGCCAGAGGGATGGATCGGGATTCTGGCTGCCGCAGGGTCACGAGAACGCCCGCAGCCTGGTCCGGCGCCGCCGCTCACGCGGCGCGGCCGACACCCGGCGTCAGGAGCCGGACAGCATGGACGAGGTGTCGGCCACCTGATGGCGCGCCCCGGGTTCGCGGTTCACCCGAGGGACGAAACACCACCGGCCGAGGTGGAGCGCCTCGCCGCCGCCATCGAAGCGGACGGCGGGGCCGCTCTGGCGGCCTACCGCGACCCGGTGGGCGGTCACTGGCAGCTCTTCGCGCTCCTGCCCCTCGCCAAGGTCCAGCCGACCCCCTACCAGCGCGATCTCTCGAAAGCCCACGCCGAGCGGCTCCTCAAGGTCGTCAGGAAGATCGATCGCTTCGTCGACCCGGTCGTCGCCGTGCGCTCCGGGGACGGCTATTGGACGCCGAACGGCAACCACCGGCGCCACGTCCTCGAGAAGCTGAAGGCCGATTTCGTGCCCGCGATCGTCGTTCCCGAGCCCGAGGTCGCCTTCCAGATTCTGGCCTTGAACACCGAGAAGGCTCACAACCTCAAGGAGAAATCGCTCGAGGTCATCCGCATGTACCGCGGCCTGATCGGGGACGGCACGCGGAAGGACGAGGACGCCTTCTCCTTTCAGTTCGAGGAGCCGCACTTCATCACGCTCGGCCTGCTCTACGAGAAGAACGCCCGCTTCGCCGGCGGCGCCTACGCCCCGTTCCTGCGGCGGGTGGACAAGTTCCTGAAGGAGCCGCTCAAGACGGCCTATGTCATCCGCGAGAAGCGGGCCGGCCGGGTCGAGGAAGCCGACGGTCTTCTGAAGAAGGCGGTCGACGCGCTGAAGCGCCGCGGGCTCAATCACCCCTTCATGAAGAACTACGTCCTGGCGCGCTGCAATCCGCTCACCCGCGCCCGCAAGACCGTGCCGCGGTTCGAGCACGCGATCGGCCTCCTGATCGACAACCTGTCGGCCTTCGACCCCCAGAGGGTCCGGCAGGAGGACATCGCCCGCTCGGCGGTCCTGTCGATCCCCGCCGCCTCGTAGGCCCGGGGACTCTTGGCAGGCCGGCAACCCGGCCTGCTCCCTTGCCGAGAAGCCGCCATTCACAGACCGCCTCCCAGAGCGCGCACCGGCGCCGCCTTCCAGCAATCGGGCGGCTGAAAAGAAAAACCCCGGTCCGCGCATGCGCGGACCGGGGCAGGTGTTTCCGGAATCAGGCTGCGATCAGGGGGCCGGGGCCCCAAGAGCGCAGGTGAGCCCGAGGAAGTCGGCGAAGCCGGTCGTGCCATCGGTCGTGATGGCGAACATCTTCGAGCCGGCCGACGTGAAGTCGAGGATCCCGCCGAGCGTCAGTCCCTCGGCGCAGAACGGCGGAGTGAAGTTCTGGGCCGAATCCTTCACTCCCTTGATGGTCTGGCTCGCCGCCGAAGACGCCTTGACGATGTCGTCGTTCGTGGAGATCGAGGCGCTGCACATCACGCCCTTCTTGGTGTCGGAGGGGATGACGTCGTCGATGTGGAAGACGAATCCGGTCTGACCGGGCGAGCACTGGCTGTTGTCGATGCCCATGGTCGCCTTGAGCGTCAGATCGGTGCAGGTGGCGTAGACGAGGCAGTCCGGAGCGTCCTTCCCCTCGGGGCTGAAGCAGCCCTTCAGGTCCTCCAGCTTGCCGTTGTAGCCGTCGTTGCCCCGGTCGATGGCGATCACGACGTTGGTGTCGTTCAGGAAGAGATTCGTCTTGACCGTGTTGTCCGTGGCCGGATCGTCCGAGAAGGTCATCGTCGGATCCATGTCCTGACGGGCGCACAGGATGAGCGAATCGCTCGCGTGGATGTTCAGCGGGACGATTCCGTTGCAGGTGTCGCGCAGCGCCTGCAGCGCGAACTGGGTGCAGTCGCCGCCGGAGAATCCGACGCAGGCCGCCTTCTTGATCGGCGTGGAGCCCAGCGTCGAGCAATCGACGCCGCGGATGGCGTGACAGACCCCCTGGATGAGCGGGTCCACCACCGCCGCCCCCGCCGCCGGAGCGATGGTCAGCGTGTCGCAGCCCTTGGTCGTCCCGACATCGGGCGGGAGGATCTTGTCGATGGTCAGGGCGTCGGCGTTGGTGCAGAAGCCCTTGATGTCGCCCGCCGTCTTCATCGAAGAGAAGACCTGGTTGAAGACGTCGTCGGCGAGCAGGATCGAGACCTCGTCCGTCGCCGAGATGAGCTGCGGGATGCTGGGCACCGAAGCCGGCGTGACCGCCGTCCCGGGGGTGGTCGGCTGCGACGGATCGACGCTCTGCGACTCGAAGGAGGCCGGGAAGTCGATACGCAGCGCCCCGTCCTCGATGGTGACGTTGATGTCGCCCGGCGTCAGTTTCGAGTGCCCGAACGAGGAGATCTTGTTCGGGTCAATCTGCGCCGCGTCGAGATCCATCGGATCGGGCTTGTCCGCCGACAGATCGTCGAGGAACCCGCTCTCGAAGTTGAAGTCGAAGTCGATGACGCCGACGATGTCGAACCCGTCCGCGAACCCGAGGGTGAAGATCTCGATCAGGACGGCGCCGATGAACTGGAACACGGAGCAGATGTCCGCGCCCCAGCACTCGATGCCGCTGCCGTTGTGGGTGACGGCGTTGAACTGGCCGGCCCCGTCCCCGGTGTTCTTGACGGCGCCGGTGCAGGTGCCGGTCACCACGCCGGTGCAGGTGCCGCCGTTGCAGCCGTTGTCGGCCGAGCACTCCTTGCCGGGCGAGCTGCCGCCGGTGCAGATCCCGCCGCCCTTGCAGCTGTCATCCCCGAAGCAGGCCTTGCCGGTCTTCGGGCCGGACGTGCAGGTCCCGACCGACGAGAAGAGCGGGTCGCCGTCGCTGTCCTTGACCGTCCAGGTGAAGTTCTGCTGGTCGGAGGGCGGCTTCGTCTTGTTCTGGATGTTGTCGGCCGTGATCACGAAGTCGAACTTGAGGGCGTCGACGAAGATGACCGCCGTCATGTCGATCGTGGTGCGCGCCAGGCACTCTCCGAAAATACCGTGATCGGTGCACGAGTCGTGCGCGCCGATCTGGATGCGCGTGTCGGGCAGGTTCACCGTGACGCCGATCTTCCCGGTGCTGAAATCGACCTTGCACAACGGGCTGGCCGACGACGGGGTGAAGTCGACGCTGTCGAGCTTGATCGGCACGTTGTGCAGATCGCACGAGCAGCCGGGCTCGGCGTCGAGCGTGCCGAACGTCCTGTCGGCCAGGTTGGCGTGCATCTGCGTCGTGAACTGGTCGATCGCCGTGCCGCACTTCTCGTTGAAGAAGTCCTGCGCGGCTGATTCCTTCAGGCCGATGACGAACGCCGGGTCGATGGTGCCGAGCGTTCCGTTCATGGCGTTGCCGAACGCCTGCTGCACGGCCGACTGGATCCCGACGTGGGCGTGGGACGAGAACGCCGTCGCGGGCGCCGTGACCTGTCCGAGCCCGAAGATCGTGCCGGTGTTGAAGGTCTGGACACCCGACACGTCGCGGGCCTCCGCGATGACGCGGTTCGAGCCCGGGTGGAAGGTGCCGCCCGGCGACGTCCCCAGGATAGCCAGGTGGAGGTCAGTCTGGCTGATCGACTCGTTGATCGGCGCGATGCACTGCGGGGCGATGGTGGTGCCGTTCCCCGGCGTGCAGGTCTGGTGCGCCGGCGGCGTCACGTCGACGTCCTTGCCGTTGATGCTCAGGGTCGAGACCTGATTGCCGCCGCACACCTTCCCCTGCACCAGGACCGGGGCCGAGGCGATGACCTGCTGGTCGGCCGGCGAGGTGATCTCGATGCCGAACGCCGAGGCGGTGCCGGTGTCCTTCAGGTCGTCCTTGTCGCACTGCGCCGACAGCGTCTTCGGCAACGGCAGCGGGCTGCCGGTGACGTAGAAGATGTGGCCGCCGGGCGGCAGGCCGCTCACCGTGAACGAGAAGGTGTTGACCTGGTTCGGGAGTCCCACGCCGTCGCGGGCCGTGCCGGTGGCCAGCCCTTCGACGCGCAGGTTGAGGATCTCGACGTCCACCTTGCCGGCGTCGCCGCAGCCGGCGTCGACCTGGAACTTGCACGAGCCGGGCGCCGTGCACATCTCGGCGCCGGTCGGGAAGGCGGTGGCCGGGTTGATCCCCGCCTTCGCCAGGATGTCGACCCCGTCGAGCTGGAGACCCAGGGTGTGGACATTGACCAGCGGCACGAAGCCGCTGACGTCGAGCTTGCTGGTCTCGGACAACGAGATGGTGACGTTGTTCGGCTGGGTGACGTCGAGGTACGGCAGGATGCCGCAGTAGGCGACGTCGGTGTTGGAACCCTTGGTCCCGGTGACCCGGAGGATCGGCATCGGCGCGTAGACCGTGTGCTTGTTCCCCTTCGGGTTCAGCAGGGTCGCCACCCGGAAGGCGCTCGGATCGAGCCGGCTCGCCAGGTGGGCCTGATCGTTGAACTTCACGTTCTCGATGATCCCCGCGACCGAGCCGTCGGTCGCGAGAGCCAGGAGGTCCGCCTTCAGCGTGACGCCGTCGGCCGTCGCTCCGAACTTCACGTACTGCCACCCTTCGCAGTCGTCGCCCGGCTTGCCGTTGGTGTAGGGCAGCGAGCAGGTGACTCCGAGATCGGCCACCGACGCCGCGCAGTCCGGATCGGCGCCGTCGGTCAGGCCGTCGCAGTCGTTGTCGATGCTGTCGCCGCACGTGGCCTCATGCGCCTCGGGGGCAGCGCCCGCCGTCGCGCCGCACTCCACTCCAAGGCGATCGGCTGTGCAGACGATCGAACCCACCGTCGCGCAGGCTCCCACACCGGCGGAGCAGGGCAGTCCGACTTGCGGGTACCCCTCGTCGATGACGCCGTCGCCTTCGTCGTCGATGCCGTTGCCGCACAGCTCGGGCGCGCCGAAGCCCGCGCAATCGGGATCGGCGGCGTCGGTCAGGCCGTCGCAGT
>DASRAN010000041.1:0-16540 GCA_035638115.1 Patescibacteria group bacterium | reverse complement strand
TGGTACGAAACCTACGAGCGCAAGCACGCCGCCACCCCGGGGACGCCGCTCGATCGCCGGCCGCGCGTTCTGCTGGCGCCGGGCGTGGGGATGTTCACCGCCTGGACCGACGCCGCGCGCGCGGACCTCGTGGCGGAGGTCTATCGTCATGCCATCGCGGTGATGGGAGGCGCCACGGCGCTGGGCGGCTATCGATCGCTGGGGCATCAGGAGATGTACGACGTCGAGACCTGGCCGCTGGAGCTGTATCGCATGAGCGTCGCGCCGAAGGCCCGCGAGCTGGAGGGGCGCGTCGCGCTGGTCACCGGCGCGGCGCGCGGCATCGGCCGGGCGACCGCGCTGCGGCTCGCGGCCGCGGGTTGTCACGTGGTGGTCACCGATCGGGACCGCGACGGGTCCGAGACGCTGGCCCGCGTCATCGAGGAGCAGCAGGGCCCGGGCCGGGCGCTCGCGCGGGTGATGGACGTGACCGACGAGTCGAGCGTCGCCGCGGGGTTCGAATCGGCGGTGCTGGCCTACGGCGGTGTCGACATCCTGATCTCGAACGCCGGTATCGCCCACGTCAGCCCGATCGACTCCATGGCGCTGGCCGACTGGCAGCGGTCGTTCGACGTCAACGCCACCGGACACTTCCTGGTGGCGCGCGAGGCGGTGCGGATCATGAAGGAGCAGGGGACCGGCGGGAGCCTGATCTTCGTCGCTTCGAAGAACGTGCTGGCCCCCGGCCGTGACTTCGGCGCCTACAGCGCCTCGAAGGCGGCCCAGGTCCAGCTGGCGCGCATCCTGGCCATCGAGAACGGCGCCCACGGCGTGCGCGTCAACATGATCAACCCGGATGCCGTGTTCCAGGACTCCGGCCTCTGGTCGGCGGAGCTCAGGGAGGAGCGGGCCCGGGCGCACGGCATCGCCGCCGCGGACCTCGAGGAGTTCTACCGCAAGCGCAATCTCCTTGGCACGCGGGTCACCGCCGAGGACGTGGCCGAAGCGGCGCTCTGGCTGGCGGGGGACCGATCGGCGCGCACGACCGGCTGCATCATCACGGTCGACGGCGGCGTGCGCGAGGCGTTCCCGCGCTAGCGGCCGGACGGCAGGGCCGCGATCAGTTCTTGTCGGGGTAGGACGACTCGGTCGGGAAGACCACCGTGCCGCCGCGGTCGATATAGGTCTGCGACATGACCGCGGGGATGCGGTGGTTGGAGACGACCTGCGGGTTCTTCTTCACGTCGAGAAGACCGGGGTCGAGGACGAACGCCTTCTCGTACGACTTGATCGCCTCGTCGTACTTGTTCTGCGCGTCGAGCACGACGCCGAGGTTGTACCAGGCGAGGGCGTAGGTCGGCTGGATCCGGAGGGCCTCGCGATAGGCGCTCTCGGCACTGGAAGGGTGCCCGAGGGTCCACCGGACGACGCCGAGGTTGTTCCAGGCGGCGGCGAACTCCTCGTCCTCGTCGACCGCCTTCTCGAACCAGTCCTCCGCCTCCTGCCGCCGGCCGATGGACAGCAGGCGGTTCCCCAGCTCGTTCATCAGGTATGGGTTGTTGGGGTAGCGGGCCACTTTCTCGGAGAGCACGTCGACGTCGAGAGGCACGGCCCGGTTCGGTTTGCGGATCGGCGCCTTCGGGCTTTCCGGATGGGCGGCGGGCTGTGGGGCGGCGGACTGGGGCGCGGCAGGCTGTGGCGCGGCGGCGGGCGGAGCGTCGGGCTTCGGCGTTTCGGGCTTCGGCGCTTCGGCCGGCGGCGCGACGGGAGGCGCGGCCTGCGCGCGCGCCTCGGTTCCGCACAGGCATCCGGCGATGAGGGTCACGGCGACGATCGACCAACCGTTGGCGCCCATCCATCGTCGCGTCGCCTGCGTCATCGCGTCATCCTTTGTCTTTGGTTGCCGGCCCGACCACCGGCCTGGCCTTCAGGGTCACCTTGTTGTCCTTGAAGTATATCCGGAACTCCACGGAGCTACAATCGGCCTTGCTCTTGATGGTCTGGGCGTGGCGCGCGACGTCGCGCGCGAACGAATCGAATCCGGGCACCCGGTCCTCCCCATTGCGCTTGCGCGCGGCCACGAAGCTCTCGTACAGGGCGCGAACGGCGCCGGGGTCGGCCTTGTCGATCGAGACCCTCCAGGAGTCGTTCGCGGGCGTGGCGGGGTCTCCCTTCGCGGAGCCGGCGCCGGGGCGTGACGCCGTGCGACGCGCCGGGCCGGCACCCGGGTTCGCGTCGGGGCGGGCGGGAAGCGGCGGGATCGGTCCCGTCGCGCCGCCCGTCTCCGATTGCATCGCACGCCGCGCCGCCCGCACCGCGAGCGGGTGGACCCGCGCGCCCTCCTCCTTGGTCCGCAGCATCTTCGCCCAGAGCTCCTGGAACGTGTTGAACTTGTTCACGATGTTGTTGTACAGGAACCGGTCGGCGAGATTCGGGAACGAGGTCCCCTGGTATTTGCGGAGCAGGCGAGCCAGCGCTTCCTTCTGATCGTTCGGCGGGCGCGCCGCGTTGCCGGCGAAATAGAGGTCGTACTGCACCTTGAGGCGCCGGATCTCGTGATCGAGCTGCTTGAATTCGTCCTCGTACGACAAGGCGGTCCTCTCCGAGGCGGCGCTCGTAGGGAAATATAGGGTTCGGTGAGTGGGAATCAATACGACGGAACTTTGACACCGGCGAACGACGTGTGATGTGATCGCCGCCCTTCTGGTGATGCCGATGGCACCCCCGCGAAAGAAAGTCCAGCCAGGCCCCGGGACGCGGTCGATCCTGCGCCTTCTGCCGCAGATGAGCGACCTGCTGGAGGCGCCGATGACGCGGGCCGCGGCCGAGCGGCACGGCCGGAGCCTGATCACGGCGCTGCTACGCGAACGGCTGGCCGAGCTGCGCGCCGCGGCGCGCGGCGGGACGATCGGCGAAACCGGACTTGCGACGGCGGTGTCGGGTCTTCCTGCCTGGGCCGAGACGGAGGCCGGCGTCCGGACCGGTTCCCATTTCGTCACCGTCATCAATGCCACCGGGGTCGTCCTGCACACGAACCTCGGCCGGGCGCCGCTTCAGGCCGAAGCGGTCCGCCGCGTGGCGGAGGTCGCGGGCCACTACTCCACGCTGGAGTACGACCTCGTGCGGGGCCGGCGCGGCTCGCGCGGGGCGCACCTCGATCGGCTGTTGCGTCTTCTGTTCCCCGGGCACGCGTCGCTGGTCGTGAACAACAACGCGGCGGCCGTGCTGCTGGCGCTCAACACGCTCGCCGAGGGGCGCGAGGTGATCGTGTCACGCGGGGAGCTGGTCGAGATCGGCGGGTCGTTCCGGGTCCCGGAGATCCTGGCGAAGAGCGGTGCTGTCCTGCGCGAGGTGGGGACCACGAACCGGACGCGTTTGCGTGACTACCAGCGCGCCGTCGGCCCGCGCACCGCGCTCCTCCTGAAGGTCCACCCGAGCAACTACCGGGTGGTCGGGTTCACCGCGTCGGTCCCGCTCGAGGAGCTCGCCGCGCTGGCGCGCAAGGTCCGGCGGCCGCTGCTGATGGATCAGGGGAGCGGCAACCTGACGGATCTGACGCCTTACGGCGTGCGTGACGAGCCGACCGTGCAGGAGGCGCTCGCGGGTGGCGCCGATCTGGTCTGCTGCAGCGGCGACAAGCTGCTCGGCGGCCCGCAGGCGGGCCTCCTGATCGGGCGGCCGGCCCTTCTCGAGCGGATTCGCGAGAACCCGCTGGCCCGGGCCCTGCGCCCGGACAAGATGATCTTCGCCGGACTCGAAGCGGTCCTCCGCGCGCACGTGCGCGGCGCGGCGCTCGCGGAGATTCCAATCCTGAAGATGATCGCCCTTCCGTCCCGGGCGATCGAGGGGCGCGCCCGCCTCTTGATCGACCGCCTGGGCGCCAGGACCGGCGGGCGGCACGAGCTGAGCCTGCGTCCCGGTGTCTCGATGACGGGGGGCGGGTCGGCGCCGGGCGAAGGTCTGCCCACGACCCTGGTCGCGGTGCGCGCCGCCGGCACGGGGCCTCAGGCGCTCGAGGAGCGGCTGCGACGCCGTCCGGTGCCGGTGATCGCGCGCGTCGAGGCCGGGAGCCTGGTTCTCGATCTGCGCACCGTGGCGGAGGAGCAGGACGAGCCGCTGGTCGAGGCGCTCGCCGAGGCCCTCGCGGAGCCGGCGCAGGCGCCCCCTCCCGCCGGGCGATGACGTGGAGTCAGACGTTGAAGCGGAAGTTGATGACGTCGCCGTCCTGCACGACGTAGTCGCGCCCCTCGGCGCGCAGCTGGGCCTTCTCGCGCGCGGCCGCGAGGCTGCCGGCCGCGACCAGATCGCCGTAGGCCACCACCTCGGCCCGGATGAACCCGCGCTCGATGTCGGAGTGGATCGTGCCGGCCGCCTGCGGGGCGCGCGTGCCGGACGGGATCGCCCAGCCACGGCATTCGTCCTCGCCCGCGGTGAGGAACTGGATGAGCCCCAGCAGGCCGAACGCGGCGTGGATGACGCGATCCTTCGCCGGCTCGGCGAGCCCCAGGTCCTCGAGGAAGGCGCGCGCGTCGGCGGGCTCGAGCCGGGCGATCTCCTCCTCGACCTTGGCGGAGATGGCGCACACGGCGGTGCGCGGCCGCGTCGCGAGCTCTTCGAGGCCGAAGGTGCTGGCGATCGAGTCGACCTTCCCGGCGTCGGCTTCGTCGACGTTCAGGATCACCAGGAGCGGACGGGCGGTCAGGAAGGCGTAGCCGCGCATCTTCTTGATCTCGTCAACCTTCAGGTCGAGCGCCCGGATCGGCGTCTCCGCCTCGAGGGCGGCGAGACAACGGCGCAGGATCGGCAGCTCGATCTCGTCGTCCTTGTTCTTCGCCTTCTTGATGTTGAGCTCGAGCTTCTCCAGGCGGCGCTGCGCCACCTCCATGTCGGCCAGGAGGCACTCGATCTCCATGGTGGCGATGTCACGCTTCGGATCGAGGCTCCCCTCGCCGTGGGCGATGTCCGGATCGCGGAAGGCGCGCACCACGTGCGCCACCGCGTCGACGTTGCGCATCTCGGCGAGCGACACCGACTGGCGGCCCTCGCCTTTCTGCACCCCCTGCACGTCGAGGAAGTCGAACTGCGCGTAGGTGACCTTCTTGGGGCGGAAGATCGCCGCCAGACGGTCGATACGCGGGTCGACGACCTTCGCGACGCCGATGTTCGGCTGCGATCGGCCGGAGGCGTACTTGTCGACCGCCACGCCCGCGCCGGTGAGGATGTTGAACAGGCTGGTCTTGCCGACCTTGGGGAATCCCAGAAGACCGAACTTCATGCCGGAGCACCTCGCGTCAGAAGCGCGGCATTGTACGACGTCCGGCGCATCACCGCCGGCGCGTCTCGCGCGCGGCGGGGGAGGGCGGGGCGGCCGGGCCCTCCTTCATCCGGCCCGCGTCGCGCAGGACGCGCCGCAGCAGGAACTCGATCTGTCCGTTGAGACTGCGCAGGTCGTCGCGCGCCCAGCGCTCCAGCGCGGCCAGCACCTCGGGGTCGACGCGCAGCAGGAACGGGCGGCGCTCTCCCACGGGTTTATTGGTACAGGGTTCCGGTGTTCACGACCGGCTGGGCGGCACGCTCGCTGCACAGCACCACCAGCAGGTTGCTGACCATCGCCGCCTTGCGCTCGCCGTCGAGGTCGAGGATCTTCTGGCTGGCCAGCCGCTCGAGGGCCATCTCCACCATCCCGACCGCGCCTTCGACGATCCGCTGGCGCGCGGCGATGATGGCGCCGGCCTGCTGGCGCTGCAGCATGACCGAGGCGATCTCGGCCGCGTAGGCCAGGTGGCTGATGCGCGCCTCGAGGACCTGCACGCCGGCCTTGGTCAGCCGCTCCTGGATCTCCTGCTTGAGGTGCTCGGCGATCTTCGCCGTGTGGCCCCGCAGCGACGTCTGCTCGTCGTCGTGGGCGTCGTACGGGTAGCTGGTGGCCATGTTCCGCAGCGCCGCCTCGCTCTGCACGTGGACGTAGTTCTCGAAGTTGTCGACCTCGAAGCAGGCCTCCGCCGTGTCGACGACGCGCCAGACGACGACGGCGGCGATCTCGATCGGATTCCCCTCGATGTCGTTCACCTTGAGCCGCGAGCTCTCGAAGTTCCGAACCCGCAGCGAGATCCGGCGCTTGGTGTAGAACGGGCTGGCGAACCTCAGACCCGGCGCGCGGACGGTCCCGACGTACGAGCCGAACAGCTGCAGCACGAGCCCTTCGTTCGGATTGACCACGAACAGCCCGGCGAGAGCCGCGATGTCGGCGACCAGGACGATCGCCGACCCGACCGCGAGGGCCACGTCGCCCTGCATCGCGCCGCGGACGATGCCGTACGCGCACGCGAGCAGCAACGGCACGAACAACGCCAGGGCGGCCAACCCCGACACGGCGTTTCTTGCGTTCTCCTTGTTCATCGCACCCTCCCGACGCCCGTCCGTGATGGAGCGGTGTCATGCAATCCAAATGATATCACTATGACATCGCCGTGTCAAGCGGCGGCCGGCCCAGCGCCGACCACGACGCGCAGGCCCGCGGGACTCTGGTAGAATGCGCCCCTGTCCGGGAGACTGGGACCTCGGGGCGTAGCGCAGCCTGGTAGCGCATCTGCTTTGGGAGCAGAGGGTCGGTGGTTCGAATCCACTCGCCCCGACCCCGGGGAGCCGTTCACGACACGCGCCTGTAGCTCAGCGGATCAGAGCACCAGCCTCCGGAGCTGGGGGTCGGAGGTTCGAATCCTCTCAGGCGCGCCACATCGACCCGAGCGCGGCCCCGCGCTTCGCGACCGGCTCCCCCGGATGCGAGGGCGGGGCCGCTTCTCGTTCCGCCGCCCTGCGACCGGGCGGCGTGCTCCGGGACGGCGTCGGGGCCGGCGCGCGCTGTGGTAAGATGCCGCCCCCTCAACGTCCAGGGGTGGCGTCAATCGTCGCGGTTTCGGGTTTTGACCTGCGCGCCTGTAGCTCAGGGGACAGAGCAACGGCCTTCTAAGCCGTAGGTCAAGGGTTCGAATCCCTTCAGGCGCGCCACTTTGCAATCGCCTCGCGGCGAGCGGCCGCGGGCGCGGACCAGGGGACTCGTGGTGAGTGTAGCTCAGGTGGTAGAGCCCCGGGTTGTGGCCCCGGTTGTCGGGGGTTCGAGTCCCCTCACTCACCCCACTCGATATTTGAAGGGCGGTTCTTGGGCCGTTAGCTCAGTCGGTAGAGCAGCTGACTCTTAATCAGCGGGTCGGAGGTTCGAGTCCTCCACGGCTCACCGCTTCCCTCCGAAGGAGAAGCGATCATGGCGACGGTGGTGCGGATTTTCGGCAAGGACACCTGACCCTACACGACCTCGGCCCGTGAGGCCTTTGCCGCCAAGGGCTCGGATGTCCGCTTCCACGACGTTCAGAACGACAAGACCCTCCTCGACGAGATGCTCCGGCTCACGAAGGGCTCCCGGCGCGTGCCGGTGATCGTCGAAGGCGAGAAGGTCACCATCGGCTACGGCGGGACCTGAGGCGTCTAGCGCCTCCGGCCGGCGGCCGGAGCCAGTGACGCGACCCGGGAACGAGAGGCCGATGCCCAAAGACGAGCGCGACCGGTTCCAGGTCCGGCTCGGGCAGCTCCTCGAGCAGATCGAAGATCCCGTCAAGCTGTACAAGACGGCGCTGGCGCAGGCCGCCCGGTTCATGGAGGCGGAGCGCGGCGCCGTCGTCCTGCGTCATCCCGTCTCCGGTTCGCTGCGTGTCCATGGCTGGGGCCGCGACGGGGAGAGGTTTGACGAGGCGACGGTGCGCGCCTTCCTCGATCTCGAGCGGCCGGCGCTGCCGGACGGCGTCATCATGGCGCCCTTCGTCGTCGGCGGGCGCGCCACCGGCGTGATGGTCCTGGAGCGTGACGGCGAGCCGTTCCCGGGCGGGGCGGGACGGTTCCTGGTGCGCGTCTGCCGCAAGGTGGCGCACGAGGCGGGGCTGCGGGAGGAGCGCCGTCTCAACCGCGTCGTCGATCAGATCAAGGAGCGCACGGTCCGCGAGCTGCGGCCGAAGGACCTCTTCTACCAGGTGCTGCACGGCCTGCGGACCCTGACCCGGTACGATCACTCCTCGGCCCTGCTGGTGGCGGAGGAGGACGGCGCGCGTCTCGTCCTGCACGCCGAGCAGATCGCCTGGACCAAGGCGAAGAGCCGGAGAATCGGCCGCAAGATCCGCCTCCCCGAGGAGACCCGGAGTCTGCTGCGCCGCGCCAACGCGGCCCGCCTGTCGTCGTTCGACACGCCCCGCGGCCGCCGCGGGACGCAGGCGGCGCGCGACGCGGAGCCGGCGGACGGCGCCGCGGCGCTGGCGCGGCTGCTGCGCTGGGGCGGGAAGGGGAAGGAGCCGCAGGAGGGGACCATCCTCTGGGCGCCCTTGCACCACGACGAGACCCTCCTGGGCGTGCTGAAGATCGCGGCCCTGCGGCCCGCGGCGTTCGGCGATCCGGAGATCGCCGCCGTCGGACGCGTCCTGGGGCACGTCTCCTCGGTCATCCACAACGCCCGCCGCGCGCTGTCGATGGAGGAGCGGATCATCGACGCCGAGAAGAAGCACGCCATGGCCGACCTGGCGCGCGCCATCTCGCACGACGTCAAGAACGCCATCGGCGCGATCCTTCCGCTGGCGCAGCAGGCGCGCGAGGAGCTGCAGGCCGGCACCTTCGATCGCGCGGTCCTCGCTCAGGACCTGCAGCAGATCGAGCAGTCGGCGCAGATCTGCCAGCGGATCTTCGACGGCATGCTGCAGCTGGCGCGTTCGGGCGTGCGCCCGCCGGAGCGCGCCTCGCTGCCGCGCATCCTCCAGGGGTCGGTCGGGATCCTGGGAACCCGGGTGCGGCGTCTCGGCGTCACCCTCGAGCTGCGGATCCCCGACGGCCTGCCGGACGTCCACGCCGGCCACGGCGGTCTCGAGCAGCTGTTCCTCAACCTGCTGACCAACGCGCTCGACGCGATGCCGGCGGGCGGCCGGCTGCGGGTGACGGCGCGGGCGCTGGGCCACGATCGGATCGAGGTCAAGGTGGCCGACACCGGCGCGGGGATCCCGGCCGAGCAGCTCAAGCGGATCCACGAGCCGTTCTACACCACCAAGGACGAGGGCTTCGGGCTGGGTCTCGCGATCTGCCGGTCGATCCTCTGGGAGAACGGCGGCGACATGCGGGTGGAGAGCGCGCCCGGTCGCGGCACCACGGTCACGGTGACCCTGGTCGCCGCCCCTCCCGCGCCGGCGGCCGCGGGGCCCGCGCGCCCGCAGCCGAAGTCCGCGGCGCCCGTGGCCGCCGCGCCGCCCGCGTCGCAGGGGGTCCGCAAGTGAAGCCGCTGCACGGACGCGTTCTGGTGGTCGACGACGACGGCGCGATGCTGCGGACGGTGGAGCGGATCCTGGCGCCGGTGCACGCCGTGCGCGGCTTCACCAGCGGCGAGGAGGCGATCCGGGTCTTCCGCGACCAGCCGTTCGACGTCGCCATCATCGACATCCGGATGCCCGGCATGGACGGGTTCGAGCTGACCCGGGCCATCAAGGAGACGCGCCCGGCGACCGAGGTGATTCTGGTCACCGGCTCGATCTCGGACCTGGACGAGAAGCTGATCCGATCGGTCAAGGAGCGCGCCGGCTTCTTCATCACCAAGCCGTTCTCCCGCTCGGTGCTCACTTCGCTGGTCGAGCGCTGCCTCGAGATCCAGGCGCTGGAGCGCGAGCGCGACGAGCTGATCCAGCGGCTGACGGAGGACCTCGAGCGCGCCCGGCGATTCCAGATGGCGCTGTTGCCGAGGGACCTGCCGCGCGACTTCGGTCCGATCCGGGTGGCGGCCGGGTACCTCTCCTGTCAGGAGGTGGGGGGCGACTTCTACGACGTGGTGCCGCTGCGGGACGACAGGCTGCTCCTGGTCTTCGCCGACGTCGCGGGTCACGGCGTGGCCGCCGCGCTGGTCACCGGAATGATCAAGACGGCGCTCGCGCGCTCCATCCAGGACGGGCCCGATCTGGCGGCGACGGCGACCGCGGTGACCGATTGCCTGGCACCGCTCGGGGCGCACCGCGTCGTGACGCTGTTCCTCGCCGTCGTCGACGCGCGCCGCAGGAGCCTTGAATACCTCAACGCCGGCCATCCGCCGCCTCTGATCTGGGGCGGTCCGGGCGGCTCGGCCGGGCCGGTCGAGCTCGAGGCGACCACGCCGCTTCTGTCGTTCGGCCTCGGCCTGTCGAAGGCGCCGGTGCGGCGCCAGTCGTTCGGCCCCGGCCAGCGACTGGCCGTCTACTCGGACGGCATCTACGAGGCGCGCGATCCCTCGGGCGCCGAATGGGGTCGCGAGCCGCTGGTCGAGGCCATCCAGGCGACCAAGGGGCCGATCGAGGAGGTCGCCCGTCTGATCCTGGAGCGATCCAGGACCCATGCGGGCGGGCGGCCGGCCCAGGACGACCTGACGCTGCTCCTGGCGGAGTTCGCGCGCGGCTGATCGGCCGGATTCCGGCTGGGAGAAAAGCGAGACGGCGCGAGGCCCTGGAAGGGGAGGAGCCCCGCGCCGCCCGGGCGTGAAAGTGGACCGAGACCCGCCCCCGCCCGACAGCGGGCCCCGGTTTCGAGTGTCCCCGCTCAGACGTCCTGCAGGGATCCCCCGGTGGTCGGGGGCCGTCCCGGGTCACCCTCCCGGGGGGCCGTCGACAACCGGGCACAGAGCAACGCGCCCTGCAGATGCGCCAGCAGCTGCGCGCGACGGAACGGCTTGGCCAGGCAGCTGAACGCTCCCTCCTCCTGGACACGGCGCACCAGCTCCTCTTCGGGGTAGGCCGTGACCATGACCACCGGCAGCTCGGGGTTGCAGCGCTTCAGAGCCTGGAGCAGTCTCAAGCCGTCCATGTCCGGCATCTTCCAGTCGGTCAACACCACGTCGGCCGGCTGGCGCAATTGCAGGCAGAGTCCCGACAGGCTGTCGCTGGCCGCGCGCACGTCATAACCCTCCTCCTGCAGCATCTCGGTGAGGAACAGCCGCATCTCCGGATCGTCCTCGACCAGGATCACGTTCGGTCGTGGAGCGGGGTGCAGCCCGATCAACAGGTCCTGCTCCGTCAGCGGTTCCAGAATCGCGGTGGCCGTCATGGTGTCCTCGCTTCCTCGTTCGTGCGTCGCGCTCGGGAAAGCGAACGCCGTGCCAGCCCGCGGGCCTGGGGAAATCCCGCAGACGCGGCCGGAATCCGCGCGAACGCGGCGTAGGGAGGCGGCGCGTCGCCGCGGCGGCTGGGGAGGAATGAAACAGGCGGGGCGTTTCGGGGCGGCGCGCGCCGTCTAGAGACCGTACTCCTCGAGCTTGCGATACAGCGTCTTGCGATCGACGCCAAGGATGCGCGCGGCGGCGGCCTTGTTGCCCCCCGCGGCCTGCAAAGTCGCGAGGATGTGGTCGCGCTCGACCTCCGACAGGGGACGATCCCCGCGCGGTGCGCCGTTGCCGCCGGCGATCAAGGCGGCGCCCGGCGTCGCCGCCGGCGGGTGACGCAGCTCGTCCGGCAGATCGTCGGGCCAGATGACGTCGTCGCGGCCGAGGACCAGGGCGCGCTCGAGTACGTTCTCCAGCTCGCGCACGTTCCCCGGCCAGCGGTGCATCCTCAGGAGGGAGAGGGCCTCGGGGGAGAGGCTCACCGAGGCGCGCGCCAGACGGCTGCGATGCTTCTCGAGAAGCGCCTCGACCAAGGGCTCGAGATCCCCCGGCCGTTCCCTCAGCGGCGGTATGCGCACCGCGATCACGTTGAGCCGGAAGTAGAGATCCTGGCGGAAGCGGCCCTCGGCGATGAGCGCGTCGAGATCTCGGTGGGTCGCCGCCACGACGCGGACGTCGACGCGGATGGGCGCCGGCGCCCCGAGCGGCTGAATCTCCTTCTCCTGGAGCACCCGCAGGAGCTTCGACTGCAGCGGCAGCGGCATGTCCCCGATCTCGTCCAGGAACAAGGTGCCTCCGTCGGCCTCCTGGAAGACGCCGCGCCGATCCTCGCGCGCGTCGGTGAACGCCCCCCGCCGGTGCCCGAACAGCATGCTCTCGAGCAGCGCGTCGGGGATGGCGGAGCAGTTGAGGGCCAGGAAGCTGCGGCCGCGCCGCGGCCCGCGCTCGTGCAGCGCCCGCGCCAGGAGCTCCTTGCCGGTGCCGCTCTCCCCCAGGAGGAGCGCCGGCGAGTCGACCGGCGCGAGACGATCGATCATCTCCATGGTCCGGCGCATCGCCGGATCGACCGCGACGATGGGGCGCGGCGCGCCCGCGTCACGCCGCAGCGCCGCGATTTCGATCCGCAGACGCCGCTCCCGCAGGGCGTTCTCGATCGTGACCAGGAGCTGCTCGATGCGGAACGGCTTGGCGACGTAGTGCCAGGCGCCCGCCTTCACCGCCGACACCGCCGACTCGATGCTGCCGAAGGCGGTGATGATCACGACCGGAAGATCCGGATCCCGGGTGCGCACCGCGGCGAGCAGGTCGCTGCCGTGCATGCCGGGCATCTCGAGGTCGGTCACCACCACGTCCACCGCCGCCACGTCCAGACGCGCCAGGGCCTCGCGCCCCGAGGCCGCGGCGGTCACCTCGTGACCCGCCTCGGCCAGCTCCTCCGCCAGAAGGGCGCGCATCTCGGCGTCGTCCTCCACCACGAGGATCCGGCCGCCGCGGGGCTTCACGCCATCTCCAGCGCGCGGTGCTCGGCGGCGGGCGCGGCGGCGCGCGGACCGTCGACCGGGAGGTAGACCGTGAAGCGGCTGCCGGATCCGGGCCGGCTGTCGAGCTCGATCGCACCGCCGTGGTCGCGCACGATGCCGTACGACACCGACAGCCCGAGCCCGGTGCCTTGTCCGACGTCCTTGGTGGTGAAGAACGGATCGAAGACGCGCCCCTGGTGCTCCACGCGGATGCCGGTGCCGGTATCGATCACCGAGAGCGCGACGAATCCGGTCCGCGGGCCGGAGCCTGGCGGATCGGACAGGGCGGGCGGGACGGCGGCGCGCGCCGCCCGCAGCGTCAGCGACCCGCCGTCCGGCATGGCGTCGAGGGCATTGGAGGCGAGGTTCAGCAGGACCTGCTGGACCTGGTCGGCGTCGGCGCGCACGCGCGGCAGGTCGGGCTCCACCTCCAGGGCGACACGCACCCCGCTCTGCTCGATGCGATGCTCCATCAGGTCGAGGACGCCGCGCACGACGTCCGGGATTGAGGTGGGGGCGAGCCGCGGCGTGGAGCCGCGGGCGAAATCGAGCAGGCTGCGGACGATGCGCGAGATGCGCTCGATCTGCGCGGTGATGATCGCCAGGCTCCTCCCCGTGGCCTCGTTGCCGGCCAGGCGGCGCTGCAACGCCTCGGCGCGCCCGCCGATGACGTTGAGCGGCGTGCCGATCTCGTGCGCCAGCCCGGCCGCGAGACGGCCGACGCTGGCCAGCCGCTCGGCGTGCCGGAGGTGATCCTCGACGCGCCGCCGCTCCTCCTGCTCGGCGAGCAGCGAGCGCCGGGCGTCCTCGAGCTGGGTCACCATCCCCTCGAACTCCCGCGCCAGGGCGCCAAACTCGTCCCGGCGGCGGATCGGGACGCGGGACGAGAGGTCGCCCGAGCCGACCGCGCGAAAGCGGTTCACCAGGTCGGCGACCGGCCTGTCGATGCCGGCGCGCGCCACCACGATGACGACGATCGCCGTGGCGGCGATCATGATCACCGTGAGGGTGATGTCCCAGTCGCGCGACTCGCGCATCGCCTCGTCGATGAACGACTCGGCGTGCAGGATGTGGATGGCGCCGATGGTGGTGCCGCCGGAGTCGACCAGGGGGCGGACGAAGCTGATGACCGGCGTGCCGGCGCGCCGGCGCTGGGTCTCGGCGCCGTGCGCGTGCTGCAGCGCCTCCTCCAGGTCGATCGGGCGGGGCGCGTCCTCCGGGGCGAGGGTCGACGAAGCGTAGACCACCTGGCCGTCGCGCCCGAACAGCTGCACCCCGACGATGCGCTCGAACCCGGTGAGCTGGTCGCCGAGGTCGCGCAGGTCCTCGAGCTGGTGATCGCGCAGGTAGTCCTCCATCGCCTCCTGCGCGACGCGGACGACGGCGCGCCCCTCGCGCAGGAGCTCGCGGTGGATCAGGTCGCGGCTGCGCATCTGACTGAGCGCGCCGAACAGGACCATGATGAGGATCAAGGGGAGGGTGAGGAACAGGATCAGCTTGTTGCCCAGGCTCACGACGCCTCCGCGATTGCGTGTTCGCGGCGACGTCCCCCCCGTCGCGCGGCATGGCAGTGTAGCGCAACCATTTCAGGCTTCAAGGAAAGGTGCGCGCGCCCGCCGGGACCCGTTCCCATCGCCCCGCCACATCGTGTAGGGTACGGGGCTGAATTCCAGTCACGCGCGCCCGTAGCTCAGCTGGATAGAGCACCGGACTTCGAATCCGGTGGTCGGGGGTTCGAACCCCTCCGGGCGCGCCATCCTCGTGACATCCCGGATGCGATTTCGTGTCTGACGAATCCGATCCTCGACAGCGACGCCCGGGCGCGGTACATGAAGGCGGTTCCCCGATCCTGGTCAGGACGGGGAGGGCGGCCGCCGCGACGATGAATTCATTTCCCAGGACGATCCGTTGGATCTCCGCTCGGAGGTGGGGGGCTCTCTGCGCCCTCCTGCTTGCCGCCTTCGCCGCCGTCACGCTTGGCGCCGGTGTCACGGCCGCCGTCGCGCCCCGCCCGGCCCCGCTTTTCCCCGGCCGCCTCATCGGCACCGGAGAGGCACCCGGCGCGCCGGTGGTCGCCGACTTCAACGGAGATGCGGTGGCCGACCTCGCGGTCGCCAACTGGGATTCGGACGATATCTCGATCGTCCTGGGTGTCGGGGACGGGACCTTCCTCGGCCAGACACGGGTCGCGGCGGGACCCGAGCCGGCGTTCCTGGCCGCGGGGGACTTCAACGGCGACGGGCGAATCGACCTCGTTGTGGCCGACGCCGGAGACGGCACGGTCAGGGTGCTGCCCGGCCGCGGAGACGGCTCGTTCGAGCCCCCCATGACCAGCGCGGGAACCGACGATCCCTGGGGCCTCGCCACGGGAGACCTGAACGGCGATGGACACGCCGACGTGGTGGTGGCCGACGATGACTCCCGGCGGGTCCTGGTGCTCCTCGGGCGCGGCGATGGGTCGTTGCTGCCGCCGGCGTCGTTCGATCCCGGCCTCGCCCCGGCCGCCATCGCCCTCGCCGACCTCGATCGGGATGGCCGCCTCGATCTGGTCGTGGCCGGCCGGTTCCGGGTCGCGGTCCTGTCGGGGAGCGGCGACGGCACCTTCACGCCCCGGCTCCAGCTCGCGGTGCCGACCGACGCCATCTCGATCGTCGCCGCCGATCTCGGGGGCGACGGAGTAGCGGACGTCGTCCTCGGCGGGCGGCAGCCGGACCCCGACCTGCCGGCCGTCCCCGGCGTCGTGGTGCTGCATGGCTCCGGCGACGGCGGCCTGTCGGTCCTCCAATCGCTCGATGCCGCCGGATTGCCGCTGCTCCTGGAGATCGCCGATCTGGATGGCGACGGTCATCCCGACGTGTTGGGGACGCGGATCGAAGCCGACGACGAAGGACGCGGGACGATCGCCTTCTATCACGGGACGGGGGACGGCACCCTCGCGGCGCCCTTGCGATCGGCCGCCGGCTACTATCCCGCCGGTCTCGCGACCGGCGACCTCGATCGCGACGGTCGCCAGGACGCCGTCGTCAGCAACGGCGGCGCGAACTCCCTCTCGGTCCTGATCGGGATCGGGGACGGCCGTTTCCGGCCGCGCGCCCCTGCGCCTGCGTCGTTCGCCGTCGGGGACGCGCCGATGGCGATCGTGGCGGTCGATCTCGACGGCGACGGCCGGCCGGACCTGGCGACGGCGAACGACTTCTCGCACGACGTCTCGATCCTCAGGAGCACCGGGGGTGGCGGTTTCTCGATCGCCGCCACCCTGCCGGCCGGCCCGTTCCCGCAGTCCCTCCTGGCGGCCGATCTGAACGGCGACTCCCGCCCCGACCTCGTGACCGACGACCATCTCCTGTTCGGCGAGGAGGGCGGCCAGTTCGAGGCGGGTCCCGCGCTGCCGGCGGGCTACCGGCCGCTGGCGGTGACGGCGGGGGACCTCAACGGGGACGGCAGGACCGACCTCGCCATCGCGGACGCCGGCGACTTCGGCTCCCTGCGCGGGGCGGTCGTCGTCTTCCTGAACCTCGGCTTCGCCGGGATGTTCCCCATCGGACGTCTCGAGGCAGGGGACGCGCCGGTGGCGGTCGTGATGGGCGACTTCGATCGCGACGGACGCCTCGATCTCGTCTCGGCGGACGCCTACGCGACCGACCTGCGGCTGTTCCGCGGCCGCGGCGACGGGACCTTCGACCCTGCCGTTGCGATCGCCGCGGGGGTGTTCGCGCGGGTCCTTCTGGCCGCCGACCTGAACCACGATGGCCGTCCGGATCTGCTGGCGTCGGGATTCGAGGCGGGCCCCGGGGCGGGAGCGGTGAGCGTGTTGCTGGGCGACGGTCATGGCGGATTCGCGGCGCCCGAGCGGCTGGTGGCCGGCGCCTCGGCGCTCGGTCTGGCGGTCGGCGACCTC
>DASRAN010000040.1:0-35282 GCA_035638115.1 Patescibacteria group bacterium | reverse complement strand
AAGCTCCTGGAATCCCTCCCGGGCGCCGGCGCCATCCCGTCCTACGGCCTGCCCCGGTTTCACGGCCTTCTGAATTGGCCCGTCACGGGTCCTGTGGCGATCCCGTTCGGGAACGTCCGTCACCCGAAGTTCAGCACGCAGGTGCCCCATCCCGGCCTGGAAATCGCCTGTCCCGACGGGGAGACGGTCCATGCCCTGTTCGACGGGAGGGTGGTTTTCAGCTCCTGGTTCCGTGGATATGGCCAAATGATTGTCATTGACCACGGCGACGAGTATCTTTCCATCTACGGTCAGCTGGGGGATCGGCTGGTCGGGGCGGGCGATGAAGTGCGGCGCGACCAGGCCATCGCGCGTTCGGGGGGCGAGGGGACGTTCGGGGTGACGGGGCTGTACCTCGAGATCAGGCACCACGGGCGACCCGAAGATCCGCAGCCGTGGCTGCGCAAGGTGGCCGGGAGACCGTCGACCGGTCCGGAGAAACGACGATGAAGATTTCAGTCGACAGGAAGGTCCTGCTGCTGGTGTCCGCGGCGCTCATCGCGATGACGCTCTTCGGCGGGTTCGCGGGACGAACCTCGGCGGTCGAGGGGACCTATGACTACCTCAAGGTGTTCAACGAGGTGCTCTATCTCGCGACCAACAACTATGTGGAGCCGGTGCAGGTCGACCAGCTCATGGAGGGGGCCTACCGCGGCCTGCTCGAATCGCTCGATCCCGGCAATGAATATCTCAGGCCGGACGAGTACAAGAAGGCCACCCAGGCCGACAAGTCCGGGCTCGCCGACGTTGGCCTGGTCCTCTCCAAGCGACACGGCTACGTCGTCGTGGTGTCCACGATTCCGGGGACGCCTGCGGCCGGAGGCATGGTGACCGGCGACGCCATCCTGACCATCGACGGCCGCACGACGCGGACCATGGGAGCCTGGGAAGCGGCGCAGGCCCTGCGTGGAAAGGCCGGCACCAAGGTGACCCTCGGGGTGAATCCCGTGACCGGGGGAGACCGGAAGAACGTCACCCTGGAGCGCAAGCCGATCGTGCTTCCGCAGCCCTCCGGCGATCTCTCCGGAACGGAGATCGGCGTGGTCCGGCTGGCGACCATCGGCGAGGGCGACGCCCGCCGGCTGAGCCAGACGATCGCCACGCTGCAGACCCGCGGGATGAAGCGTCTCCTGCTCGACCTGCGCGGCTGCGCCTCGGACTCGGTCGCCGAGCCGATCGGCATGGCCAGCCTGTTCATCAACGACGGGGTCGTGGTGAAGGTCGAGGATCGCTACGAGGGAGACAAGACCTACCGCACGGACGGCCGCAAGCGGGCCTGGAACGGCCCGCTCGCCGTCCTCGTCGACAGGGGGACCAGCCACGGCTGCGAGCTGCTCACGGCCGCGCTGCGTGACGGTCTGGGTGCCGCGATCGTCGGCGAGCGCACCTGGGGCAGCGGCACGCTGTCGTCCGTGCTGCCGCTGCGCAACGGCGACGGCGTGATCCTGGCGACCGGCCTGATGCAGTCCCCCGCGGGAAAAGAATGGAACGGCAAAGGGTTGGAGCCCGATCTCGCCATCGAGGGTGACGCCTCCCAGGCCGGGGATCCTCAGCGTCAGAAGGCGATCGACTACCTGAAGGGGCTCGGCACGCCGGGGGCGCGCGACGCGGCTTGACCGGACGGCGCACCAGGACCCCGGGGCTCCGCACCGTCGTCGCTCTGGGGACATTCCTCGTGGTTCTCCTCGTCCTGCTGCGCTCGTTCGGGCCCGCGCACCACAGCCCCGGACGTGGCCGGCACACGCCTTCTCCAGGCACCCGTCAACGCAGCGTCACGCGGTCCCCACAGGCGCCGATCCGGCCGCAGCCGGAGAGAGCCGTCCCGTCCGAGACTCCGCGGCGCGTGGCGATCGTGATCGACGACGTCGGCTTCGACGAGTCGATCGCGCTCGAGTTCGCCAACCTCGGCCTCCCGATGACCTTCGCGATCCTTCCTCACCAGCGCTACTCGCTCACCCTGGCCACGCGCCTGCGCGCGATGGGGCATGAGGTGATCCTCCACCTGCCGATGCAGCCCGTGGGCTATCCGGGAAGCGACCCGGGGCAGGGCGCCGTCACGGAAGGCTTGTCCCGGGACGAGATCCGGGCGATCGTGATGGGCGATCTCGACGGCGTTCCGGGGGCGGTCGGTCTGAACAATCACATGGGCTCGCAGGCCACGACCGACCCCGTACTGATGCGTGCGGTTCTCGAGGTCGCCAAGGAGAGGGGTCTGTTTTTCCTGGATAGCCGGACCACCAGCGCCACCATCGCCTATGACCTGGCGGTCGACATGAGGATTCCCGCCACCCGTCGCAGCGTCTTTCTGGACGACCGGCGGGAGCGGTCCTATATTGAAGCGCAGGTCCGCAGCCTGCTCGAGCGGGCGCGCACGGAGGGATCCGCGCTGGCCATAGGACACCCGGACGAGGCCACCCTCGAAGCCCTCAAGGAATCGACGGGTTTGCTGCGGAGTCCGGATATCAAGATGGTGCCGGCGTCGACCCTCGCCGACGCCGGGAATCAAGAGGCGGGCTGATGAGCGCACCCGAGCGGATTGGCCGCTACGAGATCGAGGCCGAGATCGGGCATGGATCGATGGGCGTGGTCTACCGCGCCCGGGATCCGCGCATCGGTCGCGTCGTCGCTCTCAAGTGCGTTTCGTTCTCCTTCCCGCTCCCCAGCGGCGAGGAGGACGATTTCCTGGCTCGTTTCTATCACGAGGCACAGATCGCCGGCAGTCTGAGTCATCCCAACATCGTGACCATCCATGATGTCGGCACGAAGGAGACCGAGGGGTCGGCCTTCATCGCCATGGAGCTGGTCACCGGGACGAACCTGCAGGAGCTCCTGGCGGGCGGCGGACGCTTGCCGGTGGCCCAGGTTTCCGACATCGCGCGGCAGGCGGGCGACGCCCTCGACTACGCGCATCGCTCCCAGGTCGTGCACCGCGACGTCAAGCCGGGGAACCTGGTCGTGACTCCGGAAGGACAGCTCAAGATTCTCGATTTCGGCATCGCGCGGCTGGCCACCGGGGACGTGACCCATCCTGGGCGCCTGATGGGAACACCCAACTACATGGCGCCTGAACAGGTGACCGGTGGCGCGGTCGACGGACGGGCGGACCAGTTCTCCCTGGCCGTGACCCTCTATCACCTGCTCACCGGGGAGCGGCCGTTCAACGGCGAGAGCATCACCGCCATCTCGTACCAGGTGGTGAACATCATGCCGCCGCCTCCATCCAGACTGAACCCCTCGCTTCCCCCCGACGTCGATCGGGTTCTGGCACGCGCGCTCAGCAAGGATCCCGCCGGCCGGTATCCATCCTGCCAGGAGTTCGCCGCCGATCTCGCGACGGCCTTGAGCACCTGGAGCGAGTCGGCGGGCCGGGCCATGGAGCGCACCCTGGTTTCCGAGGGAGGTTCGCGCCGCGCAGCGGTCGCGGGGCCGCAGGGAGCCCGTGATCTGTTCGAGCGCCTTGGCTCTCCCGTCGCGCTGGCCGGTTGGGCCCTGGCCCTGGTCGGGCTGGGTCTTCTGGCTGCCGCTCCCTATCTCCTCGACAGCCTGTCGCAGACCGGGCACGCCGCCCCGGGCCAGGTGCCGCGCGCCGGTCTTCGGCCGGTGCTGGAAACCGGCTCCGCGCCGGTGACGCCCACGCCCGCACCGGACCGCGCCCCGCGTCAACCCGCCACGGTCGGGACGGCCTCGGGAACGATCGCGCTCGAGCTGCAGCACCACTTCACGAACGGAGCCATCTCGGTGCGCGTCGACGGAACCGAGATCGTCCGGACGGCGCTGACCGGGGAGGGCTCGAAGACCCACTGGCGACGCGATATTCCGGTGGCCGCTGGACGGCGCCGGCTGGAGGTGCGGGTGACGGGTGACGGGGTGGTCGATGATCTCGAGGGGGTCGATCTCACGGTCGGCGCGCACAAGCGCTCTTCGGTGAGCCTGAGCCTCAATCCGCTGACCCATCGTCTGAAGATACGCCCACAGGATTCGGGCGGAGGAGCCTCGCGGTGAACGTCAGAGCCGGATTCCTCGCAACAGTCGCCCTCGTGTCGGGTGTCACGGCCGCGCGCGCCGCCGGCTCGGGCGCCGAGGTCTCGCGCCGCGCCCAGGCGTATGAGCTGTACCAGCAGGCGCAAATGCTGCTCATGCAGCGCGCGGACGAAGCGGCCGCGGCGCTGCTCGACAAGGCGGTGGAGCGGGATCCGACCGCCGATCTCCTCCTCGAGGCGGCGCGGGTGCAGGCCGAGATCGGTCATCTCGACAAGGCCTCCGGCCTCGTCGATCGGGCGCTCGTCGCGCGGCCGGACTGGTCCGAGGCGCTGGTGCAGCGTGGCGACCTTGCGGTCGCACGTCTGCGCTCGGGTCTCGATCCCGAGGTCAACGGCCAGGCCGCTCTCGAGGCGTACCGCGCCGCGGTCGCGGCCGATCCCTCCTCAATCGAGGCGACCCGCTCGCTGGCGGAGCTCTGCGCGCAGTCCGGACGCACCGACGAGGCGATCGACAGCCTGAAGGCGCTGTCGGAGCACCGGACGCTGCCCGGTCCCCTGACCCTGATGATGGCGCGCCTGTATCTGCGCAGCGGCCGCACCGACGACGCACGCCCGTTGCTCGAGGAGCTGCTGCGCCGCTCGCCCGCGAGCGCCGAGGCGGCCGATCTGCTCGCCAGCGTCTACGAGGACGACAGCCGGTACGACGACGCCATCGCGCTGTTCGAGCCCCTGATCGAGGCCATGCCGACGCGCGCCACGCTGTATCAGAGGATCGGGCTGCTTCATCTCGAGGCCGGCCACGCCAAGGAAGCCGTGGCGGCTCTGGAGACGGCGGATCGCCTCGACCCGGGGAATCCGGGGGCGCTTCTGCTCCTGGTTCAGGCCTACGACGGCGCCGACGACGTCGATTCGGCCCTCTCGACCTGCAACCGGCTGCTGGCGATCCAGCCCGACAATCTGGAGGCGCGGTTTCATCACGCGCGGCTGCTGCGTCGCAACGGAGACACGGCCACCGCGCGCCGGGAGTTCGAGGATCTCATCCTCAAGGCCGGGGAGGTCAAGGATCAGCAGGACGAGCGGCTGCAGACCATGCTCACGCTCGCCTGGGCCCAGGTGGGCGTCCTGGCGCTCTCGACGCGCGACTGGAAGGCCGCCGAGCAGGCGCTCGAAGAGGCGGTGCGCCGGGCGCGCGAGCCGCGTCCCGACATCCTGCGGCTCCTGGCGCGGGCGCACATCGAGGGCGGACACCCCGAGGCGGCGGCTTCGGTGGTCGCCGACGGCATCACCCGCTATCCCGACGACCTCGACCTGAAAGCGCTGGCCGGCGAGGTGCGTCTGGTGCAGGGCGATCCGAGCGGGGCGGACGTGCTGTTCCACGGAATGATCGAAGCGGACGGCGGCAGCATCGAGGCCTACATCAGCGTCTCGGAGGCGCTGATGCGCCAGAAGCACTATGCCGAGGCCGACCAGGTCCTCAGGGAGGCGCTGCGCCGGCACGCCGACGACGATCGTCTCCTGTTCGCGCGCGGCGCGGCCCTCGAGAGGCTGGGGCACGGCACCCAGGCGGAGCGGGTCCTCGGCCGCGCCGTGGAGATCAATCCCAAGAACGCCATGGCCCTCAACTACCTCGGTTACATGCTGGCTGACAGCGGCCGGCGCCTCGATGATTCGCTCGCCTACGTCGAGCGCGCCCTCGCGCTCGAGCCCGACAACCCCGCGTACCTCGACAGTCTCGGCTGGGCGCTGTTCAAGCTGGCCCGCTATGCGCCCGCCGAGGAGAAACTTCGGGCCGCCCTGCGCTACGATGGCTCCGACCCGGCCATCCGTGAGCATCTCGGCGACCTGCTGATCGCCACCGGCCGGACTGAAGAGGCGGTGCGGGCATGGCAGGCGGCGCTGGAGTGCGGTCACGAGGAGCCCAACCGGGTGATCGAGAAGATGGAGAAGGCCCGGGCGCTGCTCAAGCCCGCCCCGTAGGATCGACCGGCGTTTCCTTCGCCGCGGCGCTGGCGGCCGTCGTTTCGATCTCGGCTCTCGCGTGCGCCACCCGACATCCCCCGTCCGCCGCTCCCGTCACCGTTCCACCCGGCTACCGTCTCCTGTACGAGGCGCAGACGCAGACGCCGGCCGGAACCCGGCATTTCAAGATGGCGGCCGCCGTGCGGCCTCCGGACCGGCTGAGGCTCGAGTTCATCGGTCCGATGGGCGGGGTGCGTCTGCTCCTCGCGACCGATGGCTCGGAGCTGCGCGCCATCCTGCCCCACGAGCGCCTCTACGATCGCGCTCCCGCCACGCCGCGGGCCGTGGCCCGGGTGACCGGCCTCCGATTCCGGCCGGCCGATCTGGTCGCGCTCATGCGGGGAAAGCTGCCCTGCGCCGGCGCCGGCGGGTCACCAGCCCCCGCCGGTACGCTGGAGGAGGACGGAACGAAACCCTGCCGTCTGGACGACGCCGACGTCTCGCTGCGCGTGAACGAAGCGTCCTGGGCGCAGAGCATCAGCATCGTTCTAGGGACGTCGCACCAGTCGATCCGGCTCGACCTCGTCGACGGGCCGGCCGAGGCGAATCTGGCCGACGATCTCTTCGCGCCAGCCGTCCCGGAGGGGTACTCCCGCGGCAACCTGCTCGGCGACGGCCAGCCGCTGTTCATCGTCGATGATCCGGCGCACGCCGAAGGGACCGGGCCATGAGCGTTCTGGTCGTGCGCGCCTTCGCCAAGGTCAATCTCTGTCTCAAGGTTCTCGGCCGGCGTCCCGACGGCTATCACCAGATCGAGACGCTGCTGCAGAGCGTCGACCTGCACGACACGCTCGAGCTCCGCGTCGAGGGCTCGGGGATCGCGTTGAGCGTCGACGATCCGAGCGTTCCCAAAGGGCCCGAAAACCTCGTTTTCAAGGCCGTGGAGCGGCTCGCAGGAAATGAGCCGGAGAGAGCGCTCCCGGGACTCCGGATCCACCTCGTGAAGCGGATTCCGGCCGGCGCGGGTCTGGGCGGCGGGAGCAGCGACGCGGCCTCCGCGCTGGTCGGCCTGGACCGGCTCCTCGGGCTTCGCACCGAACCCGGACGGCTGCTCGACGCCGCAGCGGCCCTCGGCTCCGACGTGCCCTATTTTCTTTCCGGCGGGACCGCCCTGCTCACGGGAAGGGGAACCGAGGTCGCTGCGCTCCCCGATCTGCCGCCCGCCGAGCTGCTCATCCTGCACCCCGGAAAGCCGCTGTCGACGGCGGCCGTCTACGCGCAGCTTCAAGAGCCATTGACACTTGCGGCGAAAGTCGATAGCATTTCGCGCTTCGGGCGGGTCCCCATGGATCTGACGTCGTGGGTGCGGGCCGGCAACGATCTGGAGCCGGCCGCAACGCGATTGTGTGCCGACGTCCGGCGCATGCGGGAGCTGCTCGACGATTCGGGTGCGATCGCGAGCGCGATGACCGGCAGCGGCTCCGCCGTCTTCGGTCAGTTCGAGAGCGCGGCCGAGGCGGAAGCGGCAGGGAAGGTGGCGGAGTCGCGCGGATTCAAGGCGTATCGCTGCAGGACGATTGATCGGAAGTCCTTCCACCAGGGGCGGCTCGTGTCCTGAGCCGCTCGATGGCGGGTCGTGGAGGGGCCGGACATGGACATCACCGACGTCCGGGTGTTCCCCGTCGATGAAGAGAAGCTCAAGGCGTTTGTCTCGATCATCATCGACGACTGCTTCGTGGTCAGCGATATCAAGATTATCAGCGGCACGAGCGGCCTGTTCGTCTCGATGCCGAGCAAAAAGAGGAAGGACGGCAGCTTCCGCGACATCGCCCATCCGCTGAACAGCGAGACGCGTCGGGCGATTGAAGACAAGGTGCTGGCCCGCTATCGGGAGGCGCTGGCCCGGGAAGGGGTGGGGAAGGCCTCCGCCGGCGGCAAGCCCGGAAGCCCACCCGGAATCCCGGAGCGGGAAGGGGAGTGAGCCGACGCCGGGGAACGCGGCGCGGCGCGGCAGGAACCGGTCGGCGGATCTTGGGGCGTCGTCAAGCGGTAAGACACTGGACTTTGGATCCAGGACCGGAGGTTCGAATCCTCCCGCCCCAACCAGCCGCGGGGCGGGATGTCGTGGAGGAAGGCAGGACGTGAACGCAGGGGCGGTCAGCGATCGGGACTTGAAAGTGTTCACCGGCAACGCGCATCCGGCGCTGGCCCGCGAGATCTGCGGCGTCCTCGGGATCGCCCTGGGCGAGGCCGACGTGCATCGTTTCGCCGACGGCGAATCGTACTGCCACATCCAGGAGAATATCCGCGGCACCGACGTGTTCGTCATCCAGCCGACCTGCCCTCCCGTGGACTCGAACCTGATGGAGCTGCTCGTGATGCTCGACGCGTTCAAGCGCTCCTCGGCCGCCCGGGTGACTGCCGTGCTCCCCTACTACGGTTATGCGCGCCAGGATCGCAAGGACAAGCCGCGGGTTCCGATCACCGCCAAGCTCGTGGCCGACCTGGTGACGGCGGCCGGAGCGGCGCGCATCCTGGCGATGGACCTCCATGCCCCCGCCATCCAGGGCTTCTTCGACATCCCGGTGGATCACCTGTTCGCGGCGCCTGTCCTGATCGAGCATGTCGCGGCGATGAACCTCACGGATCTGGTCATCGTCTCCCCGGACGCCGGCGGCGTCGAGCGGGCGCGCGCGTACGCCAAAAGGCTCAACGGATCCCTGGCGATCATCGACAAGCGGCGCGGCGAGAAGAACGAGCCCCAGGTGATGCATGTCATCGGCGAGGTCGGCGGCAAGAACTGCCTGATCGTCGACGACATGGTGGATACCGCCGGAACGCTGGTGGGGACCGTCCAGGCGCTGACCAAGCAGGGCGCGCGCTCGGTGTACGGATGCTTCAGCCACGCCGTGCTCTCCGGGCCCGCGATCGACCGTATCCGCTCGATGGAGCTGGTGCAGACCGTGGTCACCAACAGCATCCCGCTGGACGAGGGCCGCGCGCGGTCGGGTCGCATCACGGTGCTCTCGGTCGCCGGCCTCCTGGGCGAGGCGATCCATCGGATTCACACCAATTCGTCCGTCAGCTCGCTGTTCGTCTGAGGAGTCGTGGAACAACCGGAACGTCGCGTCGGAGGATGGTTCGATGAATGACCTGGTCGTGGATGTCGCGAAGCGCGAGGTGTGCGGCAAGAACGTCTCGCGGAGACTGCGCCGGGCGGGACGGATCCCGGCCGTGCTCTACGGGGCGGGCAAGGAGCCGATCTCCCTCACGGTCGACCCGAGGCGTCTCGTGGAGATCATCCAGTCGGACTCAGGCGCCAACACCATCTTCCAGCTCAACCTCGCCGGCACCGACCAGCGCCGCCACGCGATGATCAAGGAGTACCAGGTCGACCCGGTCGAGGGCCACCTCCTGCACGCCGATTTCGTCCGCATCCAGATGGACGCGGTCATCGAGGTCGACGTGCCGGTGCAGGTGACGGGCGAGGCGGCCGGTGTGAAGCTCGACGGCGGCATCCTCGAGATCGTGACGCGCAACGTGCGCGTCTCGTGTCTGCCTGGGAACATTCCGGGGCACATCAACATCGACGTCTCGCCGCTGAAGATCGGCGATCATCGGAACGTCTCCGACCTGCCCAAGGACGATCGCTACCGCGTGATCAGCGACCCCCATCTCATCCTGGTGGTCTGCCAGCCGCCCGCCAAGGAAGAGGCCGCGGCGACGGTGGCCACGGAGACCGCGGTGGCCGCGCCTTCCGAGCCCGAGGTCATCAAGAAGGGCAAGGCCATCGCCGAGGGCGAGGAGGCGACCGCCGGCGAGGGCGACGACAAGAAGAAGGAAGCCAAGAAGCCGGAGGGCAAGAAGTAGGGACCGGTGGCGGGCACTGTGGTCACGATCGTGGTCGGTCTCGGGAATCCGGGCCGCCGTTATCGCGACACACGGCACAATGTCGGGTTCCTTGTGCTCGAGGAGTTACGCAGTCGTCTCGGAAGTCCCCCGGAGATCGAACGGCCGCAGTACCGTCTCTGGAGGACGCAGGTCGAGGGTCGCGACGTGATGATGGCCGAGCCACAGCTGTACATGAACAAGAGCGGCGTGTCCGTCCGGACGCTCCTGGAGGCCGAGGGACACCCGGCGGAGGACCTGCTGGTCGTGTGCGACGATTTTCACATCGAGTTCGGCGCGCTGCGGCTCCGCCGGCAGGGCAGTCACGGCGGACACAACGGCCTGCGCTCGATGATCGACGTCCTGCGGACTCGCGAGTTCGCCAGGCTGCGGGTCGGCATCGGGCCGGCGCCCGAGGGAACGGACCAGGCCGAGTTCGTGCTCGAGAAATTCGATCAAGATCAGAGGCGCGCGCTTCCCGAGGTCGTGGGAGAGGCCGCGGACTGCGTCACGCTGGCGCTGAGCTCGGGGATCGAGCCGGCGATGAATCGATTCAACGGGCGCTCGCCCGCGGAAACCGCGGGCCCGGCCACCGACTGAGGGAAGACGACGATGCTACAATACGAAACGATTTTCGTGACCGACCCCAATCTCACGGACGAGGACGTCGACGGGATCATCAAGCTCATCGATCAGATTACCGTCGCCGCCGGGGGCAAGGTGATCAAGACCGAGAAGTGGGGCAAGCGGCGTCTCGCCTACCCGGTCGAGCACAGGGAGGAAGGGATCTACGTCCTGCTGACGATCGAGTGCCCCACGCAGCACGTCAAGGAGATCGACCGACGGTATCGTATGAACGACCGCATCCTGCGACATCTGACCGTCCGCGTCGAGGACGAGTCGCAGCTCGGTCCGTCGCCGATGATGAAGCCACGGCCCGCCGATCGCGACGAGATCCCGGCGGACCCGATGCTGGCGCCCTGAAGGCCGGGGCGGGAGAGACGAGAGCATGGCACGAAACGAGCGTGGTGGAGGGCGGGATTCAGGACGCCCGAAGAAGCAGTTCAAGCGGAAATTCCTGTTCCGCAAGAAGAAGTTCTGCAAGTTCTGCGACGAGAAGATCGGCTTCATCGATTACAAGGACATCCGGCTGCTGCAGGGCTTCGTCCCCGAGCGCGCGAAGATCTTCCCGCGACGGATCTCGGGAACCTGCTCGAAGCATCAGCGCAAGGTCATGCGGGCGGTCAAGCGGGCGCGGACACTGGCCCTGCTGCCCTTCACCTCCGATTAGCCGGTTCGGCCGCAGGAGCCAGAGATGCGCATCGTTCTGAGGGAAGACATCGAGAAGCTCGGCCGGCAGGGCGAGATCGTCGAGGTGGCGGTCGGCTACGCGCGCAATTTCCTCCTCCCCAAGGGGAAGGCGCTGCCCGCCACGGACGGCAACCTCAAGCGCGTCGAGGGCGAGCGCCGTCGGTTCGCGGTCCTGCACGCCAAGGAAAAGGAAGATGCCGCCACGATCGGTCGGCGTCTCGCGGGCCTGTCCTGCACGATCGTGCGGAAGGTCGGCGAGGCCGACCAGCTGTACGGCTCGGTCACGGCCGCCGACATCGCCGAGTTCCTCGCCAAGGAGGGTGTCGTGATCGACAAGCGACGCATCCTGCTCGAGGATCCGATCAAGGCGCTCGGCATCTACACGGTGCCGGTGCGGCTGCACGCCGAGGTAACGGGCGAGATCAGGGTCTGGGTCGTCAAGGAGTAGGTGGGTGCCCGAAACCGCGCCCGATCCGGCGTCTCCTCAGACCGCTCCCGTCGTCTCCCCGGTGCTGCCCTGCGTCCTCGCGTGGGTGCTCCCGGGGCTCGGGCATCTCTCCCTCGGCCGCAAGGGGCGCGCCGTCGCCTTCTTCACCGTCGTGCTGGCGACCTTCGCGCTCGGTCTGTTCTCCGGCGGGACGTCATCGCTGGCCGACCCGCAGCAGCCGCTGAGCTACCTGGCCACGTTCGACAATCTGGCGCTCGGGCCGATCGAGATCTTCGCCCGTAAGCTCAGCATTGGTGGTCTGACGTACCGTCTGCCTCCCGACGAGGGCGACCCGCGCCGGCAGCAGCTCCTGTCGCGGCTGCGGGAGCGCGTGCGGCATCCAACCTACGAGTACGGCAGCACCTACCTCCTGACGGCCGGACTCATGAACATGCTGCTCATCCTCGACGCGTTCGACATCGCCACCGGACGCAAGAGCTGACGGGGCCGACGTGATCCGCAGCCACTTCCTGAACATGGTCGTCTTCTCCGTCCTGGTCGCGGTGTTTTTCGCGTTCCTCACCCAGGGACGCACCCGCGATCGCGTGCGCGTCGTGCTCATTCTGGGGGGCGCGATGATCGTGCTGTCGCTCATCGTGGCCTACGTCATGTACCCGTTCCCGATGCCGCGGTGACCTCCCGGACGATCCTCGGACTCGCGTGGATCTGGGGACCGGTTGCGGCCTACCTCGCGCTCATCTTCCATCTCTCCGCCCAGTCGAGCGTCGGCTGGGCCACCCCGTACCCGGACGTCGTGCTGCACGCCCTGGAGTACTCGGTCCTGGGCATGCTCCTCGCCCGCGCCCTGAACGACGGCCTGGCACGTATCGTCCCGGACAAGCTGCTGGTCCTGGCCTGGATGCTCTGCGTCGTCTACGCCGTGAGCGACGAGTATCACCAGACCTTCGTCCCGGGACGCACAGGTGACTGGCGCGACGCCCTGTCGGACGCCGCCGGGACCGCGGCCGGTCTCGCGATCCTGAGCCTGGCGCAACGTCACATCTGGCCCCGTCCGCCCGTTGCGATCGTTCCGGGCCACATCATAAAATCGAACGACCGTCCGGCCGGTCCGGCCGCAGAGGAGCGAGAGTGACACGTATTGCGGTGATTCCCGGGGACGGCATCGGCGTCGAGGTCACCCACGAAGCCGTGGAGACGCTCAAGGAGGCGGCGCGACTCGGCGGACGCCCGCTCGAGTTCGAGGAGTTCCCCTATGGCGCGGATCACTTCCTGCGCACGGGAGAGACGCTCCCTCAGGACGGCTTCGATCGGCTTTCCACGTTCGACGCCATCCTCCTCGGCGCGCTGGGGGACCCGCGCGTGCCGGACAACCGGCACGCCGCCGATATCCTGCTCGGCCTCCGGTTCCGCCTCGACCTGTACGTCAACCATCGTCCGGTGCGCCTGCTCGACGAGCGCCTCTGCCCGCTCAAGGGTCGCGGCACCAAGGACGTCGACTTTGTGATTTTCCGCGAGAACACCGAGGGTCTGTATGCCGGCGTCGGCGGATTCTTCAAGAAGGGCACGGCGGACGAGATGGCGGTGCAGCAGGACATCAACACCCGCAAGGGCGTCGAGCGGATCATCCGCCACGCCTTCGAGTGGGCCCGCGCCCACGGGCGGCGCCGGGTCCTGATGTCCGACAAGAGCAACGCCCTGACCTACGGGCACGATCTCTGGCAGCGGGTGTACCGCGAGGTCGCGCCCGCGTACCCGGAGATCGAGGCGTCGCACATGTACGTCGACGCGCTCGCGATGCAGCTCGTGAAGGATCCTTCGCCGTATCAGGTGATCGTGGCGTGCAACATGTTCGGCGACATCCTGAGCGACCTCGGGGCTCAGATTCAGGGCGGGTTAGGACTGGCGGCGTCGGCGAACCTGCATCCCGGCCGAATCGGACTGTTCGAGCCGGTGCACGGCTCGGCGCCGAAGTACGCCGGCCGGAACGTGGCCAACCCGATCGGTGCCATCCTCAGCGCCTCGATGCTCCTCGACACGGTCGGCCGGCCCGAGGAGGCGCGTCGCGTCGAGGCGGCGGTGGCCGCCTGCGTCCGCGAAGGCCGCACCACCCATGATCTCGGCGGATCGCTCGGCACCCGCGAAGCCGGGGAGGCGATCCGCGCCGTTCTGCGCGCGCGCGGCTGATCGCCGCGACGAAACCGCGTTCGGGCGTCCCGGCCGATCGGTTCAGCGGCCGGGCGTCGCGCCTGACGGAGGAGGAGCCGGCGGGCCCTGTTGCGGCGCGCCCTCCGGCGCCGCGGCCGGCGGGCCGGGGGCTGCGGGCGCCCCCTTCTTCGGAGGAGCCGGTTTCACGTCGAGCGCCAGAATCCTTCCGGCGGCGCGGCCCGATCCCACCGCCACGCGCTCTCCCGCCATCACGGGCGGGGTCGTGAACCACTCTCCGGGCGCCGCGAGATTGAATTTCCCCGCCATGGTCAGGCCGGGGAGCGACAGGGCCACCACGGTCCCCTCTGTGAACGGGGCCACGTAGAGATAGTCCCTCGCCCGGACGGCGTCGAGGCTGAGACGGTGGTCGAGATGGACGCGCGCCGCCAGGTGACCGTTGCTGCGGCGCACCACGTAGATGTCGTCGTCCCAGCACAGCACGTAGACATACTCCCCGGCCGACATGAGACTGGCGGTCGCGATCGCCCCGGTGCGCTGGCGCCAGACCTGCTTCCCGCTCGAGAGCCGCAGACACCGCAGCGTGCGATCGGCGACGGCGACGTAGACACGTTTGCTCTCGATGAGCACCGGAGCGGTGACCGCCATGCGGAGATAGCGCCGCCAGCGGACCTGCAGGGTGGCGGGATCGACCGCCACGACCATGCCGTGCTCGGTTCCGACGATCACCAGGTGCTCGCCCAGAGAGGGAGGGACGGGCCGGCCCGGGAGCGGAATCCGGCCGAGCACCGCGCCGGTTGCGGGATCGAGCGCGAGCAGCTCGGGCGCCTCGGTCGCCACCAGCAGCCGGCCACCGGCCGCCATCGGCGGAGCCACCGGCGTGGCGCCAAGAACGGCGCGCCAGTCCCTGCTCCCGTCGACGGCATCGAGCGCCACGACCGCCCCTGTCGTCGTCGACAGCAGCACGCGGCCGCCTTCGAGCTCGGGCCCGACCGCCATGGCCTCGCCCAGGTGGACCCTCCAGACGACGCTGCCGTCCGTGGCGGCCAGGGCGGCCACGTCCCCCGAGCGGTCCGCCGCGATGACCCGGGTGCCGTCGCCGTCGAGACGATCGGCGAGCGGGGCCCTGAAATCGTCGAAGATCCAGGCGCGGGTGATGTCGACGGGGTTCTTCGACGGCGTCGGCTTGAATGCCGAGTCCGGCTCGGTGGGCATGCCGTGGAAGACGGAGCGCTCCTCGCGCGCCGGGACGATCGTCGGGCCGAAGAGCATCGCGGCGGCCGCGAGCCCCGCCGCCACCCGCGCCGCGCGTCGCCGCCACGTCGCGCGTCGCGGCCTCGTCGCGCTCACCCCATCGCCCCCGGGCGACTGCGTCCCCGTCACGCGCCGATTATAGACTCCGCTCATCCTTCCGCCGGCGCGGCGGGTTGTGCTATTCTGCGCGCCTTCCGCATACGACCCGCGACTCCGCGGGCGCCGGATCGAAACGTGATCGAAGCCGCCAAAGGAACGCGCGACATCCTGCCGGGCGAGATTGCCCGCTGGCAGCTCGTGGAGGCCCGCGCCCGCGAGGTGTTCTCCCTGTTCGGCTTCCGCGAGATCCGGACGCCGATCTTCGAGCCCACCGAGCTGTTCGCGCGCGGCGTGGGCGAGGGCACCGACATCGTGGCGAAGGAGATGTACACCTTCCCGGATCGCAAGGGCCGATCCCTGACGCTGCGGCCCGAGAACACCGCGCCGGTCGCCCGGGCCTACATCGAGCACTCCATGCACCGGGGCTCCGACATCGAGCGCCTGTATTACATCGGTCCGATGTTCCGCTACGAGCGTCCGCAGAAAGGCCGCACCCGGCAGTTCCACCAGATCGGCGTGGAGGCGCTCGGCAGCGAGCATCCCTGCGTCGACGCCGAGACGCTGCACATGCTGGTGATTTTCCTCGGCCGCCTGGACATCCGGCCGGTCGAGCTGCAAATCAGCTCGGTCGGATGCTCCGACTGCCGCCCCGCCTATCGCGATCTCCTGGTGCGCGAGCTGGCGCCGCATCGCGATCGGCTGTGCGCCGACTGCCATCGCCGTCTGGAGATCAACCCGCTGCGCTGTCTCGACTGCAAGGTGCCGGCCGACCGGGCGATCGTCGAGAAGGTCAGCCCGATCCTCGATCACCTGTGCTCCAGCTGCCGCGCCCACCTCGACGCCGTGCGCCGCTATCTCGGCCGGCTCGGAGTGAGCCACGTGCTGGCGCCGCGCCTGGTGCGCGGCATCGACTACTACCGGCGCACGACCTTCGAGGTGTCGCTTCCGGGTCTCGGAGCGCAGAGCGCGCTTCTGGGAGGCGGCCGTTACGACGGCCTGGTGCAGTCGCTCGGCGGGCCGGCCACGCCCGGATTCGGGTTCGCGGTCGGCGAGGATCGCCTCGTCCTGTCGCTCCCGGAGGGTCTCGCGGGCGCGGTCGAGCGTCCCGACGTGTTCGTGGCGCTGGTGGGGGAGAGCGCGATCGAGCCGGCGCTGGTGTCGGCCGCGCGTCTGCGGTCGGCCGGCCGGAGCGTCGTCCTCGATCCTTATCCCGACAGAAGCCTCAAGGCGCAGATGCGCCGGGCGCACGACCTCCAGGCGCGCTACGTCCTGCTCCTGGGCGGGGACGAGGTGGCGCACGGCACCGTCACCGTGAAACGGATGTCCGACGGCACGCAGCGCACCGTTCCCGAGGCCCGCATCCTGGACGCCCTGTCGGAGGCCACGCATGGCTGACGCCCCATCGTTCGAGCGCCGCACGCATACGTGCGGGGAGCTGCGGCCTTCCGACGCCGGCCGCGACGCGGTCCTGCTCGGCTGGGTCGACAGCATCCGCGACCACGGCGGTCTGCTGTTCGCCGACCTGCGCGACCGCTACGGCGTGACGCAGGCGGTGTTCAACCCCGAGACGGCGCCCGAGGCCTTCGCGGCGGCCAAGGAGGTCCGGCCGGGGTACGTGGTCGGCCTGGCGGGGCAGGTGGTGGCGCGCTCGGCGGCGAATCTCAACGCGGCGCTGCCGACCGGCGGCGTGGAGCTGGTCGCCGGCCGACTCGAGGTGCTGAACACCTCCGAGCCGCTGCCGTTTCCGCTCGACGACGAGACCGCGGCGTCGGAGGAGGTCCGGTTGCGCTGGCGCTTTCTCGATCTGCGCCGGGGCCGGCTGCAGCGCACCCTCCTGACCCGGCACCGGGTCCTGCTCGCGGTGCGCCGCTACCTCGACGGGCGCCAGTTCATCGAGGTGGAGACGCCGATCCTCAACCGCAACACGCCCGAGGGCTCGCGCGAGTATCTCGTCCCGTCGCGCGTCAACCCGGGACGCTTCTACTCGCTGCCGCAGTCGCCGCAGCTGTTCAAGCAGCTCCTGATGGTGTCGGGATTCGATCGCTACTTCCAGATCGCCAAGTGCTTCCGCGACGAGGACCTGCGCGCCGATCGGCAGCCGGAGTTCACGCAGATCGACATCGAGGTGTCGTTCCCGGAGCGCGGCGACTTCTTCGCCCTGATCGAAGGATTGATGGAGGAGATCTTCGCCGCCGCCGGTGTCGGCCTGCGCGGTCCGTACCCGCGGCTCACCTACCGCGAGGTGATGGACCGGTTCGGCAGCGACAAGCCGGACACCCGCTTCGGCCTCGAGATTCGCGACCTGACCGCGCGTCTCGCCTCGAGCCCCTTCCGCGTCTTCTCGGACGCGGTCGCGAAGGGGGGCGTCATCAAGGCGCTCCTCGTCCCGGGCGGCGCCGCGTGGGGCCGGCAACGGATCGATAACCTGGTCGACGCCGCCAAGGGTCTGGGGTCGAAGGGGCTGCTCTGGATCCGCCAGACCGAGGGAGGACTGCAGTCTCCGGTCCTCAAGCACCTCGGGGAGGACGGCTGCCGGTCGATCCTCGCCGAGCTCGGTGCCGGCCCCCGCGACCTGGTCCTCCTGGTGGCGGACGGTTGGAAGCGTGCGGTCACCGTCCTCGGGGCCCTCCGGCTCCAGATCGGCCGCGCCGAGAAGCTGATCGACGAGTCGGCCCACCACCTCCTCTGGGTGCACGAGTTCCCGCTCTTCGAGTCGAGCGAGGAGGAGGGCCGGCTGGTCTCCTGCCATCATCCTTTCACCTCGCCGATGCCCGAGGACCTGCCGCTTCTGGCCGGACGACCGCAGGACGTCCGCGCCCTGGCCTACGACCTCGTCCTCGATGGCAGCGAGGTCGGCGGCGGCAGCGTCCGGATCCACCGCAGCGACGTCCAGGAGGCGGTGTTCAAGATCCTGGGGATGAGCCGCGAGGAGGCGGAGGCGCGGTTCGGATTCCTGCTGTCGGCACTGCGCATGGGCGCCCCGCCGCACGGCGGCATCGCCCTCGGAGTCGACCGCCTGATCGCGAACCTCACCGGCGCGACCTCCATCCGCGACGTGATCGCCTTCCCGAAAACCACCAGCGGCATGGACCTGATGACCGGCGCGCCCGCCGCCGTCCCCGACGATCAGCTCAAGGAGCTGTCGATCCGCCTCGATCTGCCGCCCCCCGGACGCTGAACCCCGCGTCCGCAGCCCGTTTGCCGGAATTCCGGCCGTCCACGCATTGACAAGCGGCGGATCGGATGCTAACTTTCCCCTGCCATCCGGAGGGGCCTGGTTGAGGAAACTGGCCATCCCAGAAGAAGTTCTCGCCGACGTCTTCGGTCACTTCGACGACAATCTGCGGACCATCGAGAAGGAGCTGGGCGTTCGCCTGTCCGCCCGTGGCGGCGAGATCTCCATCCAGGGGGATCCCGACCGCGAGGCGCTCGCCGCCAGCCTGCTCGCGCAGATGGCGGGGCTGGCGCAGGGCGGGTACGCGATCAAGAAGGGGGACGCCGAGATCGCCCTCCGGCTCCTGCGTGACAACCGCTCGGCCACCTTGAAGGACTTTTTCGGATCGGGCCGGGTCAAGACGACCAACGGACGGTTCGTCACGCCCAAGAGCGCCAACCAGAAGGCGCTCCTCGACGCCATCCAGGAGCACGACCTGGTCTTCGCCATCGGTCCGGCGGGAACCGGCAAGACGTTCCTGGCGGTGGCCTCGGCTGTGGCGCAGCTGGCGGAGAAGAAGGTCGAGCGGATCATCCTCTGCCGGCCGGCGGTCGAAGCGGGCGAGAAGCTCGGCTTCCTGCCCGGCGACATGGCCGAGAAGGTCGACCCGTATTTCCGTCCGTTGTACGACGCGCTCTACCAGCTTTTGGATCGCGAGCGCGCCAATGCGCATCTCGAGCGCGGCGTCATCGAGATCGCCCCGCTCGCCTTCATGCGCGGGCGGACGCTGTCGAACTCGTTCGTGATTCTCGACGAGGCCCAGAACACGACCTCCGAGCAGATGAAGATGTTCCTGACGCGCCTCGGGACCAACTCCAAGGCGCTGATCACCGGCGACGTCACCCAGGTCGATCTGCCGCCGGGACGGATCTCCGGCCTGATCGAGGCGCGCGTGGTGATCGCCGACGTGCCGGGCGTGCGTTTCATCCAGTTCGACGAGAGCGACGTGCTGCGCCACCCCCTGGTGCAGGGGATCGTCAAGGCCTACGAGGCGTATCGCGAGTCGGAGGGCGGCAACGGATCCGAGCCGGTCGATCACGCCGCCGCCCGGCGCCGACGGCGCGCCGCCGCCTCCGAACCTCCCGAAAGTTGAGAACGGGCATGACGCCGCCCGCAGCCGGTGCGCGGAACACGCCGCGGCGCGGCCCCGTGGTGGTGCTGGCGCGCGCGCCGGCGGCCGCCCGCCATGCGACGCGCTCGGCCCGGCTGCTGCGCGCCCTGCGCCGCGCCATGCGGCGCGACGCGTCCGGGGTCGTCCTCGTGCTCGGCGACGACCGCGAGGTGCGGACCCTCAACCGTCGCTTCCGGGGCGTCGACCGGACCACCGACGTCCTGTCGTTTCCCTCCGGCGGCACCCTGGAGCCCGGGTGCCCGCATCTCGGCGAGATCGCCATCTCCCTGCCGCGCGCCGCCCGCCAGGCGCGCCGGGCGCTCTGGCCTCTGAGCTCGGAGATGGCGCTTCTGATCACGCACGGGTTCCTGCATCTGCTGGACTACGATCACGAGACCGACGACGGGGCCATGCACCGCCTGGAAGCGCGCCTTCTGCGGCGCGTCGCGGGCGTGACGATCGATGATCGGCGCACCCCATGGGGGGACGTCGCGCCCGGCGCGCGGGTGGCCCCGCGGCGCCGTGGAAGGAGAGACCATGATCGCTGAACCGCCGGGGCCGCTGACCGGTGACACGTCCGGGGCGGGGGAGCCGACCGCGCCGGCTTCCGGGTTCCGATGCGGCTTCGTCGCGCTGGTCGGCCGGCCCAACGTCGGAAAGTCGACCCTCATGAACCATCTGGTCGGGAGCAAGCTGGCGATCGTCTCCGACGTGCCCCAGACCACGCGCTTCCCGATACGCGGCATCCTGCACCGCGACAACGTCCAGATCGTCTTCATCGACACGCCCGGCATCCACAAGCCGCGCTTCCGCCTCAACGAGGAGATGGTGCGCATGGCGACCCAGGTCCTGCGCGAGGCCGATCTCGTGGCGGTGCTGGTCGACGGCTCCGAAGGATACGGCCCCGGCGATCGCTTCGTCTTCGAGCGCGTGCGCGAGTCGAACGCCAAGGCCTATCTCATCCTCAACAAGATCGATCAGATGCCGCACGAGGGACTTCTGCCGCTGATCGACGAGGCCGCCCGTCTGGGCCAGTTCGAGGAGATCGTGCCGCTCTCGGCGCGGACCGGGGAGAACTGCGATCGTCTCGAGAGCCTCCTGCGGGCGCGCATGCCGGAGGGACCGCCTCATTTCCCCGCCGAGACCCTCACCGATCTGCCGCAGCGCCTGATGATCGCGGAGACCATCCGCGAGCAGGTCCTCCTCAAGACCCGCCAGGAGGTGCCGCACGCCGCCGCCGTCGTCATCGACACGATGGACGAGGAGGGGACCCTCCTGAGGATCAACGCCACGATCTACGTGGAGCGCGACAGCCAGAAGGGGATCATCATCGGGGAGCAGGGCCGCATGGTGAAGGAGATCGGCACCGCCGGCCGCCACAACCTCGAGACGCTCCTCGGCCGGCGCGTCCACCTGGCGCTCTGGGTCAAGGTCAAGCAGGCGTGGCGGGACGATCCGGGCCTGCTGCGCCTCATCGGCATCTAGCACCGCGCTTCGCGGAACCCGTTGCCTCCTGGAGTAGAATGGCGCCCGTTTCCTGACGGGAGCCACGATGATGGTCGCCTTCCCGGCCCGGGAGGGAATCCCTGCCACTCAAGGAGAGCGAGGCGTTCGTGCTGCGGACCCAGCCGCTCGGCGAATCCGATCGGATCGTCGTGCTCCTGGCGCGCGGGGCGGGCAAGGTGCGCGCGGTCGCGAAAGGGGCGCGCCGCAGCAGGAAGCGGTTCGGCGCCAACCTGATGCTCTTGAGCCGCGTCCGGGTGAGCTGCTTCGAGAAGGAGGGGCAGGACCTGGCGCGCCTGGAGTCGGCCGATCTCCTGGAGTCGTTCTATCTCCTGCAGGAAGATCCGGAGCGCGGCGCGGCCCTCGCCTGCCTCGCGGAGGTCGCGGACGCCTTCGCGCGCGAGGAGCAGGAGGACGACGCGTTCTTCCGCCTCCTGCACGCCGTCCTGCGCGCGGTCCGGGACGGTCTCGACCTCGACTGGGCGGCGCGCTATTTCGAGATCTGGACGCTCCGGCTGCACGGGTTCCTGCCGAGCCTGGAGACGTGCGGCGAGTGCGGCGCGGCGCTGGCCGATCGCGGTGGACGATTTCTCCGGCGCGAGGGGGTCGCCGCCTGCGCGCGCTGCGGAGCGCGCCGCGCCGGGGACCCCGCGCTGCCGCCGGAGGCGCTGGCCGCCGCGGCTTTGATCCTGAAGCGCCCGCCCTCCGCCCTGGTCGGGACCCCCGCGTCGCCGGCCGCGCTCGCGCCGCTGCGGGCGCTGTCGGAAGCGATCTTCTTCGACCTGTTCGACAGACGCTTCAAGAGCTATGACGTCTGGGACCAGTTGCGCCGCGGCGCCTGAAGGGGCGCCGCCGGGAGGAAGGACGTGGGTCTCAATTTCCAGGAGCTGATCCTGCGCCTGCAGGAATTCTGGGCCGGGCAGGGCGCGGTCATCCAGCAGCCGTACGACGTCGAGGTCGGCGCCGGCACGATGCACCCCGACACCTTCTTCCGAGTGCTCGGGCCCGAGCCCTGGCGCACCGCCTACTGCTCGCCGTCCCGCCGCCCGGTCGACGGCCGCTACGGGCAGAACCCGTTCCGCCTCTACCGCCACTACCAGTTCCAGGTCATCCTCAAGCCCTCGCCGCCGGACGTCCAGGAGATCTACCTGCGCTCGCTCGGTGCGTTCGGGATCGACCCGCGCGAGCACGACATCCGCTTCGAGGAGGACAACTGGGAATCGCCGACCCTCGGCGCGGCCGGAGTCGGGTGGCAGGTGATGATGGACGGAATGGAGATCAGCCAGTTCACCTACTTCCAGCAGGCCGGTGGTCTCGAGCTGAGCCCGATCGCGGCCGAGATCACCTACGGCTCGGAACGCATCTGCATGTTCCTCAACGGCGTCGACAACGTCTACGACCTCGCCTGGGGCGGCGGGCTGACGTACGGCGACGTGCGGCTGGAGGAGGAGATCGAGTTCTCCCGGCACAACTTCGAGGCCGCCGACGTGGTCCTGCTGGAGCGCGTCTTCCAGCAATACGAGGCGGAGGGGCATCGTCTCCTGGGTCTCGGAATCGTCACGCCGGCGTACGATTGCGCCCTGCGCTGCTCGCACACCTTCAACGTCCTCGAGGCGCGCGGCGCCATCAGCGTGACCGAGCGCACCGGCTACATCCAGAGAGTCCGTCGCCTGGCGGTCGCCTGCGCCAAGGCGTACCTGGCGCAGCGCGAGGCCAAGGGTTTCCCGCTGCTGCGCCGCGCGCCGTCGCCGGCGGCGTCATGAGCGGCGCCGGCCGGCACCAGGTCCTGCTGGAGATCGGCACCGAAGAGATCCCGGCGCGCATGGTCCAGGCGGCCGTGGAAGAGCTCGGCCGGACGCTGGTCGAGGTGCTGTCGAAGGCCGGTCTCGGCTCGGCCTCGCCCCGCTTGTTCGCGACGCCGCGACGTCTGGCGGTCCTGCTCGACGGCGTCGCGTCGCGTCAGGCCGACCAGGAGACCGAGATCAGCGGGCCGCCGGTCGCCGCCGCCTACGACGCCCAGGGAAAGCCGACCCGCGCCGCCGAAGGGTTCGCGCGCGCCCAGGGGGTCGCGGTCTCGGACCTGAAGCGCGTGCGGACGCCGAAAGGGGAGTGCGTCGGACTGCGCCGCACGATCGCCGGCCGGAGCGCCGTGCAGGTGCTCGCCGACGCGATCCCCGTCGTCGTCGGAGGCCTCTACTTCCCCAAGACCATGCGCTGGGGGAGCGGCGAGCACCGCTTCGTGCGCCCGGTCCATTCCGTCGTCGCGCTGTTCGACGGCGAGGTCGTCGGGACCCGCTTCGCGGGCGTCGCCTCGGGGCGGGCCACCTTCGGCCATCGCGTCGCCGGCCGCGAACGGATCGAGCTGGCCCTGGCGCGTGACTATCCGGAGGCGCTCCGGGCCAACGGAGTCCTGGCGGACGCCGTCGAGCGGCGTGCCGAGATCGCGCGCCAGCTCGCCGCCGCGGCCCGCGCAGCCGGGGGCGCCATCGCCACGCCGCCGGGGACGACGCCGTCGGGCGCCGATGCCGACCCGGAGCTTCTCGACGAGGTGACCGAGATGGTCGAGTGGCCTCTCGTGATCACCGGCGAGTTCGACGTCCGGTTCCTGGAGCTCCCCGCGGAGATCCTGCTCACCAGCATGCGGCACCACCAGAAGTATTTCGCCCTGCGCGCGCCGGACGGAACGCTCCTCAACCGCTTCCTGTCCGTGGCCAACGTCGCGCAGGATCCGAAAGGAGCCATCCGCCGCGGAAACGAGTGGGTCCTCAAGGCGCGCCTCGCCGACGCCCGTTTCTTCTTCGACGAGGATCGCAAACACACCCTCGGCAGCCTCGGCGACGCCCTCGATCGGGTCGCGTTCCACGAGAAGCTCGGCTCATACGCCGACAAGCGCCGCCGCGTCGAGACGCTCGCCGGTCCGCTCCTCCAGGCCTTCGCGGCGAGCGGCGTCCGCCCGGACGCCGACGCCGTCCGCGTCGCCGCCGGAGTCGCGAAGAACGACCTGGTCACGCACGTGGTCAAGGAATTCCCCGAGCTGCAGGGGATCGTGGGTGGGCTCTATGCGCGCGCCGACGGGCTGCCGGCGGCGGTCGCCGACGCTCTCTACGACCAGTACCTGCCGCGCTCGCAGGACGACGCCCTGCCGCGCACCGCCGAAGGCGCCGTTCTCTCGCTCGCCGACCGGCTCGACACGCAGGCGGGGATCTTCCTGCTCGGGATCGTCCCGACCGGCTCGCGCGATCCCTACGGCATCCGGCGATCGGTTCAGGGCGCCTGCCGGATCCTGATCGAACGCCGGGTCAGCCTGTCGCTGCAGGGGATCTGCGGCGCGGCGCTGCGGGGCTACTCCGGCCGGCTCCCCGAGCAGGCGGTGTCCGAGGAGAGCGCCCGCGCCGCGCTCCTGGAGTTCTGGACCGGGCGACAGGAGTTCCTGGCGATCGAGGCCGGCCTGCGGCCCGAGTCGGTGCGCGCCGCGCTCGGCGCGGGCCCCGACGATCCGTACGATGCGCGGCGCCGGATGGAGGCGGTCGACGCGTTCCGCGACGAAGCCGGGTTCGCGGATCTCGCCTCGGCCCACAAGCGGATCAAGAACATCCTCCAGGGTCAGGAGGCGGGGACGCCGTTCGAGACAGCGCGTCTCTCCGACGAGGCGGAGCGCAGGCTCGCGAAGCGCGTCGATTCGGTGCGCGCCGGTCTGGAGGGCGCGCTCGCGGCGCGCGAATACGCCCGCGCCCTCGCCGCCATCGCCACGCTCCGGGAGCCGCTCGATCGATTCTTCACCGAGGTCATGGTGATGGCGGAGGATCGCGCCGTGCGCGCCAACCGGCTGGCGCTGCTCCGCGAGATCGCCACGCTGATCACGCAGGTGGCCGATGTCTCGCTGATCGCGCCGGCACGGCCCGGCAAGGAGGCTTGATGGCGAAGCGGTTCGTCTACTTCTTCGGCGGGGGACGCGCCGAGGGAAACGGCGGGATGAAGACGCTCCTCGGCGGCAAGGGGGCCGGGCTGATGGAGATGACCCGCATCGGTCTGCCGGTACCGGCCGGGTTCGTCATCACGACCGAAGCCTGCGCCCTCTACCTGTCGGACGGGAAGAAAACCTTCCGGCGGTACGAGAAGGACGTGCGCCGTCATCTCGAGCGTCTCGAGCGGGCCGCCGGGCGCCGCTTCGCCGATCCGCGCGATCCCCTCCTGGTGTCGGTGCGATCGGGCGCGGCGCGCTCCATGCCGGGGATGATGGAGACCATCCTCAACCTCGGGCTGAACGACGCGACCGTCGAGGGACTCGCCGAGCGCACCTCGAACCCGCGCTTCGCCTGGGACGCCTATCGGCGCTTCCTGGGCATGTACACGACCGTCGTCCACGACGTGCCGCGCGAGGCGATCGACACGCTGTTGCGCGACTGCAAGACCCGTCTCGGCGTCCGGCTCGACACCGAGGTGGACGCCGGGGCGTTGCGCGATCTCTGCTCGCGGCTCAAGGGCCTGTTCCTGGAGCGGACCGGAAAGCCGTTCCCGATGGATCCGATGGAGCAGCTCTGGGGCGCGATCGAGGCCGTGTTCCGCTCCTGGAACGCCGAGAAGGCGGTCACCTACCGGAGGGTGGAGGGGATCACCGGCCTGGCGGGGACGGCGGTGAACGTCGTGCAGATGGTGTTCGGCAACCGGGGCGAGACCTCGGGGACCGGGGTCGCCTTCACGCGCGACCCGAACAGCGGCGCGCGCACGTTCTATGGCGACGTCCTGATGAACGCGCAGGGCGAGGACGTGGTGGCCGGCATCCGCACGCCGCTCACGCTCGCGTCGCTCAAGAAGCAGATGCCCGCCGTCTACCGCCAGCTCGATGCGATCCGCACCCGTCTCGAGCGCCACTACCGCGACATGCAGGACATCGAGTTCACCATCGAAGAGAGGCGTCTTTACATCCTGCAATGCCGCTCCGGCAAGCGCTCGCCGCGCGCCGCGTTCCAGATGGCGCACGACATGAGCCGGGAAGGCCTGATCACGCGCGCCGAGGCGGTCCGGCGGATCACGCCCGAAGACGTCGAGCGTCTCTTCTATCCGGTCCTCGACCCCGCCCTCCCGCGCGCCGACCTCCAGTCCCGGCGGCTCGCCGCCGGCATCGGCGCGGTCCCCGGGGCCGCCGTCGGCGCCATCGCCTTCACCGCCACCGACGCCGAGACACGCGCCAAGGCGGGGCAGCGGGTGATCCTGGTGCGCCACGAGACCTCGCCCGAGGACGTCGGCGGCATGCACGCCGCCCAGGGCATCCTGACCGCGACCGGCGGGAAGACCTCGCACGCCGCGGTCGTGGCGCGCGGCTGGGGGAAGACCTGCATCGTCGGCTGCGAGGCCCTCGTTCTCGACGCCGCCGCGCGACGCCTGACGATCGGCGGCCGGACACTCGGTCCCGACGACGTCCTGACGCTCGACGGCACCGACGGCTCCGTCTATTCCGGGGAGATCGCGCTCATCAAGCCGGAGCTGCCCGCGACCTATCGCCGCATCCTGGGGTGGGCCGACGACCTGCGCCGGCTCCGGGTGCGCGCCAACGTCGACACGCCGTACGACGCGCGCAAGGCGGTCGAGATGGGCGCCGAGGGGATCGGGTTGTGCCGCACCGAGCACATGTTCTTCGACACCGAAGAGCGCCGTCACGCCATCCAGGAGATGATCCTCGCCGCCGATCGTCCGGCCCGCGAGCGCGCCCTGGCGCGCATCCTGCCGCTGCAGCGCAAGGATTTCGAAGGGATCTTCGAGGCGATGGCCGGCCGCCCGGTCACCATCCGGCTGCTCGATCCGCCGCTGCACGAGTTCGTGCCGCACGACCAGGAAGGCCAGGAGGCGCTCGCCGGCGTCCTGGGCGTGTCGCGCGCCGCCGTGGCCCAGAGAGTGGCGCAGCTCGCCGAGGCGAATCCGATGCTCGGTCACCGTGGCTGCCGGCTGGCGCTGACCTATCCGGAGATCCTGGAGATGCAGGTGCGCGCCATCATCGAGGCGGCGGTGGCGGTCCACCGGCGCCGGGTGCGCGTGCGCCCGGAGATCATGCACCCGCTCACCATGGATCCGCGCGAGATGGCGTTGCTGGTGCGGCGCACGCGCGCCGTCGCCGACCAGGTGCTGGCCGAATCCGGCGCGCGCCTCGACTACCAGGTGGGCACGATGATCGAGGTGCCGCGGGCCGCGCTTCTGGCCGAAAGGATCGCCCGCGAGGTCGACTTTTTCTCCTTCGGGACCAACGACCTGACCCAGATGACCATGGCGCTGTCGCGCGACGACTCCGGACGGTTCCTGCCGGCCTACGTGGGCGAGGCCGAACTGGGGATCTTCGAGCACGACCCGTTCCAGACCCTCGACCAGGACGGGGTGGGCCAGCTGGTGCGCATGGCGATCGCGGGCGGCCGCGCCGCCCGGCCCGGCCTCAAGATCGGCATCTGCGGCGAACACGGCGGGGAGGCGCGATCGGTCGTCTTCTGCGACGGCGTCGGGATGGATTACGTCAGCTGCTCGCCCTACCGGATCCCGATCGCCCGTCTGGCCGCAGCGCACGCCGTGATCGACGCCCGCGCGTCGCGGCGGGCCCGCGCGCGCAGCCGGCCGCGCCCCCGGTCGCGCCCCCGGTAGCCGGATGCGTCTCGCCGTCCTGTCGCGCCGGCGCAGTCTCTATTCCACCAGACGACTGGTGGATTGCGCCACGCAGCGGGGTCACGAGATCCTGGTCCTCGATCCGCTGCAGTGCTCGCTGGTGCTCAAGCGCGAGGGTCCGGAGATCCACTATCGCAGCCTCGGCGGCCGCGTCCCGCCCGTCGACGTCGTCCTGCCGCGCATCGGCGCCTCGATCACCGACCACGGCCTGGCGGTGGTCAACCAGTTCGACATGATGGGTGTCCCGATCGTCAACAACTCGCAGCCAATCGCCCGATCGCGCGACAAGCTGCATTCCCTGCAGCTCCTGGCGCGCGCCGGAATCGACATCCCGCGCACCGTGATGGCGCGGCACCCCTCGCAGGTGGCCGAGGCGCTCGAGATCGTCGGCGGCCCGCCCGCCATCCTCAAGCTGGTGCGCGGCACGCAGGGGATCGGCGTCATCCTGGCGGAGACCGAGCAGGCGGCCCAGCAGGTGATGGAGACCCTCTGGCACGTCGGCATGACCCTCCTGGTGCAGGAATTCATCGAGGAGTCCGAGGGACGCGACATCCGCGTTCTTGTGGTCGGCTCGCGCACCGTCGCGGCGATGCGCCGACAGGCCCGGGTCGGGGAGTTCCGCTCCAACGTGCACCGCGGCGCGACCGGCACGCCGCTCGATCTGCCGCCCGAGTACGCCCGCGCCGCCCTGCGGGCCACCCGGGCGATGCGTCTTCAAGTCGCGGGCGTCGACCTGCTCGAGTCGCGCGGCGGGCCGAAGGTGCTCGAGATCAACTCCTCGCCCGGTCTCGAGGGGATCGAGCGCACCACCGGCGCCGACGTCGCGGGCGCCGTGGTCGATTACGCCTTGTCGTTCGCGCGGCGCCGCCGCCCGGTTCCGGCGGTATGAGCCGGATCCGGGTCCTGCCGGCGGAGGTCGCCAACCAGATCGCCGCCGGTGAGGTCGTCGAGCGCCCCGCGTCGGTCGTCAAGGAGCTCGTCGAGAACGCGCTCGACGCCGGCGCCTCGCGCATCGACGTCGACATCGCGGCGGGTGGCGCGGACCTCGTGGAGGTGCGCGACGACGGCTGCGGCATGGAGCGCGAGGACGCGCTCCTGGCGTGCGAGCGTCACGCCACCAGCAAGCTTCGGCGCAGCGACGATCTGCAGGCGATCGCGACGTTCGGATTCCGAGGCGAGGCGCTGCCGTCGATCGCCTCGGTGGCGCGTCTGACGCTCACCACCTCGACGGGGGACGCGGGCGGGCTGCGCCTCCTGATCGACGCGGGGCGCGTGCTGGAGAGCGGCCCCGCACCGCACCCGCGCGGCACGACGGTGCGCGTCGAGGCGCTGTTCCACAACGCCCCGGCGAGGCGGAAATTCCTCCGCACGCCGGCGACCGAGGCTTCGCAGATCGCCGATCTGATCGCCCGGGTGGCCGCGGCCCATCCCGCCATCGCCTTCCGGCTCCGGAGCCAGGGTCGCGAGATGCTGGCCTGGCCGGCCGTGCCGTCCCTCGCCGACCGGGTGGCGCAGATCCTCGGCCCCGCCGAGGCCCGGCTGATGCGCCCGGTCGATCACGCGGAGGGGACGAGCCGGGTGGCGGGGCTGGCCTCGACGCCGGCTCTGTCGCGGGGCGCGCCGCGCGACGAGCTCCTCTACGTCAACGCCCGGCCGATCCGCGACCGGCGGCTGATGCACGCGGTGCACGAGGCCTATTCCACCCTCCTGCCGCGCGGCCGCTTCCCGGTCGTCTTCCTGTTCCTCGAGATCCCCGCCGATCAGGTCGACGTGAACGTGCACCCGGCGAAGGCCGAGGTCCGCCTCGCCCGGGCCGGCGCCGTCCACGATCTGGTGCTGCGCGCCCTGCGCGCCGCGCTCGGGACGTCGCGACCGTTTGCCCACCTGGACGATCGTCCTCTGGCCGTCGGCGAGGCTCCGGGTGGCTGGGAAGCCTCTCCGGTCGAGCCCCCGTCCCCCATCCCACCGACTCTCGACCTCCCCGCAGGGTCGATCGATCCTGGCAGGGTGTCCGTCTCGTCGTCCGCGGGATCGATCGGGGCCGCGGACGGGCGCTCCGGGTCGCCGGCTGCCGCGCTGTTCGGGCCGGAGGATTCTCTCGTGCCGCTGGCGCAGTACGACAACACCTACATTCTCGCCGCGTCCGTCGAAGGTCTTGCCATCGTCGACCAACACGCGGCGCACGAGCGAGTTCTGTACGAGAGGCTGCTCGACGACGCCGCCGCGGCCCGTATGGCGCGGCAGCGGCTTCTCTTCCCGGTGGTCCTCGAGGTCCCCGCCGCCGCGACGGCGGCGCTGGAAGCGGCCGGCGCCCTCCTCGACGAGCTCGGCTTCTCCATCACCCCTTCCGGCCCGGGGATGCTGCGCGTCGACGAGGTTCCCGCCGCGGTGCCCCCGGGCGCGGTCGAGGCGCTGGCCCGCGAGGCGTTGGGAGAGGTCCTGGATCGGGACGCAGCGCGCGCCGCCTCCGACCTGCGCCACCGGCTGGCCGCCTCCACCGCCTGTCACGCCGCGGTCCGGGCAGGGGAGGCTCTCGCCCTTCCCGCGATGGGCCGGATCCTGTCCGATCTGCTCCGCGCCCGGAGCCCGATGACCTGTCCCCACGGCCGCCCGACGCTCATCCGACTGCCGCTGGGACGCCTGGAGAGGGAGTTCGGCCGCGCGTGAGCCGGCCGTCGGCCGGCTGACGCCGGGAACACGGATCCGGCCGTTGTCCGCTCCGGGACCTCACCGTATAATTCGGGCCTCTCATCATGATCCGGTCACCCTGGACGATCCTGGCTCGAACCGCCCTTGCGGCGGTCCTCGCACTGGGGACCGCCACCGCCCTGCGCGCCGAGACCGCCGTGCTGCGAGACGGCCGGTCGCTCGAGGTGACCGGCTACCGCATGAGCGACGCGCGCATCGTCCTTCGGCTCTCCACCGGAGGGGAGGTCAGCATGCCGGCTTCCGACGTTCTGGAGATCCGCCGTCAGCCCCGGGAGGAGTCCCCGGCGCCGCCCGTGTCCCCGCCCCAGGTTCCCGCGCCGCAGTCAGCGGATTCGGCACCGGCCGGACCTGCGTCGAACACGGCGGCGGCGACCGGCGAGACCTTGCTGCCGATCGGCGGAGTCTTCGATCCCGGCGCACTGCACGAGATGGCGGGGAAGATCGCGCGCCGTCACGGCGTCGACGAGGCGCTGGTGCACGCCGTGATCCAGGTCGAGTCGCGCTACGACCCGTTCGCGGTGTCGCCCCGCGGTGCCATGGGACTGATGCAGCTGATGCCGCGCACAGCGGAGCGCTTCGAGGTCACCAACGCCTTCGACCCGGTGCAGAACGTCGACGGCGGGGTCCGCTATCTGAAGGAGCTCCTGGCGCGCTACAGCGGCCAGGTGCGCCTCGCCCTGGCGGCGTACAACGCCGGCGAGGAGGCGGTGGAGCGGCACGGCGGCATCCCGCCGTACCGCGAGACCATCGACTACGTGAAGCGGGTCCTCTCCGCCCGTCGCTGACGCGACCTGACCCGGCTCAGGGAGCGCACAGGGCGGCATCCTTGCCCCGTTCCCCCAGCTCCAGCAAACCCCGATCGGACGATCGGAAGCGCCGCACCGCGGAGGCGGCGCGGAAATGATCGCGCGCCGCCGCGGCGCGTCCGAGCCGGGCCTCGGCGAGACCGGCGTAGATCTGGCTCCAGCCTTGAAGCCAGGATGGCCCGTCGCTCGAACCGTCCACGGCCACCGCGAGATCGCCGAGCGCCTCCTGATCGCGTCCCGCGAGATAGAGCAGCCGCCCGCGCGCCAGCCGGGGTGTCGGCGCCGCCGGGTCGGCGAGGATGGCGGCCCCGAGCGCGCCGAGCGGGTCGGTGCGATCACCGTCTCCACCGGCCGGGCAGGCGGTGCGCTTCACCGCCAGCTCCTCGCGGATCCGCCGGTCCAGGCGTTGCATGGCGCTCGAGGCGGAACCGGGCTCCTCCTGCGCGGCGCGCAACGCGGCGTCGGCCTCGTCGAGACGCCAGCCCGCGGTGAGCGCCTCCGCCTGGCCGAGACGCAGCCACCGCCGCTGGCGCGCCCGCTCCGGCCCGGGACCCAGGGCCCGCTCCGCCGCGCCGCCCAGCGTGGCGGCCGCCTCGTCCGGCTCGCCGAGCCGCTCCTGCAGATCGCCGATGGCGGCGGCGATGAGCGGTGAGTCCCCGGTCTCGGCGCGGGCCACCTCGAGGTGGGCCAGCGCCTCCTTGAAGGCCCGCTGGAAGTGGTCGGCGCACACCATGCCGAGGAGGAGCCGTCCGTCGATCCTCAGGCGGCCGTGGCCGAACGCCACGTGGCGCACCTGGGAGAGACCCAGCGGGGCGTCGCCCCCCGGAAGGAAGAGCAGCGGGCGGATCGTCTTCACCACGAGCGGGACACGATCCGCAAAGTAGTTCAGCGCGCCCATCGCGAACAGCGCCTCGTCGAGATCGGGGGATCGATCGAGCGCCTGGCGCAGCGCCTTCTTGCCGCGCCGCGCCTCGCCCCCGGCGCGGAAGTAGCTGCCCGCGATCGCCTCGAGGTGCGCGCGCAGGACTTCCGAGGCCCCGAGCGCCGTCAGCGCGGAAGGATCGCCCGGTGTCGACTCGAGGCGGGCGCCCGCCGCGCCGGTCGCCGCGTCGTACGCCTGCTCGAACGCCGTCCAGGCGCCCGTGTCGTGCGACGGCGTCTCGTCGGCGAAGATCATCTGCCACCAGCGGCTGAACACGCAGAAGAAGAGCGGGCCGGGATCGCCCGGCGCCGCGTCGACGGCCCGCTTGAACTGCTCGAAGGCGCGGCTGTAGTCGCCCTGATGGAGAGCGAGGAGACCCTCGCTCACGGCATCTCCGGACGCGAGCCCAGGAGCCGTGGTCACCGGAGCCGCGGTCGCGGGAGCCGGCGCCGCCGGGGATGCCGGACGTCCGGGCGCCACCCCGAGGAGCAGGACCACAGCCCCCACGAGAGCGATGCGAGGCGCGTGATGGTCGGGCGCGATCGACATGCCGTCACTCTAGGGGGCGCGCCCGGAAAGATCAATTCACCACGGCGACTTACAATTCGCGTCAGTCGCCTGCCACTTTTGTCGTGAATCGCGACACGGGCCCCGAATCACCATTTCGTCAGCCTTCAACCCTCGTCCGGCGAGTCACTTGCGGATTCCGATCACCGCCGCCGTGGAACAGATCTTGCCTGAGTTCTGGACACGATGACTGACGGAGGTCCGACATGACGCGCAAGGCCAGCATTCTCGTCCTCGACGCCGACCCGGCATTCGTGCGGCAGGTCGAGGAAACCCTCACCACGGCCGGTCACCAGATGACGGTCGTCGAGCAGGAATCCGATGCCCTGGCCAAGGTCCGCGGCCAGGCTTTCGACATGGCGATCGTCGATCTCGAGCGCACCGGAACGGGAGCCGCCTTCCTCGAGGAGATGAAGCGCTCCTCGGTCGAGACGCCGGTGGCGATCACCGGGGCCCGTCTCACCGTCGAAACGGTGGTGGCGGCGATGCGCCGCGGCGCCTGGGACGTCCTGCGCAAGCCGGTGACCGGCGAGGACGTGCTGCGGCTGGCCGAGCGGGCGGCCCGCATCAAGGAGCTGGGAAAGGAGCGCAGCCGCGCCGCCGAGGATCTGCAGTCGGAGCGGGCCCGCAACGCCGAGCTGCGCCGCAGCCTGCAGGGCCAGCACGCCTTCACGGCCGTGCTCGGGCGCAGCCCGAAGATGAAGCAGATTCTCGACCTGCTGCGCGAGGTGTGCGCCACCGACTCGACCGTCCTGCTGATGGGAGAGAGCGGCACCGGAAAGGGTCTGCTCGCCCGCATCCTGCACTACAACTCGCACCGCGCCACCGGGCCGTTCGTCGAGGCCAACTGCGCCGTCTACTCGGAGGGGGTGCTGAACTCGGAGCTCTTCGGGCACGAGAAGGGCGCGTTCACGGGCGCCCTGAAGCAGAAGAAGGGGCGGTTCGAGCTCGCCGATCACGGCACCGTCTTCCTCGACGAGATCGGCGACCTGACCCCCGCGACCCAGCTGATGCTGCTGCGCTTCCTCCAGGAGCGCCGCTTCGAGCGCGTCGGCGGCGAGGAGACGCTGCACGTCGACGTCCGGGTGATCGCCGCGACCAACAAGAACCTCCAGGAAGGCATGGAGCGGGGCTCCTTCCGGAACGACCTGTTCTACCGGCTCAACGTGATCCCGCTGCACATCCCGCCGCTGCGGGAGCGGGCCGAGGACATCCCGATCCTCGGAACCGACTTCCTGGAGCGCTCGGCGCGCAAGGCCGGAAAGCCGGCGCGCAGCTTCAGCGAGGAAGCGCTGGACATCCTGGTCCATTACGCCTGGCCCGGTAACGTGCGCGAGCTGGAGAACGTCATCGAGCGCAGCGTCGTCCTGGCGAAGGGCGAGCGCATCGAGGTGACCGATCTCCCCACCAGCCTGCGCGAGGCCTCGGGCGACGGCGGCGACGGCCGGCTGTCGCTCCAGGAGCACGAGCGGCTCTACATCCTCAAGACGCTCGCCGAGTGCAACTGGAACAAGAAGCTGGCCGCGTCGATGCTCGGCATCAACCGCAGCAGCCTGTACAGCAAGCTCAAGAAGCACGACATCGGGCGGGGTCCTTCGGCCAACTGAAGTCCGTGCGTCCAGGGCCGCGCCTGCGGCCCTCCGGAACGGGACCGTCGACGATGCGTGACATCAACCGGGGCGTCACCCTCTACATCGCCCTGCATCTCTGCGTCGCCGCCGGCATCCTTGTCCACCTCTTCCCTGGAGCGCCCCTCAAGATCGGCACCGAGCTCGCGGCGCTGGCCATCATCGGCGCGATGGTCGCGCCGCACGCCGTCCATCTCGGGATGCGGGTCGAGATGTCGATCTCGCATCCGTTCATCCTCGCCACCCTGATCCTGCTGGGGGAGCGCGAGGCCGTGCTCGTGGCGATCGTCTGCATCGGCAGCCTCTGCATGATGCGCACGCCGCGCATGGCGCTGTACCGCGCCCTGTTCAACGTCGCCTCCTTCGTCGTCACCACGTGGCTGACCGGGGAGACCTACCAGGCGTTCGGCGGCCGCCCGGGGACCGTGTCGGGCGGCGACACCATCGTCGCGCTGATGCTGGCGACCCTCGTCTTCTACCTCGCCAACACCTTCGGGATCTCGGGCGTGGTGGCGGCGGCGAACCGGCTCAACATCCTGCACGTCTGGCAGGACAGCTTCCTCTGGTCCGCGCCGTCGTTCCTCGCCGGGGGATCGCTGGCGCTCGGGATGGCGTACTTCCTCGATCGGTTCGGCATCGCCTCCTTCCTCCTGTCGCTGCCGTTCTGCCTGCTCATCTACTACTCCTACAAGCTGTACCTGGAGAAGCTCGAGGAGCGGCGCCAGCACCTGAAGGACATCGAGCAGATGAACGCCCACCTCGAGCGCAAGGTCCGCGAGAGGACCCAGGAGCTCGAGGTCGTGAACCAGAAGCTCTCCGAGTCGAACCGCGAGCTGCACCGGGTCAACTCGCTGAAGAGCGAGTTCCTCGCCAACATGTCGCACGAGCTGCGGACGCCCCTCAACGCCATCATCGGGTTCTCCGAGCTCCTCCTCGATCCCGCCTTCGGCGCCCTCAACGAGGACCAGAAGGGGTACACCTCCGACATCCTGAGCAGCGGCCGGCATCTCCTGGAGCTGATCAACGACATCCTCGA
>DASRAN010000039.1:0-15610 GCA_035638115.1 Patescibacteria group bacterium | reverse complement strand
GGCCGCGAGCACGAGGGCGACGAGCCCCCCGAGCACGACGACGCTCCATCGCAGGGGGCGGGTCAGGGGCATGATCAGGACACCTTCTTGCTCCGGGCCTTCAGACGGTTCGAGCGCGACAGCCGCCGGGCGCGGGAGAAGCCGATGAACGACGGCCACCGGGCGATCCGCATGGCGTGCCGGATGTCGTCCAGCCGGGCCGTGGCCGCCTCCTCGCCGAGCCGGACGCACTCTTGGACGGCGGAGAAGTCGGCCCAGTGCACCTTGCCGACGTCAGGCTGAATCAGGACGTCGGCCAGTCGTCCCTGCATCCCGCTGAGCGCCTCCGCCCGGATGGCGCTCGCCCGGACCATGATATTCAATCCGCTGCCGAGATCGCCAAGTTCTTCGAGCTCGCGGGACACGTCGACCGCGATCACCAGGTCCGCGCCTTCGTGCAGCGTCTGCACGACCGGCACCTGCGCCACCCAGCCGCCATCGATCAGCTCCCGGCCGTCGATGTTCACCGGCGGCAGGAGCCCCGGGACGGCGCTGCTGGCGCTGACCGCCCGGCGAAGCCCGCCACGGTTCAGGAGCACCTCCTCGCCGCGCAGGATGTCGGCGGCGACGGCGGTGAACGGAATACGCGTGTTCTCGATCCTCACGTCGTCCAGGAGCGCGTTGATGTTGTGCTCGAAGTACTCCGCCGAGACCCAGGAGGTCTTGGCCACCGAGAAGGAGTAGAAGATCCCCTTCTTGAGCAGCGTCACGACGCGGCTCATCACGCCGCGGCGCGCTTCGCGGCTCTCCTTGAGGAAGTCGAACCGGGCGCGCTTGAACTCCCTGCTGAAGATGAATTCGCGGAATCGCTTCTCGGTGGCGACGGCGTCCTGCGTCGTGGCGTAAACGCCGCCGACCAGCGCCCCGACGCTGGTGCCGACGATGAGATCGATCGGGATGCGCTGCTCCTCGAGGACCTTGAGGACGCCGAGATGCGCGAGCCCGCGCGCCGCTCCGCCCCCCAATGCCAGCCCGACCTTCAGCCTGCGTCTCATCCGCCTCCCTTTTCACCCCAATATAGGAAGGATAGGGCCCGGCGCCAGCGCGCCGCCGTCATGAGACCTCCCGGCGGGCGGTGGGGCAGCTCCTCGAGAGCGGGCACTCGGCGCACAGCGGCTTCCGCGGCTTGCAGAGCCGCCTCCCGAGCGTGATTAAATTGACGTGGGCCTCGAAGTAGCGCCTTTCCGGTATCAGGGTCGCGAGACGCAGGTGGGCCTCCGCCGCCGTCGCCTTGCCGGCGATCCAGCCCAGGCGCCGGGTGACCCGGAGGATGTGCGTATCGACGGGGAACGCCGGCCGGTGGCAGGAGAACAACAGCACGCACGCCGCCGTCTTGTCCCCCACGCCCCGGAACGAGCGCAGCCAGGCGCGCGCCTCGTCGAGCGGGAGGTCGCGCAGAAAGCCGAGATCGAACCCGTGACGCTCCGCCTCGATGCGGCGCAGCAGGGCGCGGATCACGCGGCTCTTGGTGCGCGCCAGCCCGCCCGTCCGGATGGCGCTCTCGATGGCGCGCACCGGCGCGCGGGCCGCCAGGTGCCAGGCCGGGAATCGCGCCGTGAGCGACGCATAGGCGCGATCCCGGTTGGTGTCGTTGGTGTTCTGCGACAGGACCGTCAGGACGAGCTCTTCGAGCGGACCGAACTTCCGGTCGCGGCGCGGCCGGCCGAAACGCCGCTCGAGCGCGTCGAGCGCCACGACGATCGGGCGGCTATCGTTCGGACGGCTATCATGACGTCCCCGGGGGGATGACATGCCGCCGATTCTAGCCGCCGATCGCCATCCCTGGCCGCGCGACGCAAGACGGGCCATCCGCCTCCAGGCCAGGCTGCGCCCGCGCCTGCGGATCCGCGGATCCCCCTCGGCGGTGCGTCTGGTGGCCGGCGCCGACATCGCGTACGACCCGAAGCGCGATCGCCTGCTAGCGGCCATCCTCGTCTTCCGGCTTCCCGGACTCGATCTGGTCGCCTCGTCCCAGGTCGTCCGTCCGATCCGATTTCCGTACGTCCCCGGCCTCCTGAGCTTCCGCGAGGCCCCCGCGCTGCTCGAGGCCTGGTCGCGTCTCGCGCTGCGACCCGATCTCCTGATCTGCGACGGACAGGGGATCGCGCACCCGAGGGGGCTCGGCCTCGCGTCTCATCTCGGGCTCCTGATGCGCGTACCGACGATCGGTTGCGCCAAGAGCCGGCTGGTGGGCGAGCACGACGCGGTCGGTCCGCGACGCGGCGATCGGACGCCCCTGATCCTCGGTGGACGGGTGGTGGGCGCCGTGGTGCGGACCCGATCGAACGTCCGGCCGCTGTACGTGTCGCCCGGGCATCTGATCGGGATCCCGGCCGCCACCCGCTGGGTCCTCGGGTTGTGCCGCGGCTACCGGCTTCCCGAGCCGACCCGGCTGGCCGATCGTCTCGTCGGCCGCGCCCTGCGCGGAGCCGGCTGACGCGCCAGGCCGGCATCCCCCGGAACCCTTCTCCCCTTGCGATTTCCGGGACGCCCCCCTAGAATCGCGACCGGGGCGAAGCGTGGCTTTTGTGGAGCCGTACGACGACAAATCGGGACAGGTGACGCCGGAGCGCCTGTCGATGGTCCGCGAGCAGATCGAGCAGCGTGGGATCAAAGACCCGCGGGTGCTCGAGGCGATGCGCCGGGTGCCGCGCGAGGTCTTCGTTCCCGAGGAGGCGCGCTCCCAGGCCTGTCACGACGGCCCGGTTCTGATCGGTGACGGCCAGACGATCTCGCAGCCGTTCATCGTGGCGTTCATGAGCGCGGCGGCGCGGGTGGGAACGGGCGACAAGGTGCTGGAGATTGGCACCGGGTCGGGTTATCAGTCAGCCGTCCTGGCGGCCCTGGGGGCGCAGGTGTTCAGCGTCGAGATCCGTCCCCAGCTGGCGGAGCGGGCGCGGCGCACGATCGAACGGACGGGGTATGGGGAGGTTCGGGTGAAGGTCGGCGATGGCTGGCGCGGCTGGCCCGAGGAGGCGCCGTTCGACGCGATCCTCGTCACCGCGGCCCCGGACGCCGTTCCGGACGCGCTTCTCGAACAGCTTCGGGTCGGCGGAAGGCTCGTCGTCCCGATCGGCACCGGGACGCAGGTGCTCGTCCGCCTGACGCGCACGGCCTCCGGCGCCGATCGCGAGAGCCTCCTTTCCGTACGCTTCGTGCCGATGATCGGCGAGCCTGACCGGCCGCGGCCTTGACCCGGAAGCACGACCCGGACCAGAGTTCCCTTCCCCGACCTTTCGTCAGCGAGGATTGAATGGCCAAGGCGATCACGCCGCGTCAGGAAGACTACTCACGGTGGTACACCGATGTCGTCACGCAGTCGCACATGGCGGACTACTCCCCCGTCAAAGGGTGCATGGTCATCCGTCCGCTCGGCTACGCGGTGTGGGAGGCGATGCAGCGCGAGCTCGACGCCCGCTTCCGCGCCACCGGCCACCAGAACGCCTACTTCCCCCTGTTCATCCCGGAGTCCTTCCTGCACCGCGAGGCGGCGCACGTGGAGGGGTTCGCGCCCGAGCTCGCCGTGGTCACGCATGGCGGCGGCAAGAAGCTCGAGGAGCCGCTCGTCGTCCGGCCCACCTCGGAGACCATCATCTACGAGATGTACTCGAAGTGGATCCGCTCCTACCGCGACCTCCCGCTGCTGATCAACCAGTGGGCCAACGTCGTCCGCTGGGAGATGCGCACGCGACTCTTCCTGCGCACCACCGAGTTCCTCTGGCAGGAGGGGCACACCGCGCACGCCACCGAGGCCGAAGCCGAGGAGGAGGTCCTCAAGATCCTGGAGATCTATCGCTCGTTCGCCGAGGAGTGGATGGCGATGCCCGTCTACACCGGCCGCAAGACCGAGAGCGAGAAGTTCGCCGGAGCGCTGCGCACCTATAGCATCGAGGCGCTCATGCAGGACGGTCGCGCGCTGCAGGCGGGCACGTCGCACAATCTCGGCCAGAACTTCTCCAAGGTGTTCGACGTCAAGTACCAGACCGCCGCGGGCGACTGGGAGCATTGCTGGCAGACGTCGTGGGGCGTCTCCACCCGGCTGGTGGGCGCGCTCGTCATGTCGCACGCCGACGACAACGGGGTCAGCTTCCCGCCCCGACTGGCGCCCACCCAGGTGGTCATCGTCCCGATCTGGAAGAGCGACGATCAGAAGGCGCGCATCGCCGAGACGGTGAAGCGCGCCGAAGCCGAGCTCGCCCCGGTCTGCCGCGTGCGGGCCGACCTGAGGGACGAGATGTCGCCGGGCTGGAAATTCAACGAGTGGGAGCTCAAGGGGGTGCCGCTGCGGCTGGAGATCGGCCCGCGCGATCTCGACGCCGGGCAGTTCACCGCCGTCCGCCGCCTCGACCGGCGCAAGTCGGCCGTGCCGCTGGCCGACGTGGCGCGCGCCGTCCCGGCGCTCCTGGCCGAGATCCAGTCGGACATGCTGGAGGCGCGGCGGACCGCGCTGCGCGACAGCACGCACGACGTCCGCGACTACGCCTCGTTCAAGAAGGGTCTCGACGAGACGGGCGGGTTCTTCCGGGCCCATTTCTGCGGCGACCGCGACTGCGAGGCGAGCATCAAGGACGAGACCAAGGCGACCATCCGCTGCGTTCCCTTGAGCGGCAACCAGGAAGAGGGCCAGTGCCTGCGCTGCAACGGGGCCTCGCACCAGTGGGTCTATTTCGCGCGCGCCTACTGAGATCGGCGTTCGCCGCCGCGGCGGCCGCGGCGACGGCGGCGACGATCGCCCTCACCACGCCCGCGACCGGCGGCCGGGCGGCCGAGAGCGGCACGGCGGGCGCCGCGGGGCCCGTCACGGTCCGGTTCGCCGAGCCCGCCTCCTCGACGCTCCTCCAGGGCCCCACGCGCGTCACGATCGAGGCCGCGACCTCGGCCGACGCCCGCATCGTCAGCGTGACCCTGTATGCCGACGACGCGTTGCTCACTGTGATGGAGCGTCCCCCGTACACCGTCACCTGGGACGCCGGCCACGGCGCCGGCGTGAGACGGCTGCGCGCCGTCGCCCTCGACTCGGCCGGGCGCAGCGGCGAGGCGGCGCTCGACGTCCGCCGCGTCCAGGTCGGCCAGTACGAAGAGGTCCGGCTGGTCAACGTCTACGCCTCGGTGCGCGACGACCGAGGGCGTGCGGTCGTGGATCTCGGACGCGACGACTTCGCCGTGACCGAGGACGGGGTCCCGCAGACGCTGACCCACTTCTCCTCGGCGCGGGTCCCGATCACCATCGCGCTTCTGATCGACGCCAGCGCGAGCATGCGGCTGCAGGGGCGGATCGAGATGGCGCGCAAGGGGGCGGAGGAGTTCGTCGACGAGATCGAGCCGGAGGATCGCCTCCTCGTCTTTTCGTTCGACGACACCCTGCACGGGGACGCGACGCCCCTGACCGACAGGAAGGCGATTCGCGAGCGCATCCGGTCGATCACGCCGGGCGGCGGCACGGCGCTGTACGACTCGGTGTACGCCGTGGCCGGGATGCTGCAGTCGGTGGAGGGGCGCCGGGCGATGGTGCTGCTCTCCGACGGCCGCGACCAGGCCCTGGTGGAGAACGAGCCCGGGAGCCTGCGCCTGTTCGAGGAGGCGCTGGAGCGCGCCCACCGCGTGGAGATGGCGATCTACGCCATCGGACTGGGGGGCCATCTCGACCGCGAGCTGGACCTGGCGCAGAGCCGCAGCCTCAAGGAGATCCTCGGGACTCTGGCGCGCCAGACAGGGGGCCGGTCCTGGTTCCCGTCGCGGGTCTCGGATCTGGGGGACGTCTATCGCCAGGTCGCCGACGATCTGAAGCGCCAGTACACGCTCGCCTACGCCTCGACCAACACGCGCCGTGACGGACGCTGGCGCTCGCTGCGCGTCACCGTCGGGAAACCCGGTCTGGTGGTGCGGGCCCGAGAGGGGTACTACGCGCCCGGTCCCGGCGCGCCCTGAGCGGCGCCGTCCCCGAGCGGCGGACCGGCGCGCCGGATGAGCGCCAGATTGCGCGCGTAGATGAACAGACCCGCTCCCTGACCGAGCGTGAACACCAGGTCGTGCCGGTACCAGAGCGCGTAGACGAACAGGACCGCTCCGCCGAGAAGGCTGAAGTACCAGAAGGCGACCGGCACGGTGCTCCGGCCGCTGCGCTCCGACGCCACCCACTGCACCACGAACCGCAGGGTGAACATCAGCTGCCCGACGAGTCCGAAGACGACCCAGGCGTTGACGTTCACGAGATGCTCAAGCATCGTCCCTCACCTCGTAGCGCAGCGCACGCTTCTTCATCCAGCGGACGGCCAGGAGATCCACGAACGACGGGACCAGGCGGTTCCCGATGCCGTACTTGGAATCGCCGTGGGCGCGCGCCCGGTGGCCGACCGGCAGCTCGCGGACGCGGTAGCCCTCCATCTTGAGGAGGGTCGGCAGGAAGCGGTGCATCCCCCGGTACAGCTTCAGCCGATCGAGCGCGTCGCGCCGGTAGGCCTTGAGCGAGCAGCCGGTGTCGGTGATGGTCTCGTCGCTGAGGCGGTTGCGCACGTAGTTGGCGATGCGTGACGAGACCCGCCGCACCAGGCTGTCGCGCCGCACGCTGCGCACGCCGACGACCGCGTCCCACCCTTCGAGCTCGCCGACCAGCCGAGGGATGTCGGCCGGGTCGTTCTGAAGATCGGCGTCGAGCGTCACCACGACCCGGCCGCGGGCGCGGCGGAACCCGGCGTCCATCGCTGCCGTCTGGCCGGCGTTCCGGACGAAGCGCACCACGCGCAGCTCCGGGTGGGTGGCCGCCAGACGCCGCAGCACCTCGTCCGTGCCGTCGGTGCTGCCGTCGTCCACCATCAGGATCTCGTATCGCCACCGCGTGCCGGCGAGGCTGCCGGCGATCTCGCGCATCAGCGGCTCGAGGTTGTCGCGCTCGTTGAAGACCGGGATGACGAGCGACAGATCGACCGGCTCGGGCGCGGAGGTCAGGTCGGCGGGGCTCACGTCAGTTGAAGATCCAGAGTCGCCGGAGAAGGGTCTGGCGCCGGTGCCGCCGCCGCTCGGCCGGCGTCATCTGGTCCGGCAGGAGCAGCGCCTTCCACTTCAGGAGAGCCGACCGGTCGACCGCCCGCAGCGCCGGGAACACCAGCCGCGCACCGAGCGAGCCGGGCCGGAACGAGACGCTGGCGTTGAAGTCGATGACGCCCGGGGTCCCGTCCGTGGCGACCAGGATGTTGTCGCGCTTGCGGAGGTCGAGGTGCGCCACGCCGCGCGCGTGGATGCGCTCGACGAGCGCCGCCAGCCGCTCCAGCATCGGGGCGATCTCCGGGCGCGGGCGCCGGCGCCACCGGGTGATCGCCTCGCCGCGCATCGCCTGCAGGAACAGACCGTTGGGTGGCAGACCGCCGAGCAGGGCCGGTACGCCGTCCACGCCCGCCAGACCGTCGAGCGCGCGCCGCTCGCGCCGCAGCTGGCGGCGCCCGAGCCACCGCACCGGCGCGCTCTTCGCCGAGAAGTCCTTGAGAATGGCCTCGCCCCCTTCGTACTTGAATCGCAGGATGTCGGCCTTGCCCCAGGAACCCCTCTTGACGACCGTCACCAGCAGGTCGGCGGGAAGCGTCGCGGGGAGGATGGAAGTCACCTCGGGCTCCTGTGCTAAGGTGCGCGTCGCGATGACGTCGGATGGTACCACAGGCCCGCCGGGCCTCCGGCTCAGCCGCGACGAGCTCGCGGGCCGCCGGCGCCGGCTGCACGACGGGCGCAACCGCACCAAGGCGGTCATCGACCTGGTCGAGTCCCCCGCCGGCTCGTTCGTGATCAAGGATGTCGCGTCGCGCCCGTTCTGGGTGCGCGCCCTGCTCGGCCCCTGGCAGCTGCGCCGCGAGATCCGGGCCTACCGGCGTCTCGCGGACCTCCCCGGGATCCCCCGCCTGGTCGGGGTCGTGGATCGGCAGGCGATCGTCCTCGAGTACGTCGACGGCCGCCCGCTGCAGGCGACGGCACGCGCCTCGATCGATGCGTCCTTCTTCGATCGATTGGCGGATCTCGTGCGCGCCGTCCACGCGCGTGGCGTGGCGCACGGCGACCTGCACCACGGCGACGTCCTCGTGGGACCGGGCGGCCGTCCGTTCCTCGTCGACTTCTCCACGTCGTGGATCGCCGGGTCCGGTTCCTGGTGGCCGGCGCGGAGGGTGTTCGGGCAGATGTGCCGCGCCGACCTGCGATCGATCGCCAAGCTGCGACGACGCTACGCGGCGGGTGGCGCGCCCCCCGAGCCGCCGCGTCCGGGCCTCTATCGCCTCGCCGCCCGGGTGCGCGATCGACTGGGACTCTAGCCCGGATTTCTCACCGCTCTTCCGTGCTGGACGGACACGCGTTGCGGATCGCGCCCGCGATCAGGCCATTTTCGAGTTGACAGTCAAGCGGTTGGCGGTACGATTCGGTCAAAAGACCTGTCGCGGCCCTACGCCGCCATCGCTCGAGGGAGGATGCCATGCGATCGAGCTCACGCATCGTCGTCTCCGTCACCACCGCGGTCTTCTGTCTCACCCTGATCGCCGCCGGGGGCCAACTGGCGGGTCGTGGCGGCCTCCAGACGCGGCAGACCAGCGCTCCTCGCCTGCGCGCCGGGGCCGATCGGGCGGGCGCGCTCTTCACTGTGGGCACGGCGGGAGCCGCGCTCGGCACGTCGGTCGCGGACGTGGGCGACGTCAACGGGGACGGGTTCCCCGACGTCCTCGTCGGAGCGCCAGGAGACGGGAACGGGCACGTCTTTCTTTTCTACGGCAATGCCGCCGGGTCGTTCGGCTCGCCGGACTGGAGTGTCGAGGGGACGCAGACCGCCGCGGCCGGGGCCCGCAGCCCGCATTTCGGCGCCGCGGTCGCGGGGGCCGGCGACCTGAACGGCGATGGAATCTCCGACTTCATCGTCGGCGCTCCGGACTACGACTATTTTGAGCTCCAGACATTCAGAGGAACCCTCGGTACCGTGTTCATCTACCTCGGCTCGACGCAGGGTCCCCTTCTCTCAGGACACCTGGGATTGGGCTCTCCGACGACGGGCTTCGGTTACCGGGTCGCCCGTGGCGGCGATATTGACGGAGACGGCCGCAGCGATTTTCTTGCCTCGATGCATCTGGCGCTCTTCGGCGACCCTCCGAGAGTCTGGGCCTCCTACGGAGGCGGATCGCCGGTGCTTCTCGGCTCCGGTGACCGCTCCTCCGGTTTCGGCGACGCAATCGCGGGTGGCTGCGACATCAACGGCGACGGATATGACGACGTCGTGGTGGGCGCGCCCGGCGCCGCCACCGTGTCGATCTTCCATGGCGACCCCGGGGGGCTTCATGAGACGCCTCCTGCGCTGGTCCTGACGGGTGGCTCGCATTTCGGTCAGGCGGTGGCCTGCTCGGGAGACGTGAATCACGACGGCTTCGACGACGTCGCCATCGGCGACGACACGGGCGTCTCGGTGCGTCTCGGATCGGCGGCAGGCCTCGCGACCGCCCCGATCTCGACCATTCCGAGCCGCCAGACCGGCAGCAGCTTCGGCGGAAGCCTCGCCTGGGCCGGGGATCTGAACGGCGACGGCTACTCGGACCTCGTCGTCGGGGCGTCCACCTTCAATGCCGGATACGCGGGCCAGGGCGCCGTCTTTGTCTATGGCGGCGGTCCGGGAGGCCTTTCGGCGATACCGATTCTCACCGCCGCGCTGGTCCAGCAGGACGGCGCTCATTTCGGAGCCGCCGTGTCCGGCGCGGGCGACTACGACGGCGACGGACTGGCCGAGATCGTGGTCGGCGCCCCGGCATTCGACCCCGGCACGGCCCCCGGCGCCGGTCGTGTCGACCTGCTGCATTTCGGGCAGCAATGCCAGGACTCCGACGCCGACGGCGCGTCGGACTGTGTCGACAACTGTCCGTCGAGCTCCAACCCGGGACAGGAAGACGCGGACGGCGACGGCATCGGCGACGCCTGCGACAACTGTCCGACGCTCCCCAACGCCGATCAGGACCCGTGCGTCTGCGGCGCCTGCTACCCCACGAGCGTCACGATCAGCTTCAGCAGCCCCGCCGGCAAGGGCTCGGGATTGATCCGTTGGACGACCGGCATCGAGCACGATCTGACCGGCTTCAACGTCGTCCTGGTGGACAACGGGATCCGCGTGCAGGAAAACGCGGCCCCGATCCCGTGCAACGAGTGCACGTCGGGATTGGGAGCGTCGTATGCCTTCCCGATCGCAAAGCACAAGAACGGCCGGAACTTCTTCGTCGAGCAGATCCATCGCGACGGCCACGTCGACAGTTTCGGGCCGGCCGTCCGACAGTAGAGCGGCTCGGCCCCGGACACCGAGGCACCGCACCGGTCGCGTTCCCGTATCCGCCGGCGGGCGCATCTTTACACCCGCCGGCTCACTCTGCTAGCCTGCCGCCACACTGAGGGCTTGCGATGAAAGGCGTCATTCTGGCGGGGGGTCTGGGAACCCGTCTTTCCCCCCTCACGAAGATCACCAACAAGCATCTGCTGCCGGTCTACGACCGGCCGATGATCCACTATCCGCTCAAGACGCTGTCCGACGCCGGCATCAAGGACATCCTGATCGTCACCGGCGGGAATCACGCGGGCGAGTTCCTGCGCCTGCTCGGCAACGGCCGTGAATACGGGCTGCACGAGATCGCCTACGCCTATCAGGAGGGCGAAGGCGGCATCGCCGACGCCCTGTCGCTCGCCCGGCCGTTCGCCAAGGGCGATCGGATCGTCGTGATGCTCGGCGACAACATCATCGAAGGGGACATCCGCAAGCCGATCGCGGCCTTCGCCCGCCAGGAGCGCGGGTCGCGCATCCTGCTCAAGAAGGTGCCCGACCCGCAGCGCTTCGGCGTTCCGGTGTTCGACAAGGGCCGGGTGACGCGCATCGACGAGAAGCCGGCGCAGCCGGCGTCGGACTACGCCGTCATCGGCATCTACATGTACGACCCCGGGGTGTTCGAGATCATCTCCACGCTCAAGCCCTCCGATCGCAACGAGCTCGAGATCACCGACGTCAACAACGCCTACATCCAGCGCGGCGAGATGGAGCACGACGTGCTTGAGGGATGGTGGACCGACGCCGGCACGTTCGAGTCGCTGTATCGCGCCAACCAGCTGGTGCGCGAGATGATGATCGACCGCCTCACGGCGGGGATGCGCTGAGCCGATGAGCCGCGTCCTGGTCACCGGCGGCGCCGGGTTCATCGGCTCCTGTTTCGCGCACCACGCCATCCGGCAGCATCCCGACTGGCAGGTCGTGGTCCTCGACAAGCTCACCTACGCCGGGAACCTGGCGAATCTCCGCGACCTGGAAGGGCATCCCCGCTACCGGTTCGTGCGCGGCGACATCGCCGTGCGTGCCGACGTCGAGACGGCCTGGGGCGAGGGGATCGACGTGCTGTTCAATTTCGCCGCCGAGACCCACGTCGATCGGTCGATCGGCGATCCCGAGGGGTTCATCCGCACCGACGTCTACGGCGCCTACACGCTGCTCGAAGTGGCGCGCGAGCGCGGTCTGAAGCGCTTCGTGCAGATCTCGACCGACGAGGTCTATGGCAGCGTCGCCACCGGCGCGAGCCGCGAGGACTCGCCTCTCATGCCGTCGAACCCCTACTCCGCCAGCAAGGCGGGGGCGGACCGGCTGGCCTACTCGTACTTCGCGACCTACGGTGTGCCGGTGCTGGTCACGCGGGCCTCGAACAACTTCGGGCCACGCCAGTACCCGGAGAAGCTGATCCCGCTGTTCATCACCAACGCTCTCGACGACCTGCCGTTGCCGCTATACGGCGACGGCGGCAACGTGCGCGACTGGCTGGCGGTGGAGGACCACTGCGCGGCGCTCGACGTGGTGCTGGAGCGCGGCGTGCCGGGCGAGGTCTACAACATCGGCGGCGGCAACGAGCGCCGCAACATCGAGATCACCGAGCACATCCTCCGGCGGCTCGCCAAGCCGCCCACCCTGATCCGGCACGTGACCGATCGACTCGGGCACGACCGCCGCTACGCGCTCGACTGCGGGCGGCTGCGCGAGCTGGGATGGACCCCACGCGCCGACTTCGAGAGCGCGCTCGACCAGACCATCGAGTGGTATCGGCACAACCGCCCCTGGTGGGAGCCGATCAAGTCGGGCGAGTATCGCGAGTACTACCGGCAGCAGTACGGCGACCGCGCCCACCAGGCCCCGCAGGTCTGAGGCTCAGGGGGCCGGCGGCTCCCCGGGCTCCGGCGTGCCGCTCTCCCCGGCCGGCGGCTCCTTCGGCGCCACGACCTGGGTGGCGCGCATGGCGCGCAGCACGCCGTCGCCCGACATCTCGAGGGAGATGCGCAGCACCGGATCCCCGGCGCGCGCGGTCTCCCAGTAGAGGAACCCGGCCCGGAACCCGTCGGGCGCGTCCTCGATCTCGATGCGCGCCAGGGTGTCGGTGTCCTCGAGGCTGTCCGCCAGCCGCCGCACCGCCGCCGCCCCCGCGGACCGCGCCTCGTTCACGTCCTGAAGCCCGCCCTCGGAGAGCACCCGCGCCGGGTCCAGCCCCTCGATCCTCATGTAGCAGCCGATCATCTCGCGCGCGCCGTCCCGATCGAGCCGCAGCCGCTCCCCCGCGATGACCGCGTTGATCCGCCCGCGCGTGACCTTGAGGTCCTCGGGCGGCGTGCGGTTGAGGTTCGCCAGGAGGGTCGCCGCCAGGCCGCGCACCGCCATCAGACGCCGGACCTGCGTGCAGTCGGCGGTGCAGACGAGATAGAAACGCACCCGGGGCATCGGCGGGCAGTCGATCCGATCGACCTCCGCCTCGCCCACGGGCCCGGGATAGACGGCGCTGAACGCGGCGACGCGCCGCGCCAGCGATTCGGGCGGCAGGACGAGACCCGAGGCCCAGACGGCGATCACGAGGCAGACGCCCAGGAACAGCCCCGCGATCAGCCGCCAGAGGCTCACGGCGTCCGCCCGCGTGTCATCGGCCTGCTCCCGTCGTCGCCGGGTCGGTCGGCGCCCCCGCGGAGGGCGGCAGCCGCAGCATGTGGTACGGGCGTCCGGAGACGCGCCCTTCCAGTACCTCGGTCGTCCCTTCCGGGAGGGCGGGCCGGATCTCCCGCAGCTCCTCCTCCTCGATCAGGAGATCGCGTCTCGGACCCGCGGCCAGATAGGCCAGCAGGCGCGGGCGCGTGTCGAGCTCCTCGACGAAGCGGCCCGAATAGAAGACCCAGGCGTCGCGCTTCTCCTCGGTCGTGGCGAGAGGGATCTCGGGTCGCAGGCGATCGCGCACCTGCTCCGCGAATCCGCGCAGGTTCAGGTGCCGGTTCACGTACGGGAAGACCGCCTCGGTCGCGACGAGCAGGATGACCGCCATGGTCGCGGCGAGGACGCGGGCCGCCGCGATCGATCGGCCGGCGCGCGCCAAGGCCGGCGCCGCGAGCCCGCCGGCCAAAAGGCATGCGCCGATCCCCCACGCCGGGCCGGCGAGATCGGGAGCGCGCCGCGCCCCGAACGTCACGACCGCGACGCCCGCCGTCACCGCCAGCGCCGCCCAGGTCATGGTCCCCTGGACGATCGCCCGCCGCGCGTCGCGCGTGAACAGCCGCGCGACCGTGAGCGCGGCGGCGGGATAGAGCGGCATGATGTAGACGCCGCGCTTCCCGGTCGAGCAGGAGAAGAACAGGAGGACGACGCCGACCCAGACCAGCAGGAACCGGCCGGCGCGCCGCTCGGGCTCACGGAACTCCAGGAGCGCCGCGACGACCGACCACGGCAGCAGGATGCTCCAGGGGAAGAATCCGACCGGAAAGCGCCAGACGTAGAACCAGAACGGCTGGCGACCGTTCCAGGCGTCGACGTAGCGCGTCACGGTCTGGCGCGTCAGGATCCGGAAGGCCTGGTCGGGTCCGATGCGCGCCGCGAACGGGCCGAACCAGGCCAGGGTCACCGCCATATAAATAAGGATGCCGGATAACGGGAACAGGCGCGGGACGGCGCGCCGGTCGCCGGCCAGGAGCAGCGCCGGGACGACCACGAGGATCGGCAGCGCCAGCCCCACAGGCCCCTTCGCCAGGGTCGCGAGCCCCATCGCGAGCCAGGCGAGCCGCGCGGGCCAGGGTGACCTGCCCTCCCCGCCCGCCGACGCCGCGCGCCAGAGCAGCGCGACGGCGACCGTGACGAACAACGTGAGCGTCATGTCGATCGAGGCCCATCGGGCGCGCTCCAGGATCTGGACGCTGGTGGCGAAGATCAGCGCTCCCAGGAACCCGGTGCGGCGATCGAAGAGCGACTCCCCGAAGACCAGGATCACCAGGAGCGAGAGAACGCCCGCCAGCGCGGAAGGCAGACGCGCCGCCCACTCGTCCACCCCTCCGCGCAGCGCCGCGAAGCCGTCGATCGCCCAGAAGAACAGGGGCGGCTTCTCCGTGTAGAGATGATCGTTGAGCGACAGGACGACGAAATCGCCCCGTGCGCGCATCTCCTTGGCGACCTGACCGAAGCGCGGCTCGTCGGTCGGCCACAGGTCGTGCGATCCCAGGCGCCAGCCGAAGAGCGCCATCCCCAGAAGCAGGAGGACCGCGATCTCCAGAAGCGGCGCGCGGCCGGCGGTCGGCGCCGCCGCCGGGTCCCCTTGGTTGACACCCTGAATCTCGTCCACTACGATGCCCGCCTTCTCGGAGGAGGTTTCCACTTGCCGGAGCGCAGCCAGCTTCTCGGACGGGTCCGGCTGGTCGCCGTCTACCTGTTCATCGCCGCGCTCGTGATCCTCGCGCGCCCGACGCCTCTTTTGGTCGCCCTGGGCGCCGGTCTCGCGCTCCTGGGTGAATCGATCCGCCTCTGGGCTGCGGGCCATCTCCAGAAGTCGGTGCGGCTGGCGACCTCCGGCCCATACGCCTTCACCCAGAATCCGCTCTATCTCGGCCGGCTCCTGATCCTCACCGGTCTCGGCCTCGCGGCCACGAATCCGTGGGGGATCAACTATCTGGCGCTCGCGGCCGGCTACGCCGTCTTCTTCCTTTATTACATCCCCCGCAAGCTGCGCGTCGAAGGGGACCGGCTGGCGCGCCTGCACGGCGAATCGTACGAGCGCTACCGTCGCAGCGTCCCGATCCTGTTCCCGTCACCGCGCCCGTTCCCCGGCGAGCTCGCGCCCTGGTCCTTCCGCCAGATGATCCGCAACCAGGAGCCGCTCGTGCTGATGGGCCTGATCGTGGCCTTCGCGTTCCTCGTCTGGAAGATCCGGCCGGCCTGAATCGGCGCCCGGCACCCGGCCGGACGCGGCGTCGAGAATCCGATCCGCCAGGCGCTCGCCGATCAGCGTGGCCGCGTACGTCCCACGTACCCGCTCCCTCCCGCCCCGGCCGAGGCGCTCCGCGAGATCGGCGTCGGTCAGGAGCCTGACGATCGCCTCGGTCCACGCCGGCGCGTCCGCCGCGAACAGCCCGGTCGCGTCGGCGCGCACGATCTCGAGGTTGGCGCCGACCGGCGAGCAGACCACCGGGACCCCGGCCGCCTGGTACTGGAGGATCTTGAGGCCGCACTTGCCGCGCGAGAAGGGCCGGTCGTCGAGCGGCATCAGACCGACGTCGAACTCGAGGAGATCGGACGCCGCGC
>DASRAN010000038.1:0-23691 GCA_035638115.1 Patescibacteria group bacterium | reverse complement strand
GTGCCGGTCCCGGTCTCGAAGCGCGACGCGAACGAGTAGGCGCCCTCGAAGATTCCCTTCCCCACGGTGACCAGACCCTTCCCGTCCTTCAGGCCGCCTTTCCAGACGGCGCTCGACTGTCTCGTCGGCATGTTCGATCTCCCTTCGATGGATGCGCGGCCGTTTCCGGCCGCGAGGTCAGGATGGTATCCGCAATCGCTTCAGAGGACGAGCGGATCGAGGGTGGTGTCGGGCGCCGCCTCGACAGGCTCGCTGCCGCGCCGGAAGATCCGCGCCCGATGCGGGCCGCGCAGATGGACGCGCATCCGCGACGCTCCGGTCGCGGCCGCGCCGCCGTCGTCCACCTCGAGCCACGAGCCCTCGCGCAGGCCGACCACGGGCGTGGCGTTCTCCTCGTGGAACTCGCGGATGCGCGTCTCGCGCGTCTCGCCCATGTGCTTCGAGACGGGATCGGGATCCATGTAGTGGCAGTTGAGCTGGAAGGGGACGAGACCGAGCGATTCGAACGATTCCGGATGCACGATCGGCATGTCGTTGGTGGTCATGAGGGTCGGGGCGGCGACCCCGGTGCCGGCGGACGATCCCAGGTACGGCATCCCGGCGCGCACCCGCGCCCGGATTGGGGCGACGAGCGAGCCCTTCTGCAGCTTGTCGAGGAGCCGCCAGGTGTTGCCGCCCCCGACGAAAATCCCATCGAGGCCGTCGAGGGCGCGCATCCCCTCGGGCCCCTCGCTGATGCGCACGACGTCGATACCGAACGATCGGAACCGGTTCACGACGCGCTGGTGGTAGCCCGCCTGATCGGCGATGGCGAACGGCACGAAGCCGATCCGCTTCACCCCGGCGAAGAGCGCCTCGACGGCCGGGGCCGCGTGATCGAGATAGCCGCCGCCGAAATTCGTGGAATTGCTCAACAGGACGAGACGCATGGCGGGCTCCCCGATGCCGGTCAGGCGGCGGCATTATCCCACCAGCGGGCGAATCCGGCGGAGGATCGCCCCGGCGCCGCGAGATGGGCGTATATTCGGGGCATCTCGCCGCGTTCACAGCCAGTCCTTGGGGAAGAGTGATGGCTCTCGCCAGATTCTCCGGCTGGGCCCCGATAGCCCTCGTCGCGCTGGTCGCCGGGATTTCCTCGACCCGTCCCGCGTCGTCGCTCCGGACCTCGGCGACGCCGGGACCGCCGTCGCCCGAGCATTCGTTCAAGGCAGATCACAGAGACCTGTCGATCCATGTCCTGGCCTACCGCGACCTGGACGGCGATCACGACGGCTTCCCCGACACCGGCGAGACGGGACGGCTGGTGCTGGCCATCACCAACGCCCGGTCGACGCTGCAGGGCGTCTACGTCAACCTGACCACCACCGACCCAGGTGTCGCCTGCATCATCGACAGGTCGGTCTTCGTCGGCACCCTGCCACACGGGCAGCCGGTCACGGTCGGCAGCCTCGATCCTGCGCAGCCCGGGTTCACCTTCAAGGTCAGCGACACTTTGCAGACCGTGTCACCGACGAGCCCGGCCGCGCTCACGCTCTGCCTGGAATACGCCAGCTCCTACTACTCGGAGTTCTCGGATCCGATCTGTTTCAGTCTCACGGCGGATCTCGATCTCCCGGCGGGCGGTGGGACCCTTGTCCCCGGGCCCGACGGTGTCACGGGCACGCCCGACGACGGGACGGTGGTCGAGAACTTCGACGTCGACCGGGACGGCGACGGAAACGAGACGATCAACGACACCTTTCGGGCGTTCGACGACGTGACGGGGCAGATCGTTCACGGCTCGTACCTGCGCGGCGCCGCGGTCACCGGACCGGGAACGGTGAGCGGCGTCACCTGCGGTGGCTTCCAGACCTTCGAGCAGGGAAACCCGGCCTGCCAGCTCGATCCCGACTACCCGATGGACTGGCACCTGCACTGCCCTCCGGGCGCCACCAACTGCCCGAACCTGGAGACCGGTCTCTGCGTTGGTAACTGCTCCTACCAGACGAACGACGGCCAGCGGGCGACCAGCCCGCCCAACTCGCTGCACATGGCGGCCCACTGGAACGTCCTCCCGGGCGAGAGTCCGGACGTGACCCACTTCAGGACGCTGCAGGGGTTCGTCATGCCTCCGATGAACCTCACGGGACAGCCCCGGCCGGGGGACCTCCAGCTCTCCTTTTTTCAGATCGCCAGCCTCATGGACGATCACTGGGTGAGCACCGGTCGCAACGGGCGGCAATGCTCCGACTGCGGCCAGGTCCAGATCCAGATCGACACCGACCCGGCCCCGGATCACGACCTCTGGGGATTCTGGGACGTCCTGGTGCCGTACCAGAACACTTACGATCACACGGCGCTCTCCTTCAGCTCCGGCAGCGATTACTACTGCAACTTCACGCCGACCGACACCGGCGCGGCCCCGCCGAATCCGAATGGGTTTCATGAAACCTTCTGTCATCCGCAGCAGTCCTTCGCGAGCTGCGGAAGCGTCAACGGCACGACTCCGGGCACGACGTACGACTGCGTGGGACCGGGCGTGGTCGACCCGACCGGCACCGGAGTCTGGGTCGAATCGAAGTTTGATCTCACCCGGTTTCTCGGGCAGAGGGTGAAGATCCGCTGGATCGCCGAGACCTGGACCTGGGGCGCCTTCACGTCTTCCTACTACGAGCTCGGCAGCTCCGGCGGCTGGACCCAGACGACACAGGATGACGGATGGTGGCTGGACGACATCGAGGTCACCGGGCTCGTGACCCGACAGTCGGCCCCGGTGCCGGACACGCGGCCCTCCCCGGGGAGCGCCTGTCCTGCCGCGCTGTGCGTCGACGCCGACGGGGACGGCTACTACGGTCCGGCGGCGCCTCCGTGTCCTGCCGGTGTGCCGCTCGACTGCGACGACACGAACCTCCACACCCACCCGAGCGCCGACGAGTACAACGACGGCGCCGACAACCAGTGTCCGGGCGAGCCGGGACACGGCCTCGCGGACGAGCTGACCTACATGGAATTCGATTGCTGTTCCGGTCCCGGCAAGTACTTTCTATTCTTGCCGTTTCAACAGGGTGCGTATTACTACGACCTCGCTCGATCTCTGCGCAAGGACTTCAGCGGAGACTGCATCTTGTCCCTGGAGTCCGATACCGTCACGAGCGTGTCTGAGCTGCCGCCGCTGGGCCAAGCGTACTATTACCTGGTCAGGACCCACTCTCCTTACGCCGGAAGCTGGGGCGCCGACTCCGCCGGCCACGAGCGCACGGGCGTCTGCGGCCTCTGAAAGGGCGCGCTTCGCAGCCCTCGTGCGCCCCTTGCCGCGCGCGGCGCCTCCGTGAGACAGTCCCCGGCTGAATTCCATCGAGGAGAGGCCGCCATGTGGAACGTCTCGCCGCATCCCCGCGTCCGTCCCGTCGCGACCCGCGCCGCGCTGTCTTTCGCTCTCGCCGCCGCGCTCGCCTTAGCAGTGACGCTTGCCGCCCCGTCGCGCCTCGCCGCCGAGCCGCGTCCGATCGGGCTCGACGACATGAACGCCATCGCGGACGTGAGCGACGTGCAGATCGCCCCCGACGGCCGCTGGGTCGCCTACTCGGTGGAGAAGGTGGACCTGAAGCGCGACCGGCACGACGAGGACATCTACATGACTTCGTGGGACGGCGTCACCACCGTGCGTCTCACCTCGAGCCCGGAGAGCGAGCACACGCCGCGTTTCAGCCCCGACGGCCGCTTCATCGGGTTTCTCACCAAGCGGGACTCCAAGCACAAGACCGACCAGCTCTGGCTGATGAGCCGGGACGGCGGGGAGGGGGAGCGGATCACCGATTTCAAGGGCGGGGTCGACGACTTCGTCTTCTCGCCCGACGGCGCGCGCGCCGTGCTCGTCGTCTCCGACCCGGATCCGGACCAGGCCGACGACGAGGACAAGGACGAGGACGAGCCCAAGACGGAGAAGCCGATCGTCATCGACCGCTTCCAGTTCAAGCAGGACGTGGAGGGCTACCTGCGCACGGTGCGCACCCACCTCTGCCTGCTCGACATCGCCTCGCGCCGGGTGGAGGTCCTGACCTCGGGACCGTTCGACGAGCAGCTCCCCAACTGGTCGCCCGACGGGAAGAGCATCGTCTTCGTGAGCAAGCGCGGCCCCGATCCCGATCGCAACGACAACTACGATCTCTACGTCGTCGCGGCCAAGGCGGGCGCGCAGCCGCGCCGGCTCACCGAGAACGACATCGACGACAACGACCCGTCGTGGGACGAGAGCCGGCCGGTCTTCAGCCCCGATGGCAAGTCGATCGCCTACCTGCAGGGCGGCGCGCAGAAGCTGATCTACTACGCCGGGTATCACATCGCGGTCGTGCCGGTGGAAGGCGGCAAGCCGCGGCTCGTCCTTCCCGGGCTCGATCTCAACCAGACGCACCCGACCTGGACTGACGGCGGCTCCACGCTGACCTTCCTGCTCGAGGACGACGGCAAGATCCACCTGGCGAAGGTCGCGGCGGCCGGCGGCGGATCGGCCGAGCGGCTGCTCTCCGGGCGGCGCACGCTGTACGGGTTCGCGGTCGGGAAGGACGGACGGACCGCGGTGCTCTCGACGACGGTGGATCGGCCGATCGAGGTGTTCGCGGTCGAGAAGGGCGCGACGCGGCCGCTGTCGCGCCAGAACGACCCGTTGTTCGCCGGGCTGCGGCTCGGCGCGGTGGACGAGATCTCCTACAAGAGCGCCGACGGGACCGAGATCCACGGCTTCGTCGCGAAGCCGCCCGACTTCAAGGCGGGCAAGCGGTATCCCACGGTCCTGCTGATCCATGGCGGGCCGGTCGGCCAGTTCCAGAACGAGTTCGACTTCGAGTGGCAGCTTCTGGCGGCCAAGGGATTCGTGGTGACGGCCGCCAACCCGCGCGGCTCGTCGGGGCGCGGCGAGGAGTTCTCCCGCGCCATCTACGCCGACTGGGGCAACAAGGACGGGCCCGACGTGCGCGGCGCCGTCGATGCCCTGATCGCGCAGGGGATCGCCGATCCCGGCCGCCTCGGCGTCGGCGGCTGGTCGTACGGCGGCATCCTCACCAACTACGTCATCGTCCAGGACCAGCGGTTCAAGGCGGCGGTCAGCGGCGCCAGCATCTCGAACGTCCTGGCCGGCTACGGCACCGACCAGTACGTCCGCGAGTACGAGAACGAGCTGGGCGTGCCGTGGCAGGCGCCCGACGCCTACCTGAAGCTCTCGTCGCCCTTCCTGCACGCCGATCGCATCACCACGCCGACGATGTTCATGTGCGGCGAGAGCGACTTCAACGTGCCGCTCATCAACTCGGAGCAGATGTACCAGGCGCTCCGCAGCCTCGGCCGCGACACCCGGCTGATCATCTATCCCGGGGAGTTCCACGGCCTGCGGGCCCCGTCCAACCTCAAGGATCGCCTCAAGCGCATCCTTGATTGGTACGGATCGCACCTGCAGTAATCGCGCTTACGAGAACGTCATCGGAATGCGGGGACCCGCGGTCCGGCCGACGGCCGACGGCCGGCGAGCGGGGCGCGGGCGCTGCCTCGCCCGCACGCGCTGCCTTGCCCGCACGCGCCGCGAATTCTAGATTGACCCGGTGAGCGACGACGCGCAGGCACACCTGCTCGGCCGGATAGCTGTCCATCTCAAGCTGATCACGATGGACCAGCTCGCCGAGGCGACGCGAATTCAAGGCGCCGAGAGCGGCATGCCGCTCGGCGAGGTCCTGGTCCAGAAGGGCTGGATCACGCCGGAGCAGCTCAAGACGCTCATCCAGTACCAAAAGGACTACGTCGCGAAGCGACAGTCGGCGGGCAAGCCGGTCGCGGCTCCGGCCACCGCGGCTCCGGCCGCGCGTCCCGCGGCGGCGAAGAGGCCCGCCGGCTCCACGACGGCGCCCCTACGTGTCGTGCCGGCGCCGCCGGCGCGTCCGGTCGCCGCCGCGCCGGGCGCCGCGGCACCCGCCGGCGCGCCCTCCGTGGCCGCCGCGCCCGCCGCGCGCGCGCCGCGGATCGCGAGCGCGGGCGCCCGATCCGCCCCCGCGCTCGAGGCGCTGCTCGCCCGCGCCGTGGAGCTGCGCGGCAGCGACCTGCACGTGCACAGCGGCGCGCCGATCAAGATCCGGATCAACGGCGAGTTCGTCGATCAGGAGAGCGCGCCCACCACCGCCCCGCAGGCCGAGGCGATGCTCATCGGCTGCATGACCCCGGAGCAGAAGGATCAGTTCGAGAAGAACGGCGAGATCGACTTCGCCTACGCCATCGCCGGCGTCGGCCGGTTCCGCGTCAACCTGTACCGCCAGCAGCGCGGCATGGACGGCGTGTTCCGCATCATCCCGCTCGTCCCGCCGACGCTCGAGGATCTGGGGCTGCCGTCGTCGCTCGCCAAGGTCGTCAACTACCACCAGGGGATGGTGCTCCTGACCGGCCCGTCGGGGTGCGGCAAGTCGAGCACCATGGCGGCGTTGATCGGCATCCTGAACGAGGAGCGGCGCGACCACATCCTGACCATCGAGGACCCGATCGAGCACGTGCATACCTCGAAGCGCTGCGTCGTCAACCAGCGCCAGGTGAGCCGGCACACCGAGTCGTTCGGGCGCGCCCTGCGCGCCGCGCTGCGCGAGGACCCCGACATCATCGTCATCGGCGAGCTGCGCGACCGCGAGACGGTGTCGCTGGCGCTGACCGCGGCGGAGACCGGCCATCTCGTGCTCGGCACGCTCCACACGCACAGCGCCATGCGGACGATCAATCGACTGTTGGGTGTCTTCCCGCCCAACCAGCAGTCGCAGATCCGGGCCATGATGTCGGAGTCGCTCAAGGCGATCGTCTCGCAGCGCCTGGTGCGCTCCGCGGACGGCTCGCGCCGCCACGCCGCGCTCGAGATCCTGATCTGCAACCGCGCCGTCGGCAACCTGATCCGCGAGTCGAAGACGCCGCAGATCCTCTCCATCCTGCAGACCGGCGCGCCGCACGGCATGTGCCTGATGGAGGCGTCGCTGCAGGCGCTGATGAAGTCGGGCGCCATCACCCGCGAGGAAGCGCTGCGTCATTGCGAGGACCCCAAACGCCTGGCGGCGTGAGGAGACGATGGCCGACCTCGACGTCCTGCTGCGCTACCTGAAGGATCACAAAGGCTCCGACCTGCACCTGGCGACCGGGCTAGAGCCGCGCATCCGCGTGCATGGCTCGCTCGAGCCGGTGGAGGGCTGGAAGACGCTGGCCACCGCCGACATGGAGCGCCTCCTGTCGGGCATCGCGTCGAAGAAGCAGTGGGAGGAGTACCAGCGCACCCGCGACCTCGACTTCGCCTACGGTCTGACCGGCGTGGCGCGCTTCCGCGCCAACTTCCTGTGGCAGGAGAACGGTCCCGGCGCGGTCTTCCGCATCATCCCGGAGGAGATCGTGTCGCTCGACAAGCTCGACCTGCCGCCGGCGGTCTCGCGGCTGGCGGAGATCTCCCAGGGGCTGGTGCTGGTGACCGGCCCGACCGGGTCGGGGAAGTCGACCACCCTCGCGGCGATCATCGACAAGATCAATCGCACCTACTCCAAGCACATCGTCACCATCGAGGACCCGGTCGAGTTCGTGCACCAGAACCACAAGTCGATCATGTCGCACCGCGAGGTGGGGGCGCACACCAACGCCTTCGCGCCGGCCCTGCGCGCCGCCGTGCGCGAGGACGCCGACGTCATCCTGGTGGGGGAGATGCGCGACCTGGAGACGATCTCGATGGCGATCACCGCGGCGGAGATGGGCGCCCTGGTCTTCGGCACCCTGCACACCAACAACGCCGCCAAGACGATCGACCGGATCATCGACGCCTTCCCGGCCGACCAGCAGGATCAGGTGCGCACCACGCTGTCGGAGTCGGTGGCCGCGATCCTGTCGCAGCTCCTGATCCCGGCGGCCGACGGGAAGGGACGCTTCGCCGCCATCGAGCTGCTGCTCAAGACACAGGGGCTCCCCAACGTCATCCGCGAGGCCAACACGCCGATGATCTATTCGATCATCCAGGCGGGGAAGGCGTCGGGGATGCAGACGATGGACGAGTCGCTCATGGGGCTCCTGCAGGCGAAGAAGATCAGTCCCCAGGACGCCCTGGCCCGCGCCGCCGAGAAGCAGAAGTTCGAGGCCATCATCGACAAGGCGGCCTGACGCGGCGGGTCGTCCCGAAGCGGCGTGGCGGACGAAATCAGCGGGTTGCAGGGAACTCCCCGTCCCGGCTACTGTCCATGAGCCCATGTCCCCGACACCGAAGCCGCCCGGCGTGAGGTCCCTCGGTCTCGTCCACGAGACCGCCGGCGCGGCCGCCGCGGAGCACGAATCGGTGACCGAGAGCGAGCTCGTCGGCCGGGCCCGTTCCGGGGATCAGGAGGCGTTCGGCCGCCTGATGGAGACGCACCTCGAAAGGGTGTGGGTCCTGGTCTGGCGGGTCCTGCGGCATCGCGAGGACACGGAGGACGTCGTGCAGGAGGTCTTCCTGACCGCCTGGCGATCGCTGCCGGGATTCCGGGGCGAGGCGAGCCTCGCGACCTGGCTCGGAAAGATCGCCGTCACGCGGGCGCTGAATCATCTCGATCGTGGCGGCGTGAAGGTCAGCCGGAACGCGGTTCCGATCGAACCCGGCTCCGGGGACGGGCAGCGCACCGCGGGGCTGGCCCGGGAGCCGGAGGACGGGCGTCCCGCGGCCTCGCCGCTGCGGGTCCTTGAGGCGCGCGATCTCGGACGGCGGCTGGCCGATTGTCTCGGGCGCCTGCCTCCCGCGTGGCGCGCGGCCCTGGCGCTGCGGCACCAGGATCAGCGAGCGTACGAGGAGATCGCCCGCGCCCTCGGCCTGGCCCTCGGCACCGTGCGCTCGCGCCTGTCGCGGGCGCGTCTCGCGCTGCGGGAATGCGTGGAGAGCGGAACATGAGCGAGATGGACGAGCGAGGACATCCGGTGGACGACCTCTCGGCCCTGCTCGACGGCGAGCTCGAGACAGGCGAGCGGGATCGGGTGGAGTCCCACCTGGCCGGCTGTTCCGGCTGCCGCGCCCTGCTCGAAGACCTGCGCCGCCTCGACGCCGCGGTCGGAGCGGAGGCCATTCCACCCGTCCCGCCGGGACTGGAGCGCAGGATACGCGCCGGGCTTGGCGCCCGGACGGGCGGAGCGCCGGAGGCCGAACGGTCCGGCCGGGCGACCGTCTGGCGCTCGTGGCGCGCGTCGATGCCGCTGGCGGCCGCCGCGAGTCTGATCGTGGCCGCGGCGATCTGGCTGCTGCGCCCGGTCCCCTCGGAGGTGCCGCGGCCCGAGACGCCGCAAGAGCAGGCGTCACGCCCCGAGATGTCACCCCCCGAGCCTCCCGTCGCCCGCGGCGACGAGCGGAAGAAAGACGCTGGAGCCTCCGCGCGGGCGCAGTCTGACGCGATTTCGCGCGAATCGGCCCCGCCCGCGACCCGGCCCGTGCCGCCGGCGGCGGAGGCGGCGCCGGGCCAGAACGTCGCGTCGGTGGACAAGCAGGAGCCGGCCCGGAAGAGCGCGCGGGCGCTGGAGTCCGAGGCGCCCCGTCGGCTTGAGGCGGCGGCCGATGCCGCTCCCGCACCGGTGGCGCCGTCCGACACGCGGGACCGGCCCGCCATGGCGCAGGTCGAGCCCCTATCGCAGAGCGCGACCGACTCGATCTCCCCGCGCGCCGCCGCCGGAAGGGTCGGATGGCCGGTCCGCATCGAGGCCCCTCCCTATGACGTGCTGTTGACCGCCGAGGACGCGATGGTCGTGAGCGCCGGGAGCTGGATCTGCCGGGTCGCGATCGACGCCGCCGACGGGCGCCGGCTCGCCGCGCTGGCCCGGTCGGCGCCGCCGGGCGGAACCGTCGCGCAGTTGGGCGCCGCGCAACCGAGCGCCCCGCAGCCGGGAGCCACGCCGCCGCGCGCGGCACAGCCGCCGCCCCCGCGTCCGTCGGCCGCCGACGCGGCGCTCAGCGCGATCCGCGAGCGCTATCGCGCCCAGATCGAGGCGCGCTGTGGGCCGCTGCCTCGTTGAGTCAGCCGCCGTCGACTTGTCGCTCGACGAGGGTGACGAGCGACTGCAGATCGGGGACCTCGAGGTCGGGGCGGGCGGTCGCGGGCGGGGTCGCTCCGAATCCGGAGCGGCCGGCGCGACGGTTGACCCAGACGGTCGACATCGCGAGCGCCCTGGCGGGCAGGATGTCGTGGAACAGGCTCTGGGCGACGTGCAGCACCTCGCCGGGGGGAAGCGCAAGCCGCTCCAGGACCGTCGTGAAGTGCGCGGTCCCCGGCTTGTACGAGCGCACCTGCTCCGCGGTCGTCACCACGTCGAAGTCGACGCCGAGATGCGGGCGGGTGCCGGCGAACAGGTCGTCATCGATGTTGGAGACGATCGCCAGCCGGTAGCGGGTCGCGAGCGCCCGGAGCGCCGCGACGGTGTCCGGAAACGGCGGCCAGTCCCGAATCGACAAGGCGAGGCAGTCCTCGTCGCCGGCGGCGAGCGGGAAGGAGAGCGCCGCGGCCATCCGGACCATCACCCTGCGCTGGATGTCGCGATACGGCCTGTAGGGCCCCGCCTCGGCTTCCGCTTCGAACGCGGCGTACAACGACAGCAGCCGCTCGTCGTCGCACGTCACCCCCTGGCGCCGCAGCAGCGCGCGCAGCGCCACGAGGAGGCCGCGCTCCCAGTCGATGAGGGTGCCGTAGCAGTCGAAGGTCAGGGCGCGGTAACGCCGGAACTCGAGCATGCCGCGCTAGTATAGCCGCGCCGTGCGCGTCCTTTTTCTCAACCCGTTCCACGGCGGTTCGCACCGCGCCTTCGCGGAGGGATGGGTGCGCCGCTCGCGTCACGAGATCACTCTCGTGACCATGCCGGCGCGTTTCTGGAAGTGGCGGATGCGTGGCGCCGCGCTCCACTTCGTCCGCAAGGTCGAGAATCCCGCCGCCTACGACGCGCTGGTGGTGACCGATCTGATGAGCCTCTCGGACCTCAAGGCGCTGTGGGGCGTCGACTGCCCTCCGGCGCTGGCCTATTTCCACGAGAACCAGCTCTCGTATCCGCTGCCGCCGGGCGAGGCGATCGACTATCAGTTCGGCTTCACCGACGTCACCACCGGTCTCGCGGCGGCGCGCGTGCTGTTCAACTCGCGCTTCCAGCACGACGCCTTCTTCGGGAGCCTCCCCGGCTTCATCAGGATGATGCCGGAGTACAACCCGGCCTGGGTCGTCGAAGCGATCCGCGCCCGCGCGGGTGTCCTGCACCCCGGCTGCGAATTCCCCGCCGGGCCGCCCGACCTGCGGCCGCCCGACGCCGCCGCGCCGCCTGCGGGCGTTGCGCCGCCGCCGGGCGGCGCGCCGCTCGTGATCTGGAACCACCGCTGGGAGTTCGACAAGGATCCGCCCGCCTTCTTCGCCGCCCTCGATGCCGTCCTGGCGCGCGGCGTCGAGTTCCGCCTGGCCCTGCTGGGGGAGAACTTCCAGGTCGTCCCGAAGGAGTTTATCGCGGCGCGCGAGCGCTACGGCCCGCGTGTCGTGCAGTACGGCTGGGTCGAGACGCGCGCCGACTACCTCGACTGGCTGCGGCGGGGGCGTGTGGTCGTCAGCACGGCGATCCAGGAGAACTTCGGGATGTCGATCGTGGAGGCGATCCGGATGGGCTGCCATCCGCTCCTGCCGAACCGACTGTCCTATCCGGAGATCCTGCCGCGCGAATTCCACGCCCATGGCCTGTACGCCGGTCCGGAGGATCTGGTCGAGCGTCTCGCCGCGTTGCTGGCGCCAGGGACGGCCGCAACGGCGAAGACGGCGGACGCGCTGCGGCGGAGGTTAGCGGAAGCGATGGGCGTCTACGCGTGGGACTCGGTCGTGGCGGCGTTCGACGCTGAGATCGAGGCGATCGCGCGCGTCCGCGGCGGTCAGAGCGGCTCGAGCCCGTAGAACCCGCCGCCGGTTGCGGGCGTCGTTGCGGCGGGGGCAGCGGACGATTCGCTCGCCAGAAGCGTCTCGAACTTCTCACGGTCGCCGGCAATCCTGCGCCGATAACCCTCGGGATCGACGAACGCCCGCGCCCCCTCCGTGACGGCGCGCTCCCGCTGCGCGGCGAGATCGGCCGGCGACGCGTGCGCGGGGAGGAAGATGTCCGGCTTCAGGGACTCGAGCAGGTCGAAGGCGCGCCGGTAGTCGTCCGCGATACCCGGATAGGAGGGGTCGTGGACCAGCCGGGTGCCGGGGTTCACCGAAGTGCTGCCGGGGAAGACCACGCGGTAGGTCCGGCCGCCGTCCTCGACGGTCGTGATCCAGGTTGTGCAGCCGCGCGTGTGCCCCGGCGTGAGGCGGGCGGTGAGCGTCACACCCCCGAGCGCGACGGTGTCGCCGTCCTTCAGCACCCGGTCGGCGCTCACCGGCGGGAAGTGGAACTTCGTGTCGGAGGCGAAGAGGTAGTCGGTCGTCCCGCCCGACGCCAGGAGGCGATCGTCGGGCGCCATCACCGCGACCTGCGCGCCGCTCAGCTTCTTGAGCGCGGCCAGCGTGCCGACGTGATCGAAGTGCGCGTGGGTGATGATCAGGATCCGGATCTCCTCCGGCTTGAATCCGAGCTTGCGTATCGATGCCTCGATGAGCGGCGCCGCCGCCGGAACCGCCCCGTCGAGCAGGATGTGACCCGCCGGTGTCGCGATGAGATAGGCCCGCAGCCCCAGTGTCCCGACGTCGTGGATCGGCCCGACGATCCGCTGCGGCTCCGTCGGCTCGAGCCAGTCCTTGTTGTCGGGCGGCGGCCCGGGCGCGGGAGGCTGCAGCGCGGCTCCCAGCAGCGCGAAGGCGGAGAGCGCCAGCGCGAGGAAGGGCGCGACGCGGTTCATGACGTGACTTCCTCTCGGAATGCGGAATGGCGGAGAGGGTGGGATTCGAACCCACGTAGGCCTTTCGGCCTAACCCGCTTTCGAGGCGGGCCCGTTGCGACCACTTCGGTACCTCTCCGGTGGCGGGATTCTACCCCAACTGCCTCGGGCGCCGGGATCGCGCCGGCGCCCGGGAAGACGCGCCCGCGGGCTTCCCCGCCCGGGCCCGCGGGGTGTACGCTTTCGCCCGGAACGGACGACGGAGGGATGCACGATGAAAATCCTCATCGCCTACGACGGGTCGCCGTCGGCGGATTACGCGGTGGACGAGGTGGCGCGGCGCCCCTGGCCGGCCGGCTCCGAGGTGCGGATCGTCACGGTCCTGGAGAACACCGCGCCCGTGCCGCCGGAGATCGGCGTCGAGCTCTACGGCCCGGTGCTGGAGAAGATCCGGCTGACGCAGCGGCAGTCGATGCAGGAGGGGCTGGAGAAGGCGGGCGCCCGGTTCAAGACGCGCTCCGATCTCAAGGTCGACTGGGAGCTGCGCGACGGCGCCGTCAACCGGACGCTGCTCGACGCGATTCGCGCCTTCGGCGCCGACCTGGTCGTCGCCGGCTCGCACGGCGCCACCGCCATCGAGCGGCTGTTCCTCGGGAGCGTCAGCCACGCGCTGGTCACCCACGCGCCCTGCAGCGTCGAGATCGTCAAGAAGCCGCACCACGAAGGGTGAGGTCGGAGGGCGGCTAGCGCTGCCTCCAGACGGGACGGCGTTTCTCGAGGAAGGCGTCGAGCCCCTCGAGAGCGTCCTCCGAGCGCATCATCTCTTTGAGATACATCTCCTCGACCGCCCGCAGCGCGTCGTCGACCGGGCCGACGGCGCCGCGGCGGATCGCCTTGCGCGCCGCCCGGAGCGCGACGCCCGACAGCGAGGCGACGCGCGCGGCGCGCTCGCGCACGCGCGCATCGAGCCGCCGATCCGGCACGACCTCGCTCACCAGCCGCAGGCGCAGCGCCTCCTCCGCGGGGAGCGCCTCGCCCCAGAGGATCGCCTCCATCGCGGCCCGCCGCCCCGCGAGACGCGGCAGGAGCACCGCCGCGGCGGGCGGGAAGACGCCGAGGGTGATTTCCGGCAGCCCGAGGGTGGCCGATGCGCCGGCGATCGCCAGGTCGCAGCACAGGACCAGCTCGCAGCCGCCCCCGAGAGCGGCGCCGTGGACGCGCGCGATCGTCGGCCGCGGGAAATCGAACAGCGCGCGGCACAGCCCGTGGAAGGCGTGCAGGCTGTCGTGCGCCTGTTCGGGACGGTGCTCGCCGACGTCGACGCCGGCGGAGAACGCCTTGCCGGCGCCCGCCAGCACCAGGACGCCGACCTCGTCGAGACCCGCGAGACCGTGCACCGCGCCGATCAGGCCGCGGCAGGACTCGATGGTCAGGACGTTGAGCGGAGGCCGATGGATGGTCAGGCGCGCCACCCGCTTCTCGACGGTCACTTCGAACCCGGTCGCCGGAGGCTTGTCCGGGATCGTCGAGCCTCTTCTCGCCATCGTCAGGGATCATGACATATCGGAGGCTTGTCGTCGCCAGCTGCGGAAGGTGCGGCGCGACGGGCCGGCTGCTTGCGCCTCCCTCCCCGGGTTCACTAGACTGAGGGCCTTCGACTCCACCCGGTGACGAGGAGCGACCCCATGAGCGACGTGAAAGGCGAACCGATCACCCTGCGCGAGGGACGGCTGAACGTGCCGGACCGCCCGATCATCCCGTTCATCGAGGGAGACGGGACGGGGCCGGACATCTGGCGGGCCTCGGTGCGCGTGTTCGATGCTGCGGTCAAGAAGGCGTACGGCGGGAAGCGCACCATCGCCTGGCGCGAAGTGCTGGCGGGGAAGAAGGCGTTCGACAAGACCGGATCGTGGCTGCCCGACGAGACGGTGGAGTCGTTCCGCACCCTGCTCATCGGCATCAAGGGGCCGCTGACCACGCCGATCGGCGGCGGCATCCGATCGCTCAACGTCGCGCTGCGCCAGATGCTCGACCTGTACGTCTGCCTGCGTCCGGTGCGCTGGTTCGAGGGCGTGCCGTCGCCGGTGAAGCATCCCGAGAAGGTCGACATGGTGATCTTCCGCGAGAACACCGAGGACATCTACGCCGGCATCGAGTTCGCCGAGGGAACCGACGACGCCCGGGCCGTGCTGGCCTTCCTCAAGGAGCGCTTCCCGGCCCTGCACCGCAAGGTGCGCTTCCCGGAGTCCGCCGCGATCGGATTCAAGCCGGTGTCGCGCGAGGGCAGCGAGAGGCTGGTGCGCGCCGCCCTCGACTACGCCCGGCGCAACGGACGCAAGAGCGTCACCCTGGTGCACAAGGGGAACATCATGAAGTTCACCGAGGGGGCGTTCCGCAACTGGGGGTACGCCCTCGCCGAGCGCGAGTTCGGCGGCGCCGCCTACACCTGGGAGCAGTGGGAGAAGACCAAGGCCGCGAAGGGGGAGGAGGCCGCGAACGCCGAGCAGAAGGCGGCCGTGGCGGCCGGGAAGATCGTCGTCAAGGACGCCATCGCTGACATCTTCCTGCAGCAGATCCTGACGCGCCCGGAGGAGTTCGACGTCATCGCCACCCTCAACCTGAACGGCGACTACATCTCCGACGCGCTGGCGGCGCAGGTCGGCGGCATCGGCATCGCGCCCGGCGGCAACATCAACTACCGCACCGGCCACGCCGTGTTCGAGGCGACGCACGGCACGGCGCCCAAGTACGCCGACCTCGACAAGGTCAACCCCGGCTCGGTCGTCCTGTCGGGCGAGATGATGCTCCGCTACCTCGGCTGGACCGAGGCGGCCGACCTGATCATCAAGGGCATGGACGGCGCCATCGCCAGCCGGAACGTCACCTACGACTTCGCCCGACTGATGGAGGGCGCCCGCGAAGTGAAGTGCAGCCAGTTCGGCGACGAGATCATCCGCCGCATGGATGGCTGACGCCGCGGACACCGGCTCGTCCGCGCGCGGCGACAGTCGTACGAAGCTGACGACATTCGGGGCGCCACACCCGGGGAATTTCGCTCCATGGCGCCGGCGCCCTCGGCCGATCGCCACTGACGTCGCACACTGAAAACCAATTGGTTGCGCCACCGCCGCGCGCGCCGTCGACGCCCGCACAGCCGCCCGCAACCTCTGCGTCGTCAATGGCATGGATCCTGCTGCGGCTCGCGGTCTCATCTCAACACGAAGGCGGCGGGATCTGCCCCGCAAGGAGGTCGCATGAACGGCACGAGAGCCAACCTGACGGCCCGAACGAGTGATCCGGTCCGGCTGCGGCGAGTCATCGCCGCGGCGATGGTGTTCGCCGCGATCGGCATCGGGGCGACGGCCTGCGCCCGGCCCGGTCCCGGCTCGGCGAAGACCACCGACGAGCTCCTGACCCAGCTGCAGCAGGACCGGACCGAGATCGACAAGGCCTCGGACACGATGATGAAGCGGATCGACGTCTTCAACACCTCCCGCAAGCCGGGCGAGAAGACGCTGCAGTTCAGCGAGGTCTTCGCGCAGGATCTCAGCCCCGAGCAGCAGGACGTGCTCAACGCCATGGTCGAGCAGGAGAAGGACTTCTCCTACAAGACGCTGCTCCAGAAGATCATCACCGACCGCGACAACATCCGCGACCTGCAGGCCAAGGTGATGCACCTCGAGCAGACCCTGCCGGACAAGTTCGTGGTCGCGAAGCGCGGCGACCGGCAGCAGAACCTGGCGATGGACTACCTCACGGGCGAGGCCCAGCTCGACCAGGCGAAGGCCAAGTCCCTGCTCGCTCAGGTCGACCAGACGGACGAGCTGATCCCGGGCAACAAGGTCTGGTTCTTCTACGACAAGGAGAAGGACACGTTCCGCACCTACGTGACCCAGGGTGACGCCGGTCAGACGCCGATCGCCCTGCGCCGGATCAAGCAGCGCCAGCTCGCCAAGGAGCGCGACACCTTCAAGACCGAGCGCGACTCCGCACAGACCCAGGTCGTGTCGCTCGAACAGGACAAGACCCAGCTCCAGGACGAGCGGACCCAGCTCGAAAACGACCTCGCCTTCCGGAAGAACAGCCTCTTCTACCACGCCGCCAGCGACCAGACCTTGAAGGAGCAGGGCGTGCTGAGCCCGGTGCTCAAGCGGGTGCGCGACGTGAAGGGGGTCACCTACGACGAGGCGCTCGATCTCAGGCAGGGGACGACGATCACGCTGGTCCCGCAGACCTACGGACTCGCCGGGATCCGCGCCGTGCGCCTGCTGCCGTCGATCTATCAGGAAGGCCGCGACTACACGATCGAGACCACCGAGGACAGCAGCACCGCCCGCATCGTCATCCTCGATCCAGAGGTCTTCAAGGGGAAGGAAGTCCTCCTGGCCATCGGCGGCTGAGCTCGATCGCGAACCCGACCCCGATCCGGGGAATAATGAGCCGCCCCGAACGAATCGCCGCCGGGGCGGCTCATGTGGATCGCGGAGATCTGGAGATACCCGGTCAAATCGATGGCGGGCGAGCGTCTGCGCTCGGTCCGCCTCGGAACCGACGGCGTCGAGGGCGACCGCGTCGTGCACGTCGCGACCGCCGATGGACGCGTCGTCACCGCGCGTCTGAAGCCGGCGCTTCTCGGCCTGCATGCGGTTCTCGGCCCCGATGGCGAGCCGCTCGTCGACGGACGTCCATGGAGCGCGCCGGAGGTGGCCCGGGACGTGCGTCGGGCGGCCGGGGACGGGGCGCGGCTCGTCCGTGACGATGGTCTCGGGCGGTTCGACGTCCTGCCGCTCCTGGTGGCGACGGACGGCGCCATCGCCGCGTTCGGCCACGACGGCCGGAGGCTGCGGCCGAACGTGGTCGTCGGGGGCGTCGCCGGGCTCGCCGAACGCGATTGGGAGGGAAGCCGCCTGCGCCTGGGGCCATGCCTGATCGAGGCGCGCGATCTGCGCGCGCGCTGCGTGATGACCACCGTCGATCCCGACACGCTGGCGCAGGACCCGTCGGTGCTGCGCGGCATCGTCGACCGGTTCGGCGGGACCCTGGCCCTCAACTGCAGCGTGCTGCGCGGGGGAATGCTGACGGTCGGCGATCCGGTCGAGCTGACGGACGAGAGCGGGGAGCCCGACCGGGTCTAGAGCGGGTTTTCGGCCTCGCCGCGGACGGCTTCACCCGCGGCCGTCTCCGGGGCCTCGGCCGCCCAGGCGCCGAAGCGCGCGATCCAGACCTGCCGGACGACGTGCAGCGCGCTCAGGGTGACGGGCAGACCCAGGATCACCGCCGGCAGCAGTGCTATCGATCCGAGGACGTTGCCGGGGCGGCGCCGCATCCCGGCGGGCAACGGACCGCCGTAGAGCTGCGCGTAGTAGTTCCAGATCACCTGGTAGATGTCCCGAACCAGGGCGCCCATCCCGAGCGCCTCGCCGCCCGGCTCGCACTCGCCGCGCCGGATGCTGTCGAGGAACGCCGCCTTGGTGTCGCCGGGCGCCAGGGTATACGCCGCGGCGATCCGCCGCGTGGTGTGCGCGTCGCTGCCGCCGATCCGCGCCCAGGCCGGATTCGGGAAGCCGTCCAGCATCGACTCGACGACCCGGCGATGGACCCGGGGGCTGCTGCTGTTGCAGACCTCGACCGCAGGGACCAGCGGCAACAGGACGTCGAGGTGACGGCGGGCGGCGCGGATCGATCGAAAGCTCTGGAACGGATGGTTGAGGACGAAGGGCAGGCGGCGTTCGCGCAGGTAGGCGATGGCCTCCAGAGCGTCGCCGCGCAGACGGGCCAGGTCCTGATGCGTGCGCTCGTCGACGCCGTAGACGTTGAGGTGGATCCAGCCCGTCGTGCCGGCCAGACGCACCTCGACCTCCTCGCCGATGATGACCCGCGGCTCCTCCTCCGGGTGCCGGGACAGGAAATCGAGTGCCCCGTCGATGGTGTCGTGATCGGTGAACGCGACGTAGTCCATGCCGCGGCGCCGCGCGGTCGCGAACGCCTCGTCGGGGGGAACGTAGCAGTCCTGAGCGTCGATGAGGTGCAGTTGCCGCCAGCCGGAAAAGCTGGTGTGCAGGTGCAGATCCGACTTCTTCCAGGTTGTCATCGAGACCCTTTCGTGTCGCCGTGCGACGCCAAAGTTGACAGAGCCTACACCTTTCATGCATTTTTGCGAACACGATGGAGGCTGGGGATTCCGCAGAGGCGCCGATCCTCGAGGGCCAGGGGCTCGTGCGGACCTATCGGCTGGGATCGGATTGGGTCTTTGCGCTCCGGGGCGTCGACGTCGCCATCGCCCGCGGCGAGTTCGTCGTGGTGCAGGGTCCCTCCGGCTCGGGCAAGACGACGCTCATCAACCTCCTCGGCCTGCTCGATCACCCCGATGCCGGCGACGTCCGTCTCGACGGGCGCTCGGTGTCCGGCATGAACGACGACGCGCTGGCCGACGCGCGACGCGATCGGATCGGATTCGTCTTTCAGTCGTTCAGCCTCGTCCCTGTCTTCACCGCGGAGGAGAACGTCGCCTACCCGATGGCGCTGCGGGGCGTGCCGGAGGCGGAGAGCCGGTCGCGGGCGCGCGCCCTCCTCGCGAGCGTCGGGCTCGAGGACCGGGCGGCCGTGCGCCCCGACCTGCTGTCCGGCGGCGAGCGCCAGCGTGTCGCGATCGCGCGCGCCATCGCCAACGGGCCGGAGGTCGTGCTCGCCGACGAGCCGACCGCGAACCTCGACAGCGGGACGGCCGCCGGCATTCTCGACCTGATGCGCGACCTCAACACCGGGCGCCGCGTGTCGTTCGTGGTGGCGACCCACGACCCGCGCGTCGCCGAGCGGGCGGGCCGCATCCTGACGCTGCGCGACGGGCAATTCGTGGATCGCGCGTGAACGTCTGGTCGATGGCCTGGCGCAACGTGGCGCGCAACCGGCGCCGCAGCCTGCTGACCGGCGGCGTCGTGGTGTTCGGCTTCGCTTCGTTCGCGCTCGCCGGAGGATTCATGACGCAGAGTCTCGAGGGCCTGCGGGACGGGACCATCCGCAGCGGCACCGGCCACATCCAGATCGCCGATCCGGCGGCGTTCGCGCCGGGCGCCGACGGCTCCCTCGAGCATCCGCTGCGCCAGGCGGCCGACGTCGAGGCGGTGCTGCGCTCCGATTTCGACGTCGCCGACGTCCTTCCGCGTCTCGAGTTCACCGGCCTGCTGACCAACGGCAGCCGCTCGGTCCCCTTTGTCGGCGTCGGCCTCGATCCGGTGCCCGAAGCGCGCACCATGGATCACCCCAAGACGCTGGTCGAAGGGCGCTGGCTGCGCGATCGAAACGAGCGCGCCGTAATCCTGGGGACCGGGCTGGCGTCGTCGCTGGGTCTGAAGGTCGGCGACACGGCGACGATCCTGGCGACCACCCGCGACGGGACCCTCAACGCGGCCGACGCGACGGTCGCCGGTCTCGCCGACCTGCCGATCAAGGAGCTCGACGATCGCTACCTCGCCACGACGCTCGGGCTGGCGTCCGACCTGCTGGTGGCGAACGGAAGCGTCACCAAGATGGTCGTCGTCCTGGGCGACACGGGGCGCACCGGGGCGGCGCTGCGCCGTATCCAGGACAACCTCAAGGTGCGGAGCATCCCGGTGGCCGCGAAAGGCTGGGAGGAGCTGGCGCCGTTTTACCGCCAGGTTCGCCTGCTGTACGGCGGCATCTTCGGATTCATGGGCATCGTCCTGGTCGTCGTCGTGCTGCTGGCGGCGGCCAATACGATGCTGATGGCCGCCGCGGAGCGCACGCGCGAGATCGGCACGCTGCGCGCGCTGGGGACGCGCGCCGCCTTCATCCGCCGCCTGTTTCTCGCCGAGGGGATCGTCCTCGCTCTCGCGGGATGCGTGGGAGGCGCCATCCTCGCTCTCCTGCTGCGCGTCGTGCTGAACCATTCCGGCATCATTCTGCCGCCGCCCCCCGGCGCGACGCACGGCATGCCGCTGCACGTCCGGTTCTACGCCACGGCCTACGGCGCCGGAGGGGTCGCGATGCTGGCGACGCTGGCCCTGGCCTCCTGGATTCCGGCACGCCGCGCGGCGCGCATGCCGATCATCGAGGCGCTGGCCCATGTCTGAGGCGGGTGCATATGCCTGAGGCAGGTGCGCATGCCTGAGCTGCGCGACGTCGCCATCATCGGGGGCGGCCCGGGCGGCTCGACCGCCGGCAACCTGCTGGCGCAGGCCGGCCGCCGCGTGGTGCTGTTCGAGCGCGAGCGCTTCCCCCGGTTCCATATCGGCGAGTCGCTCCTGCCGCACAACATGCGGCTGTTCGACCGGCTCGGTCTCACCCCCGGCCTGAAGATGAGCTTCATGGAGAAGTGGGGCATCGAGTTCGTCTCCTCCGGCGGCGATCTGCGCCGCCTGTTCCACTTCGACGAGGGGGTCGAGCCGCGCTACCCGATGTGCTTCCAGGTGCGCCGCTCGGAGTTCGATCAGCGGCTGCTCGAGGAGGCCGCGCGGCGCGGCTGCGAGGTGCGGCAGGAATCGACGGTCAAGGTGGTCGAGCCGGAGCCGGACGGCACCTGGCGGCTGTCGGTCGCGGAGCCGGACGGCGGCGTGCGCGACCATCGCGCCCGGTTCCTGATCGACGCCAGCGGCCGCGACGGCGTCTACGCGCGGACCCGCGGGCTGCGCGCCATGGATCCGCGCCACCGCCGCGCGGCGGTGTTCGCGCACTATCGCGGCGTCCCGAGACGGGCGGGCCGGGACGCCGGGAACATCATCGTCGTCATGCTGCGCGACGGGTGGTTCTGGTTCATCCCGTTCTCCGACGGGCAGACCAGCGTCGGAGTGGTGGCCGAGGGACGGCGGCTCGGCGAGCAGGGCCTGGCCCCCGAAGCGGCGCTCGATCTCGCCATCGCCCGCTGTCCGGCGGCCCGCGCCCTCATGGCGAGCGCGGAGCGGGTCTCGCCCGTCACCGCCACCAGCGACTGGACCTACAACTCCCGGCGGATCGCGGGCCCCTCGCATCTGCTGGTGGGGGACGCGGCGGCGTTCATCGATCCGGTCTTCTCCACCGGCGTGCTGCTGGCGATGTCGTCGGCCGAGATGGCGGCGGATCTCGCCGGAGCCGCGCTCGACCGCGGCGCGATCCCGGCCGCCGCGCAGCGGCGCTACGAGCGATCCGTCGTGCGTCACGTCGCGGGATACCGCCGCATGGTCGATACCTTCTACACCGAGGCGTTCCCCCGTCTCTGCTTCTTCCCGGAGAAGCGGATCGGGATCGCGGGCGCCGTCATCTCTTTCCTGGCCGGCGACATGGAGCCTTCGTGGCGCATCCGCTGGCGCCTGGAGCTGTTTTATCGCGTTGCCGATCTCTACCGGCTGTTCGACGCCGGCCCGCGCGTGGCGCTGACAGGCGTCTTCGAGCAGGGGTTGGACGCGCCGGGCGGGGCCCATGACGTCACGGCGTGAGTGTCGTGCCGCGATCGGGCTGCTGATCCTCGGGATCCTCGCCGGCCCGCCGGCGCGGACCGCGGGCGCGGCGTCGCGCTTGGCCGCGGCCACGGCCGGCGCCGGGGATGTCTCGGCCGATTCACTGCTGGTGGCCGCCGACACCGCCATCCATCCGATCGAGGAGGGCTCGATCCGGATCCGCTCGACGGTCGAGAGGCCAGGCGAGGACACGGTGGTGTCGGAGCTCGAGGTGCTGGTCCAAGGCCGGGACCACGCGTTGTGCGTGTTCCGCGCCGGACCGCTGGCGGGGCGCAGGATCCTGATGGTGGGGAACCGTGTCTGGCTTCTCGTGCCCGGAACGATGCGGCCGATACCGGTCAGCGCCAGCCAGCGGCTCCTCGGCGGGGCGTCGATCGGCGACGTGGCGCGCCTGAGCTTCGCGTCGGAGTTCAAGGCCACTCTGCGCGGCGCGCAGGAAGACGTCGACGGCTTCCCCTGCCGCGTCCTCGACCTGGTGTCACGCGGCCCGGGTTCGTCGTACGCCGGTGGTACTCTCTGGGTCGATCGCGGCGACGGCCGGCCGCGGCGGGCGCTCTTCAAGCTGCCCTCGGGCCAGGATGCCAAGGACGTGCGCTACGCCGTGTACGTCGAGGAGGCCGGGCGGCCCGTCCTCGAGCGCCTGGAGATCGAGCACCGCCTGCCCTCCGAGCGCGGCATGAAGACGACGCTCGAGTTCATCGACCATGAGACACGAACCCTCGACCCCGGAACCTTCGATCCCCGGCGCGCGCGCGACGTCCCCTGAGCCGCCGCGCGCGCGGCGCCGGGTCGTCGTCACCGGGATGGGCGCGGTGACCGCGGCCGGTCGCGGCGTCGAGCGGTTCTGGCGCGCCTGCGTCGAGGGCCGGTCGGCACTGCGTCCGGACGCGCGCTTCAGCGCCGGCGACCCGCGTCTCCTGCCTCTCGGTCTGGTCGGCGATCCCTTTCCCGCGGACGAGGAGCGCGCCTCGGCCCTGGCTCTCGATGCCTGTGACGAGGCGGTCCGCGGCGCCGGGTTCGCCGCCGGCGGCGCGCCGCCGCGCGGCGCCGGTCTCGTCCTCGGGACCTGTCTGGGCGGCGCGATCGCGACGCTCGGCTGGATCGACGACGTGGAACGCCGGGGCGCTCCGGCGCTGCGCGACTGTCCGTTCCCGGGGCCGGGCGGCCTGGCGGCGCCGGCTCTGCGCCTGGCGGCGCGTCACGGGCTGACCGGTCCGGTCTCGACGATGTCGACCGCCTGCTCGTCGGGCACCGGGGCGGTGGCGGCAGCCGCCGACGCGATCCGGCGCGGCGAGTCGGACGTGATGTTCGCCGGCGGCGTCGACGCGCTCTCGGCGTTCGTCGTTTCGGGTTTCGGTCTGCTGAGGGCGCTCGCCTCGACCGAGGTGCGTCCTTTCGATCGGCGGCGCGACGGTCTGGCGCTCGGGGAAGGCGCGGCGATCG
>DASRAN010000037.1:0-42297 GCA_035638115.1 Patescibacteria group bacterium | reverse complement strand
CGGCGGCCGGCCCGACGACCCGGCAGGCGGAGTGGCTTCTGGGCGGCCGGACGTGACGGGGGATCTCGACTTCGGTCTACTCCCGGTCCTGGTGAGCGCGCCGGTCGCGCGCTCCGCCTGAGCCGCCGGATCGGGACAGGCTCCATTTGAGGGCCGGCGGCGTGACCAGCGTCGTCAGGATCACCATGGCGACGACGGCCGAGTAAGTCACCGGGCCGACGATCGCCTGCCCGCCGATGTGCAGCGTGAGGCCGATGCTGGCGAAGATCAGGCCGACCTCGCCGCGCGGCACCATCCCGAACCCGATCGAGAGCCGATCGACGCCCCGGCCGACCACGCCGAGGCCGCAGACCTGCTTGCCGGCGATCGCGGCGATCGTCAGGCCGAGGATGAGCGCCGGCGCGCCGGGCTGCACGAACGAGCGCAGGTCGGTGCGCATTCCCATCAGCACGAAGAAGACCGGGGCGAGGAACGCCACAATCGGGTGGATCGCCTCCGCGAGCCGGCGCTCGCCGCGCTCCGCGAACGGACGATCGTGGCGCTCCTCGAGGATCAGGCCGGCCGCGAAGGCCCCGACGATCGGCGCGAGCCCCGTGAGGTTCGCGAGCCAGGCGAGCAGGAAGCAGAATGACAGCCCGGCGGCGAGCAGCACGCCGGGCGTGCGCAGCCGCGACGCGAGCCGGAACAGTCCCGGCGAGAGCCAGACCCCGAGCAGGAGCGACCCGACGAGGAACAGGGCGGCGCGGCCGACGATCAGGCCCACGGCCCCGGCCGACAGCGAACCGCCGCCGTCGGCCGCGACCACCAGACCGCTGACGACCGTCAGGACCACCAGGCCGAGCACGTCGTCCACCACCGCCGCGCCCAGGATGATGCGCGCCTCCGGCGTCTGCGACCGGCCGAGGTCCTGGAGGACGCGCGCCGTGATCCCGACGCTGGTTGCGCAGAGCGTCGCGCCGAGAAAGGCGTGCACGTAGCCGCCGGCATCCGGCAGCAGCCAGGCGCCCACCAGCCATCCGAGAGCGAACGGCGCCGCCACGCCGAGAACCGCCACGAGGAGCGAGGAGGCTCCGACCTGCAGCATCTGGCCGACCGTCGACTCCAGCCCGACCTCGAAGAGAACCAGGATCACGCCGATCCGCGCGAGCATGTCGAGCGTCGGGTCGCTGGTGAAGAACCCGAGGCCGGAGACACCAAGAAGAGGAAGGTTGCCCAGGAGAACACCGGCGAGCAGCTCCCCGAGAACCGCCGGCTGGCCGAGACGCGCCGCCAGGTCCCCTCCCAGCCTGGCGGCCACCAGGATGATCGCCAGCGCCGCCAGGACCGGCGCCACCGGGTCGCCGTGAGCGCCGGTCGCGGCGGCCAGGGCCGGGACCGGAACGAGAAGGACGAGCGCCACGACGGCGAGGACGGTGAGCCGGCTCATCAACGGGACTATAACCGCGGATCGACGCCGCGATCCGGCGGACCGGTTGCGTCGGGGGCCGGGTCGTGGTATCTCCCGGGCCCAATGGGGCACGAAACCCGGATCTACAAGGTCATCTTCCGGAATCACGACCGGCTGTTCGAGATCTACGCCAGCCGCGTGGAGCAGGGGCTGCTGTTCGGATTCGTCGAGGTCGAGGAGCTCCTGTTCGGCGAGCGATCGCAGGTGGTCGTCGACCCGTCGGAGGAGTCGATCAAGATCGAGTTCAAGGGGGTCCGGAAGACGTTCATCCCGCTGCACGCGGTGATCCGGATCGACGAGGTGGAGAAGCAGGGGATGAGCCGCGTCTCGGCGGCCAAGGCGGACGGCAACCTGACCATCTTCCCGGCGCCCATGCCGCCCGTCCGGCCCGAGCCGAAGGGTTGAGGGCGCCGTCCGCCGCGGCGGGCGCGCGCCGTCCAGCATGAAGGTCAGCCTCCGGGATCCGGCGTCGTGGGTTCTCTTCGTCAGGGCGCTCTGGCGCAGGGCGGTGGACGACCGCGTCAACGGCCTCGCCGCCGAGATGGCCTACTTCACGACCTTCAGCGTCTTCCCCGGGCTGATCGTGGTCGCCGGGCTGATGGGATGGCTGGGGGACATCGCGGGTCCGGCGGTCGCGGCGCAGGCCCGCTCGGCGCTGGTCGAATTCCTCGGGAGCCTGTTCACCGATCGCGGGCTGGACGTCTCCCAGTCGCGCGGACTGCTCGATCAGCACAGCGGCGGCGTGGTGACCTCGGCCCTGGTGCTGGGGCTCCTGGCGATGTCGCGCGGGTTCGCGACGGCGATCCGCGCCCTCGATCGCGCCTACGGCCTGCGCGAGCGGCGCAGCTGGCTCGACGTCCGGCTCACGGCGTTTCTGCTGGCCCTCGGCAGCGCCGTCATGGTGGTGCTGGTCCTGGCGCTGTTCGTCGTGGGACCGTTCTTCGGCCACGGACGCCAGGTGGCGGAGCGGTTCGATCTGGGGCCGGCCTTCTCCTTCGCCTGGGACTGGCTCCGGTACCCGGTGGCCTTCCTGCTGCTGGTGGTCTGGATGGCGGCCTTCTACCGGTTCGGGCCGAGCCACGACGCGCGCTGGGCGCAGGGACTGCCCGGAGCGGTGTCGGCCGGCCTGGTCTGGGTCACGGTCGCCGCGGGATTCGGCGCCTACATCCGCAGCCTGGTCCGATTCAATCCCATCTTCGGCGTGCTCGGGGGCGGGCTCATCCTGCTGACCTTCATCTATCTGCAGAGCGCCGCGCTCATTCTCGGCGGCGAGATCAACGCTCTGCTGCTCGACGGGACCGTCGAGCCGGCGGATCGCCGGCGCGGCTGAGGAACGGCGGGGCCCGCCAATCTGTTGTAGATTAGCCCCTGGACCGGGGTCCCCATCGGGCGCCCGGCGCCCCGATCGCGAAGCGATCCGAGGAGAGCGATGACGAAGCGCGCGGCGGTGAATCGAGGCAGGTGGATCCTGGCGACGGCGGCGATGGCGGCGACGACAGCGGCGGCGACGATGGCGGCCGTCCTGGCGGTGGTCCTTTCAGGCGCCTGGCCCGCGATCGCGGCGCCTCCCGCGAACCCTGCGCCCGCCACGGCCGAGAACCCGGCGCCTCCCCCGAAGCCGAAGCGGGCCGCGAGCCCGCCGCCGGCCGCCAAGGCGCCGAGCGCGCCGGAGAAGAGCGGGCCCCATTGGGGGTACGAAGGGGCGGAGGGGCCCGAGCACTGGGGCGATCTCGATCCGGCGTACGCGGCCTGCAAGACCGGCACGCTGCAATCACCGATCAATATCGTGACCTCGAAGCTCGCGACCACCGACCTCGACTCGTTCCGCTTCTACTACAAGCCGGCGCCGCTCGACGTCCTCGACACCGGGCACTCGATCCAGATCAACTTCGATCCCGGCAGCATCATGAAGATCGACGGCGTCCCGTACAGCCTGCTGCAGATCCACTTCCACCGGCCGAGCGAGGAGCAGATCGACGGCAAGAGCTTCCCGATGGTGGCGCACCTGGTCCACAAGAGCGCGGACGGGAAACTGGCGGTCCTCGCCGTGTTGCTGACGATCGGCAAGGCCAACCCCCTGATCGACGCCGTCCTCGCGAACCTTCCGAAAGGCGCCGGGAACGAGACGCGATCGGACAAGACGCTGGCCGACCCCTCCGCCATCCTGCCGCCGGTTCCCAACTACTACACCTTCCTGGGATCGCTCACGACGCCGCCCTGCACCGAGGGGGTGACCTGGTTCGTGCTGAAGAGCCAGGCGAGCATCTCCTCCGCGCAGGAGCAGGCGCTCGCCAAGCGCTACCCGCACAACGCCCGCCCGATCCAGGCGGTGCACGACCGCAAGGTCCGCTCGAGCGAATAGCACGCCCGCCCCGGCGCGGCGGCCGGCGCGGCCGGCGAGGCGCTGCGGGCTCGTTCTGCGCGCCCAGCGTTGCGGGCTCGGCGCGGTGGGATCAGTGCTGCGGGTGGACGAACTCGCCGGTCCAGTTCTCGAGCACGACGACCCCGCCTTCGGCCTGCTTGTCGTTGAGCGCCTGCACGATGACGAACTTGTCCCCCTGCGCCGAGACGTCGAACCCGGGAGACCAGCTGAAGATGAGCGGCCACCCGAGCGGCTTGCGGGTGAACAAGGTGCGCGGCTTGCCAAGATGCGGCTCGGGGCCGAGAGTCACGTCCACTTCCATCAACGTCTCCCGCTGGACGAAGAAGATGCGATCACCCTTGCGGCTCCAGCGCGGCCAGGTGCCACCGCCGACCGACACCTGCCACTTTCCCTCGCCGCTCGGAAAGCGCTTGATGTAGACCTCGTCGACGGTGCTCTCGTTCGAGACGTAGGCGAAATACCTGCCGTCCGGCGAGAGACGCGGCCAGATGGCGTCGGTCTTGTCGTTCTCGTGCACCAGCGGCACCGGTTTGCCGTCGCCCTTGGTGTCGATGTACGAGATGGTCCAGGGGGTGATCTGGCCGCCCTGGGCGTACAGAAGGTAACGACCGTCGGCCGAGTAGGAGGCCGACCAGCCCTCGTGCACCGTCCGCGTCTCGCCCCGCCCGTCCGTCGAGCGCACCTTGATGGTCGGCGCCGCCTGGCCGTCCTGGAAAGTGATGTGGCTCGCGTCGGGGGACCAGGCTTCGGTGCTGTACAGGGCGGTGCCGGCGTCGAGGCGGGTGCGGGTGCCGCGCTCGATGTCGTGGATCCAGATGTCGCTGATGTCGTTCTCCTTGGCGGCGATCGCCAGGCGCCGGCCGTCCGGGGAGATCTCGGGGAACGGCCACTGCTCCTGGGGCGGGCCGATGGGACCGAGCACCTTGCCGGCGCGGTCGACCCAGACCATCTGCGTCAGGCGCGACACCGTGCCGGTGACGTGCACCAGCGTGCCGTCGTTCGAGACGCTCGGCACGTCGCCGTCCTGCGCCACCAGGAACGGCTCGCCGGTCGTCTCGTGCCGCTTGAGCGAGAACGGCACCGCCCAGATGCCCGCATTCGCCGGGTGCCGGTGATAGAGGATGTAACCCGCCGGCGAGTAGATCGGGAACCAGATGTCCTGGTCGGGTGCGAGCTTGACCAGTTCTTTGCGCTGCCCGTTCGCCCAGAGAGTCAGGATGCTCGGGCGCGCGTTGACGAGGTGCGGGACGAACAGGATGCTCCCGTCCGGCATGCAGTAGGCGCTGTGCAGGTCGCCCTCCTTGTCCTTCAGGACAGGGATGACCTCCTCGAAATCGCCGCCCAGGGACGAGACGCGAAGGATCCCGCCTGCGCCGGTCCCCAGGACGATGCGGCCGTCCGGGCACCACGAAGCGCTGCTGCCGCCGTCCAGGATTCCCTTGATGTCTGTGATGGCGCTGCTCTGGCCGCCGGCCGCCGGCGCCTTCCAGAGCTTCCCGCCCGCCGTGTAGCCGATGAAGGCGCTGTCCGGCGACCAGAAGAGCAACGACGGCTCCGCCGTGGTCGGGATCAGGGTCGAGTCGAGGCGCGACAGGGGGCGGACGTAGAGCTTGCCCTCCTCGACGTGCGCCAGCAGGCGGCCGTCGGGCGAGATCTGGACCATCCCTCCCTGGACCGTCGAACGGAACGAACCCTTGGCGGGGATCGCGAAGCGCCGCACCGGCGCCGGCGCCGGAGCCGGCGCGAGGAAGAGGAAGTAGGACGCGGTCAGGACCGCCGCGACCGCCGCCGCGGCGAGCGCCCGCGCCACGAGGGCGGCGGACGACCGGCGCGCCGCGGCGGCGACCGGCGCGGCGGCGACTTCATCGGTGGTCCCGGCGAGAGTCTCCTCGAGCGCGTAGCGGGCCTCGCCCATGTCCCGCAGGCGCCGGCGCGGATCCTTCTCCAGGCAGCGGCGGACGAGGGTGCGGATGCGCGTCGGGATCGCGGCCGGCAGGTCCTTGAACTCGACCGGCGACATGATCACCGCCGCCATCAGCTCGGAGACGCCTTCGCCGATGAACGGCCGGTGCCCCGCCAGCATCTCGTACAGGATGCAGCCGAAGGCCCAGATGTCGGCGCGCCGGTCGACCGGCTTCCCCTTCGCCTGCTCCGGGCTCATGTAGGCGGCGGTGCCGAGGATCAGTCCCATGCGGGTGAACGCGGGCGTCGTCATGGTCGGCGACAGCGACCCGGAATGACCCGAGGGGTCCGCGTCGACCGCCTTCGCCAGACCGAAGTCGAGGATCTTCACTTTTCCGTCGGGCGTGACCTGGATGTTGGCCGGCTTCAGGTCGCGATGCACGACGCCGCTGTCGTGCGCCGCCTCGAGCGCTTCGGAGATCTTCAGCGCGATGGCGAGGGCCTCCTCGACCGGCACCGGTCCGGCCTCGAGGCGCCGCGCGAGGTCGGTCCCCGGCACCAGCTCCATCGCCAGGAAGTGGACCCCCCGCGCCTGGTGCAGGCCGTGGATCGTCGCGATGCCGGGGTGATTGAGCGAAGCGAGCAGCCGCGCCTCGCGCTCGAAGCGGCTCAGCCGATCGGGATCGTCGGCGAAATGCTCCGGCAGGACCTTGATCGCGACTTCCCGGTCGAGCGTGACGTCGACCGCGCGCCAGACGACACCCATCCCCCCCTCGCCGATCTTGGCGACCAGGCGGTAGTTTCCGAGCGTCTGATTGGGGGTGAATTCCATCTGTCAGGGTTCCCGGACCTGTCGGGGCGCGGCCGGCCGGAGATGATACAGGATCAGGCGGCGGCGTTCGCGATCGGGCAGACCAGACGCAGCACCGTCCCGCCGCCGGGAGCCGGCCTGATCGTCAGCGTCCCTCCCAGAAGCGCGGCGCGGGCCCGCATGCTCGGCAGGCCGTGGCCGCCGGTGCCGCGGCGGGCGGGGGCCGGCGTGGCCTGCGTGTCGGCCGGGATTGCAAAGCCGCGCCCGTCGTCCCGCACCTCGACCGCCAGGCGGCCGCCCTCGACGCCGAGCTCGATGACGACCTGACGCGCGGCGGCGTGCCGGGCGACGTTGTTCACCGCCTCCTTGATGAACAGGTAGAGATGCCGGCGGTGCTCGGGGCCGAGACGCAGCCGCGCGGCGTCCTCGGGGAGACGCAGGGCCAGCGCGATCCCCAGCGGCTCGAACAGGCCGAGCGCGAAGTGCCGGGCGCGCGCCGCGAGACTGGCGAGATCGTCACGCTTCGGGTCGATCGACCAGACGATGTCGCTCATCCCGTCGACCAGGGCGCGCGCCGACGCGCCGATGTCCGACAGCAGACGCTCGGCATCGGGTGGAGGCAGGATCGCGGGCCGCTTGAGCAGGTCGCTCTGCAGGGCGATGCGCGACAGGCTGGCGCCGATATCGTCGTGCAGGTCGGCGGCGATGCGGGTGCGGGTGCGCTCGAGCCGCAGCACCTGGGCGAGCCGGAACCGGTACAGGGCGTACGCCAGACCCGCCACCGCGAGCGCCGCGGCCGTGGTGAACCACCAGGTGCGCCAGAACGGAGGACGCACCCGGAACGAAAGCCCGGCGGGCGTCTCCGACCAGTGCTCGCCGTCGAGGGACGCCCGGACCTCGGCGTGATAGGTCCCCGGCGGCAGATCGACGAACAGGAACGAAGGCCGGCCGGAGGCGTCGATCCAGGGCTCGTGACTGCGCAGCCGCACCTGGTAGCGCAGGAGAGCCGGGTCGCGGTACGACAATCCCGCGAAGCGCAGCTCGATCCGGTTGCGCCGCCAGGGAAGGTCGACTCCGGAGCGCCAGGCCAGCGGCTCCCCGTCCACCAGGACGTCGACCAGTTCGACCGGTGGCACCGGCGGCCGGGCGCGACGCACCACGGCGGGGACGTGGACCAGCCCGGCGAGCGTCGTGATCCAGAGATCGCCGGACGGATCCTCGAGAACGTCCTCGGCGTCGCTGATCATCAGGCCGTGCCATGCGGAGGGCCGCTCGACCACCTCCCAGCCCGCGGCGCTGCCAGGCCGCTCGGCGACCCTCAGGATCGTCCCGTAGCTGATGATCCAGGCGCCGCCCGAAGGGGAGGCGCGGACTCTGCGGACCACCCGCGTCGGCAGGCTGCGCGCGGCGGGGATCGGCTCCCAGGCCTGGCCCGATGCGGCGAGACGGTAGACGCCGGCCAGGAGCGTCCCGGCCCAGATCGATCCGGGGGACGGTTCCGCCAGGGAGGTGACCCCGCCGGTGCCCGCGGCGGTCGCGCACGACCAGTCGGCGGGCGCACCGGCCGCGACCGACCGGGCCTCGGCGCGGCAGATCGTCTCGCCCGCCGCGATCCAGAGACGGCCGCCGGAATCCTCGAGGACCTTGAGGTCGCCATCCCGGAAGTCGGAGCCGCGCGGGAGCGACACCGGCAGCACGGGCGCGGAGACCGCGGCGCGCCCCGGGGTCCCGGTGCGCGCCGGCTGGCCTGCGAGGGCGAGCCCGTAGAAGCCGGAGAGCCAGATCCGGCCGTCCGCGCCGGCCGAGCATTCGCGCACCTCGGTGATCGCGGGCGCGGGATGAGTGACGAACCGGCCGGCGCGCCGCTCCACGGCCCGTCCGGCGCCTCCGTACCAGAGCGCGCCGTCGGACGCGATGCACAGGGCGCTGGTCCCGGTGCCCTTGATCCGCTCCGTGCTCCAGGAGCCGCCGAGACGGCGCATCAGCCCGAGACCGGCCCAGGTGTCGACCCAGATCCCTTCCGCCGAGAGCGCCAGGCGACGCGTGCCGTTGTTGAGCCCCTCGTCCAGTCCCCATGCGGCGGTCTCCGGGACGGGATACTGCAGGAGCCCGCGGAAGGTGCCGACCCACAGGCTGCCCTCCCGATCGACGAGAAGCGGCCCGCCGCTCGGGACCTTCTGGCCGGAGCCGAGGATCTCCGCCGGCCGTCCCGGCGTCAGCGCCGCGATGCCGACGTCGAACGAGATCCAGAGGGTCGGGCCGCGCTGCACCATGTCGATCGGCCGGCCGGGATAATCGAGGAGGCGGCTCTCGACTCCGTCGCGGATCGCGGCGGCGTGATCGGCGAGCAGGACGACGATCGACCCGTCCTCCTCGACCAGCGCCTGCTGGACTCCTTCGCGGGACAACAGGCGGACCGCCTCGAGCGAAGCTCCGACGCGCCAGAGCGCCTTGCCGGTGAGGACCTGGAGATCGCCGCCGCTGGTGGGGTCGATGCGCCGGATCGGCAGCCCGTCGAAGCGGGCGAGCGGATACTCGCTCCATCCGGCTCCCGGGCGTCGCGACCAGAGCCGGTCGCCGGTGGTGACCCAGAGGGTGCCACGGGCGTCCCAGACCGGCGCCCCCGTCACCTTGAACGGCGCTCCGGGCGGTCCCTCCACCGGGGCGATGCCGTCGCCGGCGACCTGGAACAGGTTTCCCGTGTAGCCGACCAGGACGACCTCACCCGCGGGTCCGGCGGCGAGGTTGCGCGCGAACGGTCGGAACGGCTCGCGCGGCCAGGGACGCAGATCGACCCCGTCGTAGCGAAACAGCCCGCCCCCGGTCGCGATCCAGATGAAGCCGCCGCGGTCCTGCTGGACCGAGTAGACCTCGGAGAATGGCAGGCCACGCTCGAGATCGAACCGTCTCTGCAGACGCTCGAGCGCCGTGCCGGCGGTCGCGTCGAGCAGAAGCGACAGCGCGAGGAGAAAGCAAGGGACGAGCCGGCGAAACCCGGGCAGCATTCCGGTGATGATACCGCTTAGAATCCCGCCGCTGGAGGGACATGCCTCATGACGACTACCTGCAACTCCATCACCGGCGGCGGCCGCGAGCGCCGGGTGGCGGGCCTGCTGCCGTCGCTCGCGACGCCGGTCCTGGCGCTCGCGCTGGCCGCGGGCGCCGCGACCTCCCGGACGATCGCCGCCCCGCAGGGCCCCGCGACCTTCTCGATCGTCGCGGCCGATCCGCAGGCCGGCGAGACGGGGGTCGCCGTCGCCAGCCGCTTCTTCGCGGTCGGATCGGTGGTGCCGTTCGCCAAGGCGGGCGTCGGCGCCGTCGCGACGCAGGCGAACGCCAACACGACGTTCGGTCCGCGCGGGCTCGACCTGCTGGAGCGCGGCCTGAGCGCGGAAGAGGTGGTGCGGGTGCTGTTGCGGGGGGATGGCGACGACGCGCGTCAGCTGGGGGTGGTGACCGCGTCGGGCGATTCGGCGACTGCGACCGGCCCGAAGTGCAACACCTGGGCCGGCGGCCGGCACGGGCCCGGCTACGCCGTGCAGGGAAACATCCTGGCCGGCGAGCCGGTCGTGGCGGCGATGGAGAAGGCGTTCCTCGACTCGAAGGGGAAGCGGCTCGCCGAGCGGCTGTACGCGGCGATCGTCGCCGGGGACGCCGCGGGAGGCGACAGCCGCGGCCACCAGTCGGCCGCCCTGGTCGTGGTGCGCGCGGGCGGCGGGTTCAACGGCTTCAGCGACCGGGCGATCGATCTGCGCGTCGACGATCACGCCGACCCGATCGGCGAGCTCGGCCGCCTGCTCGGGATGTCGCTCGTCAACGACGACTGGAACCACGGCTGGGCCGCGTTCACGGCGAAGAAGTATCCGGAGGCGCTGCACGCCCAGGAGCGCGCCGCCGCCGGCGCCGAGAAGCAATCGGGCATGCTTCCCGAGGTGCTCTACGACCTGGCGGTGATCCGCGCCGCCAACGGCGATCGGGAAGGGGCGATGAAGGCCCTGACGCGCGCGCTGTCGCTCAACCCGAAGCTCAGGAAGCAGGCGGACAACGACCCCGACCTGGCGACGCTGCGGCCGTTCACGAAGTAGGCGGCCGGGCGGCGCGCAGCCGGCGCCGTGCAGCGGGCGCCGCCCTCAGGGCGACGTCGCCTGTAGCTTTCGGCGGAACGACATCCAGCGCTCGCCGCTCCAGTCGAACACCATCCGGTCGACGCGCACCGGCGTGTTGTCGTCGGTCGCGGTGACCTCGAGAACATACGGTCCGGGGCTGGTGAGCGCGGCGAGGCTCAGCATGAACGGCAGCCGCGTTCCGGTGTACGTGGCGTCGACCAGCGGCGCCGGATCGCCGGCCAGGATCAGCGCTCCCGGTTCGACACGGCTCACCGAGAGGTCTATTAGCGAGCCGCTCCCGTCGGCGCGCCGAACGCAGATCGGGAACGGCAAGGGTCCGTCGACGTTGAGCGCCGTTTCACCGGCGCCCGGGATGGTCGCGGCGCAGGTCCCCTTCGAGACGAGGAAATCCGCAAGACCGTCGTTACAGCCGAAGCCGCTGTCGACGTCGGTGATGAACGGTGCGTTGCCGGGCAGCTGGGCGAAGATGAAGCCCTCGCCCGGAACTCCGTCGGGCAACCAGGCGGCGCGGCAGGGATCGAGTCCGCCGGAGACGACGTCCGGCACCGTGATCGCGGGGCCGATGGTGATGCGGCCGTGGACCGGGTCGCCGTCCGGATCGAGCAGCAGCACCGCTGTGTTGATCCCCATCCGACCCGCGGGGGAGGGCAGGATGGAGAGGATCTTCAGCTGTGGCTGGCAGGCGTCACCCGCGCCGTCGTCGTCCGCGTCGGATTGCAGCGGGTTGAAGGTCGTGGGGCAGTTGTCGCGGTCGCCGCAGATTCCGTCGCCGTCGGCGTCGTTGGCCGGGTCGCCGGGACAGGCATCGCAATCATCGGGAATCCCGTCGCCGTCGCTGTCGCCGCCACCGCCAGCGCCGACGGCGGTCATCGGCCGCCCCGGCACGTAGGACGCCGGGCAGGCGTCCGCTTCGTTGGCGACGCCGTCGCCGTCCACGTCGCCGTCGCAGGCATCGCCCAGGCCGTCGCGATCGAGATCGTGCTGCGTCGGGTTGGAGACGTCGGGACAGTTGTCGCAGGCGTCGCCCGCGCCGTCGAGGTCCCGATCCGATTGATCGGGATCGGCCACGTACGGGCAATCGTCGTGGGCGTCGTCCACCCCGTCCCCGTCGGCGTCCGCGGCGCGCGTCAGCTCGACGGTGTCCGGGAAGATCCCGGTGGACATGACCCCGCCATGCACGACCAGCACACCGCGGTTCCGGTCGAAGGCGGCCGTGGGGTACTCCCGCGCCCGGATGGTGTCGAGGGTCGGCAGCGGACGGAGACGCGCTCCGTCGAACAATCGCGTCGCCGCCGTGTCCGTCGGCGCAATCGCGTCGCCCATGTCGTGGGACAGCTGGCGGAGCGCCCGACCGCCGAAGAAGGCGGTCTCTTTGTGGATCGAGTCGTAATACAGGACACCGATGGCGGCGGGCGGGAAATCGCCGCGGTAGTCGACCGGCTGCCAGGTGACGCCGTCGAATTCCCACCAATCGTCGCGGAGATCGTTGCTGGCGGCATGGCCGATCCCGCCGGCCAGCATCGTGACCTGGCGTCGCGCGTCCCAGGCCATGCCGGGCGAGAACCGGGGGGACGGGGCGAGCGGGCTCGGCACGGGACGCCAGGTGCTGCCGCGCAGCATCCAGGTGTCGCCGAGAACGGTGCCGCCGGCGCGGCCGCCGAAGAGGACGAGCGCCCGCTGCCGATCGTCGCGCGCCAATCCGAACCAGGCGCGTGGACTCGGCGCGATCGGCAGCCGCCGCTGCGACCACTGGTGTTTCCCGGTGTCGTACTCCCAGTGGTCGCCGAGGACCGCTCCGTCCGACCAGCGCTCGCCGCCAATCAGCACGACGCGGCGCCGATCGCCGTCCCACGCCATGCCTTGTCCGCGGCGTGGCGTGGGGCTCACGGCCGGCGTGTAGGCGTGCCAGAAGTGGCCGTCGTACTCCCAGGTCGAGGGGTCGGCCGAGCCGCCGAACAGCACGACGACGCCCCGGAGAGGATCGAACACCGAGGCGGCTCCGCCGCGCATCCCCGGCGACGGATCCGCCGGGATCGAGGTCCAGTGGTCGGTGATGGTCGAGGGAACGGCGTCGGCCGGATCGCAGTCGTCTCCGATGCCGTCGAAGTCCGCATCGGCCTGATCCGGATTGGAGAACGCGGGGCAGACGTCGAGCGGCAGCGGCACGCCGTCGCCATCCGGATCCAGGAGGTCGGCGAGCTGGCTGCCGGGCGCGCCCGCGATGGACGCGAGGAAGATGCTGCTCCCCACCGAAAGCGCCTCGCCGAACAGGGGCTGTATCGGATGGAACGGATGTCCCGACGCAAATTTGATCGACAGGAAGGCGCCCGACTGAAGATTCGAGGCCGCGGGCAGGGCGATCGTCGGCGTGCCGGTCTCGACGAACCAGGCGAGCGGATCGCCAGGATGTTCGGGCAGGGCCGGAGTGAGCGGCTGGGGGCAGCCGGGGATGTGGCACCCGCCGACGAGGGACAGGATCAGCCCGTCGAAGACCGTCGGCGTGAGGGAGGTGTCGACGTGCAGGGGGACGCCAGGCACTTCGAAACGCGCCCGCAGGGCGCCGTTCGGGTCGCTGTGCACGCCGGTGACACCGACCGTCAGTCCGTCGAGCGGATCGGTGTGCAGCAGCCGGTACGGACGCGGCACGAACGAGTCGTATGGATAGCTCGAAGGCAGGTAGCCGAGGAATTTCCCGTGCGCGTCGTAGTTCTGGATCACATCGCCTGGTTGCGGCGACGGCCGGTCGTCGAGTTGATTGTTGTGGTTCCGATCCTCGTCCCCCCGGTCGAGGTGGCCGTCGTGGTCGCGGTCGCACTGGGGGTAGAGGGGATCGGCCGGATCGCAGACGCCGTTGCCGTTCGGGTCCTCGTCGATGCTGTCGAGACGGCCGTCGCAGTCCTTGTCCTCGCGGTCGGCGCCTTCACAGCCGTCGCGTGGGGTCAGCCGGCCGTCCCCGTCGAGATCCTCGCCGGGATCGAGCACTCCGTTGCGATGCAGGAAATCCTCGAACACGTCGAACTTGCCGTCGTGGTCGAGGTCCTCGACCGGGGTGAGGAGGTCGGTCGTCCCGGTGATCGATTGCAGCGAGTAGGCCTGGCCGTTCCAGGCCAGGACGACGACGAGAACGCCGCCGGGTGACGGGTGGAGCTCGCCGTAGGGATAAAGGGTCGTCGTGTTGCCGTTCTCGTCGGGGATGCGGTCATCGGTAAAGACGTTCGGGCGATCGTCCAGGGCGAAGTTGCGATTGCGGTCCTCGCCGCCACGATCGAGATGACCGTCACCGTCGACGTCGCAGTTCGGGTAGAGAGGATCGTTCGGATCGCAGATGCCGTTGCCGTTCGGGTCCTCGTCGACGATGTCGAGATGCCCGTCGCAATCCTTGTCCTCGCGGTTGACCCCCTCACACCCGGTGGGTGAGGTCAGCCGGCCGTCATGGTCGCGATCCTCGCCCGGGTCCAGGACGCCGTTGTGGTGCAGGAAGTCCTCGAAGACGTCGAACTTGTCGTCGCCGTCCAGGTCCTCGCGGACGTGCTGGATGATCAGGACCAGGGGCGGATGATCGGGGGACATCGTGGCGGGGCAGCCGACGGTCAGGGGATCGCCCCAGCCGCCGGGGCCCGTCCCGGGAGCGTCGACGCGGTAGTCGGGCAGGCCGTCCCCATCGAGATCGCCGACCGGCCGCAGCCAGGCCGAGGCCGGCAGGGTGCCGCTGTTGGCCGTGTCGCCGGCGCCGAGGATGAAGAACGATCCGGTCGGGGCCGAGCCGAGCCCGGTCACGAAGACCGGCGGCCCGGAGGCCGGGTCGCCGCTCGTGATCGGCACGCTGATCCCCGGCGGGCAGTCGGCCTGCGCCGCGGGCGCGCCGGACAGCCAGACCGGGAGCAGTGCCACAGTAAAGATGATAGGCGACCAGACGGAGGGCGAGCGGCGGGACAAACCTGGATGCATGGCGCATCTCCTTACATTTCTGGCGATCGCGACAGAGACTGGCCGGCAGAGCGTCCGGCTGACGAGAACGTTATTACCCCCAGGCCCCATTGACGGGTCGCGAATGTGGTCGCGCATCGCGGACTTTCCACCGCGCGGCGGCCCGGCCTTGACAGATGGGACGGACGATCGTATTTGAAGAGTACGTCCATGCGCAGAGTCATCGGATTGCTGCTCGTTCTCGCGGCGGCGGCCTCGCCCGTCCGGGCGATGGACCCTCAATTGCTGGCCGGAACGACCGGAGCGTCGGTCACCATCACGCCGGGGGGCGACATCAATGCCAGCACCTACAACACCGGATCGTTCGTCGTCGCCAACACGTCGGGCGGGACCATCCGGATCACGCGCCTGCGGGTCGATCTCACGACCGCGCTCTTCCCCGATCTGGTCTTCGATCCGAACGGCACCGCCGGCGACACGGTGGCGAAGTGCTTCACCGCCGACGGCAGCAGCGGCAACGTGGGGCTGATCGCCCCGGCCGATCCGTGCGTCACGCCGTTCGGCGGCCCCCACGACGGCGGCTACGACACGCTGCAGATTGACTTCAGCTCCTTCAGCGCGTCGCGCAGCTTCCAGTTCTCCGTCGACGTCGATCCGACGATCATCCAGGGGGCGACGGCGCCCGGTCCGGGCGAGTCGGGCAGCGTGTCGGGTCTCGAGCTGACCGGCGCCACGATCACGATCACCTTCAGCGACGCGTCGGTCCTCTCGGCGGGCTGCTTCCGCGTTCCCGGCAGCGACGGTTCGTGCGTCGCGACCCTGGCCGCGAGTCTTCCGGCGTCGCCAGGGCTGCTGATCGTGGGGGCGCCGCCGTCCCCCGCGACGGTGGTCACCGCGGCCCAGACGGCGCGCGTGACCGGACCGGCGGGCGCGCAGGTCGCGCTCCTGCGGGTCGAGGGGGCGCTGTTCACGGCCGGACTGCCGGCCGGCGGCTTCGACATCGATCCTTTCGAGGCGGACAGCGCGATCCTGATCGCCGAGTACGACGCGACGGTCGGCCTTTCCGGAAGCGTCGACATCCCGATCAACCTGACCCGCAGCAGTCCGGACGGCGGGCTCAATCACCTCCTGGCGGTGGTGAGAAACGCCTCCGGCGCGACCGGCGCGCCGTCGCCGACCGTGCGTCTCGATTTCGACGATTGCGCCGCACCGCCGCCGCGCGCCAGCCGCCTCGACGTCGATCTGGCCGGCGGCCTCTCCTGGACGCCGCTTCCCGGCGCTCTCACCTACGACCTGGTCAAGGGGAGCCTGAATCTTCTGCTGTCGACGCGCTCCTACACCGCGAGCGTTCTGTCCTGCATGACCGGCGGTCAGGCCGGCACGTCTTCGGCGGACGCCGAGCTCCCGGCCGTGGGCCAGGGGTTCTACTACCTCGTACGCGGCGTCGGCTGCGGCGGAACCGGCACCTACGACGACGGGGTCGGCTTCGGCCAGTCGGGCCCGCGTGACGCGGCCATCGACGCCGCCGCGGCCTCCTGTCCCTGAACGCGGCGCCCGCCGCCTCCCCACGCGCCCCTTCCCCGCGCGCCGCCGATCCCCCGCCCGGCGCGATAGAATGACGCCCACCGCGAGGTCCAGGGCGCATGACGGATCGCACGCCAGATCACGATCGCATCGAGGCCGCGCTGCGCGACTGCCTGCGCGACAGCTTCGGTCTCGAGGAGTTCCGGCCGGGCCAGGAGGAGGCGGCCACGGCCATGATCGCCGGCCGGGACCTCGTCGCGGTGATGCCGACCGGCGCGGGGAAGTCGCTCTGCTTCCAGCTCCCGGCGCTCCTGCTCGACGGGACGACCGTCGTCGTGTCGCCCCTCATCGCCCTGATGAAGGACCAGGTGGACGGCCTGCGTGCCCGCGGCCTCGCGGCCGCCGCGATCCACTCCGGTCTGGCGGCGCGTGAGCGCGCGGCGTTCGAAGCCGATTTCGCCGACGGGCGGCTCTCCCTGCTGTACGTCGCGCCGGAGCGTCTCGGCGCGGCCGGTTTCCAGTCGGCCCTCGCGCGCGCGCGGGTCACGCGGCTGGTGATCGACGAGGCGCACTGCATCAGCCAGTGGGGTCACGACTTCCGCCCGGACTACGGCCGCCTGGGCGAGCTGCGGCAGAGGCTGAGGGTTCCCGCGGCCGCGTTCACCGCGACCGCGACGCCGGAAGTGCGCTCCGACATCGCGCGCCAGCTCGGGATGGACGATCCGCTCGAGCTGGTGACCGGCTTCGAGCGCCCCAACCTGACGCTCGAGGTCGAGTCCTGCCGCGCCCGCGCCGACAAGACGCGCGCCCTCGACCGGCTGCTGCGCGATCCCGGCCCGCCCGGCATCGTCTACGCGGCGACGCGCAAGAACGTCGACCGCTGGGCGGAGCACCTGGCGGCGCTCGGCCTGCGCGCCGCGGCCTATCACGGCGGGCTGAGCGACGAGGAGCGGACCCGGGTGCAGGACGGGTTTCTCGCCGGCCGGATCGAGGTCATCGCCGCCACCAACGCCTTCGGCATGGGGATCGACAAGCGCGACCTGCGCTTCGTGGTGCACGCCGACGTGCCCGGAAGCGTGGAGGCGTACTACCAGGAGGTCGGCCGCGCCGGGCGCGACGGGCTCCCGGCGCGCGGGACGCTCCTGTTCTCGCCCGCCGACCTGCGCACCCAGGAGTTCTTCCTGGAGGGGTCGAACCCGCCGCCCGAGGTGTTCCACCGGGTCTGGCGTCTCATGGGCGAAGGGGGCGAGACGGACGTCGAGGCGGACGCCGTCGACGCCGCCGCGGCGATGGCCGCCTCGACCGCGGCGCGCCTGTTGCGCCGCGCCGCGGAGACGGAAGGGGTGGAGCCGGGCGCGGGTCCACCGCCGGTCGATTTCGCCGCCCAGGCCGGCAAGGCGCGCCGCGACCGCGCGCGCCTCGACACCATCCTGCGCTACGCCTTCGGCGCCGGCTGCCGGACGCGCTTCATCTACGACTACTTCGCGGGCACCGGGCGCAGCGGTGCTATCCCGCAGTGCGGCACCTGCGACGTCTGTCTGGGATGGCGCCGCGCCGCGGGAAGGCTGCCGGACGATCGGGAGCTCGAGCAGGTCCGCATCGCGCTCTCCGCCGTGGCGCGCCTGCCGGCGCGCTTCGGCGTCGAGCGGATCGCCCAGGTCCTGACCGGAAGCCAGAGCCGCGAGGTGATCGATCGGGGTCTCGACCGGATCCCCACGTTCGGACGGCTGGCGGCGATGAAGCTCGACGACGTCAAGCGGCTGCTCGACGTCCTCGTCGGGGCGGGACTGCTGGAGCGGCGCGGCATCGAGGGCGGGCGCCCGGGAGCCTTCGTCCTGGCACTGGGCGAAGGAGGCGCGGCGGTGATGCGCGGCGAGGTCCGCCCGCTCCTGGCGCTGCCGTCACACGACGCCGCGCCGGCCGTCTCCGCGCGGGCTGCCTCCGCGGTGCGCCCGGACCGGGCCGCCCGGGGCCTCCGGGCGGGCACGCCGGAGAGCGGCGAAGGCGGCATCCCGGACGCGGATCTCCTGCTGCGGCTGAAGAGCTGGAGGACGGAGGAGGCGCGCCGCCGCGGGGTGCCGGCCTACATCGTGCTGCACGACAAGACGCTTGTGTCGATCGCCGCGCTGCGGCCGCTCGACCGTCACGGGCTCGGCGCCGTCCGGGGCATCGGGCCGGCGAAGATCGAGACCTACGGCGAGGTCCTGCTGCGTGTCGTGCGGGGTGATGCATGAGGGCGGCACGGTTCGGGGCGGGCGCGGCAGTCTGGTCGATGATGCTTGTTCTGGCCGCCGCTTCGCCGGCGGACCTCGGCGTGGCGACGGCCGCCGGGAAAACGTGCGCCCCGCGGCTGCAGAGCTACTTCGCGAGCGACTTCAAGGACGCCGCCTACCAGCAGAAGACGTTCCAGAAGGTCGCGTCGGCGTGGAAACGTCCGTCCGCGTCGCCCGCGGCCGGCGCGAAGGCGGTGGTGATCGCCACGATCGCGTCCGACGGCTCGATCGCGCCGCCGGTGCTTCACTTGAAGTCCGGCTCCGACGCCTGGGACGCGGCGGCGCTGGCGGCCGTGAAGTCGGCGGCGCCGTTCGATCCGCTGCCGAAGTCGTACCCGCACCCGTCGGTCGAGGTGCATTTCCACTTCGAGTGCGCCGGGTAGCCGGCGCGCCGATCCGCCGTTTGCCAGGCGGCGGAACCGGGTGCATCGTAGTGCCCATCCTCAAAGGAGATTGCCCATGCGTGCCGTCATCCTGAAGCAGTACGACAAGCCCTGGTCGCTCGAGACCGTCGCCGATCCGAAGCCGGCCCCCGGTCAGGTCCTGATCCGCATCCGCGCCAGCGGCATGTGCGGCACCGACATCCATGTGCATCACGGCCATTTCCCGCTGGAGCTTCCCAAGGTCCTGGGTCACGAGCCGGTCGGAGAGATCGTCGCGCTCGGCGCGGGCGTCCTGGGGCTGCGGCCCGGCGACCGGGTCGGGGTCTCCTGGCACCAGCGCGGCGACGGCCGCTGCCGAGCCTGCCAGGAGGGGCGTTCCAACTACTGCCCCGAAGGGCAGACCTGGATGAACCTCGGAGGTGGCAACGCGGAGCTGATGCTCGCCTGGGCGACCGGCTGCACGCTGGTGCCGGCCGGTCTCGACGACGCGGCCGCGGCGCCGATTTTCTGCGCGGGGTACACCGTCATGAGCGGCCTGCGCAACGCCGATCCGAAGCCGGGAGAGCGCGTCGCAGTCCTCGGCATCGGTGGTCTCGGGCATCTCGCCATCCAGTACGCCCGGGCTCTCGGGCTCGAGGTCTTCGCCCTGACCGGCACGGCCGCGAAGAAGGACGAGGCGAAGAAGCTGGGCGCGTCGGAGGTCATCGTCGCCACCGGCGATCTCGGCGCCGCGCTGTTCGCGGCGGGCGGGGCGGACGTGATCCTCGGCACCACCAACTCGGCCGCCCATGCGACGCAGGCGCTCTCGGGGCTGCGCCCCGAAGGCCGTTTCGTGAACATGGGCGCGCTCGACGGGCCGATCCAGGCCGATTCGTTGCTTCTGCTCAGCCGCCAGGCCCGGCTCATCGGCAGCTCGCAGAACCACCGCCGCGACCTGGTCGAGGCGCTCGAGCTCGCCGCCGCCGGCAAGGTGCGGGCGCAGATCGAGACCTATCCTCTCGACAAGGCCAACGAAGTTCGCGATCGGCTCGCGGCGGGGAAGGTGCGTTACCGGGCGGTACTGACCATCCCGGCGCACTGAGCTCGTTCACGAGGTGGTGACGGCGTTCGGGGCGCCGCGCGGCGGGCCTACCAGGTGCGGGTCCAGACGAGCCCCGCGCCGCCGGCGGGACCGGCGAGCGGCGTCAGGCGAGAGACGGGTCCTTCGCTCTCCCCCTGTCGCGTCAGGACCATCCGGCCCAGACTGTTCCCGAGGATCGCCCCGACGAAGACGTCGCTCGGGAAATGCCGCCCGAGCGCGACGCGAGAGGCGCCGACGAGGCCGGCGGCGCCATACGCCAGCCACGGCACCCAGCGATGATCGCGATAGACGCCACTGAACACCGTGGCGACGGCGAACGCGCCCATCGCGTGCCCGGAAGGGAACGAGTCGGGCGACTCGCCCCCGTCGGGGCGGTACTCGAAGAAGTCGCCGGTTCCTCCCGCGGACGGCCGGGTGCGGGCCGAAATCCCCTTCAGCACGGTGCTGTAGAGGCCGACGTCGAGGAGCGCCTCGGCCGAGAGGCTGGAGGCCTCGGACAGTTTTTCGTTCGAGCTCCAGCGGCCGGCGAGGTAGGTGGCGCCGAGGAGGAGCGCACCGGTGGCTCCGTCCCCCAGCGACGTCGCGACATGGGCCGAGGTCGTGTTGCGGTCGTCGGTCCACTCGCTGAAGCGGCGCTCGAGCTGCACGTCGGGGCCTTCCGCCTCGTCGCGGCTCGAGGAGATCGCCAGGGCGGTGCCGGCCAGAAGCGGAACGGTGAACGCCGGACGCCGGAACTCGGACGGCCACCAGGTGGTGAACAGGTACTTCTGGCCGGTGAAAAAGCGCCCGAACAGGTTCGTGCGCCAGTAGGGGCGCTCGCCGTCCGTCGCGGACGCATCGTCTGGCGCCGCCCCGGCGGGTGGCGTGGTCGCGGCCGTCTCGGCGGCGCGCGCCGGCGACCCGAGCAGCGACGACAGGATGATCGAGGCCGACGCCAGGCAGGCGAGTGGAAAGCGAGAAGAGCGGCGCCCGCGTTCGCGAAGCATGGTGGCAGCGTAGGCCCGAATCCGACCGGCGACCAACCCGGAGCCGGCGACCGGTCCCGCACTTGACGCGGCGAAGCGGCCGCGTCTAGCCTGTGACCCCTGAGGGGCGATGACCTGGTGGCTCTGGATCGTGCTCGGTCTGGTTCTGCTCGGCCTCGAGCTGTCCACGCCCGGCGGCTTCTTCATCGCCTTCTTCGGGGCGGGAGCGCTGGTCGTCGGGCTGCTCACGTGGTCGGGCCTGGTGGGGCCGGTCTGGCTGCAGTGCCTCCTGTTCTCCATCCTGTCGGTCGTCTTCCTGATCTTCTTCCGCCGTCCGCTTCTCGAGTGGATGAAGCGTCGCGAGCCCCCGCAGCCCGCGGTCGATGCGATCGTCGGGGAGACCGCGACTCTGACCGAAGACCTGGCGGCGGGCGGGGTGGGCAAGGCCGAGCTGCGCGGCACCTCCTGGAGCGTGCGCAGCCGGGAGGGCCGGGCCCTGCCGCGCGGCCAGCGTTGCCGGGTGGAGCAGGTGGAGGGATTGACGCTTTGGGTGCGGGCGGAGTGACGGGCGCTTTGCGGGGGGATCGATGTCGCCACTACTGATCGTCGTCATGGTGCTGGCCTTCCTGGTGCTGATCGTCATCGCCAAGACGGCCGTGGTCGTGCCGCAGCAGAGCGCCTACGTCGTGGAGCGTCTGGGCAAGTACATCGCCACGCTGCCGGCGGGTTTCCACGTCCTGATGCCGTTCTTCGACGTCATCCGCTACAAGCACTCGCTCAAGGAGCGCGCGGTCGACATCCCGGAGCAGATCTGCATCACGCGCGACAACGTGCAGGTCGGCGTGGACGGCGTTCTGTACATGAAGGTGATGACCCCCGATCGCGCCTCGTACGGCGTCGCCGACTACCTGTTCGCCATCACGCAGCTCGCCCAGACCAACCTGCGCAGCGAAATCGGCAAGATCGATCTCGACCGCACCTTCGAGGAGCGCACCCACATCAACACCCAGGTGGTCACCGAGCTCGACAAGGCGTCCGAGCCCTGGGGCATCAAGGTGCTGCGATACGAGATCAAGAACATCACGCCGCCCCAGGACATCCTGGCGGCGATGGAAAAGCAGATGCGCGCCGAGCGCGAGAAGCGCGCCGTGGTCCTGGCCTCCGAGGGGACGCGCGACGCCGCCATCAACAACGCCGAAGGCCAGAAGCAGCAGGTGATCAAGGCGTCCGAGGCGAAGAAGCAGCAGCAGATCAACGAGGCCGAAGGCGCCGCCGCGGCCATCCTGGCGATCGCCGGCGCCACCGCCGAGGGGCTGCGCAAGGTCGCGGAGCAGATCCAGATTCCGGGCGGGACCGAGGCGGTTCAGCTCCGGGTGGCCGAGCAGTACATCGCCCGCTTCGGCGACCTCGCCAAGGCCGGCAATACCTTCGTGATCCCGGCGAACATCGCGGACCTGACGTCGATGTTCGCCCTGGCGACCAACATCCTCGGCTCGAAGCCGGGCGCGGGCGGCGCGTCGCCCGCGGGTGGCCCGTCACCCGCGCCGATGCGGCCGGCGCCACAGCCCCCCGCGCCGATGCGCTGAAGCGGGACGGGGCGGTCTTCTCAGTCGTCGTCCCAGGGGCCCGAGCCCGCGGCATCGTCGCCGGCGCCGGGATCTCCGCCGCCCAGGTCGCCACCGCCCAGGTCGCCCAGACCGCCGGCGCCGCCGCCGAACCCGCCGGCGAAATCGTCTCCGCCGCCGGGATCCGCACCGCCCGCGAAGTCGGATCCGCCGAGATCGCCGAACGAGTCGGAGTCCGACTTGCGCGCGGCGCCCGAGACGGCGAAGGTCGAGAACAGCCGCTCGAGATCGCGGCCGTGGCATTTCGGGCAGGCAGCCTTCTCGCTCCCGAAGACCAGGAGCTCGAAGCGCTTCGAGCATTTGCGGCAGGTGTATTCGTACAGGGGCATGAAACGGACTCCTTACGGTTCTGAAACCGCCCGGGGACGCATCATATTAATAGCAGCGTGGTCTGGGGGGTGCCGAGCACCCGCGGTCCCGACTCCGTCACGACGACGTTCTCCTCCAGGCTGGAGTTGATCTCGTAGTCAATCTCGGGCGGCTTCGCATAGATGAGCGGCTCGACGGCGAAGACCTGGTCGGGCTCGATCCGGAAGAACACCTGGTCGCCGTAGCGCTCCCGCCAGTCGGGGCCGAGCAGCGGGCCGACGTCGTGCACCTTGAGACCGATGGCGTGGCCGGTGCCGTGCGGGTACTCCTCGTAGCCGTCCGCCACGAGCGACGAGCGGCCGGCGGTGTCGACGTCATGCCCGGTGTTGCCGGGCACGAGGGCGGCGATCGCCTTGCCGTTCGCTCTGAGGGTGGCGGCGAACAGCTTCTCGACCCAGGCGGGTGCTTTCGTCTCGCCCGGCTTCAGGACGTAGGCCATGCGCTGGATGTCGGCGCAGTAGCCTTCGTACGACGCGCCCCAGTCGATCCGGAGGACGTCGCCGCCCTGGATGATCCGGTCGGTCGGCTCGGAGTGGCCGCGCACCGGGCCGACCACGACGCACTCGAACGCCAGGGCGCAGCCCATCTCGCGGGCGGTCGCGGCCATCCAGTCGCCCAGAGCGCGCTCGGTGGTGACGCCGGGCCGGATCCGTTCCGGGGTGAGGGCGGCGCCGATCACCTTCTGCGTCACGCGGACGGCCTCCTCGAGGGCTGCGATCTCCATCGGCAGCTTGCGCGCCAGGAGCGACACCACGACTTTCTCGGACGGGACCAGCCGCGCGGCGTGGTCGCCGAGGCTCTCGTCCAGGTAGCCGCGCAGGCCGCACGTCAGCCCGTCGGCGATGGTGACGTCGCGTGACATGTTGACCGCGATGGCGCGCGGGGCCAGCGCGTCGATCGCCTTCTTCAGATGCGGCTTCGCCCCTTCGGACTTGTAGGCGACCACCTCGTCGAACAGACCGGTCTTCTGGATCGGCTCGACGTCGTACGAGGCGGCGATCGCGATGCGCCGGAAGGCGCCGCTCTGGTGCGCGAACAGGAAGGCGCCGCGCGCGACGATGTGCTCGATCCCGAAGACCGCGAGGATCGGGTCGGGGGTGTTCTCGCGCGTGAAGGTGAGCCAGGCGTCGGTCGACTGCTCGCGCAGGATGCGCGGCAGGAGCTTGAGGATGCGATCGCGGCGGATGGCCTGGTGGTCGACGACCGGCCGTCCGGGCCGGGCTTCGGGTGCGGGCGTCATCGATGGGTTCCTCCGGCGGGATGGGAAGCGAGGGCGTCGGGGATGAAGGCAACGATGCGGGCCGGGCCGCCGGAGCCGCCGGCGATCTTCATCGGCAGCGCGGCGACGAAGGCGCCGGTCTCGGGAAGCGCCTCGAGATGCGCCACGTTCTCGAGACCCGGGACGTTGGCCCGCATCGCGACCTGGTGGACGATGAAATCCCGCGACGGGCCGTAGTCGATACTGGCGGTGTCGACCCCGATCGCCGCCACGCCACGCGCGCCGACCAGGATCTCCGCCGCCTCGCGGCCGTACGACGGGAAATGGAGGTGCGACGCGTCGCCGGGCGTGGCGTCGCCGAAGTAGCGCTTGCGGTCGGGCCACCGATCGCCCCAGCCGGTGCGCAGCAGGACGATCGTCCCTTTCGCGATCGTCCCGTGCGCCGCCTCCCAGTCGCGCAGATCCGCGGCGGTCAGGCGGTAGTCCGGGTCGCCGGCCGTCTTCGCGCGCACGTCGATGACGACGGCCGGGCCGATGAGCTGCTCGAGCGGCACCTGGTCGCTCGTCCGCCCCTTCTCGGAGAAATGGATCGGGGCGTCGAGATGGGTGCCGCCGTGCTCGGGAGCGCAGAAGGTGTTGGCGGAATAGAACCAGCCTCCCGGCGTCGCTCCGTGCGAAAGGGGCTTCAGCTCGAATCCCGACGGGGACGTCGGCCAGTAGAGCGTCGTCGCGTCGAACGGCCAGGTGAGGTCGACCAGACGCGCGCGGGAGAGATCGAAGCCCGTGGCGTCGGCTCCCGGCGCCGCGGGAGGCAGCGCGTCGAAGGCGAGGTCGAGGACCGGGTACTCGCGCCAGTCCTTGTAGTCGAAGTGCCACCACTCGTACGGGTAGACGAAGAACCCTTCGCGCTCCATCGCGGCGCGCAGCAGGTCGCGGCGCTCGCGCGCGGAGGCCTCGCCGCCGTCGTAGGTGGCGTAGGCGCGCGGGCTGCTCTCGTCGTACTCGCTCGGCATGACCACCTCGCGGCCGTCGGCGAGCGCGTGCAGCGTCAGGTCGACGGCGCATCCGCGGTTGTGCTTCGAGCCCAGCGCCGGGTCGGCCACGAAGATCTTCTGGTCGTCGGGAGTGATGTCCCAGAAGATCCGGGTGACCGACCAGGGACGGTAGCCGTCGAAGATCGTCAGGCCGTATCCCTGCTCCGCGAGCGCGCGGTCCACGCGCGCCAGCGCCTCGGCCGCGGGACGCTGCAGGAAGGCGCGCGCCTCGCGATAGACCGGACGGCCGGTGAAGTTTTTCGCGGTGGCGTAACGGACGTCGAGACGGATCGCCGGGTCGATCGCGATGACCTCGACCAGGTCGGGGGCCCGCATCGGCCCGCTCTCGACCGGCGGTCCGGTGGCCTTCGTCTTCGTTGGCGCCGCGGGTGACCGTGTCGCGGCCGGAATCGCCGTCCCGGCGCGGCCGGAGGCCGGGAGCGCGCCGCCGATGGCGCAGAAGGCGGCGAAGGCGACCGCGACGGCGGCCGGGATGCGGACCTGGCGCATGGGACCTCCCTGCATTGGGCTCGAACGCCGCCCATTATGCCCGAGGTGGGGCGCGGGGGAGCGCGAGCGCCGCCGCGCGGCTCAGCCGGAGGTCTTCACCACGGTCGTGGTCGCGGGCGCCGCGCCGGCCGTGACATTCGTGACGTTGTTTTCGGGATTGCGATCGATGAGCTTGTTGAGGGGGTCGATGCCCGCCTTCCTCGGCTCCTCGCCGACCACGACGGTGAAGGTCTCGTCGGCGTGGTCGATGTGGTGCTTCTCCAGCGACAGGAGCTTGCCCTGCGACGACCCCTTGAGCTCCTGGTCGCCGAACACGCCGATGTCGATCCAGTCGTCGAGGGTCTCGGCGGTCTCCTTCCCCTGGCCGTCGGCGCGGAACTTGGCGGCCGTGACCTGGAGGCTGACGACGTACTTGCCGTCGTCCCGCTTCGTCCAGCTCGCCACCTTGGCGCGGTTGTCGTACAGGGTGATGTTGCGGAACAGGTCGTCGAGAATCGACTGCCGATCGGCGGGCACCGCCTGTTTGACGTAATCGAGGAACTCCCTGGTGTAGGTGTAGGGCGGCTCCTGGAACTTCACCGCCGCGACATAGGCGGCGAGCGCGCGGTTGAGCGGCTCCTCGCCGACGTAGTCCCGCAGCGCGTACATCGCCAGGCTTCCCTTGCGGTAGTGGATGTACTGCTGGTTCTCGACCAGCATGAGCGGCAGCTCCTCGATCCTCTCGGTGCCGCGGCCCGAAAGGTAGCGATCGAGCTCGTAGCGCAGGAAGCGGCGCATCGTGTCGCGCCCGTACTCCTTCTCCATCACCATGAGGGCCGAGTACTGCGCCATCGTCTCCGACAGCAGGGTGCATCCCTGCACGTTGCCGCCCATCACCTGGTGCGACCACCACTGGTGCGCGACCTCGTGCGCGGTGACGTAGAAGACGTAGTCGATGCTGTCCGGCTTGTCGTCGAGCCGGGCGATGAAGCCGATGCTCTCCGAGAACGGGATGGTGTTCGGGAACGATTCGGCGAAGCTGGCGTAGCGCGGGAACTCCAGGATGCGCACCTGGCGGTACTGGTACGGCCCGAAGTTCTTCGTGAAGTAGTCGAGCGACTTCTTGGTCGCGTCGATCATCCGGTCGACGTTGTAGGTGTGGCCGGGATGGTAGTAGACCTCGATCGCGACGCCGTTCCACGAGTCGCGTTTCACCACCCAGCGGGCCGATAGATACGCGAAGTAGTCGAGGATCGGCGCGTCCATCGAGTAGTGGAAGTAGCGCCGCCCGTTCTCCGTCCACTCCCTTTGCAGATAGCCCGGCGCCAGCGCGATCTGGTCGGAGCTGGTGCTCACCGTCGTGTCGTAATGCACCCAGTCGGCCTCGCTGGTCAGGTAGTTGCTCATCCGCGCGGTGGCGTCGTCGAGCTTCGGGAGACGCTGCACCGGCGGCAGCCCGCGCCGCCGGCGCTCGTTGGGATCGTCGAGCTCGAGCTGCTTGCTGTAGCCGATGTGGGGGAAGTAGTCGAGGTTCGTGAAGAAGGTTCCGTTGTAGACGAGATCGGTCGGCGCGCCGTTGTTCACGAAGCCGTGATAGGAGCGCGTCAGATCGAACGACACCAGAAGCGTCGCGCCCGGAGCCATCGGCTGGTCGAATCTGTAAATCCGGTAGCCGTAGTCCTTGTCCTCCATCTCGAGACGCGCGCCGGGAATCTCGAGCCGTCGCACCGTCATCTCGGGGCTGAGATAGAGGTGCAGCACCGGGATCGGCTTGTCGGTCTTGTTGCGCAGCGTGTAATGCCCGCGCACGTCGACCGAGCGCTCGGCGGGGCGGATGTCGACGTCGGCCTGGACGTCGGTGATGCGGGGGTGCTCGAGGTTCTCGTACTGCCGGTACTTCTTCTCGAACTCGGCCATCCGGTCGAGCCTTGTCTTCGTCGGGAGGTAATGGTTCAGGATATTGGTGTTGTAGAAGACGTAGCCGCCGGTCGCCAGCGCGCCGCCCAGCGCCAGCGCCATGAAGGCCGTCGCGGGAGCGGTCAACCGGCCGCGGGCGATGCGCAGGCGCATGGCGCGGCCCGGCTCGGTGCCGCGGATCCAGAGCAGGTGCGCGACGCCCACCAGGATGACGCTGACGCATCCCCAGTAGAGATAGAACCAGAGCAGCGGCTGCACGAAATGGCCGTACTGGTTCATGTCCGAATAGGGGCTCTCGGGAGCCGAGCCGAAGCGGTACAGGTGATGCTCGAGGCGGACGAGCGGGCTCAGCTCGCTCGCGAGGTAGATCACCGTCGCGGCGATCCAGCCGGTGAATTTCTGGTTCAGCACGACCTGCAGGAAGACGCAGAGCGCCGCGAGGAAGAGGTACGGGATCCCCTGCACGAGGAAGAGCCCTTTCAGGTACAGCAGGATGTCCGGATGGACGAATCCCCGGCTGGCCTGCACGCCGATCCCGACCACCATCGTCGCCCCGAGCATGACGACCAGGAGGACCACCAGCGCGGCCAGCTTGGACGCCCAGAAGACCCAGGTCGGGACCGGCAGGGCGTCGACCATCTCCGAGAGCCGCAGGTTCCGATCGCGCCAGATCATGTCGCCGGCGTAGAACACCAGGATCAGGAACGCGAACAGGCCGAACGTCCCGTCGATCGCCTCGATGATCAGGTAGGTGACCGGATGGACCGGCGTCCCGTAGATCCTCTCGAGCAGCCCGATGGAGATGACGAAGTTCAGGAGGCCGAACATCAGCATGATGATGAACGGGACGCCGCGGACGGCGCCGGTGGCCTCCATGCGCACCAGGCGCAGGAACTGGCGCCACGACGTCGCGGTCCCGAACACCTGCGTTGCGGGCGCTGCGGCCGCCTGCGTCGCCTGTATCGCGGTCGCCGGGGCCGCCGGCCGGGCCGGCGCCGGGACGTCGTCCGTCGCCGTCGCGCGGCGTTCGCGGCCGGCGCCCTCCGCCGAGAACGCGAATCGCGCCCAGGTCAGCCCCAGGGCCAGGCCCCCGAGCGCGAGCCATGCCAGGCGGCTCGCCAGGAGCTCGCCGGTGAAGGGGGACAGGCCGGTGTTCTTCTCCGCCACCGTCCAGTAACGGCTGACCAGGCGGAAGGCGGCGCCCCCGAACGGATCGATCAGCGCGGCGTACCAGCGGTCGTCCAGATCCTGCAGGAGGAGGCGTGAGATGCCCCAGCCCATGAACAGGACGACGACACCCGAGTACGTGTACATGAGGCTGCGGGTCAAAGTCGCGATGGCGAAGAAGAGGGCGCCGAAGATCAAGAGATTAGGGATCACGAAGGCCAGGGTCCCGTAGACATAGGGTGTCGCCAGGAACGGGCCGACGCGCTCCGCTTCGAGCCACGGCATCCGGCTGCCGACGATCACACCGGCCACGACGCCCATGTAGACGAGCAGCGCCACGACGAGAGCGCCCAGGAAGCGGCCGAACAGGTAGTCGGACTTCCGGAGCGGCAGCGAGAAGAAGATTGCGTCGGCGCGCGTCTCGTAGTCGCGATGCACGCTGGTCGAGACGAACGCCGTGGTCAGGAAGGTCCCCAGCACGGTCATCACCAGCAGGATCTGCATGATGACGTACGGGGCGTTGCGGTTGACGCTGCCGATCGAGCCGCCGATCTGCACCGCATCGGTGGTGATCGCCATGAACGTGAAGAAGAAATAGAGGACGAACGCGATCCAGAACAGCGGCTGCCGGATCTGGTAGCGGATCTCGAACCACGCGATGCGGGCGAGCATCGGCGTCAGGCGGCCCGGCCGCCGGCGTCCTGCGGCCCGGCGTCGTGCAGGGTGGAGAAGTAGACGTCCTCCAGCCCCGGCGGGACTTCCTCGAAGCTGGCGTCGGGGCGGCCCGGCGCCACGACGTGGATCGAGGTGCGGCCGCCGACCAGGCGGGTGGAGATCACCGTGTGCTCCGCCTGCACCGCCGCGAGCTGGTCGCGCGCGATGATCTTCTTCCAGACGCGGCCGCGCAGCGCGTCGATGGTCCGGGCGGGATCGCCGCTCTGCAGCACGCGGCCGCCGGCGATGATCGCCATCCGGCTGCACAGGTCGCTCACGTCCTCGACGATGTGCGTCGAGAGGATGACGACGACGTTCTCGCCGATCTCGCTCAGCAGGTTGTTGAAGCGCAGCCGCTCGGCCGGGTCGAGACCGGCGGTCGGCTCGTCGACGATGATGAGCGTCGGGTTGCCCAGCAGGGCCTGCGCGATCCCGAACCGCTGGCGCATGCCGCCCGAGAAGCCGCCGAGCCGGCGCTTGCGGACGTCCCAAAGGTTGGTGCGCTGCAGGATCGCCTCCACCGTCTCCTTGCGGCGGCGCGCGTCGACGATCCCCTTGAGGACGGCGAAGTGGTCCAGCATCTCGAGCGCCGAGACCTTGGGATAGACCCCGAACTCCTGCGGCAGGTATCCGAGGGCGCGGCGGACGGCGTCCTTCTGCTTCAGGACGTCGATGTCGCCGAAGGTGATGCGACCGCTGTCGGGCTCCTGCAGCGTGGCGATGGTGCGCATCAGCGTCGACTTGCCGGCGCCGTTGGGGCCGAGGAGACCGAACATCCCGGCGGGGATCCGGAGCGTGACGCCGTCCAGGGCCCGCACGCCGCCCGGATAGGTTTTCGAGACGCCTTCGATGGACAGTTCGGGGGTCATGCCGCTGCTCCCTCCCTGGACGGGGATCGTGGACGGGGTTCGTGGACCGGCCCGTGTTACGCGGGGGGCGGCTCTCAGGTTCCGGGCTTGACGGGTCCGGAGTGGTAATTCGGGTAGGCGGGCCGCGCCGGCATCGGGGCCGGCTTCGGCGGCAGGCGGTCCATGACCGCCTTCACCGCCGCCTCGAGCTGGGTGTCGTGGCCGGCGCGCCAGGCGGCCGGGTCGAGCTCGACGTCGATGTCGGGATCGACGCCGTGATTCTCCACGTCCCACTTTCCCTCGAGGTTGTAGAACGCCACCCTGGGCGCGGTGACCGTGCCCCCGTCCATCAGCATCGGGTAGTCGTAGATGCCGACCAGCCCGCCCCAGGTCCGCTTGCCGACCAAAGGGCCGATCTTCGCCTGCTTGAACGACCAGGGAAGGAAGTCGCCGCCCGAGCCGGCGTACTGGTTGATGATCATCGCTTTGGGCCCGAGGATGGATCCGAGAGGGCTGGAGAAGTCGGCGCCGGTGCGCGTCGTCCAGCGGCTGGTCAGGGTGCGCTTCAGGACGTCGACGATGTAGTCGGCGATATAACCGCCGCCGTTGTTGCGCTCGTCGATGATCGCCCCCTCGCGATCGACCTGGGCGAAATAGTAGCGGTTGAAGTTGGCGTAGCCGCGGTCGGCGGTGTCGGGAAGCCAGACGTAGGCCAGGCGGCCGCCGCTGAGCCGATCGACCGCGCGCCGGTTCCCCTCGATCCAGGCGAGGTTGCGCAGACCCGCTTCGCTGGCGACGGGGACCACGGTCACGTCGCGCGCGTCGGCGCCGTCGGCCCGGGGACCGACCCGCAGAACGACCGACTTGCCGGCGGTGGCCTGGAAGAAGGCGTACACCTCGTCGGTCGCCGAGAGCGGCCGCCCGTTGACGGCCAGCAGGTATTCGCCCTGCTTCACGCCGACGCCCGGCTGCGTCAGAGGAGCGCGCAGGGTGGGGTTCCAGTTCTCGCCGTCGTAGACGCGCGCGAAACGGTAGCGCCCGTCGCGCAGCTCGTAGTCGGCGCCCAGCAGGCCGGTCTTCGGCTGGTCGACGTGCGGGAGATCGCCGCCGCGCACGAACAGGTGGCCGACCGTCAGCTCGCCGAGCATCTCCTCGAACAGATCGTTGAGATCGGCGCGGCTCGCCAGGCGGTCGAGATAAGGGGCGTACTTGCGCTCCGCGGCCGCGAGATCGAGGCCGTGGTAGTGCGGGTCGTAGAAAAAATCGCGCTCGATCCGCCACACCTCGCGGAACATCTGCCGCCATTCGGCGCGCGGGTCGGAGAGCACCTGCATCTCGTCGGTGTGCAGGGGCGTCAGGTCCGGGCCGGCCTTCGACTCGGTGCCGGCGATGAACCAGGCTTCGTCGCGCTTATAGAGCATCGACGCGCCGTCGGCCGAGACCCGCACGGTGCTGCGCCAGTTCTCCTCGTCGGCGTCGTCGCCGAAGCCGCTGACCAGCTCGACGATCGGCTCGAGGGTCCGCTTCTCCAGGTCGAACCGGTGCACGGTCTGGTGGGTGTGCTCCGGCTCGTCGGGGGTGCCGGCCGGCTCGCGGATGGTCTCCAGCAGGAGCAGCGTGCCGGGCGCGGTCACGAACAGCCCCGAGAGCGGCCGCGCCGCGATCGGCAGCGCCAGAATGCGCTGCTGGATCCCGTCGAGATCGATACGCACCGGCTCGGCCGCCGGGGGAGCCGGCTCTTCCTCCGCGCCCTTCTTCCCACGCGCCGTCCGGCCCTTGCCGCTCTTCTCCCGGCCGTTCTTCGACCCGGCGCCGGGGGCGCCCGCGCCCGTCCCGCCCTCCTCGTCGCTCTGCGGCGCCAGCGGGGACGCCAGGTCGCGGCGCAGGACCGCGAGGTAGACGCTGCGCGTCACCGTGTGGCCGTAGCTCGACAGGTCGAGCCAGGGCGCCGCGGGCCCGGCGTCGACGCTGGCGGTGAAGTAGAGATTCCTGCCGTCGCGATCGAAGACCGGATAGCGCGCGTCGCTCAATCCGTCCGTGATCGGCAGCTCCTTGCGGGTCTCGAGGTCATAGGCGAAGACGGCGCGCAGGTGGTTCGGAAGCAGCCGCGTGTAGGTCACGAACCGCGAGTCGGGCGACCAGGAGGGGTCGAGCGTCCTCCAGGGCGTCTCGTAGGCGTCGGTCGCGATCCGGATGTTCTTCCCTGAGTCCAGGTCGAGGACCCAGAGCGTCAGGCGGTTGTCGAGGTACGCGATGCGCTCGCCGTCGGGGGAGAAGACCGGCGAGTAATAGAACGCCGGGGCGTCCCCGAGGGCGAACTTGCGCGGCACGCCGAGCCCGGACTGGTCGCGCAGCACGAGGGCGTACTCGCCGTCCTCGTCGGACAGATAGGCGATCGACTTGCCGTCGGGCGACCAGGCCGGATCGCGCTCGGCGGCGCCGGGCGTGGAGGTGATGTCGCGCGCGTTCCCCTTCTCGGCCGGCACGGTCAGGATCTCGCCGCGCGCCTCGAAGACGGCGCGCGCGCCGGTGGGGGAGAGCGCCGCGCCCAGGATCTGATCCTCGACCGGAACGTAGCGCGCCCTCGCCTGGGGCAGATCGGCCGCGACCTCGATCGCGAGCCGGCGGGCCGAGCCCTTCGCCGTGTCGTAGAGGAACAGCGACCCGAACTGCTCGTAGACGATCCCGCCCGGCCCGGCCGAGGCCGACTTGAGGTCGAGCCCGGCGTTGGCGAGCACCCGCCGCACCTGGCGGGACTTCGTGTCGTAGGCGAACAGAGTGACCGGCCCCTCGCGGTCGGACAGGAAGTAGACCGTGTCGCCGACCCACATCGGCCGGACGTCGTTGGAGTTTTCGCGCGGGATCGCTTCCATGCGAGCGTCCTTCAGGGACGCGATGGCGATGGAGGTCGTCTCGCCGCCGCGGTATCGCTTCCAGACCGCGAACGCGGGCGAGATCGGCATGTAGGCGAGCCGCTCGCCGTCCGGGGAGAAGGCGCCGTCGTATCCGCTCGGCAGGTCGACCGGCGAGGGGAAGCCGCCCTCCCTGGGCACGGTGAACAGCCGGTGGGAGCGCGGCGCCACGCTGGCTCGCGAGGAGCGGAACAGGACGCGCGTGCCGTCCGACGTCCAGCCGACCACCTCGTCGTCGTCGGGATGGTGCGTCAGCCGGCGCGGCATGCCGCCCCCCGACGCGACGACGTAGACGTCGCGCTTGCCGCCGTACTCGCCGGTGAAGGCGATCAGGCTCCCGTCGGGAGAGAAGGCGGGGTCGGTCTCCTCGCCGGGACCGGACGTCAGGCGGCGGGCCGCGCCGCCCTCCCGTCCCACGAGCCACAGGTCGCCGCCGTAGGCGAAGCAGATCGAATCGGGTCCCAGGGCCGGTTTACGCAGCAGCAACGGCGAGGAGGCATCGGCCGCCGCGGGCCCTGCGGCCGCGGACGCCGCGGGCCCCGCCGCGGCGGACGCCGCGATGGGCGGCGGCGCGCTCCCGGCCATGACCAGGACGATCAGGGCGCACCAAGGCAGGAGCGGCCGCGCGGCCAGGCGCGACGGCGTGCGGGACTTCGGACGGCGACGGGTCGACACGATCTTCCTCCGCGCGGCGATCGTCCGCGGCGCTACTTCCTCCGGCTCACCAACAGAAGGCAGGCGCCTCCCACCGCGATGCCCGCCACCCCCGCCCAGTTGGGGATGTCGACCCGCTGGCTCTCGTTCACCTTGACCTCGAGCGGACCCAGCTTCGCCTCGTGCTGCTTGGGGACGCTGAAGCCGTGGTAGACCAGGACGAGCACCCCCGCGACCAGCAGCACGACGCCTAGGATCTTCAGGATCATCGCCGGCTCTCCTCCATCTTCACGCGGGCCCGGGCCCGGTCGGAAGGGGAGATGGTAGACCGGATTCGGGATGACGGATCACGTCGCCGCCTTTCGGTGCGCCGCTGTTGATATTTCCCGGACAGGCTCCTAGACTCGCCGGCATCGAGACAATCCCGATGCGGGAGGGGTGGATGGGCTGGCGACACAACATCTCGACCGGGGCGCCATGGGAGCCGATCGTCGGCTACTCGCGGGCCGTGCGCGCCGGCCGGCACGTCGTGGTCTCGGGAACCACCGCGCTCGGCCCCGACGGCTCGCTGGTGGGAAAGGGCGACGCCTACGCCCAGGCGGTCCAGACGCTGCGCAACATCGAGACGGCCCTCGCCCGCGCCGGGGCGGGCCTCCGGGACGTGGTGCGGACGCGCATCTACGTCACCGACATCTCCCGCTGGGAGGAGGTCGGGCGGGCGCACGGACAGTTCTTCGGAACGATCCGTCCGGCGACCAGCATGGTCGAGGTGCGGCGCCTCATCGATCCTGACATGCTGGTCGAGATCGAGGCCGACGCCATCCTGGACGGCGCGTGATGGTCGAGATCGATCTGGATTACGAAGGCGACCTGCACTGCCGGCTGCGGCACGGCCCGTCCGGAGCGGTGATCGTCACCGACGCGCCGGTCGACAACCATGGGAAGGGCGAGGCCTTCTCCCCGACCGACCTGCTCGCGGCCTCCCTCGGCGCCTGCATCATGACGACGATGGCGATCTTCGCGCGCCGCAAGGACGTCGACCTGAAGGGCGGTCGAGCGAAGGTGACGAAGGAGATGATCCTCGAGCCGCAGCGCCGGGTCGGACGCCTGACGGTCGTCGTCGACCTGCCGGATTCGGTGCCGCCCCACTTCAGGCCGGCGCTCGAGAGCGCCGCGCATACCTGCCCGGTCGAGCGCAGCCTGAAGCCCGAGGTCGAGGTCGTCCTGACGATTCGCTACGGACGCTGAGCCGCCGGCGCCGGGGCCGGCGCGGGGGCTGGCGGCGGCGTGTCGGGGTTGCCGCCGTCGAGAACCGCCTTCCACGATCCATCCGCCTGGCGGCGCCAGATGGTGACGTACTTGCCACGACGGACGTGCGGCGCCCCGGTCTCGTCGACGCGGGTCATCTCGTAGCTGCCGGTGGTCCAGCCGAGATCGCCGGAGGCGGCGACGTCGGCCCGCAGCGGCTTCCAGGTGAGCTTGATCGTGTGGTCGTCGAACAGGGGCCGGAACGATTCCATGATCGCCTTCTTCCCCTCGACGCGCGGCTCGAAGGTCGGGAGGTAGACGGCGTCCTCCGCGAAGAAGCCGTCGAAGGCCGCGAAGCCCTTCGCGCCGACCTCGTCCGAGAACCGCGCGTCGAGCTCCATGAGCGCGGCGCGCGCGTCGGGAGCGGTCTTCGCGGCGGAGCCCGCCGCGGGCACGGGGGTCGGGGCCGCGACCGCCGGCCCGGCCGCCGCGGCGGTCGCCAGGACGAGCGACGCGGCCAGCAGGGTCGCGTGGAAACGACTGGATGGAGCGAGATGCATCGGAGCCTCCCGAAGGACCACCGGGGGGATTCTAACCGCCGGGAGCGGCGGGCGGGGCCTCGCGTTGATCGGGGCTGCCGCCGTCGAGGATCACCTTCCACCCGCCGTCGTACTCGCGGCGCCAGATGGTGACGTACTTCCCCACCCGCGTGACCGGGGTCCCATGCTCGTCGACCGTGGTCGCCTGGTAGTGCCCGTAGGTGAACCCGAGGTCGCCTTCCTTGGAGACCTCGGCGTGGGCCGGCTTCCAGGTGAGCTTGAAGCTCGGGTTGTTGCCGTACGGCCGGTAGAACTCGAGGATCGCTGATTTCCCTTCGATCAGCGGCTGGAAGGAGGGCATCTCGACGGCGTCCTCGGCGTAGTAGCGCTCGAACACCGAGACCCCCTTGTCGGCCACCTCGGCCGCGAACCGCTCGTCGGCCGCGAGCAGCTCCTCGCGGGCGGCGCGCTGGCTGGACCCGCCGCAGGCTGCGACCAGGGCCGCCAGAACGACGAGGGGTGGTAGTGCCGGCAGGAACGGTCTCATCGAGCCCTCCTCCCGCCCGACATCCTACTCGCAGACGCCCCGGGTTGGATCCGGAAGGCTGCTCGAGCCCTCAGGGACAGACGATCGAAGGCCGGGGCGTGCCGCTGGTGCCGGCGCCGAGCGGTCCGGGACCGCAGGCGTTGCGCGCCCGGACGAGATAGTAGAACGCGTCGTTGAGGGGAGGGCCCTGGCCGTCGGCGTACGAGGGCGGCGGCTGCGACGACGCCAGGCAGGCCGCGGAGCTCATGCCGTGGTCGATCATCATCTGCTTCGACAGTCCGCGGATCACGTCGTAGCTCCAGGTGGCCGGAGCGCCGCCGAGCGGCGTCCAGACGACCACCGCCGCCGAGTTTCCGGTCATCCCCAGCCCCGCCACCTCGGCGCCGGGCGGATCCTGGGCGGTCGGATCGGCAGGCGCGCAGTCGGACCCATTGGCCCGGCCGTCGCCGTCGAGGTCGGGATCGCAGGCGTCCCCGAGCCCGTCGCCGTCGAGATCCGCCTGCGTGGGATTGGAGCTCGCGACGCAGTTGTCGGCCGAGTCGGGAACACCGTCGGCGTCCGCGTCGGGCAGGGTGATGAGCGCCAGCGTCCTGAGGAGCCAGACGTCGGGATCGAAGGTGACCGAGGTCGGCGCCGCCGGGACCGCGGGCAGGGCGAAGTCCTGCGCCATGGCGTTGTCCTGCACGACGAAGGTCTGCGTGCCGCCCGGCCAGGCGACCCGGACGTCGATCGGCATCGGAAACGGGGTCCCGCCCTGGGCCTGCTCGATCCGCACGTGGGTGACATAGCCGCCCGGCGTCGCGGCCGCGAGCCACCCGAACCGGTAGGTCGGCTCGCCTATGCCGTAGACCCAGGAGCTGAAGAACGGCGCGAGGTCCTTCCCCGACGCCGCCTCCATGGTGGTCCGGAACCCCGTCGTGGTCGCGTTACTCCCACGGAACGCGACGTAGTAGTTGCGGAACCCGGTGAAGAAGGCGGAATCGCCGACCACGTGGCGCAGCATGTGGAGGACCCAGCCGCCTTTGTCGTAGACCGTGTGGCCGAACAGATCGCAGCTCGGCTCGGGGTTGTAGACCGTGCCGCAGAACGGGCGCGAGTCGAGCGAGGTCATGTAGGTGTGGTACGCGGCGGCGCCGCCGAGGTGCTCCTGCCAGAGCGCCTCGGCATAGGTCGCGAACCCCTCGTTGAGCCAGACCTCGGGCCACTCGGCCGGACCGACCGCGTCGCCCCACCACTGGTGAGCCAGCTCGTGCGCGACGATCCAGTCGTAGAAGTGATCGCCTTCGATCAGCCCCGCGCCGTACGAGGTGCAGGTCTGGTGCTCCATGGCGCCCCCGAACGGGAAGAGGGCATGCCCGTATTTCTCCGCCACGAACGGATACTCGCCCCAGAGTCCGGCGAAGTAGGTGATGGCCGGAACGGTGACGTTCAGATCGACGCGCGCCGCGGTCTCGAGCTCCGGGTAGACCCAGTGCTGAACCGGCATCACCGGCCCGCCGGTGACCGGCGTGTAGAAATCGGTCCAGGTCGTGTAGTTCGAGATCGCCACCGAGACGAGGTAGGTGCTGATCGGGTAGACCGAGCGCCAGCTCCAGGTCTTCGTTCCGTCGGGGTTGGAGGTCGTCGCGATCAGGAGGCCGTTGCTGACCCCGACCAGCGTGTTCGGGACGGTCAGGTCCATGTCGACGATCGCCTTGTCGTCGGGGCGGTCGAGACAGGGCCACCAGGTGGGCGCGTAGGTCGGCTCGGACAGCGACGAGATGATCGGCGCGGCGGGGGTGCCGTGCGTCTTGAACGAGAAGGGGAACGGGACGATCGGGTCGTTCACCTGGGGCGGGGTGCCGCCGTAGGCGATCGTCAGGTCGATCAGCTCGCCGGCGGCGTAGGTCCGATCGAGGGTCACCTGGATCTGGTTGCCCGAATGGGTGAAGGCCAGCGCCGGACCGGCGCCGGAGACCACCGACGTCACGACCAGCGCGTCGTAGAGATCGACCGCCAGGGTGGCGATGCCCGCCGACACGACGCGCGCCCGGATGCGGACCGTCCCGTCGACGCGCGACACCGGCGGCGGCGTGACCCTGATCGCCAGCGTGTAATGCTCGACGTCAACCGGGGAGGCGGGCAGCAGAAGCGCCTGATCGATCAGCGCCCGATGGCGTTCCTGTGACAGGAGCCCCGCTTTGCGGACCTTTTCGCGCTGCTCCCGCGTAGGAGGATTCTGGAGGGCCGGCCGCGCCTCCCCGGGGTCGGGCGCGGGCGCCGCGGCCCCGGCCGCGGTCCACGCCAGAAGGCCCATAAGGGCCATGGACCAGGGTGAAGGCGGCGGGCGGCGGATCGTCATGGATGTCAGCGGAGAAGATACTCAATCCGGCCGCCTCCGGCCACAAGCAAGTGTCGGCCGCACGGTGCAATCCGCGCCTCCCGGCGGGCGGCATATAATCCGGCCCAAGACTCTGTTCGAGCATTCCAAGCGGAGCGCACGCGTGAACGGCACCACGACCACAGCACCAGTCCCCGAAATCGGGATCGCCGCGCGGACGTTCCAGAGCTACGTTCCGGTCGTCCGCGAGGTCGCCCGGGGACGCGCCACGGCGATGCCGCCGCTGCGGCTCCTGCTCGCCTGGGCCCTGGGCTCGTTCATCGTGGGGTCGATCGTCGCCGCCGGGATCTCGTTCACCCGCCAGGGCGTCGACGTCTGGCCGGTCTTCTTCATCAGCGTGATGTTCGCCGAGGTAGTCGGCTTCACCGCGCTCCTGTCGGCGCGCCTGCTCTTCCCGCTGTTCGAGCGCCTGCCTTACGCCCTCAACCTGGCGCTGCAGGTCTTCACTCTCTTCGCGGGGACGCTGTTCGGCTCGGTCATGATTCTGACGGCGCAGCCTTACTTCACCCTGGCGCGTCTCAGGACCGTCGCCGTCATCGTCCTGGTCAACGCCGTCCTCTCGGTCATCGTCGGCATCGCGCTGCACACCTACGACTCGATGCGCCACCAGATCGAGCAGCAGTACCAGGCGCTGCGCGAGAAGGAGTCGATGGAGCGCGAGCTGGCCATCGCCCGTGAGGTGCAGCGCGAGCTTTTGCCGCGCGCCTGCCCCTTGATGCCGGGGTTGTCCCTCTCCGGCGCCTGCCGGCCGGCGATCGGGGTGGGCGGCGATTACTATGACTACCTGCAGTTCTCCGAGGACCGTCTCGGCCTGGTGATCGCCGACGTCGCCGGCAAGGGGATCCCCGCGGCGCTCCTGATGGCGGGTCTGCAGGCGTCGGTGCGCAGCCTGGCGGGACCCGCGGTCGAGCCGGGTGAGGTGAACCGGAGGCTCAACGGCATGCTGTACCGATCGACCTCGACGTCGCGCTACGCCACGCTGTTCTTCGCCGTCTACGACTCGCGCCGGCGGCTCCTGCAGTACAGCAACGCGGGGCACTTCCCGCCGCTGCACCTGCGCGCCCGCGGCGTGGTCGACAGGCTGACCGCCGACGGCATCCCGCTCGGTCTCATGGAGGAGGCGTCGTACGGGCAGGGGCAGCGCGAGCTGGCGGCGGGCGACCTTCTGGCACTCTACACCGACGGGATCGTCGAGGCGCCCAGTCCCGAGGGCGTCGAGTTCGGCGAGGACCGCCTGGTGGAGGTGCTGCGCCGCCACGAGACGGACGATCTGGACGGCCTGGTGATTCGTGTGATGGACGAGCTGTCGCTCTGGACGCAAGGCGGCCCGGCGCACGACGACGCCACCCTGGTCCTCGTCCGGGCGACCTGAAGCCCTGATGCGCGCTCCGCGAAACCTGCCGTTCGTCCTCCAGGTGCTGCTCTGGGGGGCCGGCAACACGATCGCGGGCGCCGCCGTCGGCCTGGCGGTCGGAGCGCTGCAGCGCGGCTTCCAGCCGACCATCGTCCTGATCAGCGTCCTGTTCGGCAACGTCGTGGGCTACACCGTCCTGCTCACCTCCACCCTGCTGCCCCCGCGCCTGCGCGGGCTCGGACCGGTCAGCCGCGCGCTTCTGGTCTCGCTGGCGCTGTTCTCGGGCGCGGTGGCGGGGACGGCGTTCGTCTTCTACCTGTTCCCGCTCTTCATCCTGCGCGACTTGCGCCAGGCGGCGACCGTCAGCGCGGTGAACGCGGTCCTGAGCCTGATCATCGGCGGCGTGGTGCACATCTATGAAGGGTTGAGCTGGCGGCTGGAGGAATCCCTGCGCGAAGTGGAGGAGGTGCGCCTGCGCGCGTCGGAGCTCCGGGAGCAGGCGGCCCGCGCCGAGCTCGCGGCGCTCCAGGCGCGCATCAACCCGCACTTCTTCTTCAACACCCTGAACACCATCTCGGCGCTGGCCGAGGACGATCCGCGCCGCGCGGGCGAGATCGTCCAGACCCTGGCCGAGCTGTTCCGCTACACCTTCAAGGTCGCCGAGTCGGGTCCGGTGCCGCTCCAGGAGGAGCTGGGATTCGTGCAGCGCTACCTGACGATCGAGCAGGCGCGCTTCGGCGAGCGGCTGCGCGTGCTGCGCGCCGTCGAGCCGGCGGCCCTGTCGGTCAGGGTGCCCGGACTCATCCTGCAGCCGCTGGTCGAGAACGCGGTGGGCCACGGCATCGCTCCGCTGCGTCACGGCGGGACGGTGCGGATCGCGGCGCGCGTGGAGGGCGCCGACCTGGTGGTCGAGGTGGCGGACGACGGCGCCGGGTTGCCGCCGGATGCCGACCCGGTGCGCGAGGGACACGGGCTGGACAACGTGCGTCAGAGGCTCGGCACCTTGTATGGCGTGCGCGGGAGCCTGGATCTCGGCGCGGGTCCCGGCGGCCGCGGGACCCTGGCGCGGGTCCGGCTGCCGCTCCAGGAGAGCGGCGCCGCGGCGGGTGTGCCGGCGGGCTCGGCGGTGGCGGGCTGATGCGCATCGTCATCGTGGAGGACGAGAAACCGGCGCGCGACCGCCTGCGGCGGCTCCTCCAGGATCATCCGGACTGCGTCGTCGTCGGCGAGGCGGGGGACGCGGCCACCGCCGCGGTGCTCATCGATCGCGAGAAGCCCGATCTCTGCTTCCTGGACGTGCAGATGCCGGAGGGCGACGGGTTCGAGGTCCTGCGCCGCATCGCCCACCGGCCGCGGGTGATCTTCACCACCGCCTTCGATCGCTATGCCGTCCCCGCGTTCGAAGTGCGCTCGGTCGACTACCTGCTGAAGCCGTTCAGCCGCGAGCGCTTCGCGGCCGCGATGACGCGGGCGCGGGAGGCGCTGCAGGCGGGCGCGGCGCCGGCGCCTCAGGACATCCTCCGCCTGCTCGAGGAGATCAGGGCCGGGATCGAGCGCTCCGGCCGCGCCGCGTCCTCCCCCGCGCCGGACGAAGCGCCGCCGCGCCAGGCCGCGCCGGAGGGGGCGCCGCACGCGACTCCCGGAGCTCCCCTGCGCATCCCGGCTCGCAAGGCGAACAAGATCGTGCTCCTGGATCCCTCCGACATCCTCTGGTTCGAGGCGGAGGAGACCATCGTCTTCGCGCGCACCGACGGGGCGCGGATGCTGGTCGAGCGCACCTTGAACGATCTCGAGTCGCTGCTCGCGCCGGCGTTCTTCAGGACGCATCGATCGTTCCTGGCCAACGTTTCCCGGATCGGCGAGATCCTCCCGGAGGAAGGGGGGACCGCCCGGATCGTGATGAAGGACGAGGCGCGGACGGTGCTGCCGCTGTCGCGCCGGCAGGCCCGTCTCCTGCGGGCGATCATCCCCTGGTAGGCGCGTCCCCGGCTGCGCCGTCCCCTTCCCGGGGTCGTCCGGCGCGCCGCTCACCCCTCCCCGGCGACCGCTCGTCGCCCGTTCCGACCGCCCGCCGGGAAGGCGTTGATCCCGGCCTCCCGAGACCGTATTCATGACCGTGGGAGGGGAGGCCATGACCAGGAAGGGACGCGAGGGCACGACGGCGCTTCTGGCCGGAGTCTTCGTCCTGATCACCACGGTCGACGCGCGCGCGGTCGGCGGCGAGAGCGTCAAGCCGAAGCCGCCCGCCGCGCCCGAAGCGGCGGCTCCCCCGGTCCCCGCGCCTTCCGCGCCGGTTCCGCCGGCGCCGCCCCGGACGGGCGCGCACGCGGGACATCCCTCTTCGAGCGTGAAGCGCTACTACCTGGCTCCCGGCGACACGCACAAGGGCGATCTCTACTTCATGTCCGAGTCGGTCGAGATCGCGGGGAAGCAGGAGGGCGATCTGAGCCTCATCGCC
>DASRAN010000036.1:0-111428 GCA_035638115.1 Patescibacteria group bacterium | reverse complement strand
TAGAACCCGATCAGCAGATACGAGCAGAGCCCGACCCCCTCCCATCCCACGAACACGACCGGCAGCGTCCCGCCCAGCACCAGGGTCAGCATCATCGCCATGAACAGGTTCAGGTAGGCGAAGAACCGGGCATAGGCCGCCGCCGGCTCCTCGTGCATGTACCCCGTCGCGTAGACGTGAATCAGAAACCCGATCCCCGTCACCACCAGGAGCATCACCGCCGACAGCGGGTCGAGCACGTACGACCAGTCGATGGTCAGCCCCTGTCCGTCGTGGCCCGGGCCCATCAGCATCCAGGTCCACGCCGTCTGCGTCACCCGGTGCGCCTCGTGGTCGATCGCCAGTCCCGCCGACGACTCCGGCAGCGACGACAGCGACGCCACCGCCCCCCACGACACCAGAAACGCCGCCAGCACCGTCCCGCAGGCGATCACCCCCACCGCGCGCTTCGACAGACGCCCCCCCAGAAGCCCCGTCGCCACGAATCCGGCGAACGGCAGCAGCGGGATCAGCCAGAGAAGATGGATCATCGCCGCCTCACCAGCGCAACAGGCTGACGTCGTCGACGTCGGTGGTCTGCCGGCGACGGAACAGCGCCAGCACGATGGCGAGACCGACCGCCGCCTCGCACGCCGCCACCGTGATCACGAACAGCGCGAAGACGTGGCCGGTCATCGACTGCAGCTCGTGCGAGAAGGCGACGAAGGTCAGGTTGGCCGCGTTGAGCATCAGCTCGATCGACATCAGCATGACGATGACGTTGCGCCGCACCAGGACTCCGACGCAGCCGATGGTGAACAGCAGCGCGGCCATCACGAGGAAGAAATCGATGCGCATCAGTCGAGCCTCTTCTTGGCGAGCAGGACCGCGCCGACCATCGCGGCGATGAGCAGGATCGACGCCGCCTCGGTCGCGAAGACGTACTCGCCGAACAGGAGTGTGCCGAGGTCCTTCGCCGTCCCGAATCCCTCGACGAAGCGGGGCGGCTCGATGAACGGCCGCCCCTGCCGGTGCCGCAGCACCCAGAACAGCATCGCCGCGAACGCCGACCCGAAGACGACGGCGCCCCAGCGCTGCAGACCGCGTCCCATCTGCAGACCCTCCTCGGCCTTCAGGTTGAGGAGCATGATGACGAAGACGAACAGCACCATGATCGCGCCGGCGTAGACGATCACCTGGAGCGCCCCCAGCGTGTGCGCCGAGAGCATGAGGTAGAAGAGCGAGACGCAGAGCAGGTTGAGGATCAGGAACAGCACCGACACCATCGGGCTGGGGTGCAGCACCACGAGCAGCGCCGAGAGGATGGCGACGAAGCCGACGGCGCCGGCCCAGAACTCGGTGCCCGCGAGGTCTTGCCGGAAGACGACCAGCAGGACCAGCGCCGAGACCGTCCCCGCGACCGCCGGCACCAGGACCCGCGACGGCATCAGGGCGCGCATCAGCGCCACCAGCATCACGACGATCACCAGACCCGTCAGCAGCTGCATCGTCCCCTCACGCCCGGGCCCGTCCCACGCCAGACCCGTCTCACGCCCAGCCCAGCAGGATGATCAGCGCCACCCAGAGCACGTGCGCCAGCGCCAGCGGCAGGAGCACCTTCCATCCCAGGTTCATGAGCTGGTCGTAGCGGAAGCGCGGCAGCGTCCAGCGCACCCAGACGTAGACGAACAGGAAGGCGCCGGTCTTCAGCGCGAAGGCCGCCACCTGGACCAGCGCCGCGACGTTCACCGGCAGGCCCAGAAGCGACAGACCGGGCACGTGGTACCCGCCGAAGTAGAGCGTCACCGCGAGCGCCGAGGCGGTGATCATGTTGGCGTACTCGGCCATGTAGAACATCGAGAAGCGCATGCCGGAGTACTCGGTGTGATAGCCGGCCACCAGCTCGCTCTCCGCTTCCGGCAGGTCGAACGGCAGACGGTTGGTCTCGGCGAACGCGGCGGTGAAGAAGACGATGAACCCCGGAAGCTGCCACAGGATGTTCCAGCCGTGCCGCATCTGGTGCTCGATCACGTCCGTGAGCCGCAGCGAGCCGGTCGCCATCAGGACGCCGACCACCGCGAACCCCATCGCCAGCTCGTAGGAGATGAGCTGGGCCGACGAGCGCAGCCCGCCCATCAGCGAGTACTTGTTGTTCGACGCCCAGCCCGCGAGGGCGATGCCGTAGACCCCCAGCGACGACAGCCCCAGGATCACCAGGACGCCACTGTCGACGTCGGCGATGTGCAGCGGGATGCTCATCCCGAACAGGTCGATCGCCGGCCCGAACGGGATCACCGAGAAGGTGACCATCGCCGGCACGAAGATGATGACCGGCGCCAGGACGTACAGCACCTTGTGCGATTGCGGCGGGAGGATCGCCTCCTTGAAGATGAACTTGATGCCGTCCGCCAGCGGCTGCAGGAGGCCGAACGGCCCCACCCGGTTCGGCCCGCGTCGATCCTGGATCCAGGCCGACACGCGGCGCTCGAGCAGGGTCAGGTAGGCGATCAACGTCAGGTTGACGAACAGGATGAGCGCGATCTTGGCGGTCGCCTCGACGATCACCTGCAAGAGGCGTGGATCCACGTCACGCCCCTCCGACCAGCGCGCCCCGGTTGCCCAGGGAGCGGTACGACAGGCCGGCGAAGGCCGGGACACGCGCCGCCACTTCGTCGAAGATCGCCGACGACGAGGCGAACGACCCCGCGAGCCCGAAACGCAGGCCGAGATCGGCCAGGACGCGCCAGGCCGGGTCGGCCAGGCCGCCCGGCCGGACCGCCTGACGGGTGCGTTGCGCGCGCCCCTGGAAGTTCACGAACACGCCGTCGCTCTCGCCCCAGGCGCTGATCGGCAGCGCCACGTGCGCCGCCTCCGCCGTCGGGCTCGCCCACCAGTCGGCGACCACCAGGGCCTCGACGTTCTGCATCGCCTCGGGTCGCAGGATGCCGTCGCCCGCCGGGTCCTCCCCGACGACCAAAAGGCCGCGCACCTTGCCGGTGACCAGGTCCCCGGCCAGAGCCGCGGTCGCCGCCGCGTCGGGCGCACCCAGGCCGACCAGCGCGGCGCCCCGACCGTTGGGAGTCCGGTCGCGCCGGATGAGCAGGGCGTCGTCCTGTCCCTCCTCGTGCGGCGGCACGACGATGCGGGTGATGCCGAGCGCGGCGAGGGTGCGCGCCGCGACGTAGAGGTCTTCGACGCAAAGACGCGCCGAGACGACGGCGGCGAGCGACCCCGCTCCGTGACGCGTGGCGACGGCCCGCAGCACGGCCGCGGCGGCGTCGATCGGCTCGGCCGCGCCGTCCTTCACGCGGGGGCGATCGAGACGGCGGCGCGTCTTCGGCGGCTCGTAGGTCTGCCGCCCGGCGTCGCACATCCACCAGCCGTTCACGTCCGCGTTCTCGCGCGGCGTGAGGCGGTGGATCTCGTTCTGGTAGGTGGCCGCGTTGATGTTGCAGCCGCGCGCGCAGCCGGCGCAGATGGCCGGGACGTCGCGCAGGAACCAGACGCGCGCGTCGAAGCGGAACGGCTTCCAGGTGAGCGCGCCGACCGGGCAGATGTCGACGGTGTTGCCGGAGTAGTCGTTGTCGAGCGGCTTTCCGGGGAAGGCGGCGACGATCGAGTGCCCGCCGCGATCGAACAGCCCCAGCTCGCCGGTCTTGCTCACCTCGTCGCAGAAGCGGATGCAGCGCGTGCACTTGATGCAGCGCTCGCCGTCGAACGTGATCCGCGCGCCGATCGGCTGGCGCTTGTCGTGGTGGATTTTCTCCTCGACGAAGCGGCTCTGACCCGTGCCGTAGGTGTTGGAGTACTGCTGCAGGCGGCACTCGCCGGCCTGGTCGCAGATCGGGCAGTCGAGCGGGTGGTTGATCAGGAGGAACTCCATGATCCCCTCGCGCGTCGTCTTCACCTTGTCGGTGGTCGTCTTCACCACCATCCCCTGCGCCACCTGCGTGGCGCAGCCGATCTGCAGCTTGGGCGTCTTCTCGACCTCGACCAGGCACATGCGGCAGTTGCCCGCGATGCTCAGGCCGGCGTGGTAGCAGTAGTGCGGCACCACGATGCCGATGGTCTCGGCCGCCTGCAGGACGGTCGTCCCCTTCTTCGCCACCACCGGGCGGCCATCGATGAGGAGCGCCACCTCGTCCGGCCCGCAGGGAGGCAGCGCGGGCTGCGGCGGCTGCGCCGGGGCCGCGGACTGCGTGGCCGGCGGCTGAGACGCGGCCGGCGGCTGCGGGGCGGCGGGGGTCACGGGATCGGGCATGGTCGGGGCCTCACTTCAAGGACGCGGCGCCGAACGGGCAGGCCTTCCGCGTCACGTGGTCGTTGAACTCGGAACGGAACTCGGTGACGTACGACGCGACCGGCCAGGCGACCGCCTCGCCGAACGGGCAGATGGTGTTCCCCTCGACCCGGCGCGCCACGTCGACCAGGAGATCGGGATCCTCCGGCCGCCCCTGTCCCGCTTCGAGCCGGCGCAGGATCTGGACGAACCAGCCGGTCCCTTCGCGGCACGGCGTGCACTGGCCGCACGACTCGTGGGCATAGAACTCGGCCAGGTTCAGGAGCGCGCCCGCGATGCAGGTGCTGCTGTCCATCACCATGCCGCCCGCCGAGCCGAGCATGGTCCCCGCGGCGGCGAGCGAGTCGAAATCGAGCAGCACGTCGCAGCGCGCCGCCGGCAGGATCTTCATCGACGATCCGCCCGGCACGCAGGCCTTCAGCGGCCGGTCGGCGTGCAGCATCCCGCCGGCGTGCTCGTTGAGCAGCTCGAGGAGAGGGATGCCGAGCGGCGCCTCGAAGACCCCCGGTCGCTTGACGTGGCCCGACAGGCAGAAGAGCTTCGGCCCGGTGTTCTTCGGGCGGCCGATCGACGCGAACCAGGCGGAGCCGCGCTCCGCGATCAGCGTGACGTTGGCGAGCGTCTCGACGTTGTTGATGATGGTCGGGCAGCCGTACAGACCGACGATCGCCGGGAACGGCGGCTTGAGGCGCGGCAGGCCGCGTTTCCCCTCGAGCGACTCGAGAAGCGCCGTCTCCTCGCCGCAGATGTAGGCGCCGGCGCCGCGGTACGGGATGACCTCGAGATCGAAGCCGCTCCCCATGATGTTCTTTCCGAGGTAGCCGCGCGCGGTCGCCTCCGCGATCGCCTTCTCGAAGATCCGCAGCCCCCTCTGGAACTCGCCGCGGATGTAGAAGAAGGCGGTGTGGCACTCGATGGCGAAGCACGAGATGATGATCCCCTCGAGCACCAGGTGCGGATCCTTCTCGATCAGCAGCCGGTCCTTGAAGGTGCCCGGCTCGCTCTCGTCGGCGTTGATGCACAGGTAGCGCGGCTTGTCCCTGGTCTTCGGCAGGAAGGTCCACTTCATGCCGGTCGGGAAGCCGGCGCCGCCGCGGCCGCGGAGCCCCGAAGCCTTGACCTCCTCGACCAGCTTCTCCGGCGTCATCTCCTTGAGAGCCCGGCGCAGCCCCTGATAGCCGCCGTTCGCCAGGTAGGTGTCGATCGACGCGGAGTTCTCACGGCCGGCGTTGCGCAGCAGGAGCTTCTCGTAGGCCATGACCTAGCGCTCCCCCCGCAGTTTTTCCAGGAGCGCGTCGGTCTTGCGCAGATCGAGCAGCGGCACGTCCTCGTCGTTGATCTGGGCGCAGGGCGCCGTGTCGCACGCCCCGAGACACTCGACCCACTCGAGGGAGAATCCCCCGTCCGGGGTGACCGTCCCGCCCGGCTCGACGCCGAGCCGCTGGCGCAGGTGGTTCATCACCTCACGACTGCCGCGCAGCATGCAGGAGAGCGTGCGGCAGATCTGGATGTGATGCCGTCCCACCGGCCGGCGGTGGAACATGGTGTAGAAGGTGACCACGCCCTGCACGAAGGCGGCGGTGACGCCCACCTTCTCCCCGACGTACCCCATGGTCTCCTCGGGGACGTACCCCTTCTCCTCCTGGATCAGGTGGAGCGCCGGGATGAGGGCCGAGCCTTTCTGCGGGAAGCGGGTCAGCAGCTCGTCGATGCGGCGGTCGGTCTCGGCCGACACCGGCCGCGTCGCCGCCGGCCCGGCCGGCGTCCCCGCGTCGGGGCTCACCGGTCCACCTCGCCCATCACCGGATCGAGGCTGGCGATGATGGCGATCAAATCCGACACCAGCCCGCCGACCGCCATCTTCTCGATCGCCTGCAGGCTGACGAACGACGGCGAGCGGATGAACAGCCGGTAGGGCGACTTGCCGCCCTCGCTGCGGATGTAGAAGCCGAGCTCCCCCTTGGGAGCCTCGATGGCGTGGTAGACCTCGCCGGCCGGCGCCGGGAACCCCTCGGTGACCAGCATGAACTGCTGGATCAGCTCCTCCATCTTGCGCAGGACGTCGTCCTTGCGCGGCAGGACGATCTTCGGGTCGTCGATGTCGGTCGGCCCGCCGGGGAGGTTGTCGAGCGCCTGGTTCAGGATCCGGACGCTCTGGCGCATCTCCTCGAAGCGCACCAGATAGCGATCGAAGACGTCCCCCTTGGATCCGATCGGCACGTCGAAGTCGTAGTCCTCGTAGCCGAGGTACGGCTCGGTCTTGCGCACGTCGTAGGCGACGCCCGAGCCGCGCAGGTTCGGGCCGGTGACCCCGAGCGCGATGGCGTCCTTCGCGGTGAGGATGCCGACGTTCTGCGTGCGCTTCATCCAGATCTGGTTGCCGGTGAGCAGCTGGTCGAGCTCGTCGAGCACCTTGGGGAAGGACGCGGTGAAGTCGCGGACCATCTTCGTCCAGCCGTCCGGGAGATCGCGGCTGACGCCGCCGACGCGCGTGTACGACGTCGTCAGGCGCCCGCCGGTGAGCGACTCGATGATGTTGTACAGCGTCTCGCGCTCGCGGAAGGTGTGGAAGAAGACGGTCGCGGCGCCCAGATCGAGCGCGCCGGTGCCCAGCCAGAGCAGGTGCGCCGAGATACGCGCGATCTCGCACGCCATCACACGCACCACCCGGCCGCGCGGCGGCAGCGTGATCCCCATCAGCTTCTCGACCGCCATGATGTAGGCGACGTTGTTCGACAGCGGCGCCAGGTAGTCGAGCCGGTCGGTGTAGGGGACGAACTGGTTGTAGGTCATCCCCTCGGCGATCTTCTCCATGCCGCGGTGCAGGTAGCCGACGTACGGACGGACCGCCTTGATCGTCTCGCCGTCGAGCGTCACCACCAGACGCAGCACGCCGTGCGTCGACGGGTGCGACGGCCCCATGTTGAGGACGACCTGCTCGCCGTGCAGCGCGTCCTCGCCCGCCGGCAGCTCGGCCGCCATTCCGGGCAGCTTCGGGTGCAGGTCCGCGCGGCCGACGAGACCGCCGTCCGGCGGGGCGCCGGCGCCCGGCGCGCCGTGCGGCGTCTCGGCGCTCACTGGTGCTCCATGTCGCGCCAGCCCGGCGACGCGGGACGTCCCTCGCCATCGAGGGAGGTCGGGCCCCCTTCGACGTCGAAGTCCTTGCGCAGCGGATGGTCGGGGTAATCCTCCGGCATGATGATGCGGCGCAGATCGGGATGCCCGGAGAAGCGGACGCCGACCATATCGTACTGCTCGCGCTCCAGCCAGTTGGCGCCCGACCAGATCGAGGTCAGGCTCGGGATCACCTCGTCCTTGCCGACCCTCACTTTCAGGTTGATCCGGTGGTTCTTCGACAGCGAGTAGAAGACGTACGCCACCTCGTGCTCGTAGTCGCGATCGAGAAAGTGGCTGGCGACGACGGCGGTGAGCATCTCGAAGGCGCACTCCGGGTCGTCGCGCAGGAAGAGCCCCGCGTCCGCCAGCTTCCCGGTCGCCACCAGGACGGTGATCTCGCCGCGGAACTCGTCGCTGCGGAGCACGGCGCCCGGAACGGCCTGGCGCAGTCTCTCGACCAGCGCCACCGGCGGGTTCGGCTCGATGTAGGGTCCTGCGCCCATCGCCCTCTCAGTCCCAGTCGAGGGCGCCGCGGCGCCAGCAGTAGAGGTATCCGGCAGCCAGGACCGCGAGGAAGATCGCCATGCCGACGAACCCCTCCATCCCCATGTCGCGGAACACCGTCGCCCACGGGTAGAGGAAGGCGGTCTCGATGTCGAACAGGATGAACAGCATGGCGACCATGTAGAAGCGGATGGTGAAGCGCTTGTCGGAGGCGTCGATCGGATCGACGCCGCACTCGTAGGGAGACAGGTCGGTCCGGCTCCGGCGCGGCGTCCCGAGCCAGGTGGCAAGACCCAGGATCACCCCCGCAAGGATGACGGTCAGAAGGATCTGGATGCCTATCGGGATGTAGGGGATCACGCCCGACTCCGCGCCGCACGGGCCTCAACAAGAAAGCGGATGCTAGCACCCCCTTTCTCATAGTGTCAACGCGCGTTAAGCGCTCAGACCGCCCCCCCCGGGCGGCAGGCAAAAGGCCGGCGGGTCCGCGCTCGGCCGCGGGTTCGGCGGAGGCCGATTCCGGACGGGACTGCGGCCTCGAGGGCCCCTCCGGCCTTTTGCCTGCCGCCCCTTCGATGCCAGCAGCCGCCGTGCGTCGACCCCCTGCTCAGTGCTTGTCTTGGGGGCGGAAGCCGGGTTTGGTGGTGGGGCGGGAGAGCCAGTATTCGACGTGCGCGGCGAGGTGGCGGGCGTCGGGGTCGGTGGGGTCGACCTGGGCCGATTCGGATGGGTCGGAGGCGAGGTCGTACAGCTCGTTCCGGCCGTCCGAGGCCCAAATCAGCTTTTCGCCGGCGGCCCGGAAAGCCACCAGGGAGCGGCTCCAGCGCGCCAGGTCGGCCCCCTGGGCAACCTCCTTCATGGCGTCGAGAAACTCCCCCGGATGGGCATACTCGGCGATCAGGGGGTCCTCCACGGACGCCCCGCGAATCGGGCCGGGGGTGAGGCCGGTCACGCCCGGCAGGACGCGGGACTCGGGCGGGAAGACCTGGATTCTGACCCCTTCCGCCGGGGCGGGTGGCGCACCCTGATCGACCCCCGCCAGGCTCAGCAGGGTTGGATAGAGGTCCTGGAGCATGACCGGCGACTCGACGCGCAGGCCTGGGGCGATCGCCGGGGGGTAGCGCAGGACCATCGGGACCCGGAGGACCGGCTCGTAGAGGTTCAGCTTGTGGTCCATCAGGCCGTGCTCGCCGAGCATCTCGCCGTGGTCCGAGGTGACCGCGACCACCGTCCGATCGAGCAGGCCGCGACGGCGCAGGAGGCCGGCCACCTCCCCCACGTGCCGGTCGACGTAGGCGATCTCGCCGTCGTACAGGTCGGAGAGGATGGCGAAGTCGGCGGGCTCGAGGCTGCCGACGCCCAGGATCTGCTTCACCTCCTCGGGATGCTTGAAGCGCCGCAGACGCTCGACCCGGGCGTCGCGATCGGCGGCCGACATCCCCGCCGCGGGGCGGAGGAACTTCGAGCGCTCCTCCGCGGGCGGGTTGTACGGCAGGTGCGCCTCGAAGTAGTTGATGAAGATGAAGAACGGCTGGCGGCGGGCATCGGGGTTGTCGTCGCGCCACGCCAGCCAGCTCTCCACCGCCTTCGAGACCCTGGCGGCGCCCATGTCCTCCTCGGTGCCGCGCACGCCGCGCCAGATTTCGTCGAAGGTGTCGAACCCCGCGTCGAAGCCGTACTCCTTGCCGACCCACGGGTTCTCGACGTAGGCGAGGGTCCGGTACCCGGCGTCGTGCAGGCGCCGCGCGAGGAGCGGCAGCGACGGGTCGAGCTGGAGATGCCCCGAGTCGGCGCCGTGCGACGACGGATAGAGCCCGGTGAACAGGCTGGCATGCGCCGGCAGGGTCCAGGGGGAGGGCGTGTAGGCGTCGAGGTAGACCGCGCCGTCGCGCCCGAGGGCGTCGATCTCCGGCGTCGTCGGCCGCGCATACCCGTCGCCCGAGACATGGTCGGCGCGCACCGTGTCGCAGACGACCAGCAGGATGTCGGGCCGGGCGCCGCGCGAGCAGGAGGCGCCCAGGAGCGCGAGCCCCGTCGCGAGCGCGAGCCGCGGGGTCGTGATCAGCGGCCCCCGGTCGAGCCGGAGTCCTTCGGCGTCCAGTCGGTCAGCGCGGAGAAGGCGCTGCGGCTCTGCGCCTTGCCGTCGGCGAGCACGAAGTCGGTCGGCAGGCGGACGCCTTCGGCGACGTGATCGGCCGTGCACAGCCCCGGATCGGCGGCGAGATCGACCGGCATCGGCCTGGATGGGCGCCGCGACGCCGCGGGAGGCGCGCCGCCCTGCGCCGGCTGGTCGTTCTCCAGGAGGATGCCGAAGTAGTCGAGGCTGGTCCCCATGGCGCGCAGCATCTCGGCGAGCGCCTTGTTGTAGTCGGCGGTCGCGAGGTTCTCGCGCGTCTCGGCGCTGCTCAGGTCGTTCTGGAAGCTGAGCACCTGGAACGAGGTGCTCATGCCGTTCTCGAACTTCTTCTGCTCGGCGGCCAGCTTCTCGCGCTGCAGACGGACGTTGGTCTGCCCCGACTTGACGCGCTTGAGCGTCGTTTCCACCTGGCGCACCGCGTTACGCACGTCGAGCCGGACGCCCTGCTCCACCTGCTCCATGATGTAGCGCGACTGGTCGAGGTCGGCCTGGGCGCGGTTGTAGTTGGACAGCGCGGTCCGGTTGCCGATCGGCACCCCCAGGGCGAGCGCGGCGGTCCACGTCGTCTGGTTCTGCTGCGTGAGGTCGTGGTAGGAGTCGGGGTAGTTGCTGTCGGCGAATCCCTGGTTGCCGTAGGAGCCGGTGAAGTTGAGATCCCAGCGGCGCTCCGTCTGACGCGCGCGCAGGGTCGTCTCGCGAGCCTCGATGTTCAGGCGCGCCTGCGCCACGTCGGGGCGGTGCGTCATCGCCGCGTCCATCCCCTCGGCCTCGGTGGGCGCGTACTCCTTGAGGGTCAGCGGATCGGACGGGCGGACCGGCCGCGTCCAGTCGGGCGAGTCTTTGCGCATGCCGATCTCCGTACGGACGTTGTCCTCGGCGAGGCGCAGCGCGGACTCGAAGATGATCACCTGCTCCTCGCGGTCGGCGACCTGCGCCTCGGCCTGCGTGATCTCGATCGGCGCCAGCGTCCCGACCCGCACCTTGATGCGGTTCTCGTCCAGGAAATCCTGCGCCAGATTGAGCGACACGCGCGCCGTGCGCAGCTGCATGATGGCGAAGTTCAGGTCGGCGTACGCCTCGACCGCGCCGGTGACCGTCGTGATGACCGACTGGCGGAAGGCCGACTCGCTGATGTCGAGGTTCTTCTGTGCCACGACGATCGGCCAGAGGTTCACCTGCCGGCCGAAATTCCGCAGCAGCGACTGCGTGTAGCCGACGCTCCACGAGGTGTTGTAGGACGGCTGCGAGATCTGCGTGCCGAACGGCGGCGGGAACGCGCCGGTGAAGTCGAAGGTGTCGTCGCTCGCCTTGACGTTGAGGTTGTAGGCGCCGCCGATGGTCAGCGGATCGGTCCAGGTGCTGCTGAAGGCGTTGCTGTGGTCCTTCGACGTCGAGTCGCCGAACGAGCCGATGAAGCGCGACTGCGTGTCCTGCACGGTCGCGCTGCCGGTGAGGAGCGGATCGAAATTGGCCGACGTGAACTCCACCGTCGTCGCGGCCAGGATCGGGTTGTAGCGGCTGATGGCGATGTTCAGGTTGTTGGCGATCGCCTGCCGGATGGTCTCCTGGAGGGAGAGCACCATCGCCTCGGGCGGAATGGTGTCGATCTGAGCCGCGCCCGGATAGTCGGCCCGGGGTTGTGGTCCTTCCGGCGCACCCGGCTGGGGCGCGCCGGGCTGCAGCGTGCCCGCGGGCGGGGCGCCGCTCCCCTGCGCGCGGGCGGCCGGCGTCAGGGCCGGCCACGGCCCCAGGGTCATCAGGACGAGCACCATCGAAGCAACTGCACGCATCCGCATCGGTTCACCTCGGTCGGTCACTATCGGTCGGTCACTATACGAATGAGTCCATCCCGGAGTTTCAGGCGTCTGGCTTCCGGTCGGCCGCGGACTGCGGGCCGTCGGGGACCAGGTGGCACGCGGCCCGGCGCCCGGGAGCCACCTCCCGCAGGCGCGGATCGTCCCGCCGGCAGACGTCGATCGCCACGGGGCAGCGGGTGTGGAACCGGCAGCCCGGCGGCGGGTCGGTCGGCGAAGGGATCTCCCCCTCCAGGATGGCCCGTTCGCGGGGCCGCCCCGGCTCGGGGACGGGTATCGCCTGCAAGAGCGCCCTAGTATAAGGATGTAGGGGGTTCCTGAATAGTTCCGGCGTCGGGGCCGTCTCGACGATCCGTCCGAGGTACATCACCGCCACCCGATCCGCGATCCGCTCCACCAGCGCCAGGTCGTGGGCGATGAACAGGTAGGCGCACCCGAACTCCTGCTGCAGGTCGACCAGCAGGTTGATGACCTGGGCCTGCACCGAGACGTCGAGCGCCGAGACCGGCTCGTCCGCCACGATCAGCTTCGGCCGCAGCGCGATGGCGCGGGCGACGCCGATCCGCTGCCGCTGCCCTCCCGAGAACTCGTGCGGATAGCGGTCGCGCATCGACGGGTCGAGTCCGACCCGCTCGAGCAGCCGGTCGACCATGGCGTTGCGCTCGGCGCGATTGGCCCCGACCTTGTGGATGTCGAGCGGCTCGCGGATGATGGTGCCGACGCGCATGCGCGGGTTCAGCGACCCCCACGGGTCCTGGAAGATCACCTGGATGTGCCGCCGCATCCGCCTCATGTCGCGCGGCGGAAGGGCGAGCAGATCGACCCCGTCGAACCGGATCGAGCCCGAGGTCGGCTCGAGCAGCCGAAGCACCAGGCGCCCGGTCGTCGTCTTGCCGCTGCCCGACTCGCCGACCAGCGCCAGCGTTTCCCCCGCCCGCACGTCGAGCCCGATCCCGTCCACCGCCTGCACCCATCCCGAGACGCGCGAGAAGAGACCGCGGCGCACCGGGAAGCGCTTCACCAGATCGCGGACTTCGAGAAGCGGCGCGCTCACGACGCCGCTCCGCCCGGGGGTGCAGGCCATCGCTCCGCGGCGCCGCGCGCCTGCCCGTTGGCGTCGTGATGCAAAAGGCAGGCGACCCGGCGCGCGGGCACGCCGGCCACGGACGCCGCCGCGACCGCAGCCGCCGCCGGGACCGCTCCCGCCGTGGCGGCCACGGGCAGCGGAAGGAACGCGGGCGTGACGGCCGGGCATTCCGGCAGGCGATCGGCGCAGCGCGGATGGAACGCGCAGCCGGACGGCAGCCGCGCCAGGTCGGGGACGTTCCCCTCGATGGCGACCAGCCGGCGGCCGGTGGCGCCGGGGCGCGGCATCGAGCGCAGGAGGCCGGCGGTGTACGGGTGCGCCGGGGCGCGGAAGAGATCGGCGACCGGCGCCTCCTCGACGATGCGGCCGGCGTACATGACGGCGACGCGGTCGGCCATCTCGGCGATGACGCCCAGATTGTGGCTGATTAGCAGGAGCGACAGACCCAGCTCGTCCCGCAGGCGTCTTAGGAGGTCGAGGATCTCCGCCTGCAGGGTGACGTCGAGGGCGGTGGTCGGCTCGTCGGCGACGATCAGCGCCGGGCGGCAGGCCAGCGCCATGGCGATCATCACCCGCTGGCGCATGCCGCCCGACATCTGGTGCGGGTAGTCGCGCACCCGGCGGGCCGCGTCCGGGATCCGCACCTGCGCCATCAGACGGGCCGCCTCGGCCATCGCCTCCTTCTTCTTCATGAGACCGTGGACCATCAGCCCTTCGGCGATCTGGTAGCCGACCGACAGAACCGGGTTGAGGGCCGCGGCCGGCTCCTGGAAGACCAGCGCGATCTGGCGGCCGCGGTACTTGCGCATCTCCTTCTCCGGGAGCGTCATGAGATCGACGCCGCGGAACAGGATGCGGCCGGCGACGATCCGTCCCGGCTCGGGCACCAGGCGCAGCAGCGCGAGCGCGGTGACGCTCTTGCCGCAGCCCGACTCGCCGACCAGCCCGAGCGTGGCCCCCTCGTCGGCGCGCAGGTCGACGCGGTCGGCGGCCATCGCCACGCCGCCGTCGCCGGCGGGGAACTGGATGGAGAGCCCGTCGACCTCGAGGAGCGCCGTCACGGCCGGCCCGTCGAATGAAATTCCACGCTCAGATACGATCCCGGGCCTGGTAGGCCCCGAAGGCGGCCCGCATCCGGTCGGCGATCTCGCCCAGCGTCGCCCGCGCCTCGACCGCGTGCAGGATGGCCGGCATCACGTTGGCCCCGCCACGCGCCGCCGCTTCGACGCCGGCGAGCGCCGCCGCGGCCGCGTTCGCGTCGCGCTGCGTCCGCAGCGCCTTCACCCGCTCGCGTTGCGCCGTCTCGAGCCCCGGATCGAGGCGCTGGATCGGAATGGAGGGCGCGGCGGGACCGGGGCCGGACGACGCGGGGCCGCCGTCCGGCTCCTCCGCGAACCGGTTGACGCCGACCACGACGCGCTCGCCGCGCTCCATCTCCTGCTGCGTGCGGTAGGCGGCGTCCTGGATTTCGCGCTGCTGGTATCCGGACTCGATGGCGGCGACCGTGCCGCCGAGCCGATCGATGGCCGCGAGGTACTCCGACGCCTTCGCCTCGAGCGCGCTGGTGAGCGACTCGAGGGCGTACGAGCCGCCGAGCGGGTCGACCGTGTCGGCGATCCCCGACTCGTGCGCCAGGATCTGCTGGGTCCGCAGCGCGATGGTCGCCGCCTTCTCGGTCGGCAGGCTCAGCGCCTCGTCCATGCCGTTGGTGTGCAGGCTCTGCGCCCCGCCGAGGACCGCCGCGAGCGCCTGCAGCGCGACGCGCGCGACGTTGTTCTCCGGCTGCTGCGCGGTGAGCGTCGAGCCGCCGGTCTGCGCGTGGAACCGCATCGCGAGGGCGCGCTCGCGCGTCACCTTGAAGCGCTCTTTCATGATGCGCGCCCAGAGACGCCGCGCGGCGCGGAACTTGGCGACCTCTTCCAGGAAGTGATTGTGCGCGTTGAAGAAGAAAGAAATCTGCTCGGCGATCGCGTCGAGCGGCTGGCCCGCAGCGCGTGCCGCTTCGAGATAGGCGATACCGTTGGCGAAGGTGAAGGCGATCTCCTGCGCCGCCGTCGAGCCCGCCTCGCGGATGTGATAGCCGCTGACGCTGATGGCGTTCCAGCGCGGCATCCGCTCGCGGCAGAAGGCGAAGATGTCGGTCGCGATACGCAGCGACGCCTGCGGCGGGTAGATGTAGGTGCCGCGCGCGATGTACTCCTTGAGCACGTCGTTCTGCACCGTGCCCGACAGCCGGTCGAGCGGGATGCCGCGCTTCTTCGCCACCGCCGCGTACAGCGCCAGCAGGATCGCCGCGGTCGCGTTGATGGTCATCGAGGTCGACACGCGGTCGAGCGGCAGGTCGGCCAGCAGCGTCTCCATGTCGTCCAGCGAGTCGATGGCGACGCCGACCCGGCCGACCTCCCCCTGCGCCATCGCGTGGTCGGAGTCGAATCCCATCTGCGTCGGGAGGTCGAAGGCGATCGACATCCCGGTCTGGCCCCGGTCGAGCAGGAAACGCAGCCGACGGTTGGTCTCGCGCGCATCGCCGAAGCCGGAGTACTGCCGCATCGTCCAGAAGCGGCTGCGGTACATCGTCGGCTGCACGCCGCGGGTGAACGGCGCCTGGCCCGGGAGGCCGAGGGCGGTCGCGTAGTCGAAGCCTTCGAGATCGCCCGGGGTGTAGACGCGCGCGATCGGGATGCCGGAATCGGAGTGGAACTCCGGCCGCCTCTCCGGCATCCGGGCGAGAGATTCGCGCAGGGTCCCCGCCACCCACGCGGCCAGAAGCCCCTGAAGACGCTTGATTTCCGGGTCGGTCACGCGCGCAAAGGTAGCACAGAAGCCACGGCGGGGAGCCCGTTCAGCGGGCGGGCGCCGCGGCGCGATCGGCCGCAGCGGGAACGAGGAGCCGGACCGCGGGCGACGTCAGCATCGTGGTCACGATCGCCATCAGCACCATCATCGCGAACAGCGCCGGCGAGATCACCCCGAGGTCGAGACCGACGTTGAGGACGATCAGCTCCATCAGCCCGCGCGTGTTCATCAGCGCGCCGAGCGCCGACGCCGAGCGCCAGTCGAGCCCCGCGACACGCGCCGCGATCGCCGTCCCGCCGAACTTCCCGACCGTCGCCACCAGGATGATCAGCCCGCAGACCAGCCACGCCCCGCCGCCCGACAGCAGATCGATGCGTGTGCGCATCCCGGTGAACGCGAAGAAGGCCGGCAGGAGGAGCGTGGCGACCATCGGCCGCAGCTGCGTCGAGAAGGTGCGGGCCACCGCGCTGTCGTGCGGGATGACCGCCCCGAGCAGGAAAGCGCCGAAGATGGCGTGGATGCCGATCGCCTCGGTCGCCAGCGCCGAGAGCAGCAGGGCGACGAAGACGAGGGCGACCGCCTCCGGCGGCAGCGCGTGCGCGGCGGGCTGCGGCGCGTCCGCGCCGGTGGGCGTCGGCGGTTCGGAGGCGGCCGGTCGCGGCGCCTCCCAGCGCGCCACGATGCGGCGTGCCAGCGGCCGGACGATCAGGACCATGGCGGCGATGAACGCCAGCGTTCCGGCGGCGACGCGCAGTCCCTCCCCGGCGTGCGCCCGGGCCACGCCGACGACGGCCGCCAAAAGACACCAGGCGGTCACGTCGTCCGTGGCGGCGCACGACAGCGCGAGGCCGCCCAGCCCGCTGCGCATCATCCCGCGATCCTCCAGGATGCGCGCCAGCACCGGAAAGGCCGTGATCGACATCGCCACGCCCATGAACAGGGCGAAGGTGGTGAACCGCGCCCCTCCCGACGCCAGGCCGGGGTAGAGGCCCAGCGCCAGGAGCGCGCCGAGCACGAACGGGACCACGATGCTGGCGTGCGAGATGGCGAGCGCGGCCCCGGCGCGCCCGCGCACCAGGTCGCCGCGCAGCTCGAGCCCGATGGTGAACATGTAGAGGACGACTCCCAGCTCGGCGATGACGCCCAAGAACGGCGCCACCGCAGGCGGCAGGATGAGCGCCGAAATCTGCGGCCCGAGAAGCGACGGCCCGAGCACGATGCCGGCCACCACCTCGCCGATGACCGGCGGCTGCCCGAGGTAGGCGAACCCCTTCGCGAGAACCAGGCCAGTCACGATGACCGCGGCGAGCGCCATCAGGACGTGGACGAGGATTTCGGTCCGGTTGATCGCGCCCGCCGCGACGGGGCCGGCCGCTTGCGCCGTCGGGACTGTTGATGCCGCCGGCGCTGTTGACTCCGCCAACGCCGCGACCACTCTCCGGGCGGCCAGCGTCTCGCCGTGCCGGCAGATGAGATACAGCGCGCCGACCGCGCCGGCGATCATCAGCGCATAGGCGACCGTCGGCCAAAGGCGCGGACGTCGGCCGGCGGGCTGCCAATCCGCGGCGCCGATGACGCTACCGGGCCGTCGCGGCGCGCGCCGCGTCGATGAAGGCTGTCACCAGCGGATGCGCGCACCCCGGAAGCGCCCGGCACTCCGGCCGGTAGAGTCTCCCCGCCGCGCTGACGTTCGGTTTCGCCGACAGGCTCCAGAAGCCGCAATACTGCGCCTTGACCGCTTCATCGCGGTCGCCGCTCAGCCCGATGCGTACGGTGCTCATGACACGATCCGTCGAGACCCCTGGACGAGGTACCCAGGAGATCCTGGACTGATGCTTTTACTCAATACGTACCTTCAGGTCAACGTAGAAGGTTGAACTCGAGGATGAAACCAGAACCAGGAAGAGGGGAACACGTCACATCGAAGTGGCGGTGATCTAGGACGACCTCGAGACAGAAGTGCACTTGTCGGGTGGCCGTTCACTCCTCATGCTTGAATGTATGGAAGGTCCCACACTTGAGCCCTCCGCGCTCTTCGATTTCCTCTGCAAGGCACATCAGTTCATCGTCTATGTTCGTTCGCGTTAGGCGAAGGCGTAGCGGTTCGATGTCTTCTATTTTGACTGTCTTGAGCCCACGCCCGCTCATCGCAGCGTGGACGCGGCTTCTATACTCGGTTTCGTTTGCGGCGATGACGAGAAAGTTGACGAAGGCTCCGCTGGCGGTCCCCAACAGGTCAACCCCCGGTCGAGGGACAACCTCAATTAGACCGATCCACACCTCCTTCCGAGCGTGCTTCGTCTTCGATCACCTAGGTGATGTGCACAGGCCTCGGCATCAGAACTTTCGAACGACCTAGTCTCCACTGCACTGTGAATTGAGCGGAACGGCGACCTCTCTCGTGCAGCCAAATTTCCCCGATCCAAAGGCCCTGACAAAGTCTAGCCCCTCGGATTGCGGTAGGCTTCGAGTGAAACTGACTCTAATCCCGAGCTGGGTGATCGCAGGAACTCGATCTCGCTGATCCTGCGGGGGCCATTGTAGATGTCGCTCAAGTTTTTCGCCTGCCTTCACAGGCGACGATCGAAGCGTCTTCGGTAGATGCTCAGGCGACAGTATAGGACTCAGTAGGTTGAGGTATACGTCGCTTGAAATGTCGTACCAAAGCACCTGGCCCACGACCTTGAACGGTGTAGCTAGCATGGCGTCGTCGAGAATGTTAATCGTGCTTTCACTTGAGTTCACAAAGGTTACGTTCACAGAAATGGCCTTCCCATCGGGGAGCCACTCCGCGTGGGCTTCGATTTCGAGTGTCTCGCAACCTCCAACGGGGGGTGAACTCTGGCTCTGCGCGACCATCGGACTGGTCCACTGGCCGGCGGATAAGAGGCAGACTGCCAAAGCGAGGCATATTCTTCGAATCATAATCATGGGGCTCTTTCCCCAAGACCCTGCGAACTGCGTAGTTGATTCTCAAGGTCCACGGCCTCATGGTGCGCCCCCGGAAGCGGCGCCGAACTGAACATGTGCTCGAACGCTTCTCTGGTTTCGTGAGCTGCCACCAAATGCTCGGGGTCGGCTACGTTCTTGCTGGGATCAGCTGCGGATGGCAGACCACCTGGATTTCCGCCCTGATTTACGAAGATCTCCACATCAACCCCACCTTGAGGGTTCGTGTCTCCGCTCCTGTCGAGGATTGTCAGACCTCCATGGCCGGCAGCACTGATCAACGACGAGCTATAACTGGTACCGTCACGTGCGGTGGCCGACCCTCCTGAAGGCACAAAGTGATATGTCGCGCGATTGCTCTCTCCGAGAACATCTTGGAATGACGAAAAGGCTGCATTGCCGCTCGCAGCGGCCCCACCAGATTGGGTCACTTCGCCGGTCTTCTTGTTGAGTCTCAGACTCCTGAGTTCTGCTTTACTAGCACCATTCTCCTTTAGGTTTTGCTTGAGTTCCTTGAACTGTTCCTTACGTTCCTTCTTGGTCGTACCACTAACATAGGCCGTGAGCCCATCGGGGTCCACGCGTCTCAACGGGTTATTGCGGACGTACGTGTACTTGTTCCACGATTGTGGGTCCTCAAGCGCGGTGTCCTTCCCAGGATCAGGACTCATGAACTTCTCGAGGCTTGAGCCGTAGTACCTCGCCATCATGTAGTCCAACCCCGACTCCGCGTCACGCTGATGCCCGGTGAACGCCTTGTCGTTCAGCGTCGCGTCGGTCTGGGCCGGGCGCTCTTCGCCGAACGGCAGGTAGTGATGCGTGGCGATTATTGCGCCGGTGGCGCCGAGGGTGACACGCGGGCTGCCGAGGTGGTCGAGATGGTAGAAGACCCAGCGCGAGGGCGGGTTGTACGGATTGGGCGGGGGTGAGCCGCCACCGCCGCCGCCACCGCCGCCGCAATCATCGCAACGCGGGGGGTCGCCGACCACCCAGTAGTCGGACAGGGACGAGTCGGGCGGAGCCGGGCTGAAGAGCGCGTTCTCGTTGCCGCACACCTGGTAGTCCCCGCCGTCACCTTCGGGATCGCGCTTGGTGACGCAGTTGGGCGTGAGCGCCGTGCAATGGTTGTAGCTGCTCACGGTGCCGTCGTAGTTGAACGTCGTGGTCCCACAGTAGTTCGACCATCCTCGGTTCTCGATCGAGGGCATCGATTCCGACGTCGCGCCGCCGGCCAGGCTGGCGACCGCGGTGACGTAGTACTTGTATTTGAACCTGTCCTGCATGGTATCCGAATCCCAGATGACCGGCCAGCAACTGTCGAAACCCCTGGTCACGAACGTCTTGTCGACGACGCCGCAGCGCTGCTGACCCGTACCTCCGCAGGCGCCGCCCACCGGCGTGATGGGGGTGCAGCCGGGGACGATGGTGATGCCGTTGCTGGCGAGGCAACCGTTCGACCCGGTGATCTCGCAGCGGTTCCCGGCGGTCAGGCAGGACGCCGAGATCTTGGCGATGAGCCTGTAGGGATAGTCGGCGAATCCTGTCCGGTAGACGTTGTAGTAGGCGAGGGTTGGCAGGTCGCTGTCAGGCGAGTCGGATGCGCTGGGCACGGGGCACCAGCCGAGAGCGATCGACTGTTGATCAACCAGCAGGCCGGTCCAGGGCGCCCACGCCCGGAAGTTCTGCGGCGGCGGCAGCCTGTTGGTGTCGTACGCCAGGGCCATCGCGCTGATCGTCGGAACGCTGGCAAGCGGCGTCTCCAGAACCGGCCCACCGTTGCTCTCCACCTGCGTGACGCGATAGTAGTAGGTCCTGCTTGCGGCCACGGTCCGGTCCCAGTAGTTGTGGATGTAGCCGGACGTGCTGTTGTAGACCGCGCTGTAGTTGACGTCGTAGGCATCCTGATCGACGCTGCGGGTCGGCACGTCGGTGTCGCAAAGCGTCGTGCCCGGCGGCAAGGTGCCGCCCGAGTCCAGGAGAATGCAGTACGGGCCCGCCGAGGCCGCGCTGCGATAGACCCGGAACCCGAGAATCGTCGAGCCCGACGCGATCCTCCGCCCCGGTTCCCACGCGACCTTGATGCCGTCCCTGCCGCGCTTGACGATGTTGTCGGGCGCGGCCGTGCTGACGTTGACCGTCCAGACGACCGAACGCACCGCCGCGGGCGGCGACGGCTGCACCGTCTCGGCACCGGGTTTTGCGTCGATCCAGACCGGGTCGTTCACGCAGACGTCCCCGCCCATGCAGACCTGCCCGGTCGGGCAGGTATTGGCGAGGCCGGGATCGCAGGCCGTGGTGATCGTGGCGTCGCAATGACCGGTGTGCCAGCCCGGACAGTCGCTCGAGACCGTGCAGAGCGTATCGGGGTGATTCTGGCAGTAGCGGCCGATTCCTTCATTGCACGATTCGGGCGCGCAGGTATCGACCCAGCAGGTCTGCGCCGCGCAGTTCCCGCCGCTGCACTGGATCGTCTCCGCGGACCAGGCCTTGAGCGTGGCGACCATCGCCGCCCACTGAGCCGCGGTGTCGAGGGTCGCGTTGACGCTGGCCGTCGCCTTGGCGGTCACGATGCTGTCCATGAACTCGGTGGTCACGTCGGTGCCATCGCCCGGGAACCCTGATGCGATATGTGCCACCGGCGAGAATCCCGCCGTGATGCCGCTGTAGGTCCGCGGACCGATTGCAGCCATTCCGCCGATCCAGATTTCACTGTCGTTGCGCGTCTGCGCGGTCGCTCCGCTGTTCGGGGCATTGCTGTTTCCGGTGCCCGGGTTCGAACGATCGAAGTCCGAGGTCGTTCCGGTCAGGCGGCCGCTGTATTCCTGGATGATGGCGGCCGCCTTCACCGCGGACGCCAGGGTGATGGTGATGCAACGATTGTTCGCATTCGTGGAGCCGCTCGAGTACCAGAGCTCGGCCGTAGTACCGTTCGTGTTAGTGGCGTTTGGCGTGACGCGCGTCCAGGTGACCGCCGCCGTTCCATCGGACTTCGTCGGGCCCGTGATACTGGAGACGCGATTGATCGAGGCGCCGCGCGTTCCGACGACGGCCACGAGGCTGTCCCCGTTTCGAGGCGGCGTACCAGAACAGTAAGTGGCGGACGTGGACGATCCATCGAAGGTGAGTTCCCACGGGTTTTCGATCCTCTCGATCGGTGTGCATCCGGTCGTCGGCGTGTTGCTGCACGCGCCGGCCGCGCAGGTGCCGGTCGAGGAGCAGGCGAGGTGCGACGCCGAGCAGACACCGTAAGAGCACTTGCTCTGGTCCGGCTGCCCGGTCGATCCCGTGCAATCACGCAAGGAGACGGCGCAGAAGTCGGCCGCGCATCCGGCCCCCGGCGAGCACATCGTCCCCGACGTGGCACAGCGATACGCCTCGCCCGAGACCCGGCCCGCCTCGTCGAGCGTCGCCACGCGGACCTGGTATCCGGACAAGACAGGACTGCTCCCGTTCATGCCGTATCCGATCGGCAGGTTGCCGATGACTGCCTGCGTCTCCCCGGGACCGGCCAGCGCCAGCGGAACGGGTGCGTGCACGGAGACTTTCTCGATCGACGGATACGCGTCCCGCGCGTAGATGAAGTACCCGGCGACCGGCGGCTGGCCGGGCGCGATGACCGGTGGCTTCCAGGAGAGCGAGATGCTGCCGGGACCCGCCTGGGCGGCGGTCACCTCCAGAGGCGGAGGCACGAAGTCCGAGTAATGCACCGAATCGGTGCAGTAGGGCAGCGACGGATCGGACGGGCGCATCAGGGTGTGATCGCACCGGGTATCGGGGTTGGCGTTCAAGGGATGGAAATAGTCGGGCCAGTCCGACTCCACGGTGAGCCAGGTCCCTTCCGCGTAGACCTTGTAGACGGCGCGCGGCGCCATGCAGTTGTCACGGTCGTTGCCGCTGTAACAATCGAAACTGATCGAAGTGTCGATGTCGGACGGCAGGGCCGGCGAGAACAGGGCGTCGGTGCCCACCGCGTAGCGCGGATCGTAGTACTCGAAATCGGTCGACGAGGTCGTCGGCTTCTTGACAAGGTACGGGTCGATCGTGTCCGCGGCGTTCGTGACCAGCTCGCGCATCGGGCTGTTGTCCTTGAACATGGCCCCGTCGCGCGGCGGGCAGCGCTTGTGGTGATAGAGGTGGTATCCCTTGAGGAAGCTGACCTCCCCATCGCCGGCCGTCGCCGTCAGCGACTGGTAGACGGGAGCGTTCGGAGGCGTCCATCCGACTACCGTGAAGGGGTACTTGCCGCACATGAAGTAGTTCTGGGTGCGCGCCAGAGGAATGGCGAGCGTCTGTCGCGACAGCGACGACTCGCGGCCCTGGTAGCGGACCGAGATGGCGTAGTCGTACGCCATGTTGTTGGCGGGGGTGGGGTCGGAGAAGGTCTGCGACCAGACCCCGCCGCTGATCTGTCCGATCGGTACGTAATCCGAGCAGGAACGCGTCGCATTCAGTCGCCGATAGACGATGAACTTGTCGGGCGTGTAACCGGGGTACGTCTGCAACGGGTCGGGCTGCCACGACAGGTTGACGGCGCCGTCGGTCGCCGTGGCGTTCATCAGAAGTTGAGGCGTCAAGGTCGAGTCCCTCGGCGTCCCGGCGACTATCTGCGACAGGGCCGACGTCGTGATGGTGATTTCCGTTCCCGGCGGGATGCCCTGCCCGGTCACCGGAATGTTGTGGATCGCCTGCAGCGCGTAGTAGTAGGTCGTGCCCGCGGTCAGCGGGCCGGGGTCGGTGAACGTCGTCCCCGGCTGAGTCGCGATCGGGTTCACCCCGGTGAAGACCGGCGACGTGCTGCGATAGATGACGTAGCGGATCAGGTAAGGCGACACCGGAGGGTTCGCGTCCCAGCTCACGACGACGCTCTCCGGGGTTCCGCTGCTGCCGCAGGTCGACGAAGCCCGCGGGTTCTTCGGCGGCACCGGAGGCGTGCGATCGGTCGGGATGGCGGAACGATCGCACGGCGGACCGCCGGAGATGCAGCTCCAGAACCCGCCGTTCCCTGCCGCGTCGACAGCGCGCACGCGGTAGTAGTAGGTCGTGCCGTTGACGAGGTTCACGTCGAGGTAGTCGTTCCCCACCACCCGCGAGGGGGTCACGAGCACCAAGGGCGCGATCGTGTCGCTCCCGCTGCTGGGCGCCGTGCCGCGCCACACCTCGTAGCCGACGATGTCGGAGGCATCGGTCCCCGGGTTCCACTTGAGGTAGATCTGTCCGTTGGAAGGAACCGCGGGCAGAAGGTCGGGGGCCGTGGGCCGCGTCGCGTCGCCGGCGGCCACCTTCAGCGTCTTCGAGGCCGAGCTCTCGAACGACCCGGTATCGACCACCGTGACCTGGTAGTCGACGACCGTGCTGGTGGGCTCGACGGTCGGATCGGCATAGCTGATAGTCGCGTTCGAGGTCGCGTTGGGCATCGCCACCACCGAGAAGGACGTGTCGATCCCCTCCCGCTTGCGATAGACCCGGTAGCTCGCCTTGTCAGTCTCGGAATTCTCGTCCCACGTCAGGGTGATCGTGAATCCCGATCCGCTCGGCGCGGTCGTCGCGCGCAGGCCCTTCGGGGCGGAGGGTCGCAGGTTCTCCTTCAGCGAGAGCAGGCGCCCCCCGAGGTAGACGTAGTCGCTCGACCACTCGGGATTGACCGCTCCGCCGGTCGGCATGCGGAACTCGCTCAGGACCTGCCCCGTCGCGTCGCGGACGTAGTAGAGCTCGCCGCCGTTCCCCCCGGCCCGCTTCCAGATACGGTTTCCGGCGAGGTCGTACGCGAACCGATCCACCTCGGCGTTGCTGCCGGAGACGTAGACCTTCTGGAGGCGGTTCTGCACGTCGTAGCTGTACAGCTTGACGTCCTCGATGACGGGGGACTGCGCGGTGACCTGCCACCTCCGGCCGCCCGCCAGCATGTTGCCGTTCACGTCGTACGCGAAGGTCACGGGGCTGGCCGTGACGGTTCCGCCGAACGTGGTCTGGCGCGTGGGGATCTGGTTGGTGAACGGCGCGGCGGTCGCGAAGTAGAAGTTGTCGGCCTCGTCGGTCTGGACGCCGCTGATCGTCGTGAGGGCGTGGTACTTCATGTTGCCCAGGAAGTCATAGTTGAACGACTCGTCGTAGGTCGTCGACGGCTGGGCGAAGGTGTGCGCGCTCACCAGCCGGTTGCTGGCGTCGTAGCCGTAGACGTTGGCTCCCATCTCGAAGATGTTGCCGCCGCCGTCGTACTTGTAGAGGCCGCTGTCGTAGTCGATGCGATTCCAGGAGACCGAGCCCCACTGCCCGCCCACGATCTCCCGCGGACGGTTGCGCACGTCGTACGTGATGTCGTTGCGGCCCCCGCCCGGCATGTCGACGCGGCTCACGGCGCCCGCGGCGTTGTACGACAGGCTGCCGAGGATCGTGCCGATGCCGTCCTCGACGGCGTTCACCGCCATGCCGTTGTTGTAGTTGTAGTCGACCGTGAGGAAGGTTCGCAGCGTGTTGGGCTCGTGCGGGTAGACGATCTTGACGAGCTGCCCGCGGGTGTCGAAGTCGTAGTGCGTCGTCTCGGGCGCGACCCCGCTCCAGTTGCTGAAAGTGTGCACCTGGTCGGACATGCGGCCGCCGAGGCCGTTGTACAGCCTCTGCTCGGTGAGCAGCGGGTTGCCGGCGGGGTCGTAGCTGAGGAGCGTCGTCAGCTTGCCGAGCGACAGGTCTGCGGTCGAGTCGTTGTAGATGTTCTCGAGGACGGTGACCTCGGTCTGGTTCAGGGGTGTCGTGTACTTGTGACGCGGCCGGCCCGCGAAGTCGTAGTCGAGCCGGATGACGTTGCCGGCGGCGTCCTGCTGCTGCATCAGGTTTCCGAGGGCGTCGTACTTCTGGGAGAGGACCGTGCCGTTCTCCGGGTTCTCCGACCAGACCTGGTGGCCGAGCCCGTCATAGGCGAAGTGGCGGTACTGGTAGCTGGTGAGAGCCGACGGGTCGGTGAGATCGACTGTGAGAAGCCGGTCGAGCGCGTCGTAGGTGTAGGTCGCGTCCGCGGCGCTGCCGGGGGCGTCGACCGAAACGAGCCGGCCGAGGACGTCCTTGAAGTAGGTCGTCGTGGAGGCGAGCGTGACCTCCTGCGGACCCTTCAGGCCGTTCACCGTGACCTGGCTGCTGTTCCCGAAGTAGGTGGTCAGGGTGCTGTGGTCGCCCTCGCCGGCATCTACTTGAGGGGGGACCTCGCGCCGCACGCGTCCGAACGGATCCTGGTTCCCGCTCCCGGGATCCGTGAAGTCGTAGACGGTTCCCGGCTCGTTCGAGTGATTGACGATCCCGGTGCAGGCGCCGGGCGCCTGGTACATCCACTCGGTCGCGTAGACGACGCGCCCGAGGATGTCGTATTCCTTCTTCTGACAGGCATAGTTCGTCGGATCCGCGGGGCGCTTCTGGGTCGACACCAGCCGCCCGAGGGTGTCGTAGAGATAGCGGGTGAAGATGTAGTTCGATCCAGTCGTCGATCCCCGGCTCACGATGGTCTGGGTCAGCGACGTGTAGTCGACGTTGGTCGCATCCTCGCCGGCCGGCGTGACGGTCTCGATACGCCCCAGCTTGTCGTATCCATAGGTCGTCTGGACCCCGGCCGTGTCCTTGGTGGCCATGATGAGGCCGGTGTTGGCGTCCCTCGTCCTGTCGATGGCGTTCCACGGGTAGACGGCGCCGTTCTTGAACGCCTTGGTCGCCAGGTAGCCGCCGCATTCCCCCTGCACCGTGCAGGTCGTCCCGGTCGCCGGCGCGTAGGTGTATCCGATGGCATAGGTCGGATCGGAACCGCCGGTGCTCAACGTCTTGGTCATCAGGTTCCCGGACGCCGTGCTGTAGGTGTAGGTCGTCACGACGTCGCCGGGGTTGGGGACGATCGGGTTGGGATACTCGGTGCCGCGCGTGGCGGGCGGCACGAGCCGCGCGACGCTCGTGGTGAGTTTGCCGGCGGCGTTGTAGGCATTGTCCTCGCGGCTGAGAACCCGCGTCGCGTCCGACACTTCCTTCAGCAGCACCTCGGGCCTGTAGATGGTTCCCGCTCCGCCGGTCCACTCGGTGCGGGTGACGCGCGGGGTGTCTATCCCGGAGCCGGTCTCCGTCTCGGTCCGCCAGCGGCCCACGATGCTGTCCCAGTCGCCGTGGGCGATGACGGCCTCGACGCCGCCGTCGTCCCAGAATTGGGTCGTGGCCTGCCGATCGCGCACGTTCTGCTTGCACTTGTGCCCGGGATAGAAGGGCGAGAAGTCGGCGTCGTGGTCCTGGATCTCGGAGCGCAGCAGTTGTCCAGTCGAGCTTTTGCCAAGGTAGGTGTCGATCCGGTAGGTCAGTCCGTCGTCCCATTCTGGCGCGTACCCGTCATCCGGACGATCCCCCGATTGTCCGACGGCCACCGATCCCTTGTAGAAGTAGACCGTGTCGTTGCCGACGGGGTCGGTCACCGTCACCTTGGTGGGGTTGGTGGTGCCGCCGAGCGAATTCCTGTCGTACCGCCAGGTGCCGCTGACCGTGCCGGCCGTCATCGACAGCGTCTTGAGCGCCATCTGCCGCGACACGCCGGTGGGTACGACCGCGCCGCCGACGCCGCCGCCGCACGTGCCCCCTCCTCCCCCGCAGACCTTCTTGGGAGGCTGCCCCGCGCTCAGGAAGAGGCCGATGTACATGTAGTAATCCATCGAGTAGTTGAACTGCGTGACCCCGGCCTGGTAGCCCGCGTAGCCGCAGCCGTTGCCCGTCAGTCTTTGAATCGGCAGGGTGCGGCAGGCCACCTCGCCGTAGTCGCCGTTGAAGTTGTCCGATTCGCAGGTCTGCCCGCTCGGGCACTCGGAATCCGCGCTGCAGAGATTGCCGGAGATGGTGCACCGCTTGGGAGACTGGACGTTGTAGCCGTAATAGAGACTGTAGGCTCGCGACGAGCCGCTGGGCTTCGTCACGTCGGGATAGTCGACCCGGACCAGCTTCAATGCCGGCCACTGGAAGCATCCGCTCAGGTTCTGGCCGGCTCCGTATCCGATGCAGATGCCATCGTGATATGGGTCGGCGCGTTTGATCTTGGCGTACTCGTAGTAGAGGCGGTAGGTCGCCCGCTTCAACGTGTTCGGCTCGTCGGGGATCGTGCCGGGAGGCGTCGGGTCGACGAGCGAGGTGCTCGCGCCGAACGCCGGCATGTTCACGAGGTAGGTGGCGACCGCATGACGATTGGCCGGGTTCGCGGGCGTCGCCTTGCAGTTGTCGACGATGCCGGCGGGCGGGTCGTTGGTCGCGCCGTTCAACCCCTCGTTGTACTCGCAGTTCTGGAACACCGTGGTGCGGCCCGCGCTGTCGGCGATCGAGGTGATGGCGTGCTCGAATCCCGGGCGCGTGTCATAAGTGACGACCACGTTGTTCGGGTACGGGGTCTGAATGCGCCAGGTTCCGGTCGAGGGCGGCACCTGCACCCATCCCTGGGATCCGACCGTCGGATCCTCGATGAGCGTCGTGTACCAGCCGCAGTAGCTGTGGTTCTCGCTCATCTGCTGCGCCGTGAGGGCACCGCCGCCGGCTCCCTGCATGAGGCAGGACACACGCGGCGCCAGCGAGTAGACCAATCCGTCCGGCGTCTTCACCTGGAAGCAACCGGTGTTCGTCGAGGGGTAGCAGTACTGGTCGCTGGGTCCCAGCACCTTGATGAAGGTGTTGTCGGTCGTCACGTTGCCGAACGGCATGACCTGGGATGAGCCGTCTGGATTCTTGTGCCCGTCCTGGTGGAAGAATTCGTGCTGGCTCCCGTCGGGAGCGACCCAGACCCATGAGCGCGTCCAGCAGGAGTCGAACTGGGTGAAATCGCAGGTGTCGATGTAGTGCGAATCGACGTAGATGCGGCCGAGATGCATGCTGAATCCGATCCCGGTCGGGCCTTCGTTGTACGGCACGGTCTGGTCGTTCTGCGCGAAGAAGGGGTTGTTGAAATTCGAGGAGTCCCAGATCTTCGAAGAGTAGGACATCATCACCTGGTAGCCGAGGCGGGAGTTGACCTGGAATCGCTGGCCGATCGGCACGGTCAGCCCGACCCCGCCGTTCAGGATGTCGATGTTCTCGCCGAAGGCGCCGCTGTCGAAGTAGTGATTGGTCTGGAACCCCACCGTCTCGTTCTCGTTTTGCGCCCACGAGGACGTCCATGGCAAGGCCAGGAACCCGAGGAGCGATGCTAGGATGAGGAGACTCGATCGGTGGCCGCGACGATTGATCATGGCACCCCCCGGTGATCGATATTCTCAGAGCGATAAAGTTGCCACCCTCATACCCCGCTTGTCGAAGGACGTCAACCTGAATATTTCTTCTCAATGGCGCGGAGTGCGGATTCTGGCCTGCGGGATCGCGGCGCTCGCGATCGGTTCCGGATTTCATGCAATCGGTTCCACTTTTCTGGAAGACATGCAGGAAATCGAGGACGAGCACGCCAGTCTCTGCCCTGTGCGCGTCCCGGGCACGCCGCTGGTCCCGCTCGTGAGCGCATGGGCCGCCGCCGTTCGCGAGACGATCCCGCCGGACGCTGACCCCCGCGAGACAATCGACACCCTGAACCGATTCCTGTTCGATCGACAGGCGATCCGGTCGTCACAGGACCTTCACGATCCGTGCAACCTGCTGCCGAGCGCCGTCGCCGAGCGCAAGCAGGGGTATTGTGTCGGCCTGGCAGCGCTATACCTCGCGCTGGCACAACGGTTGGAGCTGCCGATTTTCGCCGTCGCAACGCCGACGCATGTCTTTCTCCGGTACGACGACGGGACGACCCGGATCAATATCGAGACCGCCGACGCTGGTGCCATGCGCAGCGACGAGGCCTACGCGCGGGACGGAAAGATCCCGGAGATCGCCCTGCGGCACCACGTTTTTCTCAGGAATCTCTCATCGGACGAGTTCCTGGCGCAGGTGCACAACGACCTCGGCGCCATCTATTCGAAGCGCGGAGAGTACGCACGCGCCGCGGAGGAGTACGAATCGGCGCTCGGACTCGATCGGCGACTGCCGGCGGCCTGGTACAACCTCGGACTCGACCGGTTGCGCTCGGGTGATTACCCTAGGGCGATTAGGGTGTTCACCCGATCCCTCGATCTCCTGCCGACCGATGTCGGGGCCCTCAACAACCGTGGGTTCGCCTGGATGAAGCGCGGCCGGTGCGCCAAAGCCCGTGACGATTTCGAGGCGGCGCTCCGGCTCGACCCCTCGTTCGAGCCCGCCCGAAAGAATCTGTCCGTCTGCGCCGATTCCTGCAGATAAGACGCGGGCACCGTCCGACCATTGGGTCAGCGCGCGCGACCGGCTCGCGCCGCGTCGACGAAGGCGGTCACCAGCGGATGCGCGCGACCCTCGAGGGCGAACCGCTCCGGCTGGTAGAGCGTCCCCACGTAGAAAGGATGGCCCTCCAGCTCGACGGCGCGCACTTCGCCGCTCCGGTCCGGGCCGGACGCGCGGAGCGGTCCCGCGTCGAGGCGCGCGGCGTACTTCGCGCCCGGTCCGTAGCGGCAGTGATAGGTCTCGGTGGTCGAGAGGGCGCCGTAGATCGAGGCGATGCGCGACCCCGGCCGGAAGACGATGTCGCCCGTCGTCTCGACGAGGCCGCAGGAGAGCGGCGCGATCACCGGATCGACGGCGTCCGGATCCGTCTCGGCGTGCGCCGGACGCGTCACGCCCCAGACCGCTTCGGCGTATTCGAGCAGGGCGTGCTGGAATCCGCCGCAGGTGCCGAGGAACGGCCGCCCCGTTTCGCGCGCGAACCGGATCGCCCGGATGGCGCCCGGCGCGCTGGCGTAAGGGGTGCCCGGGACGGCCCAGAATCCGTCATACGACGCGAGACGATCGTGCGGGAAGTCGGGGAGCGACCCGGTGTGCAGCCAGTCCCATTCGCAGGCGATGCCGAGCGCGTCACGCGACAGCGCGAGGGCTCTCGGGATGGCCCGGTGCGCCGTGATCGTCTCGTCGTGGTCGCCGATCAGGCCGACCCGGGTCGTCGTCATGCGGGACAGGATACTCCGCCTGACCCGCGCCCGCAGCCGCCCGCGAACCTCGTCTCCTACGGACAGCTCACCGGCGACACGATGATGGTGCCGTTGGTGCGGCGGCCGAGGGCGTCGAGGGCGCCGGCGGCGCGGCTGCTGTGGCCGACGAAGTAGTAGTAGACGTTCTTGAGCGGCGGCGCCGCCGTGTCCTGGACGCTGACGGGCGCGCCGACAGCCGGTTGCGGGATGTCGGAGGCGATGCACTGGAGCGTCGCCATCGTCGGATCGGAGTTGTAGCCGGTCAGCAGGCCGCGGAACACGTCGTACCCGCCGACCGAGGTGACCTGGGGACGGGCGGTCCAGTTGAGGGTGATGGTCGTGTTGGGGACGCCCGTGGCCGCGGTCAGGACGATGTCGTTGCCGTCGCCCGGGTAGATCAGGGCGGGGACGGTGGCGCCGGTGACGCTGGCGCAGGCGATGTTGGCGCTGCAGCGCACCTTCACCTTGTACGACGCGTCTTTCACCGGCGAGTCGATGTAGCTGCTCGCGGTGCTCCAGTCCTGGATGACGGCGCCGTCGCGCTCGAACCGGTACTGCGCGACGCCGCCGACGCAGCCGCCGGGCAGCGTCGAGGCGGAGGCGTCGATGGTCAGCGCCTCGCCGATCTCGTAGACGCCGTCGGCGTTGGCGTCGCGGATGAGCAGGGCCGGCGTGGTGCCGCCGTCCCCGACGCCGGAGTTGCAGATCGCCGGGCAGGAGCCGGCGAGCGGCGTCTTGGTGTCGGGACTGGGCGTGATCTGCGTCGTGATCGCGCCGGTGATCCGGATGTCGTCGATCCACCAGCCGTCGTCGGTCTGCAGCTCGGCCCAGGTGCCGCCGAGCTCCTGGTAGGAGGAGGCCGCGTTGCTGAACTCCCACGCCTGGGCGATCCAGCGGATGCGGACGCGCTGGCCGAGATAGGCCGAGAGGTCGAACTTGGTCTGCACCCAGTTGCCGGTCCCGGTGGTGCCGGGCGTGCCGGGGCCGGGACAGCCCTGCGTCGTGCTCTGATCGTACGGCCAGCCGCACGAGGCCCAGACGCCCTGCGGCCAGCACATGGTCTCGTGGACGCCGCGCGGCGCCGGCGGCGCCGTGCCGGTGTCGGCCGGCGTCAGGTTGCAGTAGGTGATCGACGTCCCGAAGCGGCTCCAGACCTGGGGCGTGTGATCGTAGACGTTCTCGTACGGCACCAGCTTGTCCCAGAACCCCCAGGTGTCGGTGCCGCCGCTCGGGTTGGTGTCGATCTGGATCTGCACGTCGCCATAGTCGAACGCCTCGTCGTCCGCGATCGATCGCGCGGCGCCCGTGGGCGGACCGTGGCTGGCGGCGCGGCGGCCGAAGCGGTTGAGGTCGCTGATCGTGACCATGTCGGCGATCTGGTAGAAGGTCAGCTGCAGGTCGCCGGGATCCGGGAAGACCGCCAGGTTGATCGGATTGGTGACGAACGCCGCGATCTGGCGGAAGCGGGTCGTGTCGCCCGAGCGCGAGATCGGATTGATGTGATGCCCCCAGTGCAGCGAGTTGGTGCCGCTGAGGGCCATCGCGCCGTCGGTCGGGGTGGCGAACAGCCCGCTGGACGGACAGGTGCCGGTGGGGCAGTGGATGTGCCAGCCCATGTCGTTGTCCGGATCGATCTTGCATCCCGGATCGAGCGGCGGGACGTGGAAGCCGCCGCAGCCGACCACCGAGAACGCCCCGAGGCCGCCGTCGCCGGTCCCGACGGTGAAGCCGATGGTGTCGTTGTGCGCCCCCGGAGGACTCCCCATCGGACTGTGGCTCACGGTGATGCCGGAGAAACCGTCCCGCTCGGTCTCGAAGTTCTCGTAGATCAAGCCGTCGTCGGCGGTGCCGGCGATGTTGTCCGGGCCGAGGGTCTTGGTCTGCACCGCCCCGGCCGGCAGGTCGAGGTCGGCCACCAGCCGGATGGGGACCTTCTGCGCGGTTCCCAGCACCTCCGATGACGTGAGCGTCAGGACGAGATCCAGCGTGGCGGGGGTCGACCCGCTCGTGGTCTGCAGCGTCGACTTGGCGGCCAGCTCGAAGTAGTCGCCGCTGTCGTCGGCCGTGCCGGCCTTCTTGTCGGCTCCGATCGAGCCGAGCGTCAGCGTCTCCCCGGCGTGGAACACCGATCTCCGGATCGACGGCACCGTGATGCAGGCGATGTCGGGGTCGGTGCTGTTGAGGTTGAAGGACACGTTGGTCAGGTCGAAGGTCCCGGTGTTGGTGACCTGGATGTAGATCCGGCCGCGCTCACCGGCGTCGATGAACCCGTCACGGTCGCCGTCGACGTCGCCCGCCGCCACCGAGCGCACCACGACGCGGGCCAGCGGCAGGGCGCGGCAGGAGACCTCGATCCGGTACTGCTCCAGGTCGTCGGGAACTCCGTTGCGGTCGTCGTCGAAGGTGCCGTTGGGATCGCAGGCGTCGCCCAGCCCGTCCTGGTCGGTGTCGAGCTGGTGGAAGGTGCCCGGGACGACGGCCGGGTTGCTGATGGTCGGGCAGTTGTCGAGGTTGTCGGGCACCAGATCCTGATCGAGATCGTCCGGCACGGTGCCGCACGTGCCGGAGTTGGTCACCGTGGTCCTGATGCAGGTCTCCTGCGCGATGCCGGTGCAGGTCTCGCCGGCCGGGCAGTTGGCCGACGACGTGCAGACGGTGCCGATCGTGATGCTGCACAGTCCGGTCGTCGGGCAGTTGGCGTTGGTGGTGCAGATCGTGGTGTTGGTGCGCGCGCAGACTCCGGTGGCCGCGTTGCCGACGACGGCCCCGGCGCAGTCGCCGTCGCAGGCGTTGCCGAGGTGGTCGCCGTCGAAGTTGGTCTGGGTTGCGTTCGGCGTGCGCACGCAGTTGTCGTTGTTGTCGACGATGCCGTCCCCGTCGCGGTCGGTGAGCTGGCTGCACGCCGCGCCGCGGTTCTGGCTGCTGCCGGGCGCCTGGTTGGGGTTGTAGACGTCGGGACAGTTGTCGGTGTCGTTGCTGACGCCGTCGCCGTCGACGTCGTCGAAGTCGCAGGCGTCCCCCACCCCGTCGGCGTCCGAATCGGCCTGCGTCGGGTTGGCGACGTTCGGACAGTTGTCGCACAGGTCGCCGATGCCGTCGAGATCGGCGTCCGCCTGCGCCGGGTCGTAGACCAGCGGGCACTTGTCGGTGGCGGCCGGGACGCCGTCGCCGTCGAGATTGTTGAAGTCCGATTCGTTCGCCTGGCCGTCGCCGTCACCGTCGCACAGCGGGTCGAGGTAGTAGACGCTGATCGACTCGTCGGTGGCCGGGGTCACGAAGAGCGACCCGGCGTTGTTGATCTGCGACGTGACCGTGATGGTCCCTTTGAACAGCCCGGGAGTCGTCTCGGCGAGCGTGAACGACTTCGCGGGGACGACGACGCTCGTCAGACCCGAGGTCACCAGCACGCCGTCGCTGTCGGAGGCCGCCTGCACCTGCACGCTGCCCTGACCGGCCCGCTTCGGATCGTCGACCGTCACCGCCAGCGCCTCGTCGCACTGGTAGAGGTTGGTGCGATCGACGACCAGCGTCGCGCACTGCTGACCGGCCGGCTGCCCGGGCTGCCCGAAGCGCTGGCAGGCGGGCGTGTGCGCCGGCACGAACTGCGACTCGTCGACCGGATGGTACTCGTCCCACTCCAGGACCGGGTCGTCGACGCCGACGCCGTAGTCGTTGAGCAGCCCGGCGCTCTCGATGACGAAGAAGCCGATCCCGAACGCCCATCGGTTGCCGGTCGGGCCGGGATTGAAGAATCCGCCCGGCTCGAAGGCGCCGGCGCCGGTCGGGAAGTAGACCAGACCGTCCTGGTAGGTCACCAGCGTCAGCTCGAAGTTGCGCGTCGGCCCGGCGACGGTGTTCGCGGCGGGCGTGCCGTCGGAGGCAAGCGGCAGCGGTCCGCCCGGGACCGGGTACGGCAGCAGGTCGGGCGGCGCCGTCGGGATCGGATTGCTGCTGTTCAGGTTGGTGTTCTGCGTGAACCCGCTGAATCCAAGCTCGTCGCCGTTCACGGTGCCGGAGGCGGCGATCGAGTTGTCCGGATCGACACGCGGTCCGAACGTCCTCTGCTTGACCTCGCCCTTGGCGGCGGGATCGACGCCGTAGGAGTAGGTGTTGAACCGGGCCACCCCGTAGTACTCGCCGCCGAAGCGCGGATAGAAGACCTGGCACAGGAGGCAGTTCCTCGAATCGTTGTCGATGTCGGAGTCGAGGTTGATGTTGCCGCCCGCGTACTCGTCGATGGTCTGGTGGTTCAGGTTCAGCGCCAGGCGCTGGAACTCCACGGTGTAGGGAAAGCCGCGCACGTCGGCCGTCTGGTGCACCTTGGCGATGATCGGCGACTCGAGCACGTCGAAGACGAACTCGGCCTGCACCGGGGTGCCGGGATTGCTCGGCATGAAGTAGTTGTCGCAGGTCGTGGACGACGTGTCGGGCGTGAAGGTGTCGCCGTCCCCCGTGTGCCAGATCCCCGCGCCGGCGTTCTGGAAGAGCGCCGAGCCGTCGCCGTCGGGGATGGCGGTCTGGAACCCGCACAGCCCGAGCGTGCTGTATTCCCAGAGCACGCCGATGCCGCCCTGCCCGGTCTCGCTGTTGGGGTGGCGCAGCGGCGTGAACCCGTCGTTGCTGGCGTCGAAGTTGAACGGCGCCTTGTCGCCGGCGGACGGACCCGACGGGCTCGCCAGGATCCCCTTGTCGAGAATGCCGTTCGGGATGATGTCGCTCTCACCGGTGTCGCGCGTCCCGTTGCCGTTCAGATCCTCGCCCAGGGTGTTGCGGACCACGCCGGCGTCGCTGTACCAGAGGGACGAGAAGACGATGTCCTCGTCGGGCACCTGGACGCCGGCGAACGGATCGATCTTGTCGGGCGCGTCGATGCGCAGGTTGCGGTTGAGATCGCGCACCTCGCGTCCCCCGCCCGGGTAGTCGGTCGAGTAATGGAACACCTCCCGATCGGAGTTGAGGGCGTGGGTGAACGAGAACGACTGCCGCGCGATCAGCTTGCTGCGCTGGGTCGAGTCGAGCGTCAGGGTCAGGGTCACCTGGCGGTTGGCGATCGGGACGGCGTTGAGCGCGGTCGGGTCGACGAACACCGAGAAGGTGATCCCCATGGTCTGGCCGCCGGGCAGGTAGCCGATCCGCTTCGGCGAGTCGAGCACCTTGAGGGCGTTCGCGCCCGGACCCGAGGTGGCGAGCGTGCCGATCACCTCGGAGTAGTTGTCGCCGCGGTTGGCGTTGAGGAGGGCGATCGTGTAGGTCAGGACCTCGCCCGAGTCTGGGTACTGGTCGTGATCGCACCCGCCCGTGAACAGCGACGGCGAGTCGAGCTGGTCGCGCACCTGCAGCACCCCGGCGAACAGGTTGGGGTCGCAGCTCATGATGGCGCGCGCCTGTCCCGGCACCGGCGTGCCGGCGTAATCGACCACGATGAACCGGCCGGTGTCGCCTTCGAGAATGCCGTTGTCCGCCACCCCGGCCGGCTGCGCCAGTCGCACCGGGACCTTCGCCGACACGAACCCGTGGCTGCCGGCCGGGATCTCGTTGAACGCGAAGCTGCGCTCCGTGTCGACGATGTTGCCGAGGGCGTCCTGGACGGTGAGGGTCGTCGCGGCGTCGAGATTGCCCAGCGTGGCGGCCGGATCGTAGATCTTCACGACCACGTCGTCGGAGCAGCCGTAGGACGGCTTGTCGAGGCTGGTGCGTGCCGTCGGACGGAGATGCGGGCCGCCGGCCCAGGTCTGGGTCTCGGTGCCGAGCACCGGGCCCGCCGCCACCAGCGCGAACGGCTGGCCGCCCGCGTCGAGCAGGCCGTCGGCGTCGAGATCCTCGCCGGCGTCGAGACGGAAGTTGCCGTTGACGTCCTCGCTCGGCGCGTCGATCTTGGTGATCACGCCGGGGGTGGCGCCGCCCGCGCCGCGTTTGACGCGCACGCGCCAGGTGCCGGTGTAGAGCTTCGAATCCTGCGGGTTGCCGTCGCCGTTCGGATCGGCGCTGATGTGGATCGCCTCGACCGGGTTGCGCTTGTCGCCCAGGTCGAGCGAACCCGTGACCCGCCCCGTCGACCACTGGCCGGCGCGCGTCCCGAGCCCCATGACGTAGACGTTGCCGTCGTACAGCAGGTTGTCGGCGGTGGTCGCGAGGTTGTTGTCCGGCCCGGGTGACTCCACCTCGAGATCGAGATCGTTGATCAGGGTGCCGTCGCTGAGCGAGGCGCTGGGCGGATCGGGCCAGGCCAGCGCGACGCGCAGCGTGCCGATCGACACGGCGCGTCCGCCGCCCGCGAGGGTGATGGTGTTCGGGGAGTCGACCGTGATCAGGTGCTCCACGAAGGTATGCGCGGCGTTGTCGATCGGCGGCTCGGCGGTGCCGATGTCGTCCCAGATCACCAGACCGGCGGCCGGATACTCGATGGTGTCGGGCGCGCCGATCCCCAGCGTCGCCGGCCAGGACGGGATCGGCAGGACGGTGCTGAGCTGGACGCGGCCGTATCCCTGCTCGTTGTTGCCGATGATGCCGACGTTGGTGCCGGCGACGGTACCGATGTTGCCGGCGCGCGACTGCGCCACGGTCCGATCGGCGGTGGTCGGGAAGACGGTGCCGTTCTCCTCCAGGAAGTTGGCGCCCGCCACGAGCGCCGCCTTCACCAGCGAGCCGGAGACGCTGGGCATCCGGTCCACGGTGGTGCGGTTGCCACGCGGATAGAAACCCTGCTCGAAATAGTCGCGCACGATGGCGCCGGCCCCGGTGGCGTAGGCCGCGGCGAACGAGGTGCCGAAGTTGAGCTCGTCCAGCTCCGCCTCGACCGGAACGAGGTTGTCGTTGTCCTTGCTGCGGAAAACGGCGACCCCGCCCAGGCCGGGCGCGCCGAACACGCCGTTGAAGTCCTCGCCCACCGAGGTGAGGATCGGCGCGGTGCGCAGCGACCCCGGCGTGGCGGGTCCGCGCGACGCCCAGGGGGAGGAGACCTCCTCCTCGTTGAAGGTCCCGGCGAAGGTCTGCATGTCGGTGCGGTGGCTGCCGACGGTGATCGAGTCCTTGGCGGTGGCCGGAGGCGCGATCTGGCTCAGCGCCGGGATGTTCGGATCGTTGTCGAGCGCCGTGCCGTCGAACAGGTCGGGGATGCGGCGCTGCGTGAGGTTCTTCGGGTTGGTGCCGTGGTTCCCCACCGGCGAGAAGACCATGTAGTCGCGGTTGTTGGTCAGGAACGTGTCGATCTGGGACGCCTCGAACGAATAGGTCCCGTTCTGCGGGTTGTCGAGGATGTTGTCGAAGTTCGGTACGCCGAACGGCAGCACCTGCAGGTGGACGTTGTTGCCGCCGTCGCGGGCCGTGGTCAGCCGGCTCATGACGTTGCCCGGCGTGACGTTGCCGCCCTGCTCGATCAGCTCGTCGATGGTGCAGCGCGAGACCGGCGCGGCGTCCTGCATGATGATGCGCGCCCCGCGCGCCACGCCGTCCATGACGATCCCGGAGACCGCGGGATTGCGCGGCAGGGTCGTCTTGGTGGCGTAGGCGCCGACCGCGGAAGGCCAGGCGGCGATGGCGGCCGCCACCACGTTGCCATGGGTCCCCGAGCCGGACAGGATCGCGTCGCAGCCGTCCCCGGAGTCCGAGACCGACTGGATGGCGTGGATTTTTCGGTGCTTGGGGCCGATCGGCGAGAAGGCGGTCACCGTCTGCGTCGCCGTCTGCGAGAAGTTCGGGGTGTCGTAGGAGATGCCGTTGTCGGTGACGGCGACGATCTGCGGCGGGACCGTGTCGAGGCCATCGTTGAGGCGGGCGCCGTCGCCGTTGGTGTCGATGCCGCCTCCGTCCAACCCGATGTCGGAGTAGGGCCTCGCCCCGAGGGTGTCCTCGACGTTGCCGACCATCACGACGCTCGGCGCCTCGGAGTTGGACAGCATCATCTCCGGCTCCTCGGCGACGCCCTCGACCTCGTCGATCGCGGCGAGACGGGCCACGTCCTCGGGCCTGGCATCGACGATGAGAAGACGGCCGTCGCCGTCGGCGCTGGTGGTGCCGTCACCCGTGACGTGCTCGACCTCGCGGCGCAGGTCGGCCAGCTCGCCCGCGTCGAGCGCGTTCCAGCCAAGGATCTGGAGCCGCAGCGTCCGGGTGCTCAGCGCGCGCTTCTTCTCGATGAACGGCGTGCGACCCAGCTGCGTGTCGATCTTCAGACCGGCGTGATACGGGGAGGCGGCCTCCACCCACGGCTCGCGCGCCAGCGCGCGCGCCGCTTCGGGACCCTGGAGCCTGACGATCCAGGCGCGCTCCGGCACCAGCCCCAGGACACGGCCATGGGCCGCGAGCGCATGCTCGACGCCGGCCGGGCCGAGCGTCGCGATCGCGTCCGCCGTCACCTGCACCAGGTTGACGCCGGAGGACAGGCCGCCCGCTCCCCCCGGCAGGGCCGATTCGGCCCGCCGCCGCAGCCCCGGCGGGAGGGAGCGCTCGATGGCGCGGGCGTCCTTCAGATCGACGTAGCCGACGCCGGTCGCGACCAGACCCGGCCGGTCCATCGGTCCGTGATAACCGGGATTCAGGTCGCCGAACGGGCTGAGTCCCGCCGGCCTCGGGAAGGCCTGCGGCAGCTGGGTGCGCTCCCAGTACTGCGCCGAGCTGTCCCGCCCGAACCGATCGTCGTCCGCGAGATCCGGCGATTTCGACGGACCGCGGCCCGCCAGCACCGCGGGCAGGGACGCGAGGACCCCGAGGAGCACGAACCACAGCGCCGCGTCGAGCGCCGTACGGGCGCGTCGCGTCGTGAAATGCCGGAATCTCGACCTGTTCGGCACAGACGGATCGGGGTTGCCCGGAACACCGGTCATGCGAGTCTCCCTCTCACGACGCCTCGCTCCGGGCGAGACGTCTCCCCTAATATGAAGAGCCCCGCAATCCGAGACAGCGGACAACAGGGCGCACCCGTGACCTCACAGTTTCGTCACCGCGACACACACCTCAGGCTTTCCGCAGGACATACGGCGAAAGTGCTGACCTGTCAACGTTTTTTGAGCCCCGGGCCCTGGCGGAGGGGGAAGAAACCCAGTCCCGGCGGGGATTTCGGCCGGATCCGATACCCGGCTGGACCTAACCACTACTAATAATGATGCGCTCCCGCGGATGCCCCATGGTGGCGCGCAGCTTGTTGCAGCCGCATGCCGGCCCCCGGGCTGAACGCACACCCCTGGCTCCCTGCCCAACGAGTCAAGGCCTGCGTCGGACTAACCCGCTGGCCTGCCGTCACTTCAAACGATTCGTGCAACAAGCTGCGCGCCACCATGTTTGCGGTGGTGTCCGCCTTTCCGGTAACATGCCGGCCGTCATGTTCAAGACCATCGACTGGTCCGACGGGGCCGTCGTCATGCTCGATCAACGACGGCTTCCGGACGAAGAAGTCTACCTGCGCCTGCGCAGCGCCGAGGAGGTGGCGGAGGCGATCCGTTCCATGGCGATCCGCGGCGCGCCGGCCATCGGCGTGGCGGCGGCGCTCGGGATCGCGCTCGGCTTTCGGGACAAGACGCCGGCCGGCGGGGAGTCCGGGCGCTTCGAATCGCTGGCGCGCCTGTTCGCCGCGACGCGGCCGACGGCTGTCAATCTGTTCTGGGCCATCGACCGAATGCGCCGGAGGTTCGCGGCCGCGGGTGGCGGCGCGAAAGCGGACGGCGGCGCGATCGGCGCGGAGCTCCTGGACGAGGCGATGCTCATCCTGCGCCAGGACATCGAAGCGAACCGGAGCATGGGGCGGCATGGGGCGGCGCTCGTTCCCGATCGGGGGCGGATCCTGACGCATTGCAACGCCGGGGCGCTCGCGACCGCCGGGTACGGCACGGCGCTCGGCGTCGTGCGCGCGGCGGTCGAAGCGGGCAAGAAGGTGGCCGTCTTCGCCGACGAGACCCGGCCGTTCCTGCAGGGCGCGCGGCTCACAGCCTGGGAGCTGCACCGGGACGGCATCCCGGTGACCGTCCTGGCCGACGGCATGGCGGGGCACCTGTTCCAGAAGGGATCCGTCGATCTCTGCATCGTCGGCGCCGACCGGATCGCGGCCAACGGCGACGTCGCCAACAAGATCGGCACCTACCAGGTGGCCGTCCTCGCGGGCGCGCACGGCGTGCCGTTCTACGTCGCGGCGCCCACCACGACGGTCGACCTGACCCTGGCGACCGGCGCGTCGATCCCGATCGAGGAGCGCAGCGCCGCCGAGATGACCCACGTCGCCGGCCGGCGGATGGTGCCGGACGGCGTGCCGGTGATCCACCCGGCGTTCGACGTCACCCCCAACCGGCTGGTGACCGCGATCGTGACCGAGCACGGCATCGCGCGGCCGCCGTACGAGACCAGCCTCGCGCTCCTGTGCGCCGCCGGCGCGGCCGGCACGGCCGGAGCGGCGTGAGTCGCGTCATGCCCGAGCCTCCGTCATGCCCGACCCGCTGATCCTGGGAGTCGAATCGTCGTGCGACGAGACCGCGGCCGCGGTGGTGCGCGGGCGTGTCATCCTGTCGAACGTCATCGCGTCGCAGGCCGACGTCCACCGGGAATTCGGCGGCGTCGTGCCGGAGATCGCCTCGCGCCATCACCTGGAGCAGATCGACCTGGTGATCGAGCTGGCGCTGCGACGCGCCGAGACGGGTCTGGGCGATCTGGACGGCGTGGCCGTGACCTACGGGCCCGGTCTGGTCGGACCGCTCCTGGTCGGGCTGCAGACCGCCAAGGCGATCGCCTGGGCGCGCGGCCTGCCGCTGCTCGGCGTCAACCACCTCGAGGCTCACCTGCGCTCGGTGGCGCTGGAGCAGGGGGAGATCCCCCTGCCGGCGGTGCACCTGGTGGCGTCGGGGGGGCATACCGGCCTCTACCTCGAGACCGGGGACGGGACGCTGCGCCGCCTGGCGCGAACGCGCGATGACGCCGCGGGCGAGGCGTTCGACAAGGTGGCGAAGCTTCTTGGCCTCGGATACCCGGGCGGGCCGATCGTCGATCGACTGGCGCCGACCGGCGATCCGCGGGCGGTGCGCCTGCCGCCGCCGCGCATGAGCGACGGCAGCCTCGACTTCTCGTTCAGCGGCTTCAAGACGTCGGTCCTGCGGCACGCGCAGGCGCACGGACTGCAGCGCCCGTTCCCCACCGTGGAGGAGCCGTCGGGCGAGACGCGCGATCTCCTGGCCTCGTTCCAGTCGTCGGTGGTGGAGTTCATGCTCGATCGGCTGATGACGGTGGCGGATCGCGAGAGCGCGCGCGCCGTCTGCCTGTCGGGAGGCGTGGCCTGCAACTCGCTCCTGCGCCGGCGCGCCGCCGAGGAGGCGCAGCGCACGGGCGTCGGCTTCTTCTGCGTCAGCCGCGCGCTGGCGGTCGACAACGCGGCGATGATCGCCGAGGTCGGCCGGCGCCAGCTCCTCGCCGGCCGGACGTCTCCGCTGACCCTCAACGCCGAGCCCAGGCTGGAACTCTAGGAGCTTACGTGGACCGGGCCCTCATCCGGAACTTCTGCATCATCGCCCATATCGATCACGGCAAGACCACGCTGTCCGATCGGTTCCTGGAGATCTGCGGCGCCATCGCCCAGCGTGACATGAGCGAGCAGGTGCTCGACAACATGGATCTCGAGCGCGAGCGCGGCATCACCATCAAGATGCACTCGGTGGCGCTGGAGTACCGCGCCCGGGACGGCCGCACCTACCGGCTGAACCTGATCGACACCCCCGGCCACGTCGACTTCGCCTACGAGGTGTCGCGGTCGCTCTCGGCCTGCGAGGGGGCGCTCCTGGTGGTCGACGCGTCGCAGGGCGTCGAGGCCCAGACGCTGGCCAACTCCTACATGGCGGTCGATCACCACCTGCACATCATCCCGGTGATCAACAAGATCGACCTGCCGTCGGCCGAGCCGGACCGCATCAAGGAGCAGATCGAGAACATCATCGGCATCTCGGCCGACAACGCGCTGCTCTGCTCCGCCAAGGCGGGCACCGGCGTGGTGGAGATCCTCGAGGCGATCGTCCGCGAGGTGCCGCCGCCGCAGGGGGACCCGGCGGCGCCGTTGAAGGCGCTGATCTTCGACTCCTGGTTCGACGCCTACCGCGGCGTGATGATCCTGGCGCGGGTCGTCGAGGGGACGCTGCGGCGCGGCGCGAAGATCATCCTCATGGCCACCGGTCAGGCCTACGACGCGGAGGAGATCGGCCGGCTGACGCCGAAGCCGGCCCCCGCGGACGAGCTGACGGCCGGCGAGGTCGGATTCGTCATCGCCAACATCCGCAACGCCGTCGAGGTGAAGATCGGCGACACCATCACGGAGAAGGCCCGCCCCACGGCGTCCGCCTTCCCCGATTTCCAGGAGATGAAGCCGATGGTCTTCGCCGGGCTGTTCCCGATCGGCGAGAGCGGCTACGAGGCGCTGCGCGACGCGCTCGAGAAGCTGCGGCTCAACGACTCGTCCTTCTCGGTCGAGCCGGAGAACTCCGAGGCGCTCGGTTTCGGGTTCCGATGCGGCTTCCTGGGCCTCCTGCACATGGAGATCGTCCAGCAGCGCCTGGAGCGTCACTTCGGGCTGTCGCTCATCACCACCGCCCCGTCGGTGCGCTATCGGATCACGACGACCGACGGCGAGGTCGTCGAGGTGAGCAACCCGGCCCGCCTGCCCGCGCCGCAGAAGATCGACCGCTGGGAGGAGCCGGTCATCACGGCCCTCATCCTGACGCCGCCGGAGCACGTCGGCGGTATCCTGGCCCTCTGCCAGGACAAGCGCGGCGTGCAGAAGGAGCTGAAGTTCGTCACCACGACCCGGGTCCTGATCTCCTACGACCTGCCGTTCAACGAGGTGGTCATCGACTTCTACGACAAGCTCAAGACCATCTCGTGCGGATACGCCTCCCTGGACTACCATCACACCGGCTGGTGGGTGTCGGACATGGCCAAGCTCGACATCCTCGTGAACGGCGAGCCGGTCGACGCCCTGTCGCTCATCGTGCACCGCGAGCGCGCCGTCCTGAAGGGACGCAGCCTGGCCTCGAAGCTGCGCCAGGAGATCCCGCGGCAGCTGTTCGAGGTGGCGATCCAGGCGGCGATCGGCGGCAAGATCGTGGCGCGCGAGAACGTCTCCGCGCTCCGGAAGAACGTCATCGCCAAGTGCTACGGTGGGGACATCACGCGCAAGCGCAAGCTGCTCGAGAAGCAGAAGGAAGGCAAGAAGCGGATGAAAAAGGTGGGGCGCGTCGACATCCCGCAGGAGGCGTTCCTGGCCCTGCTGAAGGTCGAATGAGCGCCGCGACCGCCTCCGACCGGCCGGCGCGACCGCCCGGCCGGGTGCTGTTCGAGTACGCCCAGGCCGCCATCATCGCGCTCATCTTCGCGCTCTTCGTCCGCACCTACCTCTTCCAGATGTTCAAGATCCCGAGCGCCTCGATGGAGGACACGCTCCTCATCGGCGATCACGTGCTGGTCAACAAGTTCGCGCTGGCGCCCCTGGCGTATCCGTTCGAGCGACAGTTCCTGCCGCTGGCCGCCGTGCGGCGCGGCGACATCGTCATCTTCCGCTATCCGCACGACCCGCAGCAGGACTACGTGAAGCGGATCATCGGACTGCCGGGCGACACCCTGAAGATCCTCGACCAGATCGTCTACATCCAGCCGGCCGGCACCGAAGGGTTCAGCGCGATGACCGAGCCGTATTCGGTCCACAAGCACCCGGGGGAAGTGCCGGACAATCTGATGAACTTCGGCCCCATCCGCGTGCCCGACGGGCAGTACTTCGCCATGGGCGACAACCGCGACGACAGCCTCGACAGCCGCGAGTGGGGGTTCGTGCCGCGGCCCAACATCGTCGGCCGCGCCCTCCTGGTCTACTGGTCGTTCGACGGGGTCGGGCCGGACGGCGCCCTGGCCCTGGCGCCCGGTGACGAGCACGGTCTGCGGCGCTTCGCCCACTCGATGACGGCGCTCTTCCGGTTCACGCGCTGGGAGCGTTCGGGTCTGCTGGTGCGTTAGAAGGCCGGGTCAGAACAGCGGGGCGCTGTATTTCTCGTCGAATTCCCAGTTGTAGGTGTAGACCGGCGTCACGATCGGCACCGAGTAGCGCACCGCGATGTCGAACCGCCCGCCGCCGCGACTGACCTTCACCGCCTTGGCATTCACCGGCAGCTCGAGCTCCTCGGCCTTCCGCACGACGCGCTTGATGACCTCTTCGTCCTTGTTCCGCAGCGCCGCGAACCGGCTCTCCTGCTCGATGTAGTCGCGGAAGGCGTAGGCGTTGATCATGACCGGGACGACTTTGATCGCCAGGTAGATGGTCAGCCCCAGGACGCTGAGGCCGAAGAGGGTTCCCATGCGGCCTTCGCCGCGCTCGCTCTTCCGGTTCATCAGCATGATCCGCCTCGGGGCAGAACGGCCGCCCACGCAGGCCAATATAGGAAGAGCGAGGCGGGGCGTCCACCCGGGCGGGGGATCGGGGGCGCGGCCGATCACCGATCCGTAACCGGCGCGCCGGCGCAAAAGAAAAGGGGCCCCGGGTGACCCCGGGGCCCCTGTGCTCGAGACTTCGAAACGACCGTCCTACGGGCAGATGCTCCCGAGAGCGCGGAGCGTGCCGTCGGAGCGCCGGCCGAGCGCGGCCTGACCACCCACCGCCACGGGGTTGTGACCCGCGAGGTAGTAGGTCACCTTGCCGAGCACCGGGTTGACCGAGTCGGTGCGAGACACGACCGGCCCGGGCGCGCCTCCCGGCTGTGCGATGTTGCCGGAGAGGCAGGCGAGACCGGCGAGCGTGGCCTGCGCCACCTCGCCCGAGCTGTTGATGGTGCCGGAGAACAGGTCGTAACCCGAGACCTGGGCGGTTTGCGGACGCGAAGCCCAGGCAATCGTGGTCACGTTGAGGGCATGCGTCAGGTTCAGGACGATGTCCTGACTGTCGCCGGGGTAGACGAGAAGCGCCTCGGTCGCAGGCGCCGAGACCAGCGTGCTGGTGCAGGCCGGGAAGACGCTGCACCGCGCCTGGACGCGGTAGGTGGTGTCCGCGGTCGGGTTGTCGAGGAAGATCGGGCTCGACGACCAGTCCTGGACGAGGTTCGCGGCCGCGGTGCCGTTCTTGTAGAAGCGGTACTGCACGCCGCCGCCGACGCAGCCGCCGGGGTTCGTGGTCAGGGCCGCCGACAGCTTCACCTGCTCGCCGCCGACGAACAGACCGTCGCCATCGGCGTCGGTGACGACCAGGTCGACGGAGAATCCGCCGTCGCCCAGCGCGCTGTTGCAGGCCACTCCGGGGCATGTCCCCGGCCCGGGCGCCTTGGTGTCGGCCAACGGCTGGGCCGGACCCTGCAGCGCGCCGGTGATCCTGATGTCATCGATCCACCATCCTTCGTCGCCGGTCTGCGGACCCCATGCGCCGCCCAGCTCGTAGTAGGACGATGTACCGGTATTGTCGAACTCCCAGATCTGGGCGATCCAGCGGATGCGGACCGTCTGGCCGAGGAAGTTGCTGAGGTTGAACTTGGACTGCATCCAGAGTCCCGGCCCGTTCACGCCGGTGCTGCCGACGTGACCCTGGTCATCGGCGTCATGGCACTGCCCGGTATTGGTCGTGTCGCGCGAGTTGCCGCAGTGCGACCAGATGCCGTTCGGGAAACAGAGCGTTTCCTTGACACCGCGCGGCGCATAGCCTCCCGTACCGGTGTCGGCCGGGGTCATGATGCAGTAGGTCGGAGCGGCGCCGAACGTCGACCAGATGTAGGAGATGTGATCGTAGACGTTCTGGAACGGCGCGAGGCGATCCCAGAAGCCCCATGCCCCCGACCCGCCATTCGCCTGCGAATCGAAGACCTGGATATGGACATCGCCGAAGTCGTTCGCCTGCCCCGTTTTGCAGTTATAGCTGTTGTTGTCCATCATGTCGGCGATCTGGAAGAACGACAGCTCGAGATCTCCGACACCGGGCAGCGGCGTCAAATTGATCGGGTTGGTCATGAAAGCGGCCAGCTGGCGGAAGCGGGTCGTGTCGCCGTTTCGGCTGGTGGGATCGAAGTGGTAGCCGAAGTGCAGCGAGTTCTGTCCGCTATGGGACATGTTTCCGTCGGTCGGCGTGACCTGGCCGGCTCCCGCCGCGCAGGTGCCTGCCGGGCAGTGGATGTGCCAATCCATGCGGTTGAGCGGATCGATGACGCAGAACTTGTCGGTGGGCGGCACGATATCACCGGCGCACGCGACGCCGGCGAGGACGTTGATCCCGCCGGGAGCCGTGCTGACCGTGACGCCGATGGTGTCGTTGAGGACGCCCGGGGCGCCAAGCGGCTGGCTGTTGACCGAGATCCCCGGCGTCCCGTCGCGCTCGGTGTCGAAGTTCTCGACGACGATGCCGTCATCGGCCGTTCCGGCGATGCCGTCCAGCCCGACCACCTTCGGCGGGAGGCCGCCGGACGGCAGGTCGAGATCGATGACGGTCGAGATCGGAATCGGCGACGTCGTCCCGACGACCTGCGGCGAGACCAGGCTCAGGAAGAAATCACCATGCGACGGCGCCGCGGGATTGGTGGTCGCGGCGGTGCTGGAGATGACGTACTCGAACTTCCCTGCGGGGTCGCCGAGCGACGCCGTGTCGAAGGTGGCGCCGTTCGCCAGCGCCGGAACCTGAATCGACGACTTGGTGATGCAGGCGACGTCCGGATCGGTCGAGCCGAGCACCAGGGTGACGTTCGACAGGTCGAATCCGCTGGCGTTCTTGATGACCATGGACATGCGGGCGGTCTCGCCGGCGTCCGCGAACGGATCGTGGTCGCCGTTGATGTCGCCCACCGTGACCGCGAGGACGGTCAGTTTCGCGAGCGGCAGCTTCTTGCAGGACATGGTGACGTTGAAGGTGATGACGTCATCAGGGATGCCGTTGTTGTCGTCGTCGACGTTCTGCGGCGGGTCGCAGGCGTCCCCGCGGCCGTCCTGGTCGCTGTCGGTCTGCAGGATGGCGCCCGGCAGCGTGGTCGGGTTGGAGATGGTGGGACAGTTGTCGACGGCGTCGGTGACGCCGTCGGCGTCGAGATCGTCGTCGACGGTCCCGCATGAACCGCTGTTCGAGACGCCGTCCCTCTTGCAGGTCTCCTGCGTAATGTTGATGCAGGTGTTCCCCGTTCCCTGGCACTGGTTGGTGGCGGTGCAGGTCTTGGTCGGGGTCAGGCTGCAGTGGCCGGTGGTCGGGCACTGCGGATCGGTGGTGCAGCGCGTCGTGGGCGTCCGCTCGCACGACCCGAACGCCCGCACCACCTTCTGGGGATTGACGCAATCGCCCTCGCACGCATCGCCGATGAAATCGCCGTCGCTGTCGAGCTGCGGCGCCGGGTTCGCCGTCAGCACGCAGTTGTCGAGGCGATCCTTCACGCCATCGCCGTCGGCGTCGGCGCTCGCGGAGTCGCACGCCGTGCCCCTGCCCGCCGCGCCCGGCGTCTGGTCCGGGTTGTACACGTCCGGGCAGTTGTCCAGGGCGTTGACCACGCCGTCATAGTCGATGTCGTCGAAGTCGCAGGCGTCACCGACGCCGTCGGCGTCCGAGTCGAGCTGGCTGGGGTTGGAGACACCCGGGCAGTTGTCGCACAGGTTGCCGACGCCGTCCGAGTCGCCGTCCTCCTGCAGCGGGTTGTAGAGGAACGAGCAGTTGTCGTTGCAGTTGGCGGTGGCGCCGCCGGTGCAGGGTCCGGCGAAACCGGTCGTCGGGATGCTGTCGTTGTCCAGGTTCGCGAAGCTGGTCTCGCCCGGCGTGCCGTCACCATCGCCGTCGCACTCCGGATCGATGTAGTAGAACGTCATGTTGGTGTCGTTGGCCGGATTCGAGAACAGCACGTTGGGATTGTCGAACAGCGTGCCGATCGTGATGTTCCCCTTGAACACGCCCGGCGTGGTCGTTTCCGCGATCTGGAACGACTTGCGGGGGTGCTTGGCGGTCACGACGCCCGTTGACACCGCCGTCGAGTCCGTGTCGGTCACGCCGAAGACCGTGACGGCGCCGACGCCGGCGCGGCGCGGATCGTCGACGGTGATGCCGACGGTCTCGTTGCATTCGTACAGGATCATCCGATCCACGGTGAGGCTGGCGCACTGCTGGCCGCCCGGCTGGCCCGCGCCGCCGAAGCGGGTGCAGGCCGCGGTGGCCTCGGGAATCGGATGGACCTCGTCCCACTCCAGGACGACGTCGTCGATGCCCAGGCCGTAGTCGGTCGCGGACGAAGCCTGCTCCTCGACCCAGAACCCGATGCCGATCTGCCAGCGGTTGCCGGCGGGCCCGGGGTTGAACGAGCCGGTCGGCTCCGGCTGTCCCGGACCGAGGCTCAGGTAGATCAGCCCGTCGTCGTATTCCTGCATCGCCATGTCGAAGTTGCGCTCGGGACCGGCGATGGTGTTCTGCTCGCAGCAGAGCGCCGGGTTGCCGCACCCGGGCGCGCAGACCTGCGGCGCGCCGGGCTTCGGGAAGGGCAGGAAGTCGGGCGCGGCCGTCGGGATCGGGCTGCTGCTCTCCGGATTGGTGTTGGCGGTGAAGCCGGTGAACCCGGATTCATCGCCGGTGACGGTGTGACCGCCGCTGAGGACCGACCCGTCCGGGTCGATCAGCGGACCAAAGGTGCGCTGGTTCTTGCTGGGGTTGATGCCGTAGTTGTACGAGTTGAGCGCGGCCAGCGTGTAGATGTCGCCGGTCCGGTAGTACCAGTACTCGCACAGCAGGCAGTTGCGGCTGTCGTCGTCGATGTCGGAGTCGAAGTCGATGTCGGCGCCCGCGTAGCCCGCGGTCTGGATGTTGACGTTCATCCCGAGGCGCTGGAACTCGACCGTGTACGGGAAGCCGCGGGCGTCCGGCTTCTGGTTGACCTTCGCGATGATCGGCGACTCCAGGATGTCGAACACCAGCTCGTTGAACAGCGGCGTCGCGGGATCGTTCGGGTAGATGTAGCTGTCGCAGACCTGGCCCGAGGGCGTCGAAAGGACCGTATCGCCCGTGTGCCAGATACCGGCAGCGCCGGGCGGCTGGAACAGCGGGGTCGCGATGTTGCCGTCCGGGATCGTCGTCTGCCCGCCGCAGGCGCCGCTGGTCTCGTACTCCCACATGTTCAGACCGCTGACTCCCGGCCCGGGGTTGCTGTCGGGATGCCTGAGTCCGAGCCACCCGCCGTTGTTCTTGTCGAAGTTCCACGGCACCCGGTGCGTGTCGGCCGGATTGGTGGTGAGCAGGATCCCCTTGTCGACGAGACCGTTCGGGATGATGTCACTCTCGCCCGGATCGGTGTTGTTGCCGTTGTTGTTGAGGTCCTCACCCAGCGTGTTGCTGATCAGGCTGTTCACGCTGTTGGCGACGAACATGGTCGAGAAGGTGATGTCCTCGTCCGGCCAGAAGACCCCCTTGAACGGGTCCAGCTTGTCGGGCGTGTCGATCTGGAGATTTCGATTGAAGTCGCGCACCTCGCGACCGCCGTTCGGGAAGTCGGTCGAGTAGTGCAGCGATTCCTTGTCGGCGTTGATGACCTCGGGGAAGGTGAAGCTGGCGCGCGAAACGCGGACGCCGCGCGCCTTGCCGTCGAGCGTCAGGACCAGGTTGATCGGCGCGGCCACGAGGGGGGCCGACAGGGTCGGGTCGACCAGCAGGCTGAACGACACGGCGGTGCCCTGGCCTCCGGGGATGCGGCCGATGCTCTTCGGCGAATCCAGCACCTTGATGGAGTTCGAACCGGTGCCGGTCGGCGTCAAGGTCGCCTCGACGTCGTTCAGGTCGTCGTTCTTCTCGAAGTTCCGCAGGGCGATCGAGAAGACCATTTTCTCGTTGGAGTCGAGGTACTGGTCATGGTCGCAGCCGCCCGAGAGGTAGGAGGTCGGGTTGGCGCGACCCAGCACGTCGATGACCCCCTGCGTGATGTTCGGGGTGCACTGGAACCGGGCACGGGCCTCGGAGTTCCGCGGTGCGTCGGTGTACGACATCACCAGGGTCATCCCGTTGTCGCCTTCGAGGACGCCGTTGTTCTTGATTGCGGGGGTGGCGAGCCGGGCCGGGATCGGAGCTGACTTGAAGACGTGGCTTCCGACCGCCGTCTCCGCGAACGCGAAGCCGGTCTCCTGGTCCTGCACCACGCCGGCCGAGTTGACGACCTGGAACAGGAGGTTCGAGACCACGCTCCCGGCGGTGCCGTTCGGGTCGAACACCGTGGCGGTGACGTCGTCCGAGCAGGAGTACTGGTACTTGTCGAAGCGCGCCGTGCTCTGCGGCAGGTCGTGCGAGGCCGAAGCCCAGGTCTGCGTGCCCTGCCCGAGGACCGGGCCGGAGATCACCAGCGCGAACGGCTGGCCGCCGGCGTCGAGCAGCCCGTCGCCGTCGGTGTCGGGCTCGCCCGCGTCGAACCGGCCGTTGTTGTTGAGATCCTCGTTGGCGCCGTTGATCATCGTGATCTGGCCGGGCGTGGCGCCGCCGGCGCCGCGCTTGACGCGCACCTTCCAGGTTCCGGTCGGGAGCTGGTTGGCGGAGGTCGGGCTCACGAACGAGCTGAGGTGCACGGCTTCGATGTTGTTGCGCACGTCGTGCAGGGGCGTGTTCGCCACCGGGCGTCCCTGCGACCACTGGCCGACCGGGAGGAGCTGCCCCGCGATGTAGACGTTGCCGTCATAGATGATGTTGTCGCCGGTCGTGGCGATGTTGTTGTCCGGACCGGGCGACTCGACCTCGAGGTCGAGATCGTTGATCAGCAGGCCGCCGGTGTTCTCGACGCTCGGCGGGTCGGGCCACGACAGCGCGACTCGGAGCTGGCCGTTCTGGATCACCCGCGTGCCGGACACCAGCGTCACCGCGTTCACGCCGTCGACGGTGAAGGTCTTCTCCGTGGAGGTGTGCGCGGCGTTGTCGATTGGCGCTTCCGCGGTGCCGAGCATGTCGTAGATGACCAGGCCCGCGGCCGGATATTCGATGGTGTCCGGGCCGCCGGTGCCGAGGGTCGGCGGGTAGTTCGAGATCGGCAGGACGTTGTCGAGCACGACGCGCCCGTATCCCTGCACGCCGTTCCCCATGATGCCGACGTTCGCGACGCCGCCCGGGCCGGCAACCGTGCCCACGTTGATCGACCGCGAGTTGTAGACCGTGAGGTCCGCCGTCGGCGCATGGTCCGGGATGTCGAACGACAGCTGCTCCATGAAGTTGGCGCTGGCCACGAGAGCCGCGCGCACCGCGCTTCCGGACAGGGTCGGCATCCGGTCGGCCGTCTGCCGCGAACCGGTCGGGTAGAAGCCCTGCGCGAAGTAGTCGCGGATGACCGCGCCCGCCGCGGTGGCGAACCCGGCCGAGAACGAGGTGCCTGTGTTCGACTCGTCGATCTGGTTGTCGACCGGGCCGAGGTTGTCGTTGTCACGGCTGCGGTTGGTCGCCGCGGTGATGAATCCGGGGTAGGCGAACAGTCCCGAGCCGTCGGTGCCGGGCGCCATGATGATCGGCGCGGTGCGCAGGGACTGCGCCGTCGCCGGCCCCTTCGAGCTGAATCCGACGGGGTTCTCCTCGTCGTTGTAGTCGCCGAACACGGTCCAGAGATCGGAGTTCGATCCGCCCACGGTGACCACGTTCTTGGCGGTGGCGGGCGGCGGAATCTGCGGCGGGTGCGGGAAGTTCGGATCGTTGTCCACCGCGCTGCCGTCGAACACGTCCGGCCAGACTTCCTGGATCGCCGAGCCGACCGGCTCGTTCCCCTGGCTGCCGACCGGCGAGAAGACCATGTAGTCGCGGTTGTTCACCAGGAAGGTGTCGACGTTCTTCGAATCGATGGTGTAGGTGCCGTTCTCGATGTTGTTCAGGATGTTGTCGAAATTGGGGACGCCGAACGGCAGGACCTGCAGGTGCACCTCGTAGGCGCCGCCGACGATTCCCGCGCAGGCGCCGGTGCCGCCGCTCTTCGGGCAGACCGCGATGTTCAGGCGGTCGAGCAGGCTGCCGGGGTTGACGTTGCCGCCCACCTCGGCGAGCTCGTTGATCAGGCAGCGCGCCGGGGCGGCGGCGTCCTGCATGATGATGCGCGCGCCGCGCGCCAGCGCATCGAGGCTCCAGCCCCCGACCGGGACGCCGTCCGACGGGTCGAGCCCGTGCGTGAAGGTCAGGCCGAAATCCCCGGGGGCGCCGGCGATGATGCCGGCCACGACGTTGCCGTGGGTGTTGCTTCCCGACAGGACCGCGTCGCACGACGTGCCGTTGTCCTCGACCACCTGGATGGCGTGCACCTTGCGGTGCGACGGACCGACCTGGATGAGCGTCGTGACCTGCGTCGCGGTCTGGGAGAAGTGAACCGCGTCGACCGAGATGCCGTTGTCGGTCACCGCGACGATCTGCGGCGGCACCTGTGCGGTGTCGTTATTGACGCGCGTGCCGTTCGGCAGGCCGGCGGCGTTGAGACCTCCGCCGTCGATCCCCAGCTCGTGGTAGGGACGAGCCAGGCCGAAGCTCGACTCGGTGTTGCCGATCATCATGGTGGTCGGCGTCTCGGCGTTGGTCAGCTGGAACTCGGGACGCTCGTCGACGCTGCGGACCGACGGGTCCTGAACCAGGCGCGCGGCCGTCTGCGGCGAGCCCTTCACCTGGAGGATCATGCCGTCGAGGCTGAACGAGGTGACCTTGTCGTGCCCGGCGACCGACTCGATGGCAGAGCGCGCCGCGGCGGCGTCCGCGTCGCTCCACAACGCCACCAGCATGTCGATCTCGGACGACTTGGCCCGGGCCCGCTCGATGAGCGGGATCCGCCCGGTCCGCGGCGACAGCTTGTAGGCCGGCTCGTAGCTTCCGATCGACTCGACGAACGGCTCGGCGGCGAGGTCGTCGAACGCCCTCTCGTTGGCGGTGCGCACCAGGACGCCGCGCTCGGGAACCTGCCCGAGGACCCGGCCGTGTCTCTGGATGTCGGACTCGATCGCGTCGTAGCCGCGGGTCTGCAGCGCGCTCTCGTCGATCGTGACGATGTTCACGCCGTGCGCTTCGCCCTGCCCCTTGGTCCCCGCCTTGCGCTGGGACACCGCATTGGCCCGCAGCGAGCCGGGCACGCGGGCCAGCACTCCCTTCTCGGGATGCTTCAGATCGACCCAGCCGATCGAGGTCTCGACGAGGTGCCGGCGCTCTTCCTTGCTCAGCTCGCGGGTGTCCGGCTGGAAGGTCGCCCCGAACGGCGACAGATCGCCCGGACGGGTGATCGCGGTGACGCGGCGCATCTGCAGCGCCTTGCGGTCTTCCATCGCCTCGGCGCGCTCTCCGGGGCTTGCCGGCGTGCGGCTCTTCGAACCCCAGGTCATCACGACCGGGAGCAGGAGGAGAGCGGCGGTCGCCGTAGCGGCGAGCAGGGCTCCCGTCAACGATTTCAGTTGGGCAGGACGAGGCATCAGAACCTCCCGGAAGTAGGTATGGCGCCGGGTTGACCGGCCAACAGCACGGCGCTTGACGGGCCCAGCGGCCCGCCGTCGATGAAAATCATGGTCCAAGAAAGTCTCACCATCCGGACCCCCGCCCGGAGGAAGCGACGGACACGGCGACCGTCGTCGTCCGAGGCGTTACAAATTTGCTCTATTGAGTACGGTGGGAGTGCGCCCTTGTCAACGTGCAATTCATGGGGTGGTCATATCAATTGCGCGCCCGAACGTAATTTGTTTCGCAGCGTGGTGCAATGAGAATCGCCCGTACTCGCGGCCCAGGTGGCAGATCGCGCGTACGAGGGGTCGGGGGTGCGATTACCGTTTCGTAGTATGGAACAAATAGCCCGGGCGCGACAGGTCACGCCGGCCGTTCGAGGCCGCGTGCGACACCCTCTTCGCTGACACGCGCCTCGCGTTCGATCGCCTCGGCCCTGGCCCGGATGCCGGCGGCCCGATCCGGGTCGGACAGCCCCCCCAGATTGATCCGGACGTTCATCAGGGCGCCGCTCAGCCCCGCGGCGGCGAGTGCGGCGGCGGTCCCGACGTCGCTCAGAGCGTTCCGATTCCCCCTCGGCAGGAGGTCGGCGGTCAGCGCCAGAACGCGGACGCAGCCCTCCGCGGCGGCCAGCGGGACCTCGGTCGCCTCGAGGTTGGCGCGGCCGAGGGCCGCCTTGCGCGCCGCCTTCTCCGCTTCGGTCGCCTTCGGAAGGCGCAAGGCCCCGATGACCCGGTCGTAGGCGGCGGCGTCTTCGTCCGCCAGCCTCAGGAGCTCGCGACGCAGCGACTCGGCCCGCTCCCTTATCGGACGGAGGAAGGACTCGTGCTGCTGGTATCCCTCCTTGCCGATCGTCAGGTCGCAGACCATCTGGACCAGCGCGGCCGCGAGGCTTCCAGTGACCGCGGCCGCGCTGCCGCCGCCCGGAGTGGGCGTGCCGGCCGCGAGCCGGTCCACGAACTCGGCCACGCTCAGGCGGGTCAACACGAGGCGACTCTATAGGCGTGCGCGGAGGTGCGTCAAGACAACGGCCACGGAAGCCGCCCCGGGTCGAGTCGCCGAGAACGGGCCCGCGGGGGACGGGTCCGGCGACGCTGCGCGTCGCCTCCCCTCGGCCTCGCTGCGCGCCCACCCAACGCGCTGGAGAGCAGCGCGTCGGGGCCCCGGGCGCTCCGTCTCGGACGCCCCCGCGGGCCCGTTCTCGGCGACTCGCATCGCGGCGACTTCCACGGTCCGCATGGCCGCCGCACCTCCTCGCCACCTCTAACGCGAGCACAGTGCGCCGCTCAATCCATGGTGGCGCGCAGCTTGTTGCAGCGACGTGCCGGTTTCCGAGGTGAGCTCATATTCCTGTCGCCCCTCTCCACCCATTCAATCTCCCTCACGAACTAACTAATTGCCCTGCCGTCACTTCGAACGATCCCCACAACAAGCTGCGCGTCACCATGCGCTCAATCGTGGTGACGGCGTCGAAGCCGACGCGCGACGAAGCGACGCGCGCCCGGCGGGGCGTCTGAGACGTAGCGCCCCGGGCCCCATCGCGCCGCGTTATGGCGCGATGGGCGGGCGCGCAGCGAAGCGAGGGGAGGCGACGCGCAGCGTCGCCGGACCCGTCCCCGCCGGGCGCGCGTCGCTTCGGAGCATGCCGGCTTCGATCGCAGCGACGGCGTTCAGCGCGCGACGATGCGCCCGTCGTCGACGACGATGCGGCCGCGCTTGATCACGGTGCGGCAGGCGTCGGGACCGAGCCGGTAGGCGAGGTGGACGTGCGACGGCAGGTCGAGAACCTGGATGTCGGCCTGCTTCCCGGGCTCGAGGCTGCCGATCCGTCCCGCGAGACCGAGGGAGTGGGCGGCGTTGAGCGTCGCGGCCGCCACCGCCTCGGAGGGCAGCAGACCAAGACGCAGGCAGGCGATCGGCAGGATGACGGTCATCGCCTCGGTCGGACAGGTGCCGGGGTTGAAGTCGGTCGCGAGCGCCACCGGCACGTCCGCCTCGATGAGGCGACGCGCGGGGGCGTCGCGCGGGTCGCGCAGGAAGAACGACGCGCCGGGCAGCAGGATGGCCGTGGTGCCGGATCGCCGCAGCGCAGCGATCCCGGCCTCGTCCACGTGGTCGAGATGATCGGCCGAATCGGCGCGCAGCCGGGCGGCGAGCGCGGCCCCGCCGCCGGCGCGCCGCTGGTCGGCGTGCACCCTCAGGCCGAGACCGGCCGCGGCGGCGGCGCGCAGGATCGTCTCGCCCTCCTCCGGCGTGAAGGCGCCCTGCTCGACGAAGACGTCGCAGTATCGGGCCAGCCCGCGCCGCGCCACCTCCGGCACCATCTCGAGCGCCACCTCGCGCACGTAGGCGGCGCGCTCGGCGCGTCTCTCCGCCGGGACGACGTGCGCCCCGAGGAAGGTCGGCACGATGGTGATGGGGTGCTGGTCCGCCAGGCGCCGCAGCGCCTCGAGCTGCTTGAGCTCCTCGTCGAGGCTCAGCCCGTAGCCGCTCTTGGCCTCGACCGTCGTCGTGCCGTGCCGGAGCATCCGGTCGAGACGGCCGCGGCCCAGCGCGACGAGATCCTCGAGCGTCGCCTTGCGGGTGGCGTTCACCGTCGATTGGATGCCGCCCCCCGCCGCCGCGATCGACTCGTAGGTGGCGCCTTCGAGGCGGCTGACGAACTCGGTGTCGCGCCAGCCGGCGAACGGCAGGTGGGTATGGGGATCGACGAACCCGGGGAGGACGGTGCGGTCGCGGGCGTCGATGACCACGGCGCCCGGCCGGAGCCGGACCTCCCTCCGGTAGTCGGCGCCGGTGCCCGCGAAGACGATGACGCCGTCGCGCGCCGCCACCGATCCGCCCGGGATGGCGCGCAGGTCGCGCATCGCCCTGCCGACGCGCGGGACCGGGCCCCCGAGCGTCACCAGCTCGGCGGCGTCGACGACGGCGAGGTCGGCCTCGATCATCGCCGGTCCGCGGCTCAGGTGCTCTGATTCTCGGCGGGCTTCTTCATGAAACGGAGGCGATCTTCGACCTCCTCCTCGTTGCGGTGCATGTCGAGGAGCCTCAGATGCTGCTCGACGGCCGACCGGATACGCTGCGCGAACGCCTCGCGCTCCACGCGCAGCGCCTGGATCGTCCCCTCGAGCTCGCCGGCCTTGCGCCCGGCCTGATCGAGCAGCTGCGATCCCTTCACCTCCGCCTCGCGCACGATGATCTGCGCCTCCTTGCGCGCCTCCTCGCGGATCTCGTCGGCTAACCGCTGGGCGGTGAGGAGCGTCTCCTTCAGGATCCGCTCGCGCTCGCGCAGATCGGAGACGCTCGCCTCGACCTGCGCCAGCTTCTCCTTGAGGTTGTTGCTCTCCACGATGACCGCCTCGAACTCCGAGGAGACGAGGTTCAGGAAGGAGCGCACCTCCTCCTGGTCGAAGCCGCGCATCTTCACGGCGAACGCATGCCCGCTGACGTCAATCGGCGTGATTTTCATGTCGTCTCCACGTTCGTCTGGCTCTCCCTGCCCGCCTTGTCCCGTTCGCCGAAGAGGGCCCGTCCGACGCGCACCAGGGTCGCGCCCTCCTCGATCGCCACCTCGAAATCCCCGGTCATTCCCATCGACAGCTCTTTCAGGCCGAGCCCCGGATGCCGCGTCGCCTCCTCCTCGAGAAGGGCCCGCAGCCGCCGGAAGTAGCCGCGCGTCCGATCGGGCTCCAGGTCGAACGGCGGCAGCACCATCAGACCGCGCACCATGACCGACCGGCACTGCTCCGCGGCCGCGAGGACGGCGCCGAGATCCTCCTCGCGCACCCCCGACTTGGTCGGCTCGTGGGCGAGGTCGACCTGCACCAGCCCCTCGATCCTCCGTTCCGCCGCCGCGGCCCCGCGCTCCAGCCGGGTCAGGATCTCCACCGAGTCGATCGAGTGCACCACGTCGAACAGCCGCGCCGCCAGGTTCGCCTTGTTGGCCTGCAGGTGCCCCACCAGATGCCAGCGGGCGCCCGGTCCGACGAGCGGCGTCTTGTCACGCGCCTCCTGAACCTTGTTCTCGCCCAGATCCCGAAGCCCGGCGTCGATCGCTTCGCGCAATCGGGCCGCCGGCATCGTCTTGCCGACCCCGACGAGCGTCACGGACGCGGGCGTGCGACCTGCCCGCGACGCGGCCGCTTCGATTCGCCGCCGGACGGCTGCCAGGTTCGCGGCGAATGGCGGAGCCATGGCTGATCAATATAGGTTAAGGAACGCGGCTGTCAAAGGCTTGGCAGCTTCGGCTGCGCCGTGGCTCCCAGGACCAGGTGGAGGGCGGCGGGCAGATTCCCGGTGCTGTCGGTGAGATCCATTGCCTTGTTCGCCAGCGCATCGGCGTCCTTGTTGCGCTCGCGCGGGACGTGCTCGAGGACGATTCTGCCGAAGGATGTCAGCAGCCGTTTCGCCTCGGCGTGCAGGATCCGCAGCTTCGGGTCCTTGACCCGGTACTCCCCCTTCATCTGCTTGATGAGGAGCTCCGAGTCGGAGCGGATGGTCAGCGACTCCGGGCGCAGCGCGCCGGCGTGCTCGAGAAGGGCGAGGAGCGCCGCGTACTCGGCGGTGTTGTTGGTGGCGACCCCGAGGAATCCGTACAGCTCGGCGAGCGGCGGGTCGGCCGGCGCGGCGCCGGCCCGGGTGATGAACACGCCGTATCCCGCCGGACCGGGGTTGCCGCGCGAACCGCCGTCGATGTAGGCGATCATCGCGGGGCCACGCGTCGGCTCGGCGCCGCGCTCGCGCTTCACCGGCGTTCCGGTCAAGCGCCTCGCCTCACGACGTGGAGTGGTCCGACCGGGCGGCCGGGGAGGCCGCGTCGGGCCCGGGTGAGGCCGGGGCCGCATCGTCGGGCACATAGAGGAAACGCTTGCAGGAGTCGCACGGGATCAGCCCGGTCGCGCGGCGGACCTCCTGGATCAGCTTCGGCATGACGCGCACGTGGCAGCCGCCGCACAGCTCCTCGCGCACCGCCACCAGCGCCACGTTCTTCCGCTGGCGCGCCACCTTCATGAAGGGATCGAGATAGGCCGGAGCGATCGTCTTCCTCAGCTCGGCCTGGTCGGCCTCGTTGGCCGCCTTCTCCTTCTTGAGCTCGGCGAGCCGCTCGTTGAGCGTCTGCTTCCCGAGGTCGGTGTCGCGGCGCCGGACGCCGAGACGGTCGTCGTGCACCTTCACCGCGGAGCCGGCCTTGTCGCCCGCCTCCATGTCGAGGAGGATCTGCTCGTCGAGCCGCGCCCGCTCCGTCTTGCAGGTCTCGATCTCGTGCAGCATCGCCTGGTATTCCTTGTTGGTCTTCACTTCGGCGAGCTGTCCCTGGTATTTCTGGATCTTCGTCTCGACGCCCATCAGCTCCATCTCGAGACGGCGGCGCTCCTTCTGCAGATCCTGCATGGAGGATTTCTCCCGCTCCACTTCGGCCTGCACAGCCAGGAGGTCCTTCTCGAGGCGGGCGACTTCCTGCGGGATGGCGGCGATCTGCTCGTTGAGGCCGTCCGCTTTGACCATGAGAGCCTGAAGGCGGACGAGACGGCGCATGTCTTCAATCATGGCGGATACGCAGCGGAAACCCCTCCAAAAGTTTGGAGTATAGCACGCGGGTCGGTTATGCTCCGCGCTTCCAGGGAGCCTGTCCGGGCAGACCCATGCGACGCACGGCCGACGTTGTGATCATCGGTGGCGGCATCCAGGGGGCGAGCATCGCCTGGCACCTGGCGCGCCGCAGCGCGACCGATGTCGTCCTTCTCGAGAAGGAGACGCTCGCGTCGGGCTGCAGCGGGCGCACCGGCGGCGTCATCCGCCAGCACTACTCGACTCCGATCGTGACCGAGATCGCCCGCCAGGCGCGCGACTTCTTCTCCACGTTCGACCGCGAGGTGGGCGGCCACTCCGGCTTCATCCAGAACGGCCTGGTGCTGATGGTCGGCGAAAAGGACCGCGCGGCGCTGCTCACGAACGTCGCGCTCGGCCGCGAGCACGGCGTTCCGGTCTCGATGATCGACGCCGGGCGCGCGCGCGCCCTCGTCCCGGGTCTGGACACGGCAGGCGCCGTCGCCTTCGCCTGGGAGGAGAACGCCGGCTACGGCGACGGTTACGGCTCGACGGTGGCGTTCGCGGGCGCCGCGCGCGAGCGCGGCGTCGAGATCCTCCAGAACACCCCCGCGACCGGTATCGCCGTCGAGGGCGGCCGCGCGACGGGCGTGATCACGGCGCAGGGGACGATCGCGACCCGCACCGTGGTCGACGCCGCCGGACCGTGGGCCGATCGGGTGGCGCGGATGGCGGGCGTCGAGCTGCCGCTGAAGCTCGAGCTGATCGAGGAGGCGGTGATCCGGGCGCCCGCGGGCGAGACTTACCCCGTGACCACACCGAGCGTCTACGACTTCGTCAACGGTCTCTCCTACCGTCCGGAAGGGGACGGCCAGGTGATGGCGGAGGGGAACTCCTACTACAAAGGTCCGCTCGATCCGGACGCTTACCCGACCAAGCCGTCCGACGCCTACGTCGAGGACGTGGCGCTGCGCCTGGAGCGATCGATGCCGCGTCTCGGCCACGGCAGCGTGCGCGGCGGCTGGGCCGGGCTGCTCGAAGGGACACCCGATTTTCACCCGGTCCTCGGAGCGGCGCCGGGGGTCGAGGGGTTCCTGCTCTGCTGCGGCTTCTCCGGCCACGGCTTCAAGGAGGCGCCGGTCACCGGGCGCCTGATCGCCGAGCTCATCCTCGACGGGCGCGCCAGCCTCGACATCGCGCCACTCGCCTACGATCGCTTCCGGCGCGGGGCGCTGCTGCGCTCCAACTACAAGGACGACCCGATCATGGCGTGAGCCCGATGCCGGGGGCCCTGCTTCCGGCGCCGGCCCGCCTCGAGGCCCGATCATGCGCCCGACGCGACGATGATTCCGACCACCTGGGACGCCGTGGTCGTCGGCGGCGGTCACAACGGCCTGGTGACCGCGGGACTGCTGGCCCGCGCCGGCCTGCGCACCTGCGTCCTGGAGCGGCGCGACATCGTCGGCGGGGCCTGCGTCACCGAGGAGATCGCACCCGGATTCCGCGCCAGCACCGCCGCCTACATCGCCAGCATGATGCGCCCGGAGGTGATCCGGGCGCTCGGCCTGACCCGCTACGGTCTCGAGATGACGCCGTGCGATCCGCTGCAGTTCATCCCGGCGCGCAATGGCAACGCGCTCTACTACTGGCAGGACCCGCGGCGCACCGCGGCGGGCATCGAGAAGATCTCGGCCCGCGACGCGCGCGCCTTCCTGGCGTTCGACACCGAGATCAAGCGGCTGGCGGCGCATCTCGAGCCGTTCTTCCTCGAGCCACCGCCGGCGATCGACGCCGGGGTCCGGGCGCTCCCCGATCTGCTCCGGCTGCTGTCGCGGGCGCGGAAGATCAGCGAGACCGACGCCGGCCGGCTGGTCCGCTTCCTGACCGCCAGCGTCATCGATCTCGTCGACGCGCGTTTCGAGCGCGACGAGGTGAAGAACCTGATCGCCTGCTCGAACGTCCTCGGCATCCACGGCGGGCCGATGACGCCGGGGACCGCCTCGGGGCTGGTGTTCCACTCGCTCTCGGGGGGCGATGAGCTGTCGCAGGGATTCATGGGGCACGTGCGGGGCGGCATGGGAGCCATCACGCAGGCGCTGGCGGCGTCGGTCGAGGCGGGAGGCGGAACGGTGCGCAAGGGCGCGGCCGTGGCGCGCATCCTGGTCGAGGGCGGCCGCGGCGGACCGGACGCGGGTGGCGCGCGCGCCGTCGGCGTCGTCCTGGAGTCGGGGGAGGAGCTGCGGGCGCGCGTCGTGGCCAGCAACGCCGATCCGAAGCGGACCTTCCTCGGGCTGGTCGAGCCGGCGCACCTCGACGCCGAATTCCGCGAGTCCATCGCGTCGATCAAGATGGCCGGGCCGTGCGCCAAGATCAATTTCGCGCTCTCCGAGGCGCCGGTCCTGCCGCAGATGCCGCGCGACACGTCGCCGGCCGAGCGCTCCGACTTCACCATCTGCCCGGGGACCGACTACCACGAGCGCGCCTGGGACGAGGCCAAGCACGGCCGGGCCTCGACCCATCCGTACGTCGACTGCGTCGTGCCGACCTGGCTCGATCCCGCGCTGGCTCCGCCCGGACGGCACGTGCTGACGGCGTTCGTGAACTACGCGCCGTACCGGCTGGCGGAGGGGGACTGGTCGGTCGAGCGCGAGCGGCTCGCCGACCGGGTCACCGACACGATCACCGAGTTCGCGCCCAACTTCCGCGCCTCGGTCCTGGCGCGCGACATCCTGTCGCCGGTCGATCTCGAGAGCCGCTTCGGTCTGACGGAAGGGAACATCTTCCACGGCGACCTGAACCTCGGCCAGCTCTTCCTCGGCCGCCCGGTCCCCGGCTGGTCCCGCTATCGCACCCCCGTGCGCGGCCTCTACCTGTGCGGCGCCGGAACCCATCCGGGCGGCGGCGTCACCGGCGCTCCGGGGTGGAACGCCGCGCAGCAGATCCTCAAGGACTGGAAGTCGAAGCGCCTGCGCTAGGACAGGGCGCGCCGCCTCGGACGAATCCCCTCAGCACTCGCGCACGGCAGGCGCTATCCGGCAGACCAGGTCGGTCTCGGGCGTCTCCGAGTCGGGCTGGATGACCACGTACGGAAGACGCGCGACCTCCTCGACGGCTCCGGGCCAGGAGAAGAACAGGTAACAATCGCCCGAAGGAGGCGTCGGGAAGGTGACCTGGTAGAGGTTCTCGTCGATCTGGCGCGCCCAGCGCTGGCCTTGCCAGCCGTTGTCGGGATGGAAGACGAGGGTCCGGAGAGCCGCACGCTCGTCCGGGAGACCGTCGCCCTCGACGCAGCGCAGCTTGAAACGCAGGCTCAATTCCTCGATGACGTGAAATCGCTTCTCGGTCTTCAGCGGGACGATGACGGGATTCATCATGATCGCCTCCTCGAAGAAGAGTCGCCGGCGTCCAGGATGATTCGTGGAATGGCACCGGCGAAGCGGCTCGCGTGGCAAGGAGGATGCCATCGACCGACCGGGGCCGGCGGCGACGGCCTAAGTGACGGCTTGTCAGTTGTCTGGAATCGCGCGCCGCCGATGGCAGCAAGCCACCCGCCCCGCCGGAGGTGTCCTATGGAGTGTGCGAAGCCTCCGGCTCAGGGGCCGCCGGCCTCGGCCTGCTCGTCCCGGGCCGACTGCTGGAGCCGCTGAATCACTTCGTCGTAGTAGGGACGGTCCTTCAGGCTGGCGTACTCCCCGGGAAAGCAGATCGTCGTCAGGTCCGCGGCTTCGGAGGTGAAGTTGCCCAGTGTCACGGCGCATCTCAGCCCGTTCGCCAGCCGCGTGTTGTCGATCATCGGGAAGTCGAAGTAGCCGACGTCGAAGACCGCGCGCGTGTCGAGGTCGTCCTTGGAACCCTCCGGTGACTTGACCTCGAGACGCAGTCGCACCTGCTGCTGGCGCCGATCGACGTCGAGCACGCGCAGGCCCACGTCGCAGCGCCGGCCCTCGACGTTGATCGACTCGCCGTCGAGGGCCACGCCGAAGCGGCCGGTCTGATCGAACTCCGCGAGATCGAGAGTCCGCCGGAAGCTCTGGCCGTGCCCTTCGAGGGAGAAGAGCTGCTTCTCGGTGATCTCGCGGGCCACCCGATTGACCCGCTCGAGATACGCGGCGCGATTCGGATCCTTCGTCGCCGCCAGGCGACGCTGCAAGTCGAGGAAGAGCGGCTTGAGGTCGAGCGAGTCGTGGAAGTTGACCGCCAGGAGCTCGAGATTCAGGACGCGCGTGTCGAGATCGCCTTCCTTCGGCTGCAGGAACGGCTGGATGATCGACACGAACATGTCCTTGCGCAGGCCGCTCTCGGCTTCCTCGCGGCGGCTCATCAATTCGGAGTAGAGGCGGGCGTTGGTGTCGGCGGCCTGGCGGCGGTCGAGGACCTGCGAGCCCTTCATGCCGACGAAGGCGACCGCGACGGCGGTCAAGAGGCCGCCCATCGGGTGCAGCACGACCGACAGCTTTTCCCAGAAATCTTTCGGCTCGGTCGCCACGCCGGCGTCTCCGCGCGCCTACCGGCGCCGGGCGGCGAGCTGGCCGTCCTTCATGTCGAGATCGACGTCGTACTGCACGGCATCCTCGTGCGACACCATGTCGAGGCGCGCCGTGGCCCCCTTGTAGGCAATCACCAGCACGCATTTCCCCGTCTGCCCGACGATGAGGTGATAGGCGCCTGACTTGTCGGTCGCCTTGGCCGGAAATGACTTGGCGCCGCACTCGGCGCCCACGGTGGCGGCGTCGCCCACCGGAGCACCCTTCAGGGTGATTTTCCCGAACACCTCGCCGGCGAACGACGGCACCGAGGCGGCGAGGACCAGAGCGACAGCCGGCAGAACGCGCGACACGAGCGATGGACGGATCATGGCGGCTCCTGGAGACGGTTTCGAAGTGCAGAGGGTACCGCAGATCGCCGCGCGCGTCACACCGGGCGCGTCACGACGCTGCCGTCACGCGCGGCCGTCAGGCGCGGCCGTCAGGCGCGGCGCGTCACTCCGAGCGCAACGCCACCATCGGATCGACGCGTGCCGCCCGGCGGGCCGGCAGCCAGCAGGCGACCAGCGCGACCGCCGCGAGGACGAGGGCGAGCGCCGCGTAGGTCGGCGGATCGGACGCGCCGACGCCGAACAGCAGACCGGCCATGACGCGGGTCGCGGCGAGCGCCGCGCCCGCGCCGATCACCAGGCCGATCGCGGTCAGGGTCATCCCCTGCCGTACCACCATGCCGAGGACGTCGGCGGCGCGCGCCCCGAGCGCCATGCGCACGCCGATCTCGCGCGTCCGCCGGCTGACCGCGTACGACAGCACGCCGAAGAGACCCACGCCGGCGAGGACCAGGGCGACGATGGCGAATTGCCCCAGGAGCAGCATGACGAACTTGCGGTTCACGAGCGTGGTGTCGATCACCTCGGCCATGGTCGCGACGCGAAACACCGGCATGTCGGGATCGACGGCCCGCACCGCGGCGCGGGCGGAGGACGCGAGGGCCGGCGCGTCACCCGCCGCGGCGCGCAGGACCAGCGTCATGGCGCGCTGCGGTCGTTGCGCCGCCGGGATGTAGTACTGCTCCTTCACGCGGCCGTCGAGGCCGTATTTGCTGACGTGCCCGGCGACGCCGACGATCGTGCGCCACACCGGCTCCTTCTGCGTCCCCTCGCCCGTCTTGGCGAGCCGATGGCCCACGGGATCGTCGCTGGGGAAGTAGCGATCGGCGAGCACCTTGTCGATGATGATCGCCGGCGGCCCGCCCGGACCGGCCTCACGCGTGTCGAAGGCGCGCCCGCGGAGGATCGGGATCTGCATGGTCGTGAAGTAGTCCCCGGCGACGTAGTGCGAGTCGCCGTGTGGTCCCGCCTCGTGCTCGCCCACCGTGCGCCCCTCGACCAGGAAGGATCCGCTCGAGTAGTTGCCGCCCATCGGCAGGTTCGAGATCGCCGCCGCCTGTGCGACCCCCGGCAGCGCGCCGAGCCGCGGAACCAGGCGATCGAAGAAATCGGACACCTGGCCGTCGGCGGCGTAGCGCGCCGCGGGCAGGGAGAGGTTCATCGTCAGCACGCCGTCCGCCTTGAATCCGGGATCGACCTGCCGCAGCCGGAGAAAGCTGCGGCCCAGCAGGCCGGCGCCGACGAGGAGGATCAGCGCGCAGGCGACCTGGGCCACCACCAGCCCGCCGAGGAGACGGTGTCCCCGGCCGCCGAGCCCCTCGGCGCGCGCGCCCTCCTTGAGCGTCTCGGCCAGGTCGGGGCGTGACGCCCGCAGCGCCGGCGCCAGGCCGAACAGGATGCTGGTGAAAAGCGACAGCGTGAGCGTGAAGCCGAGGACCTGGAGATCGACGCCGACGCTCCGGCCGCCGAGGACCGCCTGCGTCACCTGGGGCGGCGCCGCGGCCGCCAGGAGCCGCACCGCCCAGAACGCGAGGACCAGCCCCAGCGCGCCGCCGAGGATCGCGAGCAGGGCGCTTTCGGTCAGAAGCTGCCTGACGATCCGCAGACGCCCCGCGCCGATCGCCACGCGGACCGCGATCTCGCGCTGGCGCGCCGCCGACCGCGCCAGCAGCAGGTTGGCGACGTTGGCGCACGCCAGCAGCAGCAGGCAGCCCACGGCGCCCAGGAGCACCATCAGCGCCGGCCGCACGTCGCCGGTCATCTCCTCGAGCAGCGGCGTCATGGTGACGCCCCATCCATCGTCGTAGAACTCCTTCCGCAGACGCGCCACCACGACGTCCATCTGCGAGCGCGCCTGCGCGAAGGTCACCCCGGGCTTGAGCCGCGCCAGGCCGATGAGGTACTCGAAGCCGTGGTTGCTGGGCGCCTCCTCCTCCGGCTTGAAGGCGATCGGCTTGAGGAGATCGGCCGGCATGAGGAAGGAGAAGCCCGGCGGCAGGATGCCGACCACCGTGTGCGCTTCGCCGTTCAGATCGACCGGCTTGCCGACGATGCCCGGATCGGCGCCGAAGCGCCGCTTCCAGAGCCCGTCGGTCAGGATGACGACCCGCTCGCCGCCCGGCCGGTCCTCCTCGGCCAGGAAGTCGCGCCCGCGCGTCACGCCGACCCCGAGGGTGCGCAGGAATCCGGCGGTGACCCGGATCCCCTGCACGCGCTCCGGCTCGCCGGCGCCCGTGAGGTTGGCGCTCCAGTTGGTCCCCACCGCGACGCTCTCGAAACCGGCGACGTGGTCGCGGTACTCGATGTAGGCCGGCACCGACAGCGTCGCCTTGGGCAGGTTGATGGTGGAGTAGTTGTGCCAGAGCATCACGAGGCGGTCGGGATGGGCGTACGGCAGCGGCTCGATCAGGACCGCGCGCACGATGCTGAAGATTGCGGTCGTGGCGCCGATGCCGAGGGTCAGGGTGAGGAGGGCCGCCGCGGTGAACCCCGGACGCGCCAGAAGTCCCCGGAGCCCGTATCGCAGATCGAGGAGCAGGTCTCCCATGCCGTCACCTCCGCAGGACTAGAACGGCGCGGCCGGCGCGAGGGTTCCCGGGTGGCCGTGACCGGGCGCGATGGTGGGCCCACCTGGATTCGAACCAGGGACCAACTGATTATGAGTCAGCTGCTCTGACCGCCTGAGCTATGGGCCCGTGCCGGGGCCTGGGAGCCTGTCCGAGTCTCTCGGAGCCTGGCCGGCCGATTATAGGGCACCGCTTCCCGCAACGGGGCCGGTGCCTTCCCGGGCGGGCGGATCGGGTTGAGCGGGGACGGCCGGCTGTGCAAGGATACGCCGCATGACCAGTCACGATGCGGGCGGGACGGCGGGCGAGGATCTCAATCTCTGGAACATCGTCTGCCGGATGTTCGACAAGGCGGCCGCGAACCTCAAGATCCCCGAGGGGCTGCTGAACCAGATCAAGGCCTGCAACGCGGTCTACTACGTCCAGTTCCCGGTGAAGATCGGCGCCACCTACGAGATGTTCCAGGGCTGGCGCGCCGAGCACTCCCAGCACCGCAAGCCGACCAAGGGCGGCATCCGCTACAGCACCGCGGTCACGCAGGACGAGGTGATGGGGCTGGCCGCGCTGATGACCTACAAGTGCGCCATCGTCGACGTGCCGTTCGGCGGCTCGAAGGGCGGCGTCAACCTCGACCCGCGCAAGTACACAAAAGACCAGCTCGAGCGGATCACCCGGCGCTACACCGCCGAGCTGGTGCGCAAGAACTTCATCGGCCCCGGCATCAACGTCCCGGCGCCCGACCTCGGCACCGGCGAGCAGGAGATGGCCTGGATCGCCGACACCTACGACGCCCTGACGCCGTACCAGATCGATTCGCTCGCCTGCGTCACCGGCAAGCCCGTCAGCCAGGGCGGCATCGCCGGCCGGCGCGAAGCGACCGGCCGCGGCGTCCAGTACGGCATCCGCGAGGCGTTCAAGTTCCCCGCAGACATCAAGGCCTGCGGCCTGGAAGGCGGGCTCGCCGGCAAGCGGATCGCCATCCAGGGATTCGGCAACGTCGGCTACCACGTCGCCAAGCTGCTGTCCGAGGAGGACGACTGCAAGATCGTCGCGATCGGCGACATCAGCGGCGGTCTGCACGACGAGCGCGGTCTGAAGATCGACGCGCTCGCCGAGTACCGCACCGCGAAGGGATCGATCGCCGGCTTCCCCGGCGCGAAGCCGCTCGCGGGGTCCTCCGACGTGCTGGAGATCGACTGCGACATCCTGGTGCCCGCGGCGCTGGAGAACCAGATCACGCAGGCCAACGCCGAGCGTGTCCGCGCCCGCATCGTCGCCGAGGCCGCGAACGGCCCGACCACCCTCGACGCCGACATCATCCTCAACAAGCGCAAGGTCCTGATCATTCCCGACATCTTCCTCAACGCCGGGGGCGTCACCGTCTCGTATTTCGAGTGGACCAAGAACCTGTCGCACATCCGCTACGGGCGAATGGAGAAGCGGCTCGACGAGATGTACCGCGAGAAGCTGATCGCCACCATCGAGCAGGTCACCAAGTCGACGCTTCCGGACGCCGAGCGCCGCATCCTGCTGCACGGCGCCGACGAGGTCGATCTGGTGAACTCCGGGCTCGAGGGGACGATGCAGAACGCCTACCGGGAGATCCGCGCCATGCTCGCCGCGGAGCCCAGGCACCAGGACCTGCGCACCGCCGCCTTCGCGGTCGCCATCCAGAAGGTGGCGCGGACTTACATGGAGCTGGGCGTCTTCCCCTGACGCCGGTTCAGTGCGTGGTGGCTCCCTGGTCCTCGTCGTCGCTGAAGGCGCCGGACTCAAACTCGAGACGCTCCTGGATGAAGCGCGCCTGCTCGTACTCGCGCTGCGCCTCGTCCAGCCGGCCCTGCTTGATGTAGACCCGGAACAGATTCAGGTAGGGGAAATGCTTCGGCTCGTAGCGCGGCGCGCGCTTGGCCATCTCGAGCCAGGGGATCGCCTTGTCGAGCTCCCCCTTCTGGATGAGGTACGAGCCGATGTCGTTGTACGGGTTGCCGAACTCCGGGTCGACGAGGATCGCCGTCTTGCACTGCTCGATGGCGTCGTCGTACCGCCCCTGATGCGAGTAGGTCCAACCCAGGTAGGTGTGCGCCTCCGCCGTCGGGCGCTCCTCGATCGACGCCTTGTACAGGCGCACCGCCGCGTCGAGATCACCGGCCTTCTGCCGCTCGTAGGCGCGCTCGAGGAGCCGGTAGGCCCGCTGCAATTTCGGATCGAGGTCGATCACCGCCCCCTCCACTCCGTGGACGATGAGAATAGCGGCCGGACCGCGACGAGTCAACCGCACGCCCGGAGGTGGAGTCCACCGGGGGAATCGCAACGCCAGTCGCCCGGCGGGGACGGGTCCGGTCTCGCTGCGCGAGACCTCCCCTCGCTTCGCTGCGCGCGCACCCGTTGCGCCACACTTCGGCGCAACGGGGCCCGGCGCGCTCCGTCTCAGACGCCCCACCGGGCACCTGTCGTTGCGATTCCTCTGGTGAACCCTGCTCCGATCCCTCGGGGGCTCACCTGGGGAACGGTTACATGCGACAGCGTCGTGAGGGGCGTGCGCTGACCAACCAACTCTCGGCGGCGCGAAACGGGTCGGACGGGCCGTCCGAGACGGAGCGCCGGGGCCCCGTCGCGCCGCGGTTCGGCGCGATGGGCGGCGCGCAGCGAGGGGAGGGGAGGTCTCGCGCAGCGAGACCGGACCCGTGCCCGTCCGGCGCGCTTCGCGTCGCCGGAGGCGGACTGATCTCAGCGCGCGGCGCTCACTCGGCTCTGGGTTGCGGTGTGGTCACGATCTCAGGTGAGTCCTTGACGGAGTGGAGCCCGCACTCCTTCGAGTCGGGCTGCTCCCACCACCAGCGGCCGGCGCGGGCGTTCTCGCCGGGTGCGACGGCGCGGGTGCAGGGCGAGCAGCCGATCGACGGGAAGCCGCGATCGTGCAGCGCGTTGTACGGCACGTCGTGCTGGCGGATGTACTCCCAGACCTGCTCCTCGCTCCAGTCGGCGAGCGGGTTGATCTTGAGCAGGCCGAACATCGGATCGGCCTCCACTTTCACGACGGCGCCGCGGGTGACCGACTGCTGGCGGCGCAGACCGGTGATCCAGGCTTCGAGGCCGGCGAGGGCGCGCTTGAGCGGCTCGACCTTGCGGATGCGGCAGCACTCGACCCGATCGGGGATGCTGGAGCGGAACGAGTAGAGCCCCTTCTCCCGCTCGAGGCGCTCGACCGCGGTGTGCTCGGGGAAGACGCTCTCGATACGGACGCCGTAACGCTGGCGGATCCGCTCCATGACGTCATAGGTCTCCTCGTGCAGCCGGCCGGTGTCGAGCGTGACGATCCGGGCGTCGGGCCGGATGCGGGCCAGCATGTCGATGAGAACGACGTCCTCGGCGCCGAAGCTCGAGGCGAAGGCGATTCGGGGATGGAACTGCCCGAGCGCCCAGCGCAGGATCTCCGGCGCGGTGAGGGTGTCGATGACGTCCGCGATCACCACCTGCTCTTCCGGCGTCTCCACGTCTCCACTCCTTTCGTTCCGGCCGGCCCGGGTGGTCCCGCGGCCGGCGATTCAACCCTTCAGGCCGGGACCTCCGCCCCGCTCCCGTTTCCGCTCGCCGCACGCTTCGCCTGAAGCGCCGGTTGCACCCCCGCGAACTCCGCCAGCACCGTCGCCGCGAGGGCCTGGACGCCGCGCACCCGGATGGGCGACGGACGCCGCGCGCGCAGCAGCTCTTCGATCTCGCGGTGCAGGTCGTTCCATCCCTCGCCGGCGTAGCCCCGGTCGATGACGCGCGCTCGCAGCTCGCACCCGACCTCGTAGTCGGAGTCGAGCCGGCGGCCAAGCGCCTCGAGGAGCACGCGCGCCGCGGTGTACTGGCTGCGATTGATCGTCGCCAGCGCGTCGGACCACATGCCGCGCTCCGCGAACAGCGCCGCCTGCTTCAGCTCCACCCGGACGTTGTCGAACGGATCGACGACCGCGTCGACGCCGGCCCCGGCGCACTCGCCGGTGCCGAGGTCGTCGGTGCTGAACGGCACCTTCTGCTCCCAGTCGAAGACCCGCTCCTCCTCGGGCGGCAGGGTCTCGACGTGCGGCTTCAGGATCTCCGTCACCCGCGCTGCGGGCAGGGCGGCGGCGAAGTCGGCAAAGGTCACGTCGCCCGTCCGCTCGGCTCCGTAGACCTCGAGCAGCGCGCGGATCGCCTTCGGGACGTTGCGCGCCGGCACCTTCTCGAGGGCGCGGCCGATGCGCGCCTGCCCCTGGCCCGTCGTACCGCCGAGGTGGATCTGATAGGCCGGCACCTTCACGCCCTTGATCGTCTTCACCACCCCGTGCAGGCCGATGGCGGCGACGTGATGCTGGCCGCAGGCGTTCGGGCAGCCGCTCACCTTGATGGTCACGCCCGCGAGCGCGGCGGCGCCGCCGTTGCCCGCCAGCGGGAGCAGCTCCCGGCGCACGGCGCGCGCCACCCCCTTCGACGACGTGATCCCGAGGGCGCAGGTGTCGGCGCCCGGGCAGGAGGTGACGTCGAGCGCCGTCCCGGCGCCGGTCTCGGCGAGACCGACGGCGCGCAGCGTGGCGTGGAACATCGCCAGGCCGGCCCGGGGCACGGACGGGAAGACCAGGTTCTGCTCGCGCGTCACGCGGACCTGGCCGTCACCCATGCGCTCGGCCGCGTCCGCGAGTCGTCGCAGCACGGGCGAGCGGAGATCGCCAATCGGGACGGTCACGGTGACGATGGCGCGCTCCGGATCGCGATGCGCCCGCACGGCGGCCGCGGTCCAGGCCGCGAACTCCTCGCGCGCCTCGCGGCCCGGCCCTGACCCCGGCCCCGGTGCCGGCGCGACGGGCGCCGCGGCCTTCGCGCCGGACGCCGCAAGACCGACGGGAGCGGAGACCGGGCCGTCCTCGATGAGGCGGCGCACCGTCTCGACGTCGTCCGCGGCGACGTAGTCCAAAAGCCGCGCCTCGGCGCGCTCCGCGGGTGTCTGCGCCGCGAGGGCGAGCAGCACGAGATCCCGGAAACGGGTGATCCCGAGCCGGCTGACGACGAACTTCAGCCGCGCCATGGTGCGCTGGCGGCGGTTGCCGTGCTCGGCGAAGACCGTGAGGATCGCGCGCACCATCGGCAGCAGGTCGGCGGCCGGGACGAACGGGCTGACGACCTGGGCCACGAACGGCACCGGACCCAGACCGCCCCCCGCGAGGAGGGTGAAGCCGGCGCGCGGGCCGCGCGGACCCGGCTCGAGCCGGCCGAGCGCGCCGATATCGTGGATGGCGGTGGCGGCGCAGTCCTCGGGGCACGCGGAGAAGGCGATCTTGAACTTGCGCGCCATCTGCTGGCAGAACGGGCTGCGCACCAGGTACGCGAAGGTCGCCTCGGTGAACGGCCGGACGTCGAACGCCTCGTTGGCGAGGGCGCCGGTGAGCGGGCAGGCGGTGACGTTGCGCACGCTGTTGCCGCACGCCTCGCGCGTCGTCAGCCCCGCCGCCGCAAGGTGGCGCAGGAGATCGGGGGTCCGCTCCAGCGGGACGTAATGGAACTGGACGTCCTGCCGCGTCGTCAGGTGGGCGATGCCGGTGGAGAACTCCTCGGACGCCGAGGCCAGCGCCTCGAGCTGCCGTCCGGTCAGGACGCCGCCCGGGACCTTCACCCGCACCATGTGGACGTCCGGCTGGCGCTGGCCGTAGAGGCCGTGAACCAGGCGGAAGGCGCGGAAGCGCTCCGGCGAGATCTCGCCGCGCCGGAACCGGATGATCTCCTGCTCGATGCCGTCGATCTCGGCGGCCACGTCGGGTGCCAGGGTCTCGGTCGTGATCATGGGACGACCTCCGTGCGCGCGGCCGGCTCCACGGCCGCGTCCGCGAGGCGCTCGAGCGCCGCCGCGAGCGCGACGGTCCGTCCGACCACCACGAGGATCGGCCCCGCGCCGGCGGACCCGCCCGGAGCGGCGAGACCCGCCAGCACGCCGCGGCGGACGCGCTGCTCGGGACGCGTGCCGTTCTCGATCACCGCGGCGGGCGTGTCGGGCGCCAGGCCCGCGCCGAGCAGGACCGTTCTGAGGATTTCGAGATGCGCGCCTCCCATGAACAGCACCAGCGTGTCGGCGGCCCGCGACAGGGCCGTGATCCGCCGGCGTGCCGCGGCGCCGGCGCGCCCCCGGGCGAGGTCGTGCGCGGTCACGAACGCGGCCGACGACGACAGACCGCGGTGGGTCAGCGGGATGCCGGCGGCCGCCGGGACCGCGGCGCCCGAGGTGAGGCCGGGGACGATCTCGCACGCCACGCCGGCGCGCAGCAGCGTCAGCGCCTCCTCGCCGCCGCGTCCGAAGACCAGCGGATCGCCGCCCTTCAGGCGGATGACGCGCCACCCGGCGCGCGCTTCGCTGACCAGCGCCGCCTCGATCGCATCCTGGCTCCAGGAGGGGGCGCCGCGCCGCTTGCCGACGCAGACCAGACGCGCGCCCGGCCGGCAGAGAGCCAGCACGCCGTCGCCCACCAGCGCGTCGTGATAGACCACGTCGGCCGAGCGCAGCCGCTCGGCGGCGCGCAGCGTGAGAAGTCCCGGGTCGCCGGGGCCGGCGCCCACCAGGCAGACGCTCCCGGCCGGGAACGCGCCCTCTCGGTCCGCGACGCGGCCACCCGAGGCGCCTCGCGGCGCCGCGGATCCGCCCTTGGGCCGTCTCGTCAGTCCGACAACGATGCCTGCCATGACCTCAGGTGCCTCTCAAAATCGTCGCTGCGTCCTTCCAGAAGTTGATCGAGCGCGTCGTCCGTCAGCAGCTCGCGCAGGCGCCGCATGCGCGCCGGATGATCGTGCGGGTGGCGGCCGCGCACCGCGGCGCGGGCCGCCGCGAGCTTTTCGAGCGCCGGGCCGAACGCCGCGCCGACCAGACGCGCCAGCCGATCACGCAGCTTCACCGCCAGGAGCGGGAAGGCGCCGTCGGTCGCAACCGAGATCGACAGCGCTCCGCGGCGCACGGTCGCGGGGACGTGGAACTCGCACAGGTCGGTGACGTCGACGACGTTGCACAGCACCCCGCGCGCCGCCGCCTCGCGGTGGACGGCGAGCTGCACGTCACGGTCGTCGGTGGCGGCGAAGACGAGCAGCGCGCCGTCGAGATCGTCCGGCTCGAAGCGCCGCGTGACGCGCTCGACTTCGCCCGCGCGCGCCGTGGCGAGCGCCTCGAACTCGGCGCCCCACTCCGGGGCGACGGCGCGCACCCTGGCGCCGGCGCGCAGCAGGTCGTCCGCCTTGCGCGACGCGATGAGACCGCCGCCGATGACGACGCAGTTCCTGCCGGCGATCCGCAGCGCGATCGGGAAGAGCGGCGCCGCGCCCGGAGCTGAAGCGGCGGCAGGGACCGGACCCGTCTGCCCCTCCGCCGCCGCGGCCACCCTGGTCGTCACCGCGCTCTTCGCCATCGCCAGCTCGCTCGTCGCCACCGAAGCCCCCAAAAAGAAAAACGGCCCAGAACCTTTCGGGTCTGGGCCGTCCAAGTCTGCCGTCAGCGGATCGTGTTAGCTCTTACTCACCTCCGAGCGCCCGCTGCGGGCAGGGACCGAGCCCAGCCCAGGACAACAACAGCAGCAACAGCAGGCGTTCGTAACCATGCGCGTCCTATATACCTCCACTTTTGGATGCGTCAACCGAAATTTTTCGGCTTTCCCCGACTTGATGCTTCCCGGGCCTTGTGGCAGCATGGCTGTCATCCAAGTCAGGCGTGATTGTCGAGGAGGGATCCCATGACGCGCCGCGCATACCTGCTCTTCCCCGTGGCACTGCTCGTCCCCGTGTTGTTCGCCCCCGCCTTCGCACAGACCACCATCGGCACGCAGGAAACGATCTACCGTCTGAGCCCCGCGAGCGGATATCAGGACGGCTGTTTCGATCCGTGCGCCTGCCCCGTCCAGCTCCAGGGCAGTCTCATCGGCGCCTTCAAGATGACGCCCGCGCCGCCCGACCCGCTGTACCGCAACTTCCAGATTCGCGATCTGAACCTGTTCGTTCCGGAATATGGGACATGGGTCACCGGCACCGGGACCTACAAGGTCGGGGGCGAGTTCGCCCTGATGCAGGAGCTGTCGCTCGACCTCAAGGTCGCCGATCGCGACGTCCAGCACTATGACAGCGGCCTGGTTCAGGGCGGCGGCGATTTTCCGGCGCTCGACCTGACGGTCTCGATGAACAACATGGTCTGCCACGACACCGTCTTCCACGTCGCCGCGCTGCCGGTCTCGCCGATCGAAATCCAGCCGTACGCCCTGTACGGATCGGCCTACGAAGAGGGCTGCTTCGGGCCGTGCGAATGCGCCATCGCCTCGAAGCCCGTCGGGGGCCGCTTCGGCCTGCTGAAGATCGCGGGCAGCGACAGCTCCGCCGACTTCGCGGTGATCAACGTGCAGTGGCTGGTGCGCGATCCGAACGCGCCGACGGCGACGGCCGGCGAGCCGGTGACCGGGGGCGGGCTCTACCACGTCGGATTGTCGACGCGCGATCAACGGATGCGCCTCTCCCTGCTCGAGAACGGCGCCGGCCCGACCCGCTTCGACAGCGGGACCGTGCCCTGGAAGGCGCCGTTGCGGCGCATCGACATCGACCTGGCGATGAGCGGCTTCGCCTGCTACGACCGGGTCTACTCGATCCACGCCAAGGGACACAGCTCCGCCACCACGAGCCAGCTGGCGCAGCCCGAGCCGGTCCACCCGGGAGTCGTCCCCTCGCCGTAGGAGGCGTCCGCTCGCCACAGGGGTCGTCCGCTCGCCGTGGCCGGCGCGCCCCTTGCGAAGGAGGGGGCGCCCTCTTAGACTCCCCCGGTCTCCTACGGGGAAGAAACGAGTGAGCCTCGCCTCCGGGACATCGCCGGCCCAGGACCGCTGATGCGCGCGCGTCTCGCCGCCATCCTGCTCGTCGCGGCGCTCGCGGCTTACACCGGTCTTTCGTTCCGCAGCGCCGGACCGGACGATCGGATCGCCGTCGTCGACGCGCCGTTTCTGGGAATCGCGCCGCGGGTGGTCGCGCCCGGGTGGCATCTCCTGCCGCGCGGCCTGTTCCGGCTCGCGACCTATCCCCGCGGCGCGCGCAAGCTGCGCGTCGAGCTCACCGGCGAGCGGGCCGCCCACAGCCGCGAGGGATCGAAGATCGAGGCCGAGGTGGCGCTCGACTACTCGATCGCGCCGGAGCGCGCGGTCGACCTGCACCGCGCCCACGGCCCTGAGTTCGAGACCGGCTGGCTCACGCCGCTCGTCGCCCGCGCCGCGGGCGAGCGGATCGCCGCGGTGTCGTACGACGTGGTGCGCAACCGCGACCCCGAGCTGCCGCAGTCGGTGCGCGGAGTGCTGGCGCAGGAGATCGCGGCGGCGGGCCTCGCCATCGGCTCGCTGCGAATCGCCCAGGTCGCCGGCGTCGGCGAGGCGGGCGGCGCCATCACGCGCGCCGGCGTCGAGCCGATCGAGCGCGAGGTGGTGCTGATCGGGGTCGACTCGTTCACCTGGCGAATCATCGATCCCCTCATGGCGTCCGGGCGGATGCCGAACCTCCGGCGCCTCGTCGAGCGCGGCGCGCGCGCCAACCTTCGCACCATCACGCCGATCCTGTCGCCGGTGGTCTGGACCAGCATCGCCACAGGCACCAAGCCGTCGCGTCACGGCATCGTCGACTTCGTGGTCACCGCGCGCGACAGCGGGGCGATCGTCCCGGTCACCAGCGCCATGCGCCAGGTGCCGGCGCTCTGGAACATCCTGACGCGGCAGGAGGTCGACACCGACGTGGTCGGATGGTGGGCCACCTGGCCGGCCGAGACGGTGCGCGGCCGCATCGTCACCGACCGCGTGGCGTTCCAGTTGTTCGACGCCGAGACGCAGGACTGGAAGAGCGACGACCCCGCCGTCACGCGCGGCAAGACCTGGCCGCCCGAGCTGTTCGCCGCGATCCGGCCGCTCATCAAGGCGCCCTCCGAGGTCGACGACGCGGCCGTCACAGCGCTCCTCGGCGGCGGGCGTCTGCCTTCCGCGCCGTCGGCGGAGCAGGCCGACCTGCTGCGCCGCATGCGCACCATCGTGGCCGCGGGGCAGACCTATCACGCCATCGGCCGCGGGCTGGTGCGCGACCCGCGCCGCGGCCTGAAGATGCTCTACTACGAAGGGCCCGACACCATCTCGCACCTCCTGATGCGCTATCGGCCGCCATTGATGGCGGGCGTCGCCCCCGCCGACGCGGCCCTCCTCGGTCCCGCCGTCGATCGCTACTACGAGCTGCAAGACAGGTACATCGGCGAGATCGTCGACGACGCCGGTCCCGACGCCACGTTCATCGTCTGCTCCGATCACGGCTTCAAGTCGGATTCCAACCGGCCGCTCGACAGCGACCCGCGCATCGACCGCGGCCGCGCGGCCGAGTGGCACACGCCGGTCGGAGTCCTGGTGATGGCGGGACCGGACGTCCGTCCGGGCGTCGACCTGGGGGCCGCCTCGGTCCTCGACGTGGCCCCGACGGTGCTCGAGCTGTTCGGCCTGCCGGCGGCGCGCGACATGGACGGCCAGCCGCTGGTCGAGGCGCTCGCCCCGGGGTTCCTCGCGAAGCACCCGGTCGCCTGGATCGACACCTACGGCGGGCAGCGCCCCCCCGACTCGGGTGACGGGCTGGTCGCCTCGGCCGGCGACACCGAGGTGATCGAGAAACTGCGCTCCATCGGCTACATCGGCGAGGAGCGCATGGAGGCGCAGAACAACCGCGCCCTGATCGCGCTCGACGAGGGGGACGTGGACGGAGCCATCGCGCAGCTCGAGGCGGCGCTCGCGAAAGGCCGGTCAGCCGGGCCGGAGATGCGCCTGAACCTGGCGCGCGCCTGTCTCCAGAAGGGCGACGTCGCGCGCACGCGCGCGCTGACGTCGGAGATCCTGCAGGGAGATCCGCGCAACAAGCAGGCCCTCGTCCTGCTCGCGGGCGCCGCGATCCGGGAGAGCAAGTACCCCGAGGCGGAGCAGGCGCTCAGACGCGCGCTGGTCGTCGACCCGAGCTTCGCGCTCGCCCACACCAAGCTGGGCGAGGTGCTCCAGAAGGAAGGACGCGACGACGACGCCCTCGCCGAGCTGGAGAAGGCGGTGGCCATCGCCCCGCTCTCGCCGGTGGAGTACAACGCCATCGGCAACATTCATCGGCGGCACGGTCGCATCGAGCCGGCCATCGAGGCGTACCGCGACGCCCTGCGCGCCGATCCCCAGTACATCGGGGCCTACAACAACCTCGGTCTCTGTCTCCAGGAGAAGGGCCGGCTCGCCGAGGCGGAGGCGCTGTACGTCAAGGCGCTCGCCATCCGCCCCGAGAACGCGGTGCTGCGCAACTCGATGGCGACGCTGCGCTCGGCGCAGGGGAACCGCGAGGCGGCGCTCGCCGAGGTGACGCGGGCGGTGGCGGCGAGCCCCGACTGGCCGGTGGCGCAGGGGAACAAGGCGACGCTCCTGTTCCAGATGGGCCGCATCGCCGAGGCCAGGGAGGCGTTCGCGCGCTGGGTGGCGCTCGAGCCGGACAACGTCGAGGGGCGGCTGGGCTATGCGCTGACGCTTCTGGCGACGCGCGACGCCGACGCCGCCGTCGCGCAGCTCCAGGAGGTGACGCGGCGCGACCCGGCGAATCTGCGGGCCCGCGTCGCCCTCGGGGAGACGTTCCTCAAGAAGGGGGACCTGACGCGGGCGCGCGCGGAGCTGGAAGCGGCCGTCGGGACGGGAGAGCCGGTGACGCGGGCGTGGAATTCGCTGGCGGAGGTCTATACCCGGCTCGGCCTCCGGCCGGAGGCGGCCGCGGCGCTGCGCCGTTCGCTGGCCATCGATCCCGGCCAGCCCGACGTGCGCGCGCGGCTCGCCTCGGCCGGAGGCTGAGCCGATCCGTCCGTCAGTGCTTGCCGCCGAAGCGGAAGGTCACGCCGGCATGCGCCGAGTTGAAGGCGATGCTGTCTCGCGTGCTCCGCCCCGATCCGCTGGCGCCGCAGCAGGATCCTTCGATCGGGTCGGCGACTAAGCCTTCCCAGGTCTGCCCGCCGTAGCCGACGAAGAAGTCGAACGCGTTCCAGTTCCAGACGGCGCGGACGTCGTAGTCCCGGATCTCGCCCATCACGTGATCGTCGCTCGAGTCGATCTCGTCGAGCGTCCCGCCGGCGTTCTGGGTCGCCTGCCCGTCGGTGTTCGCCTGCATGAAGGAGTAGGCCATCAGCCCCTGCAGGGAGAAGTGCTCGGTGAAGCCGAAGTTCACCCTCGCGCCGACCTTCACCCCGAAGGCGTCCGACTTCATGTGATGCGTCTGGTGGACGTAGTAGCCGCCCGAGTCGAGACCGCTGTCGAACGCCCGATCCTCCTCGAAGGTGGCGGAACGCAGACCGGCGATCCAGTCGACCGTCAGCTTCTCGCCGGCGTGCATCGGCCGGTCGTAGTCGAGGTCGACGACGCTGGCCTTGGTCTTGGAGGTGGCCGTGAAATCCACCGGTCCGACCAGCGCGTAGGTGCCGCCGTTGTTGTAGCCGTAGGCGCCGAACACCGTCGGGTAGACGTAGTTGGTGCTCTCGGTGGTGTTGATGGTGTCCTCGTTGTCGAACGACCAGTACGACACCGCCAGCCCGCCCAGCTCGCCCCAGGAGTAGCCGACCTTGAGCGCCCAGGTGAAGTCGCCGTCGTTGTCCATCACGTTGCGGGTGGTCAGCCCGCTCACCGGCTCGACGATGTTGGCGTACTGCTGGTCGAGACCGTTCGGCTGGGTCATGGCGGCGTCGAGCGACACGAACCAGCCCTTGTAGTCATCGTGATGAGCGGCCATCGCCGGTGACGCGGTGGCGATCAGGACGGCCGCCGCGGCGATCCCGAGGATCCCCGCCCGCGCCAAGAGACCCGTTCCCTTCGAGTGCATCGGAGCCTGCCTCTGCATCGATGATCCCCTCCTTGCGATTGGGTTGTGAACGAGAGCGACGCGCCGTGGCGCGCCCCGCGGCGACCACGGCCGGCCCCGCGCGCGTGCGACTTATAGTCAAGCCGCGCGCGCGAGTCAACCAGTTCGCGCGACGGATTCCTCCCCGGCGCGCCCGCCATCCCGCCTGTCGATCAATGCGCCGCGTCCCCGCCCGCCTGGCCGCGCGCCGCGGCGGCCAGAAACTGCGCCCGGAACGCGCGCTCCGGCGGCAGGACCCGCGCGGCGCGATCGAGCAGGTCGGCGGCAGCCTTCATCCCGCCCACCGCCGTGGCGAGATCGGGGCGCGGCAACGGGCCTTCCGTCGCAGGGTCGGCGCCCGGATCCGCGGCGCGCAGGAAGAGCGCGGCGACCTCGGGACGGGCCAGCAGCGCGGCGAGGGATCCGCGGCGCGTCAGGATCGCGAGCGCTTCCAGGAGCGCCGCGCGATCCCCGAGGTCCTCGATCGCCCGCAGCGCCTCAGGGCTGCCGATCCTCTGGAGCGCGCCGACGGCCGCGTCGCGCACCGCGGGCTCGGGGTCGTGCGCCCCCTTCACGAGCGTCGTGAACGCGGCGGGTGATTCCATCGCGCCGAGGGTGACGAGGGCGGCGACGCGCACCTCGAGCCGCTCGGCGCGCTCCTGCGGGGTTGTCGCGGCGGGCGGTCCGGCCGGCGTCCAGGCGGCGGGCGGGGCCGGCCGGGACAGCCGTTCCACCGCATCCAGGGCGCGCGCGTCGCCGATGTCGGCGAGCAAGGGCAGGATCTCCGCCTGGCGCCGTGGTCCGGCGTGCTCCAGAAGGTCGAGCAGCGCCGGCACGGCCGGCGGCCCGATGGTGCGCAGGCCCTCGGCGGCGGCCGAGCGCTCGCCCAGGTCGCTCCTCGACAGCATGGCGATCAGCGGATCGATGGCGCGCGGCTCCCGCAGGCGCCCGAGCGAGATGGCCGCCGCGCCGCGGACCTCGGGCGCGCGATCGCCCAGCGCGCCGAGCAGCGCATCCGCTCCGCCCTCGACCCGCAGCGACCCGAGCCACTCCGCCGCCTTGCGGCGCGCCTCGCGCCCGCGCGCCTGCAGATCGTCGATCAGGAACGCGCCGATGGGACGCTCCCCGATCCGGCCGGAGCGCGTCCGCACCGTGGCGCCGGGCAGGCGGACCGCGACCTCCAGGGATCGCCAGCCGGACCGCGACGCCAGGTCGGAATGCCACGCGACGCAGTATCGATCCTCGAGGCCGCGCGCCAGGTCGGAGAACGCCGCGTCGATCGCGTCGGGGTCGCTCACCAGGCGCACGTCGCCGCCGGTCTCGCGCGCCAGCTGCCTGAGCACCCTGAGAGCCTTCGGCATCCGCTCCCGGTCCTCGGCCCGGCCCGGGAGCGCCAGCGACTCGACGGTGACGTCGGTCCGGCGCAGGTAGGAGCGCAGGCGCGTCGCGTCGAGACGGCTGAGCGTGTCGACGCCGTCGGTGATCAGGACCACGACCTGGCGCCCGGGCCGCCCCCACGCCATCTCGGTGCCGACCGCCGCCAGCGTGTCGTAGAGGCTGGTGCCGCCGCCCCACTCCTTGAAGCGTTCCATCGAGCGCAGCACGCGCGCCGGATCGCGCGTGTAGTCCTGCACCAGGCAGGCCGAGCCGCTGAAGGCCACGAGCTTGACCTCGTCCTCGCGCCGCAGGTCCCGCGCCAGCAGCGGCACCGTCTGCTTCAGGCGCGGCCAGAAGGCGTGCATGCTGCCGCTGACGTCGACCAGGATGGCGACGCTGAGCGGCCGGTCCTCCGGACGCACCTCGATCGGCCTCTGTGGGCGCCCGCCCTCGCGCACCTCGAAGTCGCCGGCGCCCAGCCCGCGCACCGGGATGCCGTCCGCGTCGACCACCGAGACCGACAGCTCGACCCGATCGATCGGCGTGGCGGTCACCCGTATCGTCTCGCTCAGCAAGGCGCCGGCCGTGAGCACCCGGTCGGTCGCCAGGCGCCCGGATCGATCGACGAGCCGCGCCTCGACCAGCCGCGCGGCGAACGTCCCGCCCGCGTCCCACGACGAGCGCCACGGCGGGCGCGCCAGGGCGGCGGTGACCTTGCCGTCGACGAGGAAGGTGAGGGAGGCCGGCGCTTCGCCCTCGGGACAGCTGACGCCGGCGGCGAGGTCGCTCATCCCGTACAGCAGGGCGCCGGCGATCGGCTCGGTGATCGCCACCTGGCACCGTGACGGGAGCCGACCCTCAGGCAGGGGATCGACGCCGGACCCGGCCGCCGCCGCGGGGCCGGTTGTCGCGGGGCCGGCTGTCGCGGCGAGGGTCATCGTGTGTCCCGCGCCGGCCAGCAACACTCCGGCCAGAAGCACGGACGCCGTCCTCACAGCAGGCGACGGACCAGGAAGACGACCGCGGCGAGGCAGACGAGGAACTGGAAGCGGCGAAGCCAGGCGCGCGCCGCGGCCGGGCCGTCCCTGAGGTAGCGCCGCCACAAGGCGCCGAACACCAGATGCCCTCCCAGACCGCCGAGCAGCAGGCCGAGCACCGGCAGGATGCGGATGAGCGCCGTCCCCATCTCGGCGTAGGCGGTGGCGATCGAGGCGGGCGGATCGGCCCCGAGCGCCGCGTTCGGCGGGTCGCCGGCCGCGAGGCCGCGGCACGCCACCGCCAGCGCGACACCGACCAGCATGCCGGTCACGACGTTGAGGGCGATCAGCCCGCCGCGCAGCCGCACGGCGTCCCGCGGCCGCGTCAGCGAGACCCGCAGCAGCAGGAAGAGGACGAACAGGATCGCGATCGACTCGAAGAGCGGCTGCATGGTGATTCCGGCTACGATGAACGGGATGGTGCCGCGCCGCAGCGCAAGTTCGGCTCTCCTGCCGCTCCTGACGGCGCTCCTGTCCTGCGCTCCCCCCTCCGGCACCGCCGTCACGCCGCCGCTCGTGGTCTCCGATCGCGGCGGCGCAATCCGGATCTTCGAGCTCGCGGAGCGCGGCACGACGGCGCGGCTGGTCGGCTCGCCGCGGGCCGACGACCGATCCTACGCCGACATGCTCCCCGTCCGCCTGCTCGACGGCCGCATCGCCTTCGTCAGCGACCGCGGCGGACGCCGGTCGATCTATCTGACGTCATCCGGCTCCGTGACGGCAAGCCCCCTGCTTCCGCCGAGCGTTCCCGGTGGCGACGATTCCGACCCCGCTCCGCTCGGACCGGACCGGATCGTGTTCGCGCGGGGCTCGACGCCGGGCGACGCCGCAGCCGCCGGGAACGCCGCGTCGCCGGCGCGCGACCTCTGGAGCGTGGCGCTCGACGGCACAGGCTCGCACGCTCTGACGCGCGACCCCGCCGACGACGGCGCGCCCTGCGCCCTGCCCGACGGCCGGACGATCGTCTTCGTGTCGGTGCGGCGCGGATCGCCCCAGCTCTTCCGGCTCGACGCGGCGGCGCCCGACCCCGAGTCGACCGTCGCGCCGCTGTTCGAGCAGACGCCCGGCGACGCCGACACCGCGCCGGCCTGTCTGCCGGACGGGACGCTGCTCTTCGCGCGGCGCGCCGGGGCGCGTCCGCCGCAGATCTTCCACTTCGCGCCCGACGCGGGCGGCGCCGGCGCGCGCCAGGTCACCGACGCCGGCATCCTGCCGGCGGGCGCCTCCGAGCCGGTCTTCTTGACGGACGGGACGCTGCTTCTCACCGCGGGACCGGGGAAAGGCCCCGACGGCCGACCGCGATTCGCTGTCTACCGGATTGCCGAGGGTGGGTACAACCTGGTCCGGCTGACGCGCGATCAGGCGGGATACAACGATCTTGCGCGCCTGCTCGACACGAGCCTTCGCTGAACGGAACGCCGGCGGACGAGGCTATTCGACCGCGTTGTGGACGTTGGCCAGACGGACGCGATTGGCTCGCGGTCCCTTCGGGCTGTTCTCCACCTCGAAGTCGACGGGCGTGCCCTGCTCGAGCTCGTCGAAGTTCAGGTTCATCAGACCCGAACGATGGAAGAAGACGTCCTTGCCGTCGTTCCCGCGGATGAATCCGAATCCGCGATCACGGACCAGTTTGGCGATGGTGCCACGGGCCATTGCTGCGACCTCACGACGTGACTGCGACGGGAGCGATCTCGGGAGAACCCGCGGCCCCGGCCCGATCAGGGCCGACCCTCTCCGGCCACCAACCGCTCCGCACCATGGGAAAGGGGGCAACCTCACGGCGATTCTGGTCGCGGTAGTGCCGCATGTCAAGACGGGGATCGGAAGTCGAAAGCGCGTGATGCCGTTATCTCATCACACCGGTTCGCCGGCGATCAGACGGCGCAGATCGTCGGCTTGCGTGACCGGCGATTTGCACGCTCCGTTCTCGCACAGATAGGCCGCGGGGCGCCCGTCGATCGGCGTCTTGCCGGCGAGAAGCGGCACCTGGGCGGCCTGCGCGGCGTCGGAGACCGACGCGATCACCGCGTGCGGCAGCCAGGTCGATTGCAGCAGCTCGTGGAACGGGCGCAGCCCGGGATCCCCGGGCGATCCGGCGAGGACGATCTCCTGGCGGCGCGCCAGAACCTGGTCGACGGCGCAGAGCATGGCTCCGAACGCCGCCGGGAAGCGCTCGATCCGATCGCGATAGACGCGCAGGATCCCTTCCACCTCTCCGAGAAGCGCCGAGTCGCCCGTGAGCGCCGCCAGCCGCGGCAGCGCCAGCGCCAGGAGCGACACGCCCGCCGGGGTGGCGCCGTCGTTCCCTTCGCGGCTGCGGGTGATGAGCGTCTCGTGGTCGCGCGCCGTCATGAAGAAGCCGTTCCCCTCCGGATCGCGGAACAGGTCGATCGCCTGGCCCGCGAGACGGCGCGCCTCCGCCACCCACTCGGGCTCGAAGGTGGCCTCGTACAGCTCGAGACAGGCGGCGGTCATCGCAGCGTAGTCGGCGAGATAGGCCGAATGCCGCGCCTCGCCGCCCAGCCAGGCGTGCAGCAACCGCCCGTCCTTGCCGCGCATCCGGTCGAGCACCATGCGGCCGGCCCGCCGGGCCGCGTCGCGATAACGCGGCTCGCCGAGAACCCGCGACGCGTACGCCAGGGCGGAGATCATCAGCCCGTTCCAGTCGGCGAGCACCTTGTCGTCGCGGCCCGGTCGCACCCGGCGCTCGCGCGCCTGCATCAATTTCGCGCGCGCGCCGGCGAGCCGCAGACGCAGCTCGCCCTCGTCGGTGCGCTGCGCCCGCGCCAGCTCCGGGAGGGTCGCCGGCAGGTGCAGGATGCTGGTGCCGTTCTCGAAATTGCCGCCGGGTCCCACGCCGTAGACCCCGAGGACCAGACCGGCCTCCTGGCGTCCGACCGCCGCTTCGATCTCCTCGGCGGTCCAGACGTAGAACTTCCCTTCGTGTCCCTCGCTGTCGGCGTCGAGGCTGGAATGAAAGCCGCCCTCGGGCGACTGCATCTCCCGCAGCGCCCAATCGAGCGTGTCACGCGCCACGTTGCGGAAGAAGTCGGCGATCGGCCGCCCTCCGTCCGGCAGGGCGTGCGAGACGGGCAACCCGGCCACCGCCTGCGCCGCCTCGAGATAGACGCGGGCCAAAAGCGCGTTGTCGTACAGCATCTTCTCGAAGTGCGGCACCAGCCAGGACGCGTCGACCGAGTAGCGATGGAAGCCGCCGCCGAGCTGATCGTTGATGCCGCCGCGCGCCATCCGGTCGAGGCTGACGACCGCCATCCGCAGCGCCTCGACGTTCTTGGTCCTCAGGTGATAGCGCAGCAGGAAACCGATCTCCATGCTGTGGGGAAACTTCGGCGCCGCGCCGAAGCCGCCGTGCTGGGGATCGAATCGCCCCGCCATCTCGCCAAACGCGCGGCTCAGGAGGTTCGGCCCCACGCCCTGCTTCGACGCCTTCACCTCGGACATCAGCCGGATCTGGCCGGTCACCTCGCCCGCGACGCGGGTCACCTCGTCGCGCTTGTCGCGCCAGGCGTCCGACACACCCTTCAGGACGTCCGGGAAGCCGGGCCGCCCGAAGCGCGCGTCCGGCGGGAAATAGGTGCCGGCGTAGAACGGCTTCAGGTCGGGCGTCAGGAAGACCGAGTTCGGCCAGCCGCCCTGCCCGGTCAGCAGCTGGGTCGCCGCCATGTAGATCTCGTCCAGGTCGGGCCGCTCCTCGCGGTCGACCTTGATGTTGATGAAGCGCTCGTTCATCAGTGCCGCGATGGCCTCGTTCTCGAACGACTCGCGCTCCATGACGTGGCACCAGTGGCAGGCCGAGTAGCCGATCGACAGGAAGATCGGCCGCGCCTCGGCGCGCGCCCTCTCCAGGGCCTCCTCGCCCCACGGGTACCAGTCGACCGGGTTGTGCGCGTGCTGGCGAAGATACGGGCTGGTCTCGCGCGCCAGGCGATTCGCGGGTCTCTCGCTTGTCATGGGGGGCACAGCGTACAAGACCGCCCCCGGCGAATCAAGCCGCGGCCCGGCGCAACGGCGCCGCATCGCGGCTACTTCCGCGGTCCGCATGGTGGCCGCACCTCCTCGCTGGCTCCTGAGCCAACAAAGACATCAGGAGGGCTTTTTGGTGTCGAAGCCGAGAGGCGAGGACGCGACGCGCGTCCGGCGGGGCGTCTGAGACCTCGAGCGCCGGGCCCCGCCGCGCCGAACTGCGGCGCGGTGGGTGCGCACGAGGCGAAGCGAGGGGAGGGCTCGCGCAGCGAGCCCGGACCCGTCCCCGCCGGGCGCGCGTCGCGCCCGCAGCGCGGACACATATAATGATGCGTGCTCCCCGGACGGATCCTCCCCGTTTTCATCGCGTTCGCGCTTCTCGCCACGGGGGCGCCTTCTGCCCAGGAGCCGCCGGAGCAGGGGCCGAGCGACGTCGTTCCTCCGCCGGCGCCCAAGGTCGAGAAGCCACACCCCACGCCGAAAGAAACAGCCGGCGCACCGGCGACGATCAGCAAACAGGAGGCGGCGGCGCTGGCGGTCGAGATCGCACCTCTGGTCGAGGAGATTCGCGGGGCGAAGTTCAAGCACCCGGTCCCCGTGGAGGTCGTGGACGACGCGAAGGCACGCAAGCACTTCGAGAGCCGGATGGAGCGCTACTGGCCCGAGGCTCAGATGCATGCCGAGGAGATCGTCTACGCCGATCTCGGGCTCCTGCCGCCGAAGGCCGACCTGGCGGGCGAGGTTTACGACGTCCTCGAGGAGCAGGCGAGCGGGTTCTACGACCCCGACCGCGACACCTTCTTCGTGCTCGGCGACATGCCGCGCTCGATCGCTCCGATCATCACCGCGCACGAGCTGACTCACGCGCTCGACGACCAGTATTTCTCCATCGACGGGCTGCTCGCGAAGACCGGGGACAGCAGCGACCGCGCCGGGGCGCTCGACGCGGTGGTCGAAGGCTCCGGCACCGCGGTGATGACGGTCTTCATCGTGCGGCAGCTCCAGGCGGGGAAGCTCGACCCGCACGCCCTGGTCGATTTCCAGCACAGCGAGGCCGGACAGGCCACGCGCCTCAAGGCGACGCCGCTGTTCGTGCAGCGCTCGCTGCTGGCCCCCTACATCCTCGGGATGGCGTTCCTCCTGCGCGGCGAGATGATCCGGATGAAGACCGGCGGCATCACGCCCTCCGACATCGACCATGCGTTCACCGACCCGCCGCAATCGACGGAGCAGATCCTGCACCCGGAGAAGTACTGGGACCCGGCGCGGCGCGACCTGCCGCGGCGCGTCGTGATCCCGGACCTGTCGGGGACGCTGGGGCCCGGCTGGACGCGCGGCGCCCGGGGCGATCTGGGAGAGCTGACGCTGGCGCTGATCACCGGCCTGGATCCGGGCGACCCGACGTCGACCGATCGGCCGCTCGAACGCTGGACCAACGACGCCGCCTCGGGCTGGGGCGGCGACCTCTGGCACCTCTACCGCAATGGGGAGCGGGCCGTGACGGTGCTGGCGACGGTCTGGGATTCCGAGAAGGACGCTCGCGAGTTCGAATCGGCGCTGCGCCTGCCCGCGGGCGCCCGGACCAAGAGGAAGGGCGACGCGGTGATCGTCGTGGCGGGTGACGCGGGCGAAAAGGCCGGAGAGCTTCTCGACAGGACCCTGAAGGCGGTCAGGAGCGCGGAGCGCGCCGGCGGCTGACCGCCTCGCCGCCCGTCCGGCCGCAGACCATGCCGTTCGTGCCGCTGCTGCCGCCGGGGGCGCGAATGCCGGTCGGCGAGGGCGGGCGCGCGGGCGGCTTCGGTGGGGGAAGGGGCCGCTCCTTGCGGATCGCCTGCTGGGCGCGGCGGCTCATGGCGTCCTCCACTCGAGGGTGAGTCCTTTTCCGCTGCCGCCGTGCTCCGCCACGGCGAGGGTGGCCGTGCCGGCGGCGGCGAGGTTCGCCTCGGTCGCCTGCTGCGCGACCAACCGGCCGGCGCCGTCGATGACCAGGACAGTCACGGTCTGGCGGCCGCATTCCACCGACAGGGGCCGCTCGAACCAGCCGTTCGCTCCCGGCTTGATCGCCGAGAACGGAGCCGACAGGACCGCCTGGGTTCCCACCTTGACCACGAGTCGGCCCTCGATCATTCGATGGCTGACGATGAGGTTCAGTCCGGAGGCGACCAGGTCCGGCGTCACCCGGGCCGCCTGGACCGCCGGGGCGCCGATTCCCTCGGCCTTGGAGGCGGCCGGCTCGGGGTTCTGCGCCCATGCGGCCGGGACGGCGGCCGCGAAGAGAGCTAAGCCGGCGACCGCCAGGATGGTTCTTCCTCTCACGACCTTGCGCATCCCACGGTCCCGCGCCTCCATCGCGCCCGGAGGCGCCTCGGGGCGCCCGCCGCAGCGGCGCGGTGAATATAGGGGTCGCATCCCTCCGCCGCAACCGGCGAAGGCCTTATGGGACAAGGCTTTCTAAGGATCGCGCGTTTCATTTTGGAAAGCCGCGACGTCGGCGCTCGGACGCGCGCGACGCCGGCGCTTGGGGCGCGCGGGGTGGTCGTTGTAGTATCGGCTCGATATGCGGAGGTCCCGGATGGCCGTTGAAAAAGCGCGGGTCCCCCGGCCCGACGTCAAACCGGAGATTTTTCTCGCCCTGTACGAGAAGATGCTCCGGACCTATTACGTCGAGGAGCAGGGGCGTCTCTTCGTGCGGGCCGGCAAATGCTCCTTCTACGCCTCGACCCGCGGGCACGAGAAGCTGCAGATCGCCGTCGCCATGCTGCTGCAGCCGGGGAAGGACTGGTTCCTCCCCTACTACCGCGAGAAGGCCCTGATGGTGGGCCTGGGGATGCCCCTCGAGCACATCTTCCAGGGGCTCCTGTCGCGCGCCGGCGATCCGAACTCCCTCGGGCGGAACATGTCGGAGCACTACTCGTCGCGCGAGCTGCGCGTCGTGTCGCCGACCGCCTGCACCGGCACCCAGTTCCTGATGGCGGTCGGGCTGGCGCGCGCCGTCCAGGCCGACGGGCGCGACGAGATCGTCTACGTCTCCGGCGGCGAGGGCTCGACGTCCGAGGGCGAGTTCTTCGAGGCCCTCAACAAGGCCCAGCGCGACGCCCTCCCGGTCCTGTTCCTCATCCAGAACAACGGCTACGCCATCAGCGTGCCGCAGGAGCAGCAGACCTCCTCCGAGCTGTACGAGGTGGCGCGCGGCTTCGGCATGCGCTCGGTGCGCGTCGACGGCACGCGGTTCACCGACATGTACAACACCCTGCGGCCGTTGATCGGCGAGATGCGCCGCGGCGGCGGGCCGTTGTTCGTCGAGGCGATGGTGGTGCGCCTCGACTCGCACTCCTCGTCCGACGATCAGACGAAGTACCGCAACGAGCAGGACATGGAAGAGGCGCGGCGCAAGGATCCGATGACGCACACCGAGATGCGCATCCGCGAGCTGGGCCTTCTGACCGAAGCCGAGATGAAGGAGTGGCGCACGCGCATCCAGGCCGAGGTGCAGGAGGCGGCGCGCGCCGTCGACGCCCTGCCGCTGCCGCCCGAGGAGAGCGCCACCCTGGACATCTTCAGCTCCGAGCGCGTGGTGACCACCGCCACCGATCCGGACTACCTGTCCGACAAGCCGATCACGATGGTCGAGGCGATCAATCACGGCCTGAAGGAAGAGATGGAGCGCAATCCCCGCATCGTGATGTTCGGCGAGGACATCCAGGACCCGAAGGGCGGAGTGTTCGGCGTGACGCGCGGGCTGACCGAGGCGTTCCCCGGCCGGGTGGAGAACTCCCCGCTGGCCGAGGCGACCATCGCCGGCATGGCCCAGGGGATGGCGATCGGCGGCTTCAAGCCGGTGGTCGAGATCCAGTTCGCGGACTACTCGTTTCCCGCCTACATGCAGATGCGCAACGAGATCCCGACGCTCCGCTGGCGCAGCGGCGGCGCCTGGACCTGCCCGATGGTGGTGCGCGCGGCGACGGGGGGTTACATCCGCGGCGGGCCGTTCCACTCGCAGACCCCCGAAACTCTCTACGCCCACACGCCCGGCTGGTACATCGCCTACCCGAGCAACGCCGCCGACGCCAAGGGTCTGATCAAGACGGCCTGCCGTATGGACGACCCGGTCCTGTTCTTCGAGCACAAGGGGCTGTACCGGCAGGTCTACACCAAGACGCCGGAGCCGGGCCCCGGCTACCTGCTGCCGTTCGGCCAGGCGGCGATCGTCCGCGCGGGGACCGACGTCACCGTCGTCACCTGGGGGCGGACGGTGAACATGGCGCAGCAGGCGCTCGGGCAGCTGGCCGCGCAGGGCGAGGAGCCGTCGGCCGAGATCATCGATCTCCGGACCATCGTCCCGATGGACGTCGAGACCGTGGTCGCCTCGGTGCGAAAGACCGGCCGCGTGCTGGTGGCGCACGAGGCGCCGCTGTTCGCGGGAATGGGAGCCGAGGTGGTGGCGCGGATCGCCGACGCCGCATTCGACAGCCTCGACGCGCCGGTGCGCCGGGTCGGCGCGCTCGACTCGTTCGTGCCGTTCGCGCCGAACCTCGAGACGGCGGTGCTGCCGAGCGTCGATCAGATCGCGGCCGCCCTGAAGGACTTGATGCGCTACTGACCGGGGGCGCGGGACCCGCCCGCGCTCCGGAAAGGCGGATGACCATGGCGCACGACCGGGTCATCGCAGTCCCCTCGCCGGGCCTGGTGGTCCTGGTCGGTCCTGCCGCCTCGGGCAAATCGACCCTCTGCGAGCGCAGCTTCAAGCCGACCCAGATCGTCTCGTCCGAGGCCTGTCGGGCCCTGGTGGCCGACGACCCGGCCGCGGAGCGGTCGCGGCACGCGGCGTTCGAGCTGGCCCAGTCCTTCGTCGAGGAGCGGCTGCGGCGCCGCCGCCTGGCGGTTCTCGACGCCACCAGCCTCGAGGAGACGGCACGCGGCGTGCTCCTCACTCTCGCGGCGCGGCATCACCTTCCGGCGGTGGCGATCGCCCTCGACCTTCCGCTCGACGAGTGCCGGCGTCTCGACGAGCGGCGCGGCGGGACCCGGGCCGGAACCTCCGTCATCGCCCGGCACGCGGCGGCGATGCGCCGCGCCGTGACCTCGCTGCCGCGGGAGGGGTTCCGAAGCGTCCATCGCGTGCAGAGCGCCCGGGACGCCGCCGCGCTGCGCATCGACGTCGTGCCGTTGTCCTGCGACCGCACCGGCGAAAGCGGCCCGTTCGACGTGATCGGCGATCTGCACGGCTGCGACCGCGAGCTGGTCGAGCTGCTCGGCAGGCTGGGGTACCGGCGCGCCTCGGGGCGGAAGCCGTTCCGCCACCCGGGAGGCCGCCGGGCGGTGTTCGTCGGCGATCTCGTCGACCGCGGCCCGGACGTCATCGGGACCGCGACCCTGGCGATGGACATGATCGAGAGCGGCTCGGCGTTCGCGGTACCGGGGAACCACGACGACGATCTCGCCGCCCGTCTCGAGACCGGAGCCGACGCGGCCCCGGCCGACGTCAGCCCGGGCACCGCGGTGTCGTTGCGCCAGATCGAGGCCGCGCCCGCCGCGGTCCGCCGCGAGTTCACGCGCCGTTTCCCCGCCTGCATCGGGACGCTGCCTTCGCACGTGCTGCTCGACGGCGAGCGACTGGTGGTGGCCCACGCCGGGCTGAGGGAGGAATTCCACGGGCGCGAATCGCGGCACGTGCACCGGCTGGCGGTGCACGGCGAGACGACCGGACGGCTCGACCGCTACGGACTGCCGACCCGCATCAACTGGGCCGCCAGGTACGAGGGGCGGCCCTTCGTGGTCTATGGGCACACGCCGGTCCCGAAACCCGAGGCGATCCGCAACACGCTGAACATCGACACGGGGTGCGTCTACGGCGGCGCGCTCACCTCCCTGCGCTGGCCGGAGAAGGAGACCGTCTCGGTCCGCGCCGCGAGGATTTATTACCAGTCGCCGCGGCGCCTGCCCGCGCGGGTCGGGCTGCGGGCGTCGACGCGCGACCTGCCTTCGGTCTGAGCGGATTCGGGGGGAGGGATCGGACGGCCTCAGCCGTGCGGCAGGCTCTGGAACGCGTGCCGCAGATCGTTCATCTCGACAGTGCCGATCCAGCGCTGCACCATCTTGCCGCCGCCGTCATAGAGGATGGAAAGCGGGATGCCGCCCGAGACGTCGAACTCCTTCATGAACGCCTGCTGCTCGCCCATCAGCACGTAGTTGGAATACGACACGCGCGACTGCGTCAGCATCTCCCGCACCTTCGGCTCGATGCGCTCTCTCTCGGGCACCGTCAGCGCGTCGAGAGCGACGCCGATGATCTCGGGATCCCTGGCGCCCAGCTCGCGCGCCAGGTTGCCCAGCGCGGGCAGCTCGTCGACGCAGGGGGCGCACCAGGTCGCCCAGAAGTTCAGCAGGACCGGCCGGCCCGATTTCCGGCGCGCCGCCAGTTCGGCCCGCAGGCCGTCGAGGTCGACGAATGTCACCGGCGCCGCGGCCGCCGGGGCGCCGGAGTTGTCCGGGGCCGCGGGGGCGGAGCCGGCAGGGGCGGACCCGGGAGCCGCCGAACCGTCGGGCGCGAACGAGCCCGGCTTCGAAGCGCCGGGACCGTCGGTCGCGACCGCCGGGTGCGTGTCCCCGGCGGCCCCGGTCGCCGTTTGGCTGGCCGGCGCGGGGGCCGAACGGGCGCACCCCACGGCAGCCAGGATGAGCACGAGAACGAATCCGCGGTCACGACGCATGGGCCGATTCTACACGCGGGCGCGCAGGTTGTCCCCGCCCCGTCGCCCCGGCACCGGTAGAATGCGCCGATGATCCCGCGTCACCCCTGGGGCGGCCTGGCCGACCCCGCCCTGCGCGCGCCCGCCGACCTGCTGATCCTCGGCCTGCCGTGGGAAGGGAGCGTCTGCTGGCGCGGCGGGGCGTCCGAGGCGCCGCGCCGGCTGCGCGAGATCTCCAACACCTCGCCCGCCATCTCCGAGGACGGGACGATCGTCACGCCCGACCTGCTCCGGGTGGTCGACCTGGGGGACGTCGAGCCCGACGGCGGACCGATCGACGACGCGGCGCGGCGGGCCTATTTCGACCGCGTGCAACGGCGGGTGACGGAGGAGCTGCGCCGTCCGGCGCCGGGGGGCGGCCCGCCGTTCCTCCTGACGATCGGCGGCGACCACTCGGTCGGCATCCCGCTCCTGCGCGCCTTCTCGGCGGCGCATCCCGGCGGCTACGGCCTGATCTCCCTCGACGCGCACCCCGACCTGTTCGACACCTACGAGGGCTCGCCCCTGTCGAGCGCCTGTCCGATGCGGCGCGCGCTCGACTCGACCAGCCTGAAGCCCGAGCACCTGCTCATCCTCGGGACGCGCTCGTACAACGCGGTCGAGCTCGAGTTCATGCGCGACCGGGGCATCCGGTTCGTGCCGGCGCGCGAGCTGGACGCGATGGGAATGGAGGCGGCGGTCACGCTGGCGCGCCAGCGGATGTCCGGCGTCCGGGACGTCTACCTGACCATCGACATCGACGTTGCCGATCCCGGCTGCGCGCCCGGAACCGGCGCCCCGGTGGCGGGCGGACTCAGCGGCCGGCAGCTCCTCAACCTGGTGCGCGGCCTTCTGGAAGAACTCCCGGTGCGCGCGATCGATCTGCTCGAGGTGGCCCCGGCGCTCGACCCGACCGGGGCGACGCTCTTCCTGGCCCTGCAGATTTTCTTCGAGACGTTCGCGGTGGTCGGGAGCCGGCGGGCCCGGGCGGGCGCCTAGGTTTTCTTGAACAGCGCTTCGAACGCCGCCCGGCCGGGGCTGACCGGCTTGGCGCCCGGCGTGGCCGGGGTGGTGGTCGCGATGCGGCGGCCGGTGGCGTCGAGGACCGTCGAGGCGCGGAACGAGGCGCACTCGTTGGAATTGGTCTTCGACATGATCTTCACCGGGATGGTCTCCCTGCACTCGAACCGGGCGCCGGGATCGAAGTGGACGCAATTGCGGCAGCAATGCTGGGGGGCCTTGCACTTCGGGCAGAAGGTGCCGAGCTTGACCGGCTCGCTCGCCGGCTCCTGCTGCCCGCACTGGAAGCAGCGCCGGACCAGGAACGCCTCGCGCGCCATGCCGCGCGGCTCGCGCGGCGGGCGGGGGCCGTGGTCCTCTTTCTTGCGGTTCTCCCGCTCATCTTTATACTCATTGTCCCGGTAGCCCGGCTGGCGGTACTTCATTGAAACATGGCCTCCTGGATCAGGATCGGCGTGGGGGAAGGCCTATTCTAACCCGATTCGGGGAGTTCGTGTAAAATACGTCGCTTCCGAAAAGCGCGATGCTTTCGAGCACGTAAGGAGGATCAGGCATGGAGCGTCCCCTGTATACGATCGTCCCGGCCGCGTTGCTGGGTTGTTTCATCATGGTGTCCGGCTGCTCGGCCGCCACCGGCGACTCCGGCAAGGGCAAGCCCGCCGTGACCGGCTCCGGCTCCGTCGCGGCGAAGGTGGGCGATACGACCATTTCGCTGCAGGACGTCGATGCGAAGGCCGCGTCCAACCTGATGAAGGTCCGGCAGCAGGAGTACGAGGTCCGGCAGCAGGCCCTCGACACCATCATCAACGACGACCTGTTCGAGCGTGAGGCGAAGGCCAAGGGCGTCGCCAAGGAGAAGCTGATCGAGACCGAGATCAACTCCAAGGTCGCCGAGCCGACCCAGCCCGAGATCGACGCCTATTACGAGCAGAACAAGGCACGCATGGGCGGACAGACCAAGGAGCAGATCGGTCCGCAGATCGCGGCCATGCTGAAGTCGCAGAAGGCGGCGGGCATCCAGCAGGATTACCTGAAGAACTTGCGCTCGAAATACGGCGTCAAGGTGATGCTCGAGCCGCCGCGCGTCCAGGTCGCGACTGACGACGATCCGGCCAAAGGCGGGCCGGTCGACGCCCCGGTGACCATCGTCGAGTTCTCCGACTTCCAGTGCCCCTTCTGCAGCCGCGCCGAGACCGTGGTCGACGAGGTGATGAAGAAATACGGCAACAAGGTCCACCTGGTCTACCGCGACTATCCCCTCAGCTTCCACCCGAACGCCGAGAACGCCGCGATGGCCAGCGAGTGCGCCAAGGATCAGGGCAAGTACTGGGAGATGCACAACGCCATGTTCGGGAACCAGTCGAAGCTCGCCGCGACCGACCTGGTCGAGACCGCGGGCGGCCTCGGCATGGACAAGGACAAGTTCAAGTCGTGCCTCGACACCGGCAAATTCCGCTCCGAGGTGCAGCACGACTTCCAGGACGGCCAGAAGTACGGCGTGTCCGGAACCCCGACCTTCTTCATCAACGGGATCATGATCGTCGGGGCGCGCGGCGTCGAATCGTTCAGCGAGATCATCGATCGCGAGCTGGAGCGCGGCGCCAAGTAGGCCGTCGTCGGACTATTCGACCCCGGGGAGCTTGAGACCGAAGCGCTCCGCGACGCCGACCACCTCCCACTGCAGGTCGTCGAAGGCGGCGATCGAAGGCTCGTCGTGGCGCTCGACGGCGTCGTCCCAGCCGGCCGAGGCCCGGCGGTGCAGCGCCGCCAGCCGCTCCACGGCGGCGCTCTTCTCCTCGTCCGAGCGCGGCGGGGTCCGCGTCAGCAGCACCTCCTCGGCGTCGAGCGCCGCCAGGACCTCCTCCCGCGTCGCCGCCGGCGCCGTGGAAGCGCCCGCCGACTCCGGACCCGCCTCCGGACTTGGCGCCGGCACGGCGGCGGCCGCCGCCGCGGCGGCTGCGGTGGCCGCGGCCCGCTTCTGGCGCTCGCTGCGGATGCGCGCCTCGGTCTGCAGCCGCTCGACCTCGGTGTCGACGGCCTGAATCTCCTGCTCGTCTTCCAGCCGCCGCGCGGCGCGCTCGGCGCGCGCGATCCAGACCGGCGCGCCGTCGTACTCTCCGGCCCGCACCAGGGCCCAGGCCGCCGCCAGCGGCACCCAGGGATCGTCCGGGATGGCGCGGGTGGCCGACTCGAACAGCGCCAGACCCTCGCCGGCCCGGCCGGTCAGGATCAGGACCTCGGCGCGGCGCTCACGGCAGGTCTCGCGCCGCTCCGGGTCTTGCCGTTCCACCCGGTCGAGGATCGCCAGCGCCTCCTCGTAGTCGCCCCGCTCGCGAAGCAGGTCGTGCAGCCGCAGCCGGATCTCCGGGTAGCAGAGCGCCGGATGCGCCGACTTCGACGCGTCGATGCGGCGTAACAGGTCGATGGCCTGGCTGGTCCATTCCTGCTCGTCGAGCGACTGCGCCGCGGCCCAGAGGACGTAGTCGTCGGCGCGACGCAGATCGAGGTCGAGAATTTCCGGCGCCTCCATCTCGTCGAGCACGTCCATGTGGGTGGTGAACTGGTCCGGCAGGCGCGCCTCCTGCTCGTCGAACGTCCAGAGATAGCCGGGTTCGCGCGTCTCGGGCCGCTCATCCTCCTCGGGCCCGGGTTCGTCCGCCTCGTCGTCGGGTTCCGCGCCGGGTTCCGCGCCGGCTTCCGCACCGGGTTCCATGCCGGACTCCGCGCCGGATTCCGCGCCGGATTCCTCGTCGGACCCCGCGTCGGACTCGACGGCGGCGGATTCGGCGTCGTCGAGATCGCCGTCCTCGTCGGGTTCATCGTCAGGAGGGATCACATGTTCTCCTCATACGCGTGCCAGGCGCTCTCGAGCGCCCCCAGGTCGGGGCCGAGCAGCTCGCGGAACGCCTCCGGGCCGCCCTCGCCGCTGGCCTCGCGCGCAGCATAACGCCGGAAGGCGTCGGTGTGCTTGCCGCGATCGCCGTGGATCAGGAAGTGGACCAGGGTCCACGAGGCGCCGTAGGCCCGCGCCGAGTGCCCTCCCGCCCAGAACGGGTCGTCGCTGCCGGCGGCGAGCAGATCCTTGAGCGGCACGGGACCGAGCTCGCGTGACAGGCGCAGATGCTCGCGCAGCTCGGCGCGCGGGTCGAACTGCACGTTCACCTTGCCGATCACGATCGTGCCCGAGCGGCGGATGTCGCCCGGATCGATTCGCAGGCTGCTCGTGATCTGCGAGAAGCCGAAGTAGTTCGCCAGCCCCTCCTCGAACCAGCGCGACGGCCGGGCCCCCGGCCCGTAGACGCGCTCGTAGTCGAGCATGTGGATCGACTCGTGGACGGCGACCGGGATCGGCAGGTGTCCCGCGGTCTCGTCGCACGGGAAGGCGAGGATGCGCGACTCCGGGATGTACTCGCCCAGGAGATTCGGGGCCGGCAACGGCCCGCGATCCCTCCCCCAGACCTGCTGCACCTTGAGGTGATCGGTGCGGTGCGCGAAGGCGTAGACCATCACCTGTTCGCGGAACAGCCGCAGCGTCGTCAGCCCGGCCCAGAAATCCTGGTGCGCCCGAAACGCCGCGCCGACCACCTGCCCGAGCACCGCGACCTCGTCGTCGTCCAGGCCGTCGGTGTGGATCACCAGCTGGCCGACGACCGTGCGCGTCTGCCGGATGCCCATCAGCCGCGCCGCCTCGTTCATGTAGTCGCGCCGCAGACGCGCCGCCGAGACGTCGAGGATGTCCGCGTCGATCGCGCGCCTCAGGTCGTCGCTGTCGGGCACCCCCTGGCGGTGCTCGACGCGGTAGTGCTGCTCGCCGCCGCTCGCCGGAAGGATGCCGTAGTAGACCTCGCCCCGCTTGCGCGCCAGGTACCGGCCGCCCGGCGCCGCGACCGGACCGACCCAGGAGCCGACCATCGCCTCGTGCAGTGCTTTGCGCAGCGGCGCCGGCAGGTCGGCCGCCGGCACCAGGCCCCAGTCGCTGTCGAGCGCCAGCTCCGGCGCCACCTGATCGATCGACTCGCCCTGCCGCAGCCGGCGGCCGGCGATCTCGGCCGCCTCGTCGGTCGGATAGACCAGCGCCTCGAGATCGAACAGCGCCCGGTGGGTCCAGAGCCGCGACTCCGGCGGCAGGCCCTCGAACGCGATTGCGACGGGGGTGAAGTAGCGCACCGCCTTGTCGCCCAGGAGCCCCGGGCTGAACGTCCAACCGCGCACCGCGGCGAGCGCCGCCTGCCGCATGCCGAGATCGGGATCGGGGCCGCGCAGCGTCCGGACCCTCGAGACGATGCCGCGCGCCGAGACGTCGGCCAGGAGGTCGACGCGCGCCTCGCCGATCAGCCGCGCGCGGCCCGCCTCCTCGGGAAGCCCCGGCTTGGTGCGCTGGCGCGGCACCGGCGCGGCCAGCGCCCGCAACGGCGACGCGCCGCTTCCGCCGCCGGCCGCGTTCCCCGGCGGGGGCTGCACCGTGCGCGGCGCGGGGCGGGCGGGAGCCGCGGCGTCGCCCGGAATCGCCAGATCGTCCGCCGCGATGGCGGCGGCGATGGTCGCGGCGTCGGCCTCGAACCCGGCCGCCACCTGCCAGACCGACTGCCCCTCGCGCGTCTCCAGGATCGCCTCGAGATGCCGCCGCTCGTTGGCGCACGGGACGACGTACGCCGCCCGCAGCCCGCCCGGCCAGCGCGCCACGACCCGGATCGTCTCGACCGGCGCGCAGCCCCCCTCCGTCGGATGCGCCCACTCGATGAACTCGGCCAGGCCGGCATCGCGCGGATCGCCGGCGGCCGGCGCCGCACGGGGCGGGACGGCGAGCCCGGCGGCCATGAAGGCCGCCCCGCAGATCGCGAGCGCCGCCTGCCGTGAAAGAGGAGCCATGGGCGGATTTTATGGCCTGGCGTGTCCGGGATAGCTCTTTTCGCCGGCGCGGACGGCGACCGGGAGCGAGTTCTCCCGCGGCGGGATCGGGCAGTTGTAGACGTTGGTGTAGGCGCAGAGGGGGTTGTAGGCGCGATTGAAGTCGATGGTGTAGACGCCGTCGACGGGCGGCTCGAGGTCGAGGTAACGCCCCGCACCGTACGTCTCCTTCCCCGACGTCGCGTCGGTGAACAGGATCGACAGGCTGGTGGCGGCGTTGGCGATGAAGGTCGGCTGGTAGGCAACCACGTTGAGCCCGCGCCGGCCGGGCACGTCGAGGGTGAAGGTGCCGACGCGGAGGTACTCCTTCGTCCGCCCGAGCGAGGTCTGCAGGGTCATCGGGGTCGGCTTCGGGTCGCGCTTGAGGAGCGCTCGAAACACCCAGGAGCGATCGAAGTCGAACCAGGCGGGAGGAACGAACGCGCCCGCCGCCGTTCGCCGGCTGTCGAACAGGATCAGGATGCCGGCGTCCGCCTGCACGTACGGCCGCACCGCGAACGGGCCGGCCTCGACGCGCGTCTCCTCCGGGACGATCCGCGTGTCGGCCGCCGCGGCCACCCACGACTCGCCCGAGACCCTCAGGTCGCCCCCCGTCGCCAGCCGCTCCAGACGGAAGCGCGCCGGCTGATCGGCCCCCTCCGGCGGCAGCACCACCACCCGCAGCGCGTGCGGCTCGACACCGGGGCCTTCGAGCCGCACGTCGCAGTCGGCTGCCGAGCCGAGGACGGCGGCCGGTCCGGCGGGCGCTGCCGCGGGCGCCGCGGCGGGCGGGAAGTCGTAGCGGCGGAACGCCCGGAGGGGCGAGAACGGGTCGTCGCGGAAGTAGGCGAGCATCGCCGCGCGCGCCCTGGCGTCGGCCTTGGCGGGATCCGGCCCGGCGGGCGGCCCGGCGCCGGCGGACGGGGCCGCGGCGGCGAGCACGAGCCACGCCAGGAGCAGGGACACGCCGCCGCCGGGGAGCATGCGACCGGCCGTCCTCTCACCGCGCGTGACGCTCACACGTCCTTGCGGCACGCTCACACCTCCTTGTGCCGGAAGCAGGAGACGATGTGGTCGTTCACCATGCCGGTCGCCTGCATGTGCGAATAGCAGATGGTCGGCCCCACGAAACGGAAGCCGCGCACTTTGAGATCCCGGCTCATGGCGTCCGACTCGCGCGTCGTGGGCGGGATCTGCTTCAGCGTCCGCCAGGCGTTGCGCTTGACCTGACCGCCGGTGAAGCGCCAGACGTAGGCGTCGAACGAGCCGAACTCCTCCTGGATCTTGAGGAAGCCGCGCGCGTTGGCGACGGCCGACGCGATCTTGGCGCGATTGCGGACGATGGCGGGATTGCTCAGCAGTCCCTGGACGCGGCGGGCGTCGTAGCGCGCCACCTTCGCCGGATCGAACCGATCGAACGCCGCGCGGTAGGCGGCGCGCTTGCGGAGGATCGTGATCCAGGAGAGTCCCGCCTGCGCGCCCTCGAGGATGAGGAACTCGAAGAGAAGGCGATCGTCATGCACCGGGACGCCCCACTCCTCGTCGTGATAGGCGACGTAGAGAGGATCGCTCCCGGCCCATTCGCAGCGCACCATCCGCCCCGCGTCCCCCGTCCCGCCCGTTCTGGTCTTCCCGCTCATGCCTGCAACAGCTCCTTGAGACGCGCGTGGCCGGCGCGGCTCAACGGCAGCCGCGCGCCGTCACGCAGGATCGCGATACGGCTGTCCTTGGCGTACAGCTCGATACGCGCCAGCCGGTCGAGGTTGAGGATATACGACCGGTGGATGCGGACGAAGCGCGCCGGATCGAGCGCCGTCTCGATGCGGCCGATCGGCTGCTGCTTGAGGTGCGCCTTCCCGGCCGCGTGCACGGCGATGTAGTCGTCCTGCGCCTCGATGTAGTCGACCGCGTCGATCGGGATCACCTGCACGTTCGGCCCGTCGCGCACCAGGACGCGCGACAGCGGGGTGCCCGGCGGCCGCGCCGCCTCGGTGAGGGCGGCGGTCGGCATCGGCTCGCGGCGGCGGATGCGCTCGCGCGCCCGGCCGATGGCCAGGCGCAGGCGCTCCGGGTCGACCGGCTTGAGGAGGTAGTCGACGGCGTTCACCTCGAAGGCCCGCACCGCGTGCTCGTCGTGCGCGGTCACGAAGACGACCACGACCGCGGGGTCGAGCAGCTCCAGCACCTCGAAGCCGTCGAGCCGCGGCATCTGGATGTCGAGAAAGACGAGGTCGGGGCGCGTCTCGGTGATCACCCGGACCGCGTCGAAGCCGTCGGCGCAGTCGGCGGCGACCTCCAGACCAGGCTCGCCCGCCAGGTCGCGGCGCATGCCGCGCCGCGCCAGCTCCTCGTCGTCGACGATGACGACGCGCAGTCTCTCAGCCTCGGGCGACATGCGGGACCTCCTTCGCGGCGGCCGCGACACGCTCGATCGGCAGTCGCAGGGTGACCCTGTACGAGCTCTCGTCCCCCTCGACCTCCATGCCGGCCCGGTCGCCGTAGAGCGTCCGCAGCCGCCCGCGCACGTTCTCGATGCCGACGCCCGCTCCGCGGCTCCCGGCGCGCTCGTGGTCGCGCGGGTTGGCGACTGTGATGATGACATGATCGCCGTGCAGCCGCGTGTCCAGGCGGACGGTGCCGCCCGGCAGCAGCTGCGCGATGCCGTGACGCACGGCGTTCTCGACCAGCGGCTGCAGGATGAGCGGCGGCACGGCGCAGTCGCGGCTGGCGTCGTCGATGTCCTGGGTCACCTCGAGCCGGGCGCCGAAGCGCACCTTCTCGATCGCCAGGTAGTCGGAGACCAGGGCGATCTCCTCGCCGAGCGGGATGCGGTCGCGCGAGCCGAGCATCAGGCTGCGGCGCATGAAGCCGGCGAGGAGCAGGCACATGCGGCGCGCCGCGCCGGCGTCCTCGGAGGTCAGCGCGGCGATCGAGTTCAGGCTGTTGAACAGGAAGTGGGGATCGACCTGGGCCCGCAGCGCCCGCAGCTCCGCCTCGCGCGCCAGCACCTGCGACTCGACGCCGCGCACTTCGGCGTCGCGCGCGCTCTCGAGCGCCATCACCAGGTAGTGCACCGCCACGGCGAGCAGGTAGACGAGGACCGCCGTGACCGACAGCGTCGGCGCCTCGGCGTGGAACAACGCCGTCGTCCCTCGATACCTCGGGAAGTGCTCCAGCACCTGGCTGAGGACGTTGCCGGCCATCAGCAGGCCCCCCGAGGAGATCAGCGCTCCGAAGCCGTGCGTCGCGGCGATCTGCCCCAGCCCGGTGCGGCCGAGCGGCGCCGCGTGGGTCGGGTAGCGCGCCGCCAGGCAGACCGCGCCGTACAGCAGGCCGAGCGGCATGCCGAGGAGCGCCGAGGTCTCGATCGCTGCGCCGCCGTGCAGCGCCAGAAGCGCCGTCACCAGCAGTCCCAGAAGGACGCCGATGACGAGGAAGAGGCCCGCTCTCATCCGTGGACTCCGGCCCGCCCCGCGCCGGCTCCTATCCCGCCATCAGCCGGAAGCGCACGACGAAGTAGACGACGTAGAGCCAGGAGCAGGCACCGTGGATCGCCGCCCAGAGGACCGAATGGTTCACGTTGAACGAGATCGCCATCGCCAGCCCCGTCCCGAACGTGATGCCGCTCTTGACGATCTCCACCCGTCTCTCCATGGCCGTCCTCCTTCTCAGTGGGTCACGTTGACGGCGCCGATCACGGCGACCGCCTCGAGCTGCACGACCTTCTCCGGCGCCGGCTCGCCCGCCGGCGTGACGTTGCGGATGGCTCCCAGGACGGTGAAGTCCTTCGTCTTCACCGTCCAGTCGGCCGGGACCTTGATGTCCGCGCGCCCGAGCAGCGCGAACGCCTCGATCGTGCCGCCGCTCCCGGCGAGCTGCGCGCCGGTCAGGTCGAGCGTCGAGTGTCCCACAATCGCGACCACCTCGGCATGCTTGAGATCGGTCGCGCGGCTGACGTGCACCGCGCTGTGGAAGAAGGACGCCATCTCGATCTTCCCGCCGGCGTCCGTGGTGTGCTGGCCGGGCGCGACCATGATGATGTCGTGCCCCTCGCGCTCGAACGCCGCCGATCCGCCCTGGCGCTGGAAGACCGCGTAGCTGCCGACCGCCAGGAGCATGAAGAGCCCGAAGGCGACCAGCGCGGCGTAGAGGCCGGCGTGCGACTGGGTCTGTTCTCCGTTCATCTGAGTCGGATCCTGTGTCGTCACCATGTCGGCCTCCTAGCTCTTGACCTCGACGCTGCCCATGACCGCCACACCACGCACCACCAGCCGGGGGCCGGGCGCGTCCTTCACCTGGTTGGTCTTGTCCTCGAACGAGCCGAGGATCGGCATGCCGTTGAGCGAGACGTTCCAGTCGCGCGGCACCCACACCTCGATCGAGCCCCACATCGCGAAGGTGTCGAGGACCGCCGTGCCGCTCTTGATCGCCGCCTGGCGCAGATCGATCTTGCAGGCGCCGAAGATCGCCGTCGCGTCGCCGCCCCGGAAGTCGGTGGAGGTGCTGCGGTGCTCGGCGCCTCCCATGAACGAGAACGAGCTCATCCGATCGCTGAGGTCGCCGGCCGGACCCTGCTCCGTCACGTCGGTCCTGTTCTTCCAAGCCCCCCACACCAGCCGCCCGCCGATGAGCAGCAGGATGGCCGGCCAGATGATCTCGGCGCGGACCGAGACCAGCTCGAGCGACCGCAGCAGGAAGTAGATCCCGAAGAACAGCATCACGAAGCCGGTGAACCGTCCCGGGCAGCCGCGCGGCCGCAGGACGCGCGAGATGCCGACGGCGATCAGGAACAGCGGCCAGAACCGCCAGACGTCGTCGACATTGACGTTGATGAGGCCGAGGCCGCTCAACAGGGCGACCGATCCCATCGCCAGGATCACGAGCCCGATGAACAGCCGCGGGGCGTTGTAGGCCGAGAACCGAGTGTCCATCTCCAACCCTCCCGGAGGCGCCGGATCGGCGTCCTCGGTGCGGACTGTACGAGAGCCCAAGTGCGATGTCCTCTCTTATTCGGTGAATGGCGGTCTAGAGTCGGTGAACGGTGTGCTTCGCGATTCTACGGACACGGATCGTTCAGTGCTCTGGGCGTGCCCTGGCTGTCTTCGCCTGGGCTGCCGGGGACTTCGCCGTGCGGAGCCACGATGTAGATAAAGCCATCGTCCGTGGCGGGGTCGTCCGTGGAGATGTCGAAGGTGGTGGCGGCAGAGTGGCAGTCCAGCCGGTGCGTGACCAGCGTGCCGGCGGCGCGGATCTCGGCGAAGTCGCCGCGATAGACGTCGTAACCCGATGTGGCGTAGGGGCTCGCGTCCCACGACAGCGTCGTCGGATCGCCCGAGACCAGGAGACCGGTCACCGTGGCGAGGCTCTGAAGCGCCGCCAGGCAGTCGAGACGCGGGAAGGTCAGACCGTTCCTCGGCGCCGTGACATGCACGGCCGACGTCCTGACCGCCGTCTCGATCCGGGACGGAGTCAGCGACGGGTAGGCCTGCAGCAGGTCGGCGGCGCAGGCCGCCGCCGCGGGGGAGGCGAAGCTGGTGCCGTAGTAGTTGTTCGTGCCGCCCGCCAGCCCGTCGGAGGTCGTCGGCGCCCCGGGCGCGAACAGGTCGGTCGACGCGTCGCTGTTGGAGAAGCAGGTCACCTGGTCGGCCGCCGTCGTCGCGTCGGTGCAGCCGTGCGCCGTCACCGGCCCGACGTCCGAATCGTAGACCGCCCCGGCGCTCACCACGTTCGCCACGCAGGCAGGCGCCTCCATCGCCGTCCCGGAGCCGTCGTTCCCCGCCGACGCGAAGGTCGTCACCCCGCGCGCCCGCAGGCTGTTGATGGAGGCGGCGAACGCCCTGGTGAACGAGCGCGCGTTGTCGCAGTCGCCGCCGAACTGTATGGTCGTGCCCAGGCTCATGTTGACGATCTTCACGTCGGGGCGATTGGCGTTCACCCAGTCGAGACCGGCGATGACGTCGCTGGTGCAGCAGAACGCCCCGGTGCTGTCGACCACCTTGACCAGCACCAGCTTCGCCTTCGGCGCCACACCGGGCGGCGAGACCACGCCGTTCGACGTGATGACCCCGGCGACGCCCGAGCCGTGCCCGTTGTCGTCCTCAGCCGCGCCATTGCCGAACTGCGTCGTCGATCCGTCCGGGCAGCAGCCGGTGCCACCCGAGCAGAAGCAGGCCTGCGCGATCAGGTCGTCGCCCAGGTCGGGGTGGTCGGTGTCGATCCCGGAGTCGAGGAGCGCCACCGTCACTCCCTGCCCCGTGTACCCGAGCGCGTGCACCACGTCGGCCTTGATGAGCGGCACCACCTCAGCCAGATCGACGTGCCCCCCCACGTCCAGATCGATTCGATCGACCTCGGGCCGCGCCGTGAGCGCCGCCACGCCGGCCGCGCTGATCTCGCCCGCGAACGCCGGCACGGTCCTGAATCGGCGCGCCAGCGTGAAATCGGCCGGGGCGAGCGCCGTGAGGGCTCCGTCCTGGACAGCCGCGACCCGGTCGAGAAGTGATCGGGTCGGGCCGCCGCCCGGGGACGCGCTGGTGCCATGACCGGACCGGCCCGTGGCTTCCTCGGGCAGCCGCAGGAAGACGAGGACCCGCACCTTCCCCCCTCCGGCCAGCCGCTCGTAAACCTCCACCCCGACAGAGGCACCGCCAGCCCGTGACGCCGCCCCCATCGCAGCGAGCGGCATCCGGCCCCTGGCCGAGAGCAGGGTCGTGCACGCGGCCGCAAGCGCCAGAGTCAGCCCGACGGCACCGAACGTTCTGAGGCTGGAATCGATCTGCAAGATAGGCTCGCGCCTCCTGGGCGCGCAGCCCAACGATCTACGCCACAACCCGCGCCAGGTCAATGATTCGAGCGATGGCGAATGGCGCGGGGCGAGAGGCCCTCGAGGCGTGCCTCAGCGGTATTCCGCCCTCGTCGGCGCCTCAGCCGAGCGCGGACCCGCGCCACGCGCTCGCCGCTCCGCCCCCGGGGGGACCCCCAAATTGACCCCGGAGCCGCGGGGGGCATAGAATCCGGCGTTCGATGGATCAACAGTCGCCCTCCCAGCCCCCCCGCAAGCCGGGAAAGCTCCGGCAGATGCGGGTCACGCAGATTCGACCGCGCGGCACCCCCAAGGAGCCGCCGCCCGAGCTGCACAAGCACGTCGAGGGCGGCGAGACGAAGAAGCCGCCCTCCGCGTTCCCCGAAGTTCCCGTGCCGTTCACCGCGCTCGACCTGGCGCCGGGAATCCTCGAGGCGCTGACCGAGATGGGGTACGCGCTCGCGACGGAGGTGCAGGCCACCGCCATCCCGAAGGCGCGCACCGGCCGCGACCTGATGGTCCAGTCGCGCACGGGGACCGGCAAGACGGCGGCGTTCGGCATCCCGATCATCGAGAAGGTCGACGCATCGAGCAAGAACGTGCAGGCGCTGGTTCTCTGCCCGACGCGCGAGCTCTGCCTCCAGGTGACCGGCGAAATCGGCCGTCTGGGCGCGGCGTCGGGGGTGAAGTCGCTGGCGATCTACGGCGGCGACTCGATGCAGCGCCAGGTCGACGGCCTGGAGCGCGGCTCGCAGGTCGTGGTCGGCACCCCCGGGCGCCTGCTCGATCACCTGCGCCAGCGGACCCTGCGGCTCGACGCGGTGCGCACCCTCGTGCTCGACGAAGCCGACCAGATGCTCGACATGGGGTTCGAGAAGGAGATGAAGGCGATCCTCGAGCAGGTGCCGAAGAACCGGCAGACGCTGATGTTCTCGGCCACCATCCCCTCCGGCATCGAGGGGATCATGCGGCGCTACCAGAAGGATCCCGAGCGCGTCATGCTGTCGCAGGACGTGCTCTACGTCGCGGACGTGCTGCACCTGTTCTACATCGTCAGCCGGATGGCCAAGACCGCGGCCCTCTACAAGCTGATCGAGTGGGAGAACCCGACGTCGTCGATGATCTTCTGCAACACCAAGGCCGAGACGCGCCTGGTGCACAGCTACCTGTCGATGCACGGCCTGCCGGCGGCGATGATCTCGTCCGACCTGCCGCAGAAGAAGCGCGAGCAGGTGATGCGCCGGTTCCGCAACAAGGAGCTGAAGCACCTGGTGGCGACCGACGTGGCGGCTCGCGGCATCGACATCGAGGATCTGTCGCACGTCTTCATCTACTCGACGCCCGAGTCGTCCGACCAGTACATCCATCGCGCCGGCCGGACCGGCCGCATCGGCAAGACCGGCAAGGCGATCTCGCTGGTCTCGGGATTCGATCTGATGAATTTCAATCGCCTGGTGCGCGCCAACAACCTGACCGCGCACGAGTGCGACCTGCCCTCCGACGAGGAGGTCAGGCAAAGGGAGGTGAGGCGAGTCGTGGAGACGTTCAAGGAACAGGCCGGTAAGCTGACGGCGGACGACCACGCCGAGTACGACCCGATGGTCGAAGGAATCCTGGCGCAGCAGGATCGCGTCGCGATCATCGCCTACCTTCTCAAGGCGCACTTCCAGGCCGAGGCGGCGCGCAGCATCCTCGACGAGGTCGCAGCCGAGGAGGAAGTGCCGAGCGGCGAGCCCGGAGGCGGCCAAGGTGGCGGCTTCGGTGGCCGCGGCGGCGGCTTCGGCGGTCGCGGAGGCGGTGGCGGCGGTCGCGGTGGTGGCGGCGGCCGGCACGGATCCGGCGGCCGGCGCGGCGGTCGTGGCGGCGGCTCCGGCGGCTCCGGCGGCTCCGGCGGACACAGTGGCGGCGGCCAGGGCGGCAGTCACACGGGCGGACAGGGCGCCGGCGAGGCGAGCCACGGCGGCGGCCAGGCGGCCACGGGTGGCGGCCACGCAGCCGCGAGCGGCGGACAGTCCTCCGGTTCAGGCCAGGCTGGTGCTGCGGGCGGAGAAGGCCCGCGCCGCCGGCGTCGTCGCGGTCGTCGCCGAGGCGGTGGCGGCGGCAGCGGCAGTGGCGGCCAGGGTGGCGGCCAGCAGGGCGGCGATCGAGGCGGGGACCGCGGCGGCGACCGCCCGGTGCGCGGCGCGGGCGACCACTACACCTAGACCGCCAGAGCGCCGCGGTGCGACTGTCGTTCTGACGGGGCCTGGCGGACGCGGGTTCGACTCGCGCTTCCCGTCGCTCACTTCCGATGCCCGCCTGGCGGTCCCTCCCTATTCGCAGGCATCGCCGACGCCGTTGGTGTTGGCGTCTGCCTGATTGGGGTTGGCGACGACAGGACAGTTGTCGTCGCAGCCCGCGGTGACGCCGCCGGTGCACGGATTGTCGCCGGCGAGACCGCTGGCGTCGCCGTCGTCGAGGATTCCGTCGTTGTCGTCGTCCGGATCGCAGGCATTCCCGAGCGTGTCGCCGTCGGTGTCGATCTGCCCCGAATTGGCGACCGCCGGGCAGTTGTCGCACACGTCTCCGTGCGCATCGCCGTCGAAATCGGACTGGGTCGGGTTGCTGTAGCCGGGGCAGTTGTCGGCCGCTTCCTCGGTGCTGTCGCCATCGGCGTCGAGGCTGGCTTGCGGGCAGCGGTTCGGCTCCGGGATCGGCACGTTGGCCGAATCACGCCCCAGCGGACTCTCGGCCCCCCCCGGGCAGGCCGCGGCCACGTAGTAATAGAAGAAGGTGAACGCCCGCGGATTGAGGCTGTCGGTCGTCGAGAGGCTGGCGGTCCGGTTGACGAGGCACTGCTGGTTGTAGCTCCAGGCGCTCCCTTCCGTGCGATAGCCGCGGTAGATGTTGTAGCGCTGCACTCCAGCGACGGGGCTCCAGCCGATCGTCATCACTCCGCCGGTGCGGGTGACGGTCACCGCGCCGATCTCCTGCGGGGGCGGGTTCCCGGCGTTGTTGGGGGCGCAGTCGCACAGGTCGCCGAAGTTGTCGTGGTCGGCGTCCGCCTGCGTCGGGTTGTAGGCGTCCGGGCAGTTGTCCGTGCAATCGGGGACGCCGTCGGCGTCGGCGTCCCCGGCTTCGTCCACGACTCCGTTGCAGTTGTCGTCCTTGCCGTTGCACGTCTCCGGACCCGGTCCGACGTTGCGCACGCAGGCCAGCGCCCCGGCCGTGCAGTGCATCGTGCCGGCGCTGCAGACCCCTGGCTGCCCGGTGGCGCAGGAGAGGCCGGCTCCCGGGTCCCCCTCGTCCACAACACCATTGCAGTTGTCGTCCAGGCCGTTGCAGACCTCGGCGCGCCCCGTGAGACCGTCGTCGATCTGACCGTTGCAGTCGTTGTCGATTCCGTCGCAGATCTCGGCGCTGCCGGCGCCGATGGCGGGATTGGCGTCGTTGCAGTCGCCGCAGACCTTGTTCACGTCGGGAGAGCAGCCGGCCGAGCAGACGGCGAAGCCGTCGTTGTCCGCGTCGGGGCAGCAGGGGCCGTCGGTGACGATGGTCAGGACCGCCGTGGTGCCGGTGTACGAGACGCTCCAGGTGAGCCCGCAGCCGATGCCCGGGAAGCTGGTCGTCGCGAACGTCCCGTTGCGCGACAGGGCGTTCACGATGGTGAAGGTCTGGCCGAGCGTCGGGACGAAGCCGTTGGCGAGCGAGACGTTCAGGGCGCCGTTGAGCGTGGCGGCGCCGCCGGTCGCCGCAACGTTGAGCTGGTCGTACTGGGTGCCCGCCGTGGTGCCGCCGATCTCGACGTCGAGCGCGCCCTGCGCCTGCTGGATGTAGTTGCCCGCGACGGTCAGGAGCCCTGGCGACTGCCCCGGCACGACGTGCCCGGCCACGCTGGTCATGCCGCCGGTGATGGTGCCGGTGCCCTTCACCGTCCCGCCCTGGATCGAAAGCGGCGTCGTCGAGGTCACGTTGCCTCCGTTGAGGAGCGTCGTGCCGGCCGTCTGCGTGTACCCACCGAAGAGGCTCAGGGTCCCGGTGTTCACCTGCACATTGGAGGCCGTCGAGAAGGCCATGCTGATCTGGGTCGTGCCCGTGCCCGCGGATTTCACGAAGGTGCCGTTGTTGACGAAGTTTGCCGATCCGCCGAGATTGGCGAGCAGGCCCTGGTTGACCTGGATGTCCCAGGTGCCGTTGTTGACGAACACGCAGGTCTGGCCGGTCGAGCAGGCGCGGACGTCGCCGCTCCCGGTCAAGGTCGTGGTGCCATTGGTGGTGAGGTGGCGGCCGCCGTTGAGATCGTGGGGACCAGTTCCCGCAATCGACAAGGCGCCGTTGAACCTCGTCTCTCCCGACCCGGTCATGGCGCCGGCGGTCCAGGTCGAGGCCCCGGAGGCGGTCACGATGTCGCTGCCGCCCAGCGTGCCCCCGGACTGGGTCAGTGTCGTGACGCTGATCGGCTCGCCACTGTTGAGGTTGAGGATGCCGCCGTTCACTGCGAGAGTCGTCCCGACGCTCGCCACGGTCGCGGCGGCGTTGAAGTTGACGGTGCTGGCCGTGACGGTCGTCTGGGTGCCCGCGTTGTACGAGCCATTGAGATTGGTCGTGCTGTTGCCGGCGAACGCCACCGTCGCGGCGGCGATCGACGAGCCGGAGTTGAGCGTCGTGGGCCCGCCGAAGCGCAGGGTCGAGCCGGCCGAGCCGGTGTAGGAGCCCGTGCTGGTGCCGGCTCCGCCGCCGTCGAGCGCCAGCGTGCCGCCGGAGATGGTGACATCCACCAGGCTGGCGTTGGTCATTCCCATGGTGATCGAACTGACGCCGGCGCCCGCCGTCTTGCGCACGGTGCCGTTGTTGACGAACGTCGCCGACCCGCCGAGAGCGACGCTCAGGAGCTGGTTGGTCTGGATGTCCCAGGTGCCGGTGTTGGTGATCGTGCAGGTGAAGCCGGTCTGGCAGGCGCGAACATCGCCGGTGCCGGTCCAGGTCGTGGTGCCGTTGGTGTTGAGCTGGCGGCCGCCGTTCAGGTCTTTTGGGTTGGCGCCGGAGATCGCCAGCGGGCCGTTGAAGATCGTCGTTCCCGCCCCGGTCATCGCCCCGCCGCTCCAGGTCGAGGCTCCGGACACCGTGATCGTCCCGGGTCCGGCGAGCGTGCCGCTCGACTGGGTCAGCGCGCCGATGTTGATCACCCCGCCGTTGTTGACATTGACGGTGCCGGCACTGAGGCTCGTCTGAGCGCTGCCGTAGGACCCGTTGATGTTGACCGTTCCCGAGACGAAGCTCACCGTGGCCGCGGCGATCGACGAGGCGGCGCTGAGCGTCGTCGTGGTGTTCCCGCCGAAGCGCAGCGTCGCGCCGGCGGAGCCGGTGAAGGAGCCGGTGCTGGTGCCGCCGCCGTCGAGACTCAGCGTCCCGCCCGCGGCGGTGACGTCCACGAGGCTGTCGTTGTTCATCACCACGCCGAACGAAGAGAGGCCGGTCCCCGCCGTCTTGCGCACCGTGCCGTTGTTGACGAAAGTCGTCGTTCCGCCGAAAGCGAGGCTCAGGAACTGGTTGTTCTGGATGTCCCAGGTGCCGGTGTTGGTGATCACGCAGGTCTGGCTGTTACCGCAGGTGCGGAGGTCGCTGGTGCCGGTCCAGGTCGTGGTGCCGTTGGTGTTGAGCTGGCGTCCGCTGGTCAGGT
>DASRAN010000035.1:0-4920 GCA_035638115.1 Patescibacteria group bacterium | reverse complement strand
GACCGCCTCGCTGCCGCCCGAGACCAGGTAGACGCGACCGGTCTTCTTCATGTCGCCGGGGGCCAGCGCCGCGACGCGGTCGGCCAGGCCGATCGATTCCTTCGTGATGAACTGCGAGGAGTGCGCGAACGCCAGGCGCTTCGCCTGCTTCGTCATCACCTCGGCCACCTCGGCCACACCGTGGCCGATCGAGCAGACGACCGCGCCGCCGCAGCCGTCGAGATACTTCCGGCCGGCCGCGTCGTAGATCCAGATCCCCTCGGCCCGCACCGCGACCGGGTATTCGGCCTTCAGGTTCCTCGGGAACAGATGCGGGGCGGAAGCGGGGGCCGGCGCGGCGCCGGGGCCCTCGGGCGAGTCGTCTTCGGCGGGCGCGCTGCGCGAGGACGAGCGGGACTTCTCCGGGGCCGCGATCCTCGCCACGATGGCGGGGGAAGGGCGCGAGCGCGGCCGATCGGCGCCTTCTTTCCTGGCGCGCAGGAAGTACTCCTCCTCTTCGTGCGGCTCCGGGTCCTCCTCCTCATCATCGTCGAGGAGCATCTCGATCTGCTCGGCCGCCCTCAGGGCCTCCTCGGCGATCAGGGCGGGCTCTCCGGCGAGCGACGACCTGAGGGAGGCCGCGGCCCGTCCCGTCGCCCTGGCCAGCGCCGAGTCCTGCAGGATCGGCGCGCGGCCGGCGGCCGGCTTGCGGCGGCGGGCCCCCTTGCCGGCCCGGGCGGCGCTCTTTCCGTGCTTCCGCGACGGCGCCCGCCTGGCGGGGGCCCGCTTCGCGGTCCGGCGCTTCCTGGAGGCGTGCTTCATCGCGTCACCCGGCCTTCGACTTGAGGAAGATCCCCTGCGGGTCCAGCTCGTCGCGGATGATCCGGATCTCCTCGGGAGTGGGCGGAGGCGTCTCGGTGAGCTCGCGCGCCACCTTGACGTCCCAGCCGATGTTCTCTTTGATCTTCTGGACCGTGACGCCTGGATGCATCGAGACCAGGACCATCTCGCGCGTCTCGGGGTCGAAGCGATAGACCCCCATGTCGGTGATCACCAGCTCGGGTCCTCCCTTCAGCCCCAGCGACTCGCGCTCGCGCCCGCCGCGCAGGTAGCCGGGGCTGGTCACGAAGTCGACGCGCTCGGGAAGAGTGCGCTTCGAGTTGCCGATGGTGATGACGACCTTCTTCGCCAGGGCCGCGATCTCGCAGGCGCCGCCGCTGCCCGGCAGCCGGACCTTCGGCTTCGCGTAGTCGCCGATGACCGTCGAGTTGATGTTGCCGAAGCGGTCCACCTGGGCCCCGCCCAGGAAGCCGACGTCGATCAGGCCGCGCTGCAGGTACAGGTTGAACACGTCCAGCATCGGCACGACCGCCAGGGACCCGGTCACCAGGCACGGATCGCCGATCGAGATCGGCAGGCGCTTCGGCACGCAGCCGACCGCCCCCGACTCGTAGATCATGCAGATCCCGGGCGCGTGCATGCGGTAGGCGAGGTTCACCGCCAGCGACGGCACGCCGATGCCGACGAAGACGACGTCGCCGTTCTTCAGCTCCTTCGCCGCGCGCGAGACCATCAGCTCGGAAGTCGTGTATTCGGCCATGGTCAGAACCCGTAGTTGACCGGCTCGCACATCTGCCGGTCCGCCTTCAATTCGTCGAAGCGCGCCCCCATCTTCTTTATATAGGCGGCGCGGTCGGGAAGCCCGTGCACCCACTCGTCGAGGTACTTCTGGAAGCCGGCCTCCTCGCGCGACACGGCGTCCCATTTCAGGTAGAAATCGTTGTCCCGATCGTACCCCCCCTGCACGAACGAGGGGTGCGCGCCGAACGGCTCGTGCACCACCGCGCTGACGATGGCGCCCGGGATGAGCGTGCGGTTCGGGTCGGAGCGGATGACCGACGAGTCGACGATCTCCTCGACCGACACGATCACCCTGCGGCTGGCGAACGCCGCCTCCTTCTGCACGCCGTACAGGCCCCAGACCTGCGTGTTGCCGTCGGCGTCGGCCCGCTGGGCGTGCACGATCGTCACGTCCGGGTGCAGCGCCGGCACGCACCACAGCTCCTCGTCGCCGTACGGCGAGCGGATCGTCTTGAAGTGCGGGTTCACCTTCGTCAGATCGGTGCCGGGATAGTTGCGCGTCGGCAGGAACGGCAGGTTCGACGCCCCGGCCATGAACCGCAGCACCATGCCGAAGTGCGTGTACTCCTCGATCTCGAGCGGCCGCGGCTTCCCCTGCTCGACGGCGCGCCGGAAGGCGTGCAGCGGCCCCACCCCCGGGTTGCCGGCCCAGGAGAAGATCATCTTGCGGACACAGCCCGCGGCGATCAGCTGGTCGTAGATCAGGTCGGGGGTCAGGCGGGCGAGCGTCAGGTCGCGCCGCTTCTGGCGGATGATCTCGTGCCCGGCGGCGAACGGAATGAGGTGGGTGAACCCCTCCATGACGACCAGGTCGCCGTCGCGTACGAAGCGCGCGATGGCGTCCTTCATGGTCATCTGCTTGGACATGTCCGTCGCCTAAGGGTTCAGCCGCTGCCGCCGCGAAACTCAAGGTGGGCGCGGAACGCGAAGCATAGCACGAGTCGCGGCGTGCCGCGGTCGTGCCCTCCCCCCGCGACTCTGGCATAATGCTTCCGGACAATCGCTCCAGGGAGGATGCCAGTATGAAAAGGGCCGGCCGCGCCATCCGGACCGTGCTGCTCGGCGGAGCCGCGCTCGCGGCGAGCCTCGCCTGCGGCGGCGCCCCCGTGGGAACGGATGGGGCAGCCCCGCCGGCGCCGTCGACGGCCCAGGCGACCGGGGACGCGGCGCCGCCCCCGGCTCCGGACGCCGGGACGGCAGACCGGCTGAGTCTCCTGCCGGCGCACGATGCCGCCCTGGCCGGACTGCCGGGAGCCGCCGCGTCCGGGGAGATCGCCTGGACGGCCCCGAAGGAATGGGTCGCGGAAACGCCGAAGTCCGGCATGCGCAAGGCGCAGTACCGGCTGCCGGCCGCTCCGGGGGACAAGGAAGCCGGCGAGTGCGTCGTCTATTACTTCGGCGCCGGGCAGGGGGGGGACGTGAAGGCCAACCTCGATCGCTGGGCGGCGCAGTTCCATGGCGGGGGGAAGGCGTCGCCGAAGTTCTCCGAGACGACGGCCGGCGGGTTCACGATCAGCCGCGCCGAGGTGCACGGGACGTACACGCCGTCGCCGATGTCGATGGGGGGCGGCCCCGATCCCGAGCCGAAGCCGGACTCCATGCTCCTCGGGGCGATCGTGCCGGGCCCCGACGCCAACTGGTTCTTCAAGTGCACCGGCCCGGAGAAGACCATGGAGGCGAACCGCGCGCGTTTCGACGCGCTGCTCGCCTCGCTGAGCGCGGGGCGCTGACAGGCGCCGCGGCGAGCTCGCCGGCGGCAGGAGAGCAGGAGGCGGACATGAAGCAGCTGTTCGAGTCGATCGGCAACACGCCGCTGGTGCGGCTCGCCCGGATGCCGGGGCCCCGGAGCGCCGAGGTCTTCGTCAAGCTCGAGGGGGCGAACCCGACCGGCAGCATGAAGGACCGGATGGCGCTGTCGATGGTCGAGGGGGCGGAGCGGCGCGGAGTCCTCAAGCCGGGGGGCACCGTCGTCGACTACACCGGCGGCAGCACCGGCAGCTCCCTGGCGATGGTGTGCGCGGCGAAGGGGTACAAGGCGCGCTTCGTGTCGTCGGACGCGTTCGCGGAGGAGAAGATCCAGACGATGCGCGCCTTCGGCGCGACGGTCGAGATCCACAAGAGCGTGAACCGCAAGGTCACGCCCGAGCTCATCCAGGCGATGATCGCCCGCGCCCGCGAGCTGGCGGCGCAGCCGAATCACTTCTGGACCGACCAGTTCAACAACCCCGACAACCGGGCCGGCTACCACCCGATGGCGCGCGAGATCCTCACGGCGCTGGACGGCCGCCTCGACGCCTTCGTCATGGCGGTGGGAACGGGCGGCTGCTTTTCGGGGAACGCCGAAGTGCTCAAGGAGCGGGCCCCCGGCGTGCGCTGCGTGGCGCTCGAGCCGGCCGCCTCGCCGATGCTCTCGAAGAGCGGTCCCCTCGGGGGGCACCGCATCGAGGGGACCGGGCCCGGGTTCGTGCCGTCGATCTGCCGGCTGGACCTGGCCGACGCCATCGTCGCGGTGAGCGACGAGGACGCGTACGCGACCGCCCGGCGGCTGGGACAGGAGGAGGGGATCCTGGCGGGGATCTCGTGCGGCGCGAACCTCTGGGCCGCGCTGCGGCTGGCGCGCGAGCTGGGGCCGGGACGCCGCGTGGTCACCGTGATGGTCGATTCGGGGCTGAAATATCTTCAGGGCGATCTGCATCAAGCGAGGACCACATGAGCGAGATCAGGCGGGTCCAGTCGATCGTCGAGCCGCAGGGGACTCTCGAAGGGGCGGGGGTGCGGCTCCACCGGAGCATCGGCACGCGCGAGGTCAACTACCTCGATCCGTTCCTGCTCCTGGACGACTTCTCGTCGCACGACCGGCGCGACTACGAAGCCGGGTTCCCGCAGCACCCGCACCGGGGGATCGAGACGGTCACCTACATGCTGAAGGGGGCGGTGAACCACCGGGACACGCTGGGAAACGCCGGCAGCATCGGCGCCGGCGACATCCAGTGGATGACGTCCGGGCGCGGCATCCTGCACGAGGAGATGCCCCAGGTCCGCCCCGAGGGGATCGCCGGCTTCCAGATCTGGGTGAACCTGCCGGCGAAATCCAAGATGACCGCGCCGCGCTACCAGGACGTCCGGTCGGAGAGGATCCCGGAGATCGACGGCAAGGACGGCGCGAAGATCCGGGTCGTCGCCGGCACCGTCGGCGACGTCCGGGGGGCGGTGACCGACATCGCGGCCGATCCGATCTATCTCGACGTCCTCGTCCCTCCGAAGAGCGTCTATCGGGGCCCGATCGAGCGCGGCCACACG
>DASRAN010000034.1:0-2607 GCA_035638115.1 Patescibacteria group bacterium | reverse complement strand
CGCCGGGCGCCAGCTGGCGCTTGAGGCCCATCAGGAGCGCCTTCACGTCCAGCACGCTGTGACAGAGGCGATCGCAGATCACCGCGTCCCAGGCCCCGGTCGCCGAACCCACGCGGGCGTCGGCGCCCGTGGTCACGTCCCCAACTTCGAAGGAGATGTCCGGGTGGCGCGCCCGCGCGCGCTCGACCACCTCGGGGAGGTAGTCGATTCCCATCTTCCGGGCGTTGGGCAGCGCCGCCAGCAGATCGCCTTCGCCGCACCCGGCCTCCAGCACCGACGCGTCGGCCGGAACGAGGCGCGTGAACGCGTCCTTCAGGTCGCGGTCGAGGAACTCCTGCCCGGCGACGTGCTCCGGCACCTCGCGCGACCGCTGGTAGAAGTCACGCCAGGCGGCCTCGATCGCATCCGGTCCGGGCGCCGGCGCGTCGGCCGCGCGACCTGATGCCGACTTGGGATTCGATCCGCGCGCGTTCACGACTGGCCCGTGACAGTCCTGCTAGTCGTCGTTGGCCAGCGTGTAGCGCTGCTTGAAGGCCTGCCCGGCCTTGACCGTGATGCTCTCGGTCTGATCGATCTGCATGTCCGGGCGTTTGAACGCCAGCTTGTGCTTGCCGCAGGGAACCTTGAAGTCGACCACCGGCGTGTGCTTGGTGGTGTTCTTGCCGTCGATCCAGACCTCGGACCACGGAACCGAGTTGACCGTGATCGAGCAGTCGCCGCCGCTCGCAGACTCGTCCGGATCGACCGGCGGCGGCCTTTTCTTCGGGGCCACGGCCACGGGTTGCTGATCTTCCCCTCCGCCCGGCTCCTTTTCCTCTTCGGGCGGGCGCTTCTTCTTCTTGGGTCCCGGCACCGCGGCCACCGCACCATCATCCAGCTTGGCGCGGTTGAGACCGTCACCCTGCTTCTTGGGCCCTGGTGCGGGCTCCTTGGGCTGCGGCTGCTCCTTGGGCGGCTGCAGCGCTGGCGTCGGCGGGGTCACCGGCGTGTTCGGGTCTTTCACCGCCACCTGGCGGTCCGGCGCGGTGGGCGTCGACGGGATCGGCGTCGCTGCCTTGCCGCCGCCCGCCGCGGGGATCATCAGCGCGTGGATCTTGCGAATGTCGCCCGGCGCGATCTCCACCTCCTGCTCCCAGGGCTTGAACCGGTTCTCACCCCTGATCTCCAGCTTGTGGTGAGTCGGAGGGATGCGCGATGCCCGGAACGGCGTCCGCGCCTGATCTCCCGAGGGCACCTTCACCGGGTTGCCGTCCAGCCAGACCAGCAATCCGGGCGGTTCGCTCGTCAGCTCGAAACCGGTGTCAGGCGACGGCTCCAGCACCACCTTGAGCGAGAGCGGCTGCCCGGCGACGATCTCGATGTTCTGATCGCTGCGCGCATAGCCGTCGCGCGTGACCGAAAGCGTGTACGGACCGGGCGACTTCTCCAGCGAAACCGGCGAGTGGTCGCCCACCTTGACGTTGTCGATCAGCACGACCGCGTTGTCGGGCGTCACCGTCAGCTCGAGCCGCCCCGGCTTGACCTTGGAGTTGTACACGTAGGCCACGACGGCGGCGGCGAGGCCGCCCACGACCAGCAGCCCGATGATGCCGCGCCCGGCGGGGCGTTTTTGCGAGACTGTCTCGAAGCCGCCCGTCCCGAACGGCGCCTCCACCGGCTGGCGGAACCGCTGCGGCGGCACCGGCGTCTTCATGCGCGGCGGCGGAGCAACCGCCGGCGGCATGTTCATCCCCGAGCGGCGCAGGGGCGCCGGACGCCCTGAACCGGGCGGTGGCCCCGCCGAGGGCGGCGGAAGCGTCGGGACAGGCCCGGTCGGGCGCAGGGGAAGTCCGGGCGGCGGAACGCCCACCAGCGTCGGCCGCCGGGCAGCCGGCGGCGGCGGCAGCGAGCGCGCCGGTGGCGGCGTCATCTTGACGTTGATCTCTTCGCTGACGTCGGCCGGATCGGGCGTCAGCTCGATCGGCTTGGGTGTCAGAAGCAGCTCGGGCGGCCGCGCCAGTTCGAGGACGTCCGGCGCCGGCTCGTTGGCGACCGTGCGATCGTCGTCCTCGAAGAACAGGTCCTCGGCGGCGACCGGGTTGGCCTCTTCCTTGTCGAAGATCTGGGTGTCCAGCTCCTCGTCGTCCCATCCCATCGCCTGATGGACGGACGAGTCCTTGGCCTGACCCTTACTCGGCCCCTTGCTCGGGGCCTGGGCCTTCGGAGCCGCAGCCTTGGCGCCGGTCCCGCCGGGAGGGGCCGACCGGCCGGACGGCGCGCCGGCGACGGCGGCCTTGCGCGACACCTCGGCGGAGGCGACCGGCGGAGCGATCTGTCTGAACTCCTCTAGCTTCGCGCTGTCCTCCTCGATCTCCATCGCGAAGGTCTTCTTCATCCACGCCGCGAGATCCTTGCGCGAGAAGAACTCGCCGACCGAGTACAGGAACGACTGCAGGTCGTCGTGCAGATCGATCGCGTTCGCGTACCGGTCCTCCGGGTCGCGCGCCAGCGCCTTCAGCACCACCCGCTCCAGCTCCTGCGGGATCTTCTTATTGTACGAGGACGGCGGCATGATCTCGACGTTGCGGACCTTCTCCAGCGTGGAGAAATCGCTCTCGCCGATGAACA
>DASRAN010000033.1:0-7234 GCA_035638115.1 Patescibacteria group bacterium | reverse complement strand
CCTTTCGAGCGGCATGCAGGTCGAGGGCGTGTCGATCCAGCCGCCCAGCCTCTCCAGCCTCTTCCTCGACCTGACCGGCCGCGAGCTGCGGGACTGATGCACCGCCTGCGCCGCCTGCGGCTCCTGATCGTCAAGGACCTGCGACGCAAGGCGCGCGCGCCGCTCGGTCTCATCGTCGTGCTCGCCTTCCCCCTCCTGTTCGCCGGGATGATCGGGCTGGTGTTCGGCAGCAAGGGGGAGAGCATCCCCAAGGTCCGTCTCCTGGTCGAGAACCTCGACGGCGACACGTTCCTGTCCCGCGGCCTGGTCTCGGCGCTGACGTCGACGCAGATGGCGGACTACTTCGACGTCAAGGTGGTCCACGACGAGGGCGCGGCGCTGATGGAGAAGGGCGAAGCCTCGGCGCTCCTGGTCGTTCCGCGGGGATTCTCGAGCGATCTTCTCGCCGGCAGGCCATTGAGCCTCGCGCTGGTGCGCAACCCGGCGGAAGGGATCCTGCCGGAGATCGCCGAGCAGTCGGCGCGCATGCTGGTCGAGGTGCTCGACGGCGGCGCGCGCGTCCTGCGCGGGCCGCTCGACGATCTGCGGCCGTTCATCGGCGAGAACCGCCCGGTGATCACCGACGAGAGCGTGGCGGCGATCTCGGTCGCCGTCCATCACGCCTTCGACGGGGCCTCGACGTTCCTGACGCCGCCGGTCATCACGCTGGCGGACGCGTTCGTCACCCGTGCACCGGACGAGACGGGCAAGAAGAACGCCGACAGCGTCTCGAACATCTTCCTGTTCGTCCTTCCCGGTGTGGCGGTCTACGCCCTCTTCCTGGTCGGTGACCAGGGGATGCGCGACCTGCTGACCGAGGCCGCCGCCGGGACGCTGCGACGGCAGATGGCCGGCCCGGTCGACGCCGGCGCCATCGTCGTGGCGAAGGCGGCTTTCACCGCCATCCTGGCCGCGATCGCGGCCGTGCTCCTGGCACTGGTCGGCGCGCTGGCGGGCGGCGCGGGGGTCAGCGTCGTCGGATTCGTCCTGCTGTCGCTCGCGCTGATCGTCGCGGTCACCGGGGCGTCCGCCGCCATCTACGGCCTGGCGCGCAACGAGCGCCAGGGGGCGACGCTCGCTTCCCTCGTCTATCTCATCCTGGGGTTCGCGGGCGGCTCCTTCATCCCGCTGCAAAACCTGCCGCCGTCGGTGCGCGTCTTCTCGACGATCTCCCCGTTCTACTGGGCGACGCAGGGATACCGCCTGCTGCTCACCAGCGACGCGGGCGCCGCCGCGATCCTTCCCAACGCCGGCGTGCTCGCGGCGATCGGCGTCGTCCTTCTGGCGGTCGGGGCGCGCGGCCTGGGGCGGGCCGTGCGGCGCGGGGCCGGCGCGTGAGGCGGATCGTCCTGCTGGCCCTGAACGATGTCCGGCTGACGGTGCGCGATCGCTGGTCGTTTCTCTGGATGCTGCTCCTGCCGCTGGCGATGACCTGGTTCTTCGGTCTGCAGGGCCGTCAGGGGGGCGGACCGCCGAAGTTCGTCCTCACGGTCGTCGATCGCGACGGCGGCTGGATCGCGCGCGCCTTCGTCGGCGAGCTGGCCACCGGCAACGTCGAGCTGCGCGAGCTGCCGCCCGCCGACGCCGGCAGGAACGGGAAGCAGGTCCGGACCCTCGTCCTGCCGGAGGGGTTCACCGCGCACGTCCTGGCGGGGGAGCAGCAGACGCTGCGGCTCGAAAAGGACGAGGGCGCCGCGGCGGACGCCTCGCGCGCCGCCGAGGTCCACATCGTGCGCGCCATCACCCGGACGCTCGCCCTCCTGGTCGAGATGAAGCAGTCGGGCGCTCTCGAGGGCGGCGCCCCGGAGTTCGCCCGTCTCCAGGCGCGCGACCCCCTAGTCCGCCTCGACGTGACCACGGCGGGCCACGGGACCGCGGTGCCCGGCGGCGTGGCGCAGAGCGTCCCGGGGATCCTGACGATGATCGTGCTGATGAACACGGTGATCTATGGCGGCGTCTTCCTCACGCTCGAGAAACGGGAGGGGATGCTGCGGCGCCAGGTGACCGCGCCATTGAGCCGCGCCGGGCTGTTCGCGGGCAAGCTCATGGGCCGGATCTTCGTCGCGGGGCTGCAGACCGCGGTCCTTGTTCTCTCCGGCCGCTTCCTGTTCCACCTCGACCTGGGTTCGTCGCCGGGCGGCCTGCTCCTGCTGCTCGCGTCGTACGTCTTCGCCGTGGCCGGTCTCGCCACCCTCGCCGGCGCGGTCCTGAGGACGCCGGAGCAGGCCTCGGCCATCGGGTGGATCACCGGCATGGTGATGGCCGCGATGGGCGGCTGCTGGTGGCCGAGCGAAGTGGTGCCGCGCTGGATGTGGCGCGCCGCGCACGTCTTTCCCACCGCCTGGGCGATGGACGCCTTCCACGCCCTCATCAGCTTCGGCCGGGGGGCGGACGCCGTTCTCCTTCCGGCGGCGGTCCTGACCGGCTTCGGGCTGCTGTTCTCCGCCCTCGGCGCGCGTTACCTCGATCCCTCCGGCGCCTGAGACGCCTCGGCGGCCAGGAAGGCGAGCGCCTTCGGGTTGCCGGGGTCGCGCGCCAGGGCGCGGCGGTAGGCGGCGGACTCCCGCGCATGATCGCCCAGGAGCGCCGAGACGAACGCGTCGGTCAGCTCCGCCGCCGGCAGAGAGGCGCGCTTGAAGCGCGCGAAGAATGCGTTGATGCGCGCGGCGCCCGGCTCGATCGGCGCGGCGAGTGCTATCGGCGGGGTCCGCGGCGCGGGCGGCGCGGCGTCGGCGCGGACGTGGATGGTGGAGTTCGCGTCCCGGAAGGCGAGCCGCCAGCGAGGGTCGTGCGCGAGCCTCGGCAGCAGCGTGATCGATTCGGGGGAGGGGTGCTGCAGCACGATGGTGCCGATCCCTTCCCGCTCGACGAGCGCCGCGAACGCGTCCGGGTCGGGGAGCGCGGCCTCGATCTCGCGGCTCGCGGCGCTGACGTCGAAACGCGCGTCGATCGGGATCTTCACCTGGGGCGCCAGGCGGTAGAGAAGATACGACCCGCTGTTGTAGTTGTTGAGCAGCGTCCCGGGGATCTCGTGCGTCGCGATCCACTGGACCGCGCCTTCCGGGACCAGGTCGAGATTGATCCCGATCCCGGTCACCACCGGCAGGTCGCGCTCGACGTAGTACCGATCGCTCAGGACGGCGGAGGCGTACGACAGCGTCACCGCCGTCACCAGGAGCGACGCCGTCAGCCCGAGCCAGCGGGCGTCGAGGATCCCCGCGTCGGTCTCGAGGGCGAGCCGGTCGCGCTCGTTGCGCGACAGGAAGGCGAGTCCCGCGGCGCCGAACGGCAGCACGTTGCGCACCGCCGAGAGCGCCAGCGCCAGGAGCGCCCCGGCGGCGAGGATCCGGCCCAGGGGCGCCCTCCGTCCGGCCAGCAGGAACGACAGCGCGAGGACGGCGACGAAGAGAACGAACGCCGAGGTCGGGAAGATGGCGTCCCGCGTCAGGGCGCGCCAGGTCGGGGTCCACTCCGAGACCGCCAGACCCGCCTCCGCGGGCAGCAGCCCGACGGCGGCGAGCAGCGATCGAACGTACGGGCCGAGCAGGGTGTAGATCCGGAGCCCGCAGGGGTTGGCGATCGGCGCCGCCACCGACACCACGAGCGCCACGGCGTGGTCGCGCACGCTGCGCGGCGGGGCGGCGCCCGGCCAGGCGCCGAGCGTCGCGGCGAGAAGCAGGATCGGGACGAGCACGTAGGAGCCGTGGAGATTGGCCCAGACGGCGGTCAAGAGCCCGATCAGGACGATGGAGGACGCAGGCCTCTGGGCGAGCCGCTCGACCAGGGCGACCGCGATCATCGCCAGGGGAAGCGTCAGCAGATCGGGGCGCACCAGGAACCGGAACCCGGCGGCGAGCACGAACAGGAGCGACCCCGCCAGGACCAGCGGGGTGCGCGGCGCGCGGCGGAGGAACAGCCCCAGCGTGCCGATCACCACCAGGGTCATCGCGACCTGCACACCGGCGAGACCGGTCCGGCCGGCGATCGCCGCCGCGATGACCTGGAATCCCCAGGCGACGTCGAGCCAGGGGAGACCGGCCGTCCCGCCGCCGAAGGGATCGGTGCGCGGGACCTGGTGGGTCGCGAGGATCCACTGTCCGGTCCTGAGGTGCCAGAGGATGTCGAAGTCGACCAGCTGCTGCAGGGCGAACAGACCGGCGAGCAGGACGATTGAGAACGCCGCCACGAAGTGGGCCCAGGAGGGCGATCCCTTGCCTGCGGCCGGGTCCCGGTCGGGCGCGCGCCCCTTCATCGGCTCTCCACGGCGTGAATATAACGCACCCGCCGCGACGGTCCGGCGCGCCGGGCTTGACCAGGACCCGGGGGAGCGGTGCCTTGACTCGCGCCGGGCGGCCGGGTTATACGGCGTCCTGCACGGGGGATTCGCCCGGCATGGAGGGTGGGACATGAAGGTACGCAACGTCATCGGATTCGCATCGGCGGCCACGCTGGCGGTCATCGCGGCCGCCCAGCTCGCGGTCGCCGACAAGCCGGCCACCGACACGAAGCCCTGGAAGATCGTCGGCCAGCTCGAGGAGGCCTGCCGGTGCAACGCCGCCTGCCCGTGCTGGTTCGATTCGAAGCCCAGCCACGCCAACTGCGGCGGCGGCCAGGTCCTGTTCATCGAGAAGGGGACCTATGGCGCGGTGCCGCTCGACGGCCTGGCGGTCGGCATGATGGGCCAGAGCCCGAACGGCCAGGGGATGATGGAGTCGTTCGGCCACTGGGACTTCATCAATTTCTACATCGACGAGAAGGCGAACCCGCAGCAGCGCGAGGCGCTCAAGGTCATCGGCCATACGGTGATGGCGGGCGGCGCGTCGACCAAGACCGAGGACCGGATCACGCCGATCAGCCGCTCCATCGACGGCAAGGAGCACAACATCTCGCTGGGCACCTACGGCCAGTTCCACGGCCACCTGATCGAGGGGGGGCTGGGCGGAGCGGTGAAGATCACCAACCCGCCGGGCGCCGACCCGCTGCACCAGGAGTACAACCAGGGGCTGACCACCACGATGTCGTACACCGACGCCGGACAGAACTGGAGCTTCCAGAGCTCGAACTACATGTTCGGCACGTTCGAGATCGACAACGTGCAGTACGAGAAGTACGCCGCCGGTCTGGCCCAGAAGATGGGGGCCCCCAAGAAGTAGCCGCCGCGCCGGTCGGGCCCGCACGGGATGGCTGAGCCGTCGCTCGTCCGCGCGGTGGGCACGCTGGGGCTCGCCGCCAGCATCGTGAACGTGACGATCGGCGGCGGTATCTTCCGTCTGCCCGCGCTGGTCGCCTTGTCGCTGCACGCCGCGGCGCCCCTCGCATTTCTCGTCTGCGCCGCGGCGATGGGTCTCATCGTCGTCTGCTTCGCCGAGGCCGGGAAGCGCGTCGATCTCACCGGCGGGCCGTACGCCTACGTCGAGGTCGCATTCGGCCGGTTCAGCGGATTCCTGGCTGGTGTGCTCGTGTGGCTCCTCGGGACCTTCGCGGTCGCGGCGGTCTCGACCGTCTTCGCCGACTCGGTCGGGGCGCTCGCCGCCCCGCTGGCCGGTCCTTTCGGCCGCGCCGCGGTTCTCGTCCTGACGTTCACGCTCTTGAGCGCCGTCAATATCCTGGGCGTGCGCCAGGGGACGCGCCTCAACGCGGTGGCGACGGTGGCGAAGCTCCTGCCGCTGGCGCTTCTGATCCTCGCCGGCCTGTTCCGCATCCACCCGGAGAATCTCGCCCTGACGGAGCCGGTCTCGGCCGGGAAGGTGGCGCGGGCATCCATCCTCCTGATCTTCGCGTTCAGCGGCGTCGAGAGTGCGCTCGTCCCCAGCGGCGAGATCCAGGACGTGCGCCGCACCGTGCCGCGCGCCCTGCTGCTGGCGATGCTGGTGATCACCGGGTTCTACCTGGCGCTCCAGGTCGTGGCGCAGGGCGTGCTGGGCACCGACCTGCAGGGATCGACCACGCCGCTGGCCGCGGCCTCGGCGCGGGTTTTCGGGCCGTGGGGCGGCACGCTGCTTCTGGCGGGATCCGTCGTCTCGATGTTCGGCTACGTGAGCGGCATGACCCTGGCGGTGCCGCGGGCGCTGTATGCCTTCGCGCGCGACGGGTTCCTCCCGCGCGCGCTGGGGCGGGTCCACCCGCGCTTCCACACCCCGCACCTCGCCATCGCGACGCAGAGCGCGCTCGTCTGTCTCCTGGCGGTCACCAGCGGCTTCGAACGGCTGGCCATCCTCGCGAACCTGGTCACGCTATTGCTCTACGCCGGATGTTGTCTGGCCGCCTGGGAGCTGGGACGACGCGAGCCGTCCCCGGGCGGGTCGGTCCCGGGACGCTGGCGCGTCACGATCGTGCCGTTCGCCGCATGCGCGGCGATCGCGTGGCTTCTGACCAGCATCACCTGGCGCGAGTGGCGGATGACGCTCGCCCTGCTGGGCGCCGCGACACTCGTCTTCATCCTGACTACGGGGCTGCGGGGCGGGAACAGGGCGCTGGCCGGCGCGGCGTGAGGCCGCGCGGCCTTAACGCGTCGCCAGGACGCGGAACGAGTTCGCCTTCGCGACGACGTGCACGGCGAGCCCGCGCCTCAGGGCGAGCCGGTGCCGCGCCTGGCCGGTGACCGTGACGACGATCGGCGCCGGCACCGAGTCGAGGCCAACCAGCACGACCACCTGACCTCCCGACGGATCGCCCTGCGCCGGCTCGCGGATCTCGCGGATCGTCCCCGGAAGCGTGTTCTGCGCCGACAGGCCCACGGGGGGGTGCACCGCGAGGATCAGGTCCTCGGCGCGTGCCGCGATCACCACCTCGCGCTCCAACGCGAGGCTCGCGTCGGCGACGGTCACCTGCAACCGCGGACCGACCTCGATCGCGGCGGCGCCGTCGGCGACGGCCGCCACCCGTCCGTGCAGCACGTTCTCGAACCCCTCCGCGCGGGCCAGCGGCAGGATCGCGGGATCCTGGAGCACCTCCTCCGGCCGGCCGCGCCCGACCACCTCGCCGGCATCGAGGACGGTCACCTCGCGGCTCAGGATGGCGATCTCCGCCGGATCGTGCGCCACGTGCAGCGTCGGGATGCGGAACTCCCGCTGAATCCGGAACAGGCACGACAGGATCCGCCGCTGCAGCGGCCGGTCGAGCCCGGCCAGCGGCTCGTCGAGGAGCAGGAGCGCGGGGGCCGACGACAGGGCGCGGCCGAGCGCGACGCGCTGGC
>DASRAN010000032.1:0-2121 GCA_035638115.1 Patescibacteria group bacterium | reverse complement strand
GGGGAGTTCGACTACTCAGGCTCGCAGGCGATCAAGGCGCTCAAGGAGGAAGGGGTCGAGGTCTGGCTCATCAATCCCAACATCGCCACCATCCAGACGAGCCCCGGGCTGGCCGATCGCATCTTCCTGCTGCCGGTGGAGCCCGACTTCGTCAGCCGGGTGATCGCCCAGGGCAAGCCGGACGGCATCCTGCTCTCCTTCGGGGGACAGACGGCCCTCAACTGCGGGCTGGAGCTGCACCGCCGCGGCGTCCTGCGGCGGCACCGCGTCCGGGTGCTCGGCAGCCCGGTCCGGGCGGTCGAGATGACCGAGGATCGCCAGCTGTTCGCGACCACCCTGCGCCGCATCGGTCTCGAGGTGCCGCGCAGCGCCGCCGCGCGCGATCTCTCCTCGGCCCTGGCGATCGCCAGGCGGATCGGCTACCCGGTCATGATGCGCACCGGGTTCACGCTCGGCGGCCGCGGCTCGGGCGTGGTCCGCAACCCGGCCGAGCTGCGGCAGCGGGCCGCCGAGGCCTTCACGACCTCGCCGCAGATCCTGATCGAGGAGGACCTGACCGGCTGGAAGGAAGTCGAATACGAGGTGGTGCGCGACGCGGCCGACAACTGCATCACCGTCTGCAACATGGAGAACCTCGATCCGCTCGGTATCCACACCGGCGAGTCGATCTTCGTGGCCCCGTCGCAGACGCTGACCGATGTCGAGTATTTCCGCCTGCGCGACATCGCCTTCAAGGCGATCCGCCACTTCGGGATCGTCGGCGAGTGCAACATCCAGTTCGCCCTCGATCCGCTCTCCGACGCCTACCGGATCATCGAGGTCAACGCCCGCCTGTCGCGCTCCTCGGCCCTGGCCAGCAAGGCGACGGGGTACCCGCTGGCCCGCGTCGCGGCCAAGCTGGCGCTCGGCCGGCTGCTTCCCGACCTGAAGAACTCGATGAACGACACGACCACGGCCTGCTTCGAGCCGGCGCTCGACTACCTGGTGGTCAAGATGCCCAAGTGGGACCTGGACAAGTTCCAGGGGGCGTCGCACTTCATCGGCAGCGAGATGAAATCGGTCGGCGAGGTGATGGCGATCGGACGCACCTTCGAGGAGGCGCTGCAGAAGGGCTGCCGGATGCTGGGGGACGGCATCGTCGGTCTGGTGGGCAACGACTTCAACATCCGCCAGTCGCTCGAGGATCTGTCGCGCCCGACGCCACGGCGCATCTTCGCGCTCGCCGAGGCGCTGCGCCGCGGGCGCGGTGTCGCCGAGCTGGCGCGCAGGACCGGCATCGATCCCTGGTTCCTGGCCAAGATGGCGCGCATCGTCGCGCTGCGCGACGAGGTGGCCGCGTCCGGCGCGCCGGCCGAGGCCCTCCTGCGTCGCGCCAAGGAAGCCGGCTTCTCCGACCCTCAGATCGCCCGGCTCACCGGCTCGACCGAGGAGCAGGTGGCGGCGCGCCGGCGGCGGCTGGGCGTGGTTCCGGCGGTGAAGCAGATCGACACCCTGGCGGCCGAGTGGCCGGTGCGCACGAACTATCTGTACATGACGTACCAGGGCCGCGAGGACGACGTCGCGCCGCGCCGCGGGGAAGAGCGGGTCCTGATCCTCGGCTCGGGCGCCTACCGGATCGGCTCGTCGGTCGAGTTCGACTGGTGCTGCGTCAGCGCGGCCGCCGCGCTGCGCCGCCTGGGTTACGCCCCGGTGGTCGTGAACTGCAATCCCGAGACCGTCTCCACCGACTACGACATGGGTCACACCCTCTATTTCGAGGAGCTCACGTTCGAGCGCATCCACGACATCTGGCGCAAGGAGAAGCCGCTCGGCATCCTGCTGGCGTTCGGCGGGCAGGTCCCCAATAACCACGCCCTGGCCTGCGCCCGCGCCGGCATCCGGGTCTTCGGGACGCAGCCGAAGGACATCGACCGCGCCGAGGACCGGCACAAGTTCTCCACTCTCCTCGACGAGCTGGGAGTGGCGCAGCCCGCCTGGGTCGAGGTCACGTCGCGGCGCGAGGCGCGGCGCTTCGCCGCGCAGGTCGGCTATCCGGTCCTGGTGCGGCCGTCTTACGTCCTCTCCGGGGCGGCGATGCGCATCGCCGCCGACGACCGGGCCCTCGAGGCGGCCCTCCGCAGC
>DASRAN010000031.1:0-46483 GCA_035638115.1 Patescibacteria group bacterium | reverse complement strand
GGAATCACGGGAAGCTCGGCCGGGATGTCGCACTCCAGGATTTCGGCCTGCGGCCGCGTGGTCGGCGGCGCGGGGCGTTCCGAGCCTGCGCGTTCCTGTGATTTCTTCGATTGGCTCATCGGCTCCTCAACCGGCTCTGCGCCCCTCGGCGAAGAACCGATACGCGATCACCTTGTAGACCAGCTTGGCCACCAGGAAATCGCTGGCGGCGTCGCCGGGAAGGGGCCGGAGCTCGTTCACATCGAAGCCCACGATCGTCCGCTTCCGGCACAACCCTCGGATGAAATCCAGTGTCTCGTGCCACCCCGGCCCCCCCGGCTCCGGCGTCCCGGTGCCCGGCACATACGCCGGGTCGAAGTAATCGACGTCGATCGTAAGGTATATCTCGTCGGTCAGCCGGTCAACCAACTCCAGGGCGCCCGCGGGCCGCTTGAGGAATTCGCCCGCAGAGACGATCAGGAGCCGCTTTTCGCGGATGAATTCGGCTTCCTCCCTGGAATAGCTCCGGATCCCGACCTGGAGGGTCGGGATGCGTCCGGCGAAGTGCCGCATGATGCAGGCGTGGTTGTACGGGGTCCCCTCGAAGGAGTCGCGCAGGTCGGCGTGGGCATCCAGCTGGACGACCGACAAGCGCGGATATTTCTTCTCGTAGGCCTTGATCGCGCCGATCGAGACGCTGTGCTCCCCGCCGAGAACCACCGGCATCTTGCCCATCGCGAGGTAGCGGCCGACCTCCCGCTCCACCTTGCCGGCCATCACCTCAGGCGGGTCGTCGTTCCCGGAGACCGCCGGGACGGTATGGATCCCGATGTCCCCCGGCTCCACACCGAGCTCCTCGTCGTACAGCTCCATGTGCCGGGAGGCCTCGATGAGCGCGGCGGGTCCCTCCGCGGTGCCCCTCTGGAAGGTGCAGGTGCGGTCGTAGGGGACCGGAACCATCACGATTCGGGCGCGTTCCAGTGTGGCCAGATCGGGGCTGAGACCCCCGAATCCGGGGCCGACGTCCTCGTCGGCGCTCACGGAATGAGAACCGCCCCGGAGACGACCGTCGTCCACCAGCCGCGCTTGTCGCCGATCGCCGACTGCGAGACGTTGATGGTCCGGTAGATCTCGTTGCTGATCTTCCAGGTCTCCTTGCGATCGTCGTACGAAGACTCGGGATTGAACTCGACGCCCGAGATGGTCGCCAGCATCTGCGCCGCCAGATCCTCGGCGTAGTCCCCCGCGACATCCTCGGTCTGGCCGTAGGAGTGATGCTCGCTGAGATAGCCGTGCGAGGTCGCCTTCGAGGGGATGGCGATGCCGACCGAGGACGCGATCAGCCGGTGCGGCTCGTTGGTCTCCGACTGGCTCATGACGACGAAGACCACTTCTCCGGCGCGCAGGTATTTCAGACCCTGGGACTTCGGGATGATCTTGCAGCCCGGGGGGAAGATGCTGCTCACCCGGACGAGGTTGAAGTGGGCGATGCCCGCGTCGCGCAGGGCCATCTCGAACGAGTTCAACTTCTCTTTATGGCGACCGACGCCCTTGGTCAGAAAAATCTTCTTCGAAACGAACATCCGAGTCTGGCCTCCGTGCGCTGTTGGCGGTGGGATGCGCGCCCCTGCGCGCGGCGCTTTTATACAGAAGATGCAAGGGGGGGTCAACCCATCGTCTTGGCTGGTTGACAGGCCGCGGGGCCGGAGCTAGCCTCGCCGGGTACGGCCGGAGCGGCTTCCGCCGGCCGGGGAGCGAGCCGATGAACGGCAAGAGCGAGACGTTCGACGGGTCCTGTCTCTGCGGCCAGGTGCGCTACAGCGTGCGCGGGCCGCTGGGCGTGATGGACAACTGCTATTGCACCGATTGCCGCAAGAGCCACGGGGCGGCGTTCGCGACCTACATCGAGGTCCCCTGGAAGAGCCTGGAGTGGGTCTCGGGCAAGGATCGCCTCGAGACCTACACGGCCGGAACCGGCACCAAGCGATCGTTCTGCAGGACCTGCGGCTCGACGCTGCTCTGCTGGGTGGAGAGCGACCCCTCGGTCGTCGAGATCGCCGCGGCGGCGCTGGACACGCCGATCACCGAACGCCCGCGATCCCACACCTTCGTGCGGAGCAAAGTTTCCTGGTTCGACATCCAGGACGGCGCGCCTCAGTTCCAGACCACCCGCGACGCGTCGTCCTGACCCGGGCGCGTCACAGATCCAGCCGGCGCAGGCGCAGCGCGTTGGCGATGACCGCAACGGAGCTGAGGCTCATCGCCGCGGCCGCCAGCATCGGGCTGAGAATCCAGCCCAGCCAGGGATAGAGGACGCCCGCCGCGATCGGGACGAGCGCCAGGTTGTAGGCGAAGGCGAGAAAAAGATTCTGCCGGATGTTGCGTCGCGTGACCCGGCTGAGCCGGCGCGCGCGCACCAGGGCTCCGAGCCCGCCGCGCACCAGCGTCAGCCCGGCGCTGCCGATGGCCACTTCGGTCCCGCTCCCGAGGGCCACTCCCACTTCGGCGGCGGCCAGGGCGGGCGCATCGTTCACGCCGTCTCCCGCCATGGCTACCCGGTGACCCTGCCCCCGGAGGCGGCGCACCAGCTCGATCTTTCCTGCCGGCGTCAGGTCGGCCTCGACGCGCGCAATGCCCAGCACCGCCGCCACCGCCTCCGCGGCGGCACGGCGATCGCCCGTCGCGATCACGATCGACAGGCCGTCCTTCCGCAGCGCCTCGATCGCCACGGGAGTCTCGGGTCGCAGCGGGTCGCGGATCCCGAGAAGCCCCGCGAGGGCTCCATCGACCGCCACCAGAACGACGGACAGGTCCTGGTTCGTTCCCGAGTCGATCTCCGTGGCAGAGAGTCGCGCGGCGGGATCCCGGGTCGCCGAGCTCCGGCCGCCGACATCGACCCCGTGCCGCTCCAGAAAGGCCGCGCTGCCGACCAGAACCGGGACCCCGTCGATCCGGCCGCCGGCTCCCTCGCCCGGGGTCGACGCGAACTCCAGGGGAATCGAGGTCTCGACTCCGCGCGAGGCGGCGGCTTCGAGGATCGCGGTCGCCAGCGGATGCTCGCTGTGCCGTTCGACCGACGCGGCGAGACGCAACAGCTCCTCGGGCGTGAACCCGGTAGCCGGGGAGATCGACACCACGGCCGGGCGCCCCGCGGTGAGCGTCCCGGTCTTGTCGAGCACCAAGGTGTCGGCGCCGGCCAGGTTCTCGAGCGCGGCGGCGTCGCGGACCAGGATCCCCGAGACGGCCCCGCGTCCGGCCGCCACCATGATCGACATCGGCGTCGCCAGCCCGAGCGCGCAGGGACAGGCGACGATCAGGACGGCCACCGCCGCCACGAGGGCGTGCGCCAGGCGCGGCGCGGGTCCGAAGGCGGCCCAGCCCGCGAAGGCGAGGGCCGCCACCAGCAGTACCGCCGGCACGAACCAGGCGGCGACCCGATCCGCGAGACGCTGGATCGGGGCGCGCGAACGCTGCGCCTCGCCGACGAGCCGCACGATGTCGGCCAGGAGCGTGTCCGCGCCGACCCTGGCGGCGCGCATCAGGATGGCGCCGCGGCCGTTGACCGATCCGCCCAGGACGCGATCCCCCGTCTGGCGATCGACCGGCATCGACTCGCCGGTCAGGAACGACTCGTCCAGGCCGCTCCGCCCTTCGAGGACGATCCCGTCGACCGGGACCCGCGCTCCCGGCCGGACCAGCAGGACGTCGCCCGGCCGCACCGATCCGGTCGGCACCTCCTCGTCCCGGCCGGCCACCCGCCTCACGGCCGTGCGGGGGAGGAGGCGGGCCAGCCCCGTCAGCGCATCACGGGTGCGCGCGCGCGCCCGAAGCTCCAGCACCTGCCCCAGAAGGACGAGAACCGTGATGACGGCCGCCGACTCGAAGAACGCCGGTCCGCCATGCTCGTCGCGCACCATTCCGCTCGCCAGCCCGGGCGCGAGCATGGCCGCGACGCTGGCCCCGTACGAAACCAGGGTGCCGGTGGCGATGAGCGTGAACATGTTCAGGCGCCGGGTGCGAATCGAGACCGCCCCGCGGACCAGGAGCGGCCAGCCGCACCAGAACACCACGGGCGTGGCGAGGAGCAGCTCCAGGAGCCGGACGCCCCGGTCGCCGATCGGCGCCGCAGCGTGCGCTGCCGCAGCCATCGAGCCCATCGCGACGAGCATGAGGGGAGCCGTCAGCGCCGCGCCCGCCAGGAAGCGCCGCGTCATGTCGCGCAGCTCGGCCGACGGAGCCTCCTCGCCGGTCGAGCCGTCGACCAGCGTGACTCGCGGCTCGAGCGCCATGCCGCAGATGGGGCAGTCGCCCGGCCGGTCGCTCGTCACCTCGGGATGCATCGGGCAGGTGTAGGCCGCGGCCGGGGCCGTCGCTCCCGCCTGGACCGTCGTTCCCGCCGGGACCGTCGCTCGCGCCGGGGCCGCCGTGAGCCTCGCGGGCCCGGCGGCGAATGCCTCAGGCTCGGCCGCGAACTGCGAGCGGCAGCCGTCGCAGCAGAAATACCAGGTGGCGCCATCCGCCTCATACCGGGGCGCCGTCGGCGTCGGCTCGACCTGCATGCCGCAGACGGGATCGATCGACGTGGGCACGGCCCGATTCTAGCCCCGGACCGATCCGTCGCCCGAGGCGATCGCCCGGAACGAAGCCGGCGCGAGCCCGCGGCGTGTCAACTTGACCGCTCCGGGCGGGTGGCCCCACAATGCGCGCCGAGCCCGGACGGCGCAGCGCCCGCCGCGCCCCGTCCGGGCCGCGATACCGGAGATCGCCCCGATGCTCGACGACCAGCCGTTCGGACTGAGCCTCGAGCCCGATCGCGTCAGCCGGCACTCCCTGGGAATCCATGCTTCGCCCGCCGAGGTGTATCGCGCCCTGACCGACGCGGCCGATCTGCAGTGCTGGTTCGTCACCGAGGCGGCCATCGAGCTGCGCCCCGGCGGGCCGTTCCGCTGGGTGTTCGGACGCGCGACCGACGATCCCTCCCAGCCGCCGCTGGTCACCGCCGGGCAGTTCGTCGCCCTGGTGAAGCAGGAATCGGTTCGCCTCAGGTTCGCCATCGAGGATCTCGAGACCGAGCTGGAGTTCCGCATCGATCCCTGGCGCGACGGCGCCGTCCTGACGGTCACCCACGCCGGATTTCCGGGGGACGAGGAATGGGACGAGACCTTCCGCGCCATCGATCGCGGCTGGCAGACGGAGCTGCACGTCCTGAAGGTCTATCTCGAGCGCGGTCGCGGCATGACGCGGAGCACCGAGCGGCACGTCCGCCGGATCGAGGCCGGCGCCGAGGATGTGTTCGACAGCTTCACCTCCAAGCCGGGTCTCGAAGGGTGGCTGGCCGATCGCGCCGCCGTCGACGCCACGCCCGGCGGGGATCTGCTCCTGGAGTGGAACGGAAAGGAGGCGGTGCGCGGTCACTGCGCCGTTTCGGACCCGGACCGCTTCCTGCTGCTGACCTGGGAGGGGGAGCGGCCGTCGCTCGTGAGGGTGCACATCGACGGCGACGACGAGACGACCGGGGTGGACCTGACGCTCGATCACATCCTGTTCGCCCCGGCGCGGGAACCCGTCGCCCGCCATGACTGGGAGCCGGCGCTCGACCGGCTGGCGGCGCTTCTGCGTCTTGGCCGGACCGCCTAGCGGGCCGCCGGCGCCGGAATCGACACCGCCGCGCCCGTCCGGAGAAACCAGACCTCGCCCCGCACCTCCTGGTTCGCGAAGGCCGCCTGCACCGCGCGGCGGTAGACCGCGAGCTGCTCGACATAGATCGAGGCCGCGGTGGCCGAGTCCTCTCCCACCACGTCGGTCTTGTAGTCCACGACGACGAGAGCGCCGCCGTCCCTGATCAGGAGGTCGCACGCTCCGGTCCAGGTGCGGCCCGATGCGTCGCGATGCAGGATGGGCACCTCGCGTCCCAGAATCTCGACCTGCGCCATGCGCGCCCGCAGCGCCGAGCGCAGGAAGCCGCGCAGGATCTCCTCGGCGACCGCTTCGGCGGCGGCGATCGTCGAGCGCCCCGTCATCGGCCCGGGCTGGTCGGCCGCCAGACGCCGCACCCCGAGTCGGGCGTTTCCGAGGAGCGCGTCGTCGTCCCCCAGATCCCAGCGATCGAGGGCGGCATGGACCGCGAGACCCGCGAGGCGCGCCGCGGCCCGGCCCGGGGGCCGGCCGGTCCCCGCCGCGCCGCTCTCGTCCGGCTCGGAGCGGTCTTCGGTACGCGTCCCCGAGGGCCACGAAATCGGCGGCCCGGTCTTTTCGGCCGCCGCCGCGATCACCTGGCGATGCTCGACGGCCGCCCGGGCGATCGGATCGAGCGCCGGCGCGCCGGCGGTGGCCCGCGGTCGGGAGATCGGGCCCACGACCCGGTGCTCGACGAGTCCGTCCTCGAGGATCGCGGGCGGCGGGAATGCGGGACCCGCCGCGATCCGGTAGCCCAGCGCCTCGAGGCGCTCGCGCCAGGCCGCCTTCCCCCGAAGCGAGCTGTTCACCAGGATGAGGCGCTCGCTCGCGCGCGTGCAGGCGACGTAGAAGATCCGCTTCTCCTCCGCCAGCTCGTGACGCCGCGTCTCGATCGCGTGGCTCACCCACCTGCTGTTGCTCCGCCCGTCGGGCAGCCGGATCGCGGCCGCCCCACCGCCGTCGCGCAGCCAGGCGACACGCACCTCGCGCTCGGTCCGGTCCTGCCCGGCGCCGCGGCCGAGATCCGGAACGAACACGATCGGAAACTCGAGACCCTTCGCCTTGTGGACCGACAGGATGCGCACCGCCTCGAGCGTCTCGTCCGCGAGCGGGCTGTCACCCTCGGTGCGCGCACCGTCGAACTCCTCCTCGAGCGCGGCGATCGTCTCCGGGAGCGACAACCCTTCGCGCGCGTGGCGCCGCGCCAGCGCCGCGAGCTTGGACAGGTTCGCCAGCCGCTGCGCGCCGTCCCAGGCCGACGCGTGCAGGAGCGCCAGAGGCGGCTCGGCGAGCGCCTCCTCGACAATCCTGTCGACGGGCCGGGCGCGCGTCCGCTCGCGAAATTCCTCCACCATCCGGACGGCGCGCGCCAGCCCGGGAAAGGCCGACGGGTCGATGGCCGCGAGGGGGTCGCGGCCGGGGCGCCCGCCGGCTCGGGCGAACCGCGCCAGCTCGCCGTCGCTCACCGCGCCCATCGGTGAGCGCAGCACGGCGAGCCTCGCGGGCCCGTCGTTGGGGCTGGCCACCCAGCGCAGGAACGACAGGACGTCGCCGATCTCGGCGCGGGCGCCGAAGTCCCGGCCGCCGTCCACGACGAACGGGATCCCCCAGCGGCGCAGCGCCCGGGCGAACGGTCCGGCGTGCGTCAGGGCCCGCAGGAGGATCGCGACCTGACGATACCCGACCCCGGTTCTGCCGGACGCCGCGGCGTGCCCGGCGATCCAGGCGGCGATGGCGTGGGCTTCCGCGGCGCGCCCCGCGGCCGCGTCTCCCTCCGATTCGACCGACCAGATCGCGACGCGCGGCTCTTCGGCGCGCGGAGAACGGAGGGCCGAAGTGATCTCCTCGTAAGGCGGCTCGTAGTCCCCCTGCCAGCCACCCTCGCGGCCCAGCCAGCCGCCGAACAGCCGGTTCAACGGCGCCAGCAGATCGGCCGGGCTGCGGAACGAGGCGGTCAGCGAGAGCCGGCGGCCGCCGCACGCCTCGACATGCGCCACGGCACGGCGGAACGACCCCATGTCGGCCCCCCGGAATCTGTAGATCGACTGTTTCGGGTCGCCGACGATGAACAGTCGCCCGGGCCGGAGCCGGGTGCGGTAGGGATCGACGGCCGGTTCTCCCTCCTCCTGCTCCGCGAGGAAAAAGAGGATGTCGTACTGCAGCGGATCGGTGTCCTGGAACTCGTCGACCAGCAGCCGCTCGAACCGACGCGCCAGCGCGCGGCGCACGTCCGGCGATCGGCGCAACAGATCGGCCGTCAGGCGCAGGAGGCCGTCGAAGCTGACGAATCCCGTCGCCAGGAGGCGCTCGCGCGCCGCCGCGGCGAGCGGCGCGGCGGCGTCGGAGAGGGCGGCCACGGCCTCGTCGTCGACACGTCCCAAAAGCCGCAGCAGCTCGCAGGCGCGTCTCGCGGCGGCCACGCCCGCCTCGCGGTCGCCCCCGCGGATGTTCCTGCGGGTGTCGTGTGTGCTCAGCCCGGAGAGAACCTCCAGGCTCATCGCCGCGGGCGTCGACCGCAGGGCCTCGTATCCGCCGCTGCGCATCGCCCGGAGGAGCGTCTCCGACGCGTCGAGAGTTTTCTGCATCCTGGGAGGAAAGCGGACGCCGCGCCCCTGCACCTCGCGCAGCTCGGCGAGCGTCGCGTCGATCTCGGGGAGCAGTCGCGCGCGCGCCTCGGACGCCGCGGGCGCCGAGCTCACCGCGGGGCCGGAGAATCCAGAGAGCCCCGACGCCAGCCCGAGGACCGTGTCGATTCCGTCGCGCCGTCCGATCGCCCGGCGCCAGACCTCCGGCCGCCGCCCGCCGCCGCCCAGCTCGGACCGCAGGAAGCGCTCCGCCTCGGAGGGGAACAGGCGTTCCGCCGCCGGGCCCTCGTCCACCACGAACGCCGGGTCGACGCCCGCCTCCGTGGGGTAGCGCCGCAGGATGTCGGAGCAGAGCGCGTGCAGGGTGCCGATGACGGCCCCGTCGAGCCCCCGCAGCGCGGCGAGCGCCCTCTGGCGCACGCGGGCGGCGTCCTCGCGCATCGACAGCAGGTAGGCCCAGGAGCGATCGGCGTCGTGGGCGGGATCCAGGCTCGAAGCTGGTGCGCCGGCCGCGGCCCGGCGCCGCAGCCCGTCGAGACCGCGCCCGAGCCGCAGACGCAGCTCCGCGGCCGCCTTCTCCGTGAAGGTGACCGCCGCCATCTTCTCGATGCCGACCGTGCCGGTGCCGATGAGGTTCAAGGCGCGCTCGACGAGCAGCGCGGTCTTGCCGGTCCCGGCCCCGGCGGTCACCACGAGGTTGACGCCGAACTCGCGCGCCGCGATCTCCCGGTCGCGCGCATCCGCAAGATCGGGCGTCGGCGCGGGGCTCATTCCGATTCCTCCCCGGTCGCGCCTGCGGCGGCCACCTTGTCGAGCGTCGGCCGCGCCGTGCTCTTGCGCCGCACCCCCCGCCAGGCGTCGAGGTCGGCCGAGCGCGCCAGCCGCTCGAGGGTGGGCGCGTGGTCGCGGCGGCAGGCGCGCGTGAACGGGCAGAAGCGGCACAGACGGCTGTCCTCGTTGAGCGGGTAGAAGCCCCGTTCCGCGAGATCGCGCAGCACGGCGAGCGTCTCGAGGAGACCGTCGCGCGCCCGGGCGAACTTCTCCGGGTCGACGGTGGCGCGCCACGCGTCGTCCGCCGCGCCCTCGTACGTCGGGCCGACCCCGAGCACCTCGGCCCGGACCGAAGGCCGCCGCCCGCTGGCGCCGGTCTCGGACTCCGCCAGCAGGGCGTAGAGGGCCATCTGGAGACGGGTCCCCTTCAGCGCGTCGAGGATCGAGACGTGGTCGGCGATCGGTCCCGAGGTCTTGTAGTCGGCCACCACGACCGTGCCGTCGCCCTGGCGCGCCAGACGATCGAGACGGCCGCGGACGGGGAGGGGAGCGCCGAACGATCCGAGCGGCAGCGCCGCCTCGATGACGTGCTCCAGGAGGAGCGCCGAAGGCGGCGAGGCCGCCATCCCGGTCAGGTCGCGCAGGATGAAGCGCTCGAGCGCGGCGAGCCATTGCTCCGAGATCAGATCCCAGAGACGGGGATAGGCCCCGCGGACGGGCGCCGATGTCCTGGACGTCCGGGCGCGCCAGGCGCGGGCCAGGTGCTCGCGCGCCCGATCCGCGATCGCCCCTCCCGCGTCGGCCGGGGCCGGCAGGTCCTTTCCGGCGAGCAGGGCCGCGTAGACCTCTTGAAGGACGGCGTGCACCTGCGAGCCGACGTCCCGCGCCTCGACCTCGTGCGGTTCGGCGGCCTCGCCCCACTCCTCGATGCCGAGGATCCGCCGGAAGAAGAATTGCTGCGGGCAGGAGCCGAGCAGCTCGAGACGGGAGGGTGACCATGTGGCGGGCGGCGGGCCGGCCTCCGCGCCCGGCAGGGCGTCCCAGCGGCCCGGCGCGGCCGATCCCTCCTCGACGGCGGCCATCCGCGTCACGGCGGCGGGGAGGAGCTCCGAGCCGGCGGGCAGCGCCACGGGTCCGATCATCAGGCCCCCGGGCGACGGCCGCAGCGCCTCGTCCAGCGCCGCGGGGGACCGCAGCTCGAGCGCCGCCAGCAGCCCGGCGGCGCGCGGCGCCAGGAGCCCGAGCCGCCCGATCGCGTCGCGGCCCCGATCGGCCGGGTGGGCGCTGATCCGAACCGCCCGGCGCTCCGCGGCCTCGATCTCGGCGGCCCCGAGAGCGACGCGCGCCACCTCCCGCAGCGCCAGGCTCGGCACGCGCGCCTTTCCGGAGTCGTCGGCGCGCTGCCACGACACCGTGAGCGCGGCCCGCGGCGCGCCGAGCAGATGCGCCAGGAGGAGGTGCTCCTCGTCCAGCGTCTCTCCCGCCACCGGAACCGGGCGGCGGAGACGGTCGCGGAGACGACGGCGATCCTCGTCCGGCAGGAAGGGATCCTCGCGCGGGCGTCTCGGAAAGAGGTCGACGTTCAGTCCCAGGAGGAACAGCGCGTCGAACGACAGACCGCGTGCCTGCACCGCGTCGAGCACGCGCAGCCCGCCCTGGTCTCCGCGCCGCCGCGCGCCGTCGGCGCCGACCGAGCCGATCGGGACGCGCCCCGCGCCCACCGCGCGCTCGAGAAACTGCGCCGCCGTCTCGGGTGAGCAGGGAACCCTGGTCGCGTCGAGAAGACTCATGTCGGCGAGCGCCTCCAGCACGGTGGCGACCCCGCCGGGCGCCTCCGTGGAGTCCTCCGCGACCGTGTCCGCCGCGCGCGCGTCCGATCCCGCGGCTGGCGCCGGGATGAAGCCGCGCAGCCGCGACCCGAGCAGAACCCTCAGGGCGTCGGCCCAGGCGCCCCAGCGGCGCGCCTTCGAGAGGGGGACGGCGTCGGTGGCGAGCCGGCCGACGCAGCTGGCGAGTGCTTGGGCCTGGAGCACTTCGCTCCGGCGCGCCTCCTCGGCCGCCTGCCTCGCCGTCGTGTCCGCGTCGGGCGGCACCCACGGCTCCCGCGCCTCGATCCAGGCGGGCAGCCGCCGGGTCCAGGCGTCGACGCCGCCCGCAAAGCGGCCCTCGCGCGCCAGCCGCTCCCAGGCGTCGGTCTGCGACGCCGGGTCGCTCACGCCGTCGACATAGAGGCCGCAGCGGAACAGATCGAACAGCGGCCCGGACGGGTAATCGTCGACGATCGATCGGACCAGACGCAGGACCGCCTGCGCCGCCGGCTCGCGGGCCGCCCCGAGCGCCGCCGTGGCTTCGAACGGGAGACCGTGCTCCCCGAGCACGGTCTCCAGATGCGCGGCGTACGGCTCGAGAGTGCGCGCCACCAGCGCCATCCGGTCGAGAGGCACGCCGGTCTTCAGCAGGCCGGCGACACGCAGCGCCGCCTCGCCCAGCTCGGCCTCCTCTCCCTGGGCGTGGAAGAACTCGACCGGGCGCGGGGACGCCGCCGTCGCCTCCTCGTCGTACAGGAGGGGCAGGCGGTCGGCGAGCAGACGCGTCGCCACCGCCGGGGCGCCGCCGGCCGCCTCCAGCGGGGCGGCGCCTGCGAGCCGCGGCCAGAATCGCCGGGCATACGCGAACGCAGGGGCGGTGGTGTGCCCCGGCGCGAGATAGACGATGGGGACGCCGGACGACGCCAGCGCTTCCATCAGGTCGAGATTCGCGCCGATCAGCTCGTACGCGCCGTAATGCACCACCAGGCGGAACCGGCCGCCGTACGCCGCCGCGTGCCGCCGGGCCGCCGCCGTCCGCCCGGCGCGATCGGAGAACCCCGCGGCCGCGAGCCGGTCGAGGTCGCGCGCGTAGCGCTCGTACGCCTGCAACGTCTCCCGCCCCCGCGAGGACACGGCGCGATCGTCGGACGACCCGGGCTCCACGCCGGCCTCGCGCAAGTCGTCCATGGTGCGCAAGAGCGTGCTCAGGGAGCCCGGCCGGCTCCTCGCGTAGGCCGCGAGATCGCCGCCGATCGCCTCGACCGCGGCGCCGAGAAGAGCCGCGCGCACCGCGTCGCCGGCGACACGCGGCAGGGTCACGCCGGCCGAGGCGGCGATGGCGCGCGCCAGCGAATCGTGATTGAGGAACCGGACGTTCAGGAGGGCGGGGAGGCGCGCCGCCAGGACCGTCTGCAGCTGGGCCGCCAGGCGATTCGTGGGGACGACGACGGCGGCCGGAGCGAGCGGCCCGGCCGACTCTTTGAGCCCGAGGAGCAGTCCGGCCAGGCGCTCCTCGAGGACGGCGAAGTCGTGGTGGAACTCGAAGCGTGGAGCCTGCGGCACGTGGCGACCCCGTCGGACGGACGAGGCGCCATCCTATCCGATCGCCGCTTTTTCCCCGGACGGGCCTAGGGGTCGGGGTCGGGCGCCAGGGCGCGGCTGGAGCGGCTCATGAACTCCGCCACCTCTTCCTCGAGGCTCTTCTCGCGCTCGTCGGTCGGCGCGGCGCGCTTGCGCCGCCGCGGCTGGGGCGCGGCCTCGGCGGGCGTCTCCTCTCCGGGAGCGGGGGCGCCGAGGATCTGCCGCAAGGCTGCGCCGGGAACCGGCTCCGGCGCGTCGGGAAGCGGCGCGGGCATCGCCGGAGCGGCGATCGCCGACGCGATCGTGTCCGGATGCGGCAGGAACGCGTCGAGCGGCAGCTTCTCCCTGGGGCTGCGAACCTCCCGCTCGAGCAGCGTGTAGAGCTCCTGCGCCGGGTCCCTGGTCATGCGTGGCGTCTCCGCGCGGCAACGCTCAATTGGCGCTCGCTTCCTGCTGGAACATCGTCAGGCCCCGGCGCGCGCTCTCGTTCATCGGATCGAGCTCGACGGCGCGGCGCCACGCCTCGACGGCTTTCTCGGACTGCTTCATCGAGTACAGCGTGTTGCCGAGGTTGGTGTAGGCGACCGAGGAGTCGCCGGCGTTCTCGATCGCCAGACCGAACATCTGCGCCGCGCGGTCGAACTGCGCCGAGGTGTGGTACAGGAAGCCGAGGTTGTTGTACGCCTCGCCCATCTTCGGATCCAGCGTCAGCGCCTTGCGGAACGCCTCGATCGCGTCCGGCTCGCTCCCCAGACGCGAGTAGACCAGGCCGAGGTTGTTCAGAGCCTCGGGGTAGTCGGCCTGCAGCTCGATCGCCTTGAGGAAGGCGTCGCGCGCCGCCTCGAACGCGCCCCGGTAGTAGAGCGCCACGCCGCGGTTGTTGCAGGCCACCGCCTCGTCGCGTCTGCGGCTCTCCAGGTCGGAGGCGTCCCTGCGGCGCCCCGTCTCGAGCGACTCGAGGATCGCCTTCGACGCGTCCTCGGAGCGATCGAGGCGGGTGGCGAGCGACGCCACCGCGGCGTCGCTCTTCTGGGTGCGCGCCAGCAGGAGCGACATCTCCTCCAGCAGCCGGTCGGCCACCTTCTGCTGCACCTCGATGATGGAGGCCATCTGCGACTCGACCCGGGCGAGGGCGGACCCGAGGCCGTTGACGGTCGACTCCAGCGCGGCGATCCGATCGGCGGCCAGACCTGCCTGCATGACCGCCGCCTGAAGATCCTTGCCGGTGCGCGCCACCGCCTCCGAGCCGAGCCGCGCGGTCTCCTTCGCGGCCATCGCCAGCGAGCAGTCCTTGTGGGGCTTGTCGTAGAAGCGGCAATCCTCGAGCAGGCACTCCCGGTTGACCGGCCGGCCGTCGGGGCCGGCCGGCGGGAGCGCCGACAGCATGGGACAGATGGGATGGCTCACGCGGCGGCTCCTTCGCCGAAGTGGATGTGAGTCTCGGCCTGGAGGCGTCGGCTTCCGCCCAGGAGATCGGCCGCGACCATGTCGCGATAGGTTTTCTCGAGCAGGTGGCGCGCCTGGGCGTCCGCGTCCCGCCGCACCAGCGCCTCGAGGGTCTGGATCGCCAGGGGGTAATCGCCGCCGCGCAGCGCTCCGAACGCCAGGAGATGGCTGGGGCCGAGCGGCCGGAGCTCCTCGGCGGCCCGGGCGAATTCGCCGCGCCGCATCAGCAGCGCCGCCCCGAGCGTGCGCCGCGCCGCGTCGTCGAGACGGCGCGGCGCGTGCCGGTTGAACAGCTCTTCCGCCTGCGGCAGGTCGCCCAGGTCGATGCAGGCCTGGACCACGGCTCGCAGCTCGTCCGCGGAGATCTTCGCCCCCGACTCGAGGCGGCCGGCGAGACCGGCCACCCGGTGGCGCAGCAGGCCGAGGTGCAGCGCGTGCGCCTGAGCCAGGAACTCGTTGCGGTCGGCCGCGAGCGCCGCCGCCTCGCCGACCAGGTCGTGCGCCGCCGTCTCGTCCTGGCGCTCCGCCGCGCAGCGCGCCAGACGAAGGAGCGTCTGCAGCCTGGGCTGGCGCGCATCGGTGCGCGGCAGGGCGCTGGTCAGGAGCGTCTCCGCCTCGGCGGTGCGTCCCGCCGCCAGCAGCAGGTCCGAGTGGAGGAGCGTGCACTCGGGCCAGTCGGGTCGTGTCTCCTCGAGCCTCTCGACCTCCTTGAGGATCGGCGTCATCAGGCGTGGCGACAGGCGGGCCGCCTCGGACAGATCGGTCAGGGCCGCCTCGCCGCGCGACAGCCGCAGGCCGACGCGGGCCCGCTGCAGGCGGGCCTCCGCCAGACGCGGGCTCAGCTTCACGATCGCGTCGAGTCCCATGAGCGCGTCCTCGGCCAGCGCCAGGTCGCGCTCCGCCGCCCCGCCGTAGGCGTTCGCGGCCTGATCGTGCTGCCCGGCGCGCATCGCCGCCTCGGCGAACAGCAGCGCGATCGCGCCGATGTCGGGATGGCGCCGGTACAGCTCCTCCAGGCGGCTCATCGGTCCCGACGCCTCCTGGGGCGCGCGGGCGATCGCCTCCGCCAGCCGCTCGGCCGCCTGCAGCGGCTGGCCGCGCGCCAGGAGCACGTCGGCGCTCGCCAGCCAGGCCGCCGAGCAGGGCGGATCGGCCACCAGAATCTCCTGGAGGCGGCGCAGGGCCATCGGCGCGATCGCGGCGTCCAGAGTGGACGCCGTGCGGTAACGCTCCGCGGCGCGGGCATGCGCGCCGAGCGCCTGCAGCGCGCGGCCCAGCTCGTACTGCGCCAGGGGATGCTCCGGCTGGCTCTTGAGGATCTCCTCGAGCTGCGCGGCGATGCGCTGCGCCGAGCCGGGGTGCGCGTCGAGGTGCGTGGCGATCACCTGCACCGCCTTGGCGTGCTGTCCGGCTTCCTGCAGCAGGGCGGCGAGCGCCAGCCCAGGGCGGGGATCGGCCGGGCACTTGCGCACCAGCGCCTCGAGCTCGAGGACGACGGAGTCGTGCAGCGCCGGGTCGGCGGCGCGCGCCGTCCTCAGGATCGGCACCGCCTCCTCGGCGCGTCCCTCCTGCACCAGGATCTTCCCGAGGACCAGGCAGGCGAACGGATGCCGTCCCTCCTGCGAGATGAAGCGCTTCAGCCGGTTGGCGACGTCGACGGCCAGCTTCGGGTCGCGCCGGTAGGCGGCGAAATAGCGGCGCACGGCGCCCTCGCTGTCCCCCTTCTCGACCAGCGCGTCGGCCATGGCGAGCGACACGCGCGCGGTGCTGGCGTCGTCCCGGAGGCGCAGCGTGTCGCGGCCGAGCTCCAGGACCTTGTCGTGCTGCCGCGCCAGGAGCAGGGCCTGCATGAGCGCGGCGCGCGCCGGGATGTCGGCCGGCGTCTCGGCGACGATGGCCTGGTAGCGCCGGACCACCCGATCCAGCAGCGCGGCGTTGGTCGGCCCGGGGCGGAGCAGCTCGCGCAGCGCCGCTTCGTGATCGCGCTGGTCGACGTAGATCGACGCCAGGAGATAGCGGGCCTCCGCCGCCCGGCCGTCCGATCGATCGAAGCGCTCGAGCGCGGCCCGCACCTCCGCGACCCGCTCGGGCGCCGACTGGAGCACCTCGCGGTAGGAGGCGGCGGCCGCCGGCAGATTGCCGCCCGCGAAGAGCGCCTCGCCCCGCGCGAAGTGGACGGCCACGGGAAGGGGCGATCGCGGCTCCAGGGACTCGAGCAGCGCGACGATGCGGCCACTCAGTCCGGGGGCCCGCCCGCTGAGCATTCCGATGGCGTGCAGGAACTCGGCGGTCATCTCGGGGTTCGAGGCGGCCAGGGCCTCGAGCTGCTCCATCGCCCCGCCCCAGCGCTCCAGCGCCAGACAGGCCTCGGCGGCGCCCAGCCGGGCGCGCGGGAAGCTGCCCTTCTCGATGGTCGCGGCCAGCCGCGTGTGCGCCTCGGCCGCCGACGCCGCGGACTCGCGCACCAGGTGTCTGAGGACGATGATCGCGCGCTCGAACTCGGTGGCGCCGATCAGCAGGTCGGCGAGCATCAGGTGCGCCTCGACCGAGGTGCGATCCCGGGCCAGGGCGTGGATCAGCTTGGGGACCAGGATGCCCGACTCCCGCGGCGCCAGCTCGCGCGCCCGCCGCAACGCGGCGATGGCGTCCCCGGCGCGTCCCGCCTCGAGGTGAATGTCGGCCAGCATCTGGTGGGCGCGAACCAGGTCGGGGTACGCCTCGGCCAGGGCGTGGAGCGGCTCGTAGACGAGGGCGATCCCCTTCTCCTCCGCGATCTGCAGGAGCGGCGCGAGCGCCTGGTTCGGCTGGCCGCGGCGCGAGTACGCCTCCGACAACAAGAGGAGGGCGCCGGTGGCGCCTTCCTGGGTGGCCAGCCGCTGCAACGCCTGGATCACGTCGTCGAGCCGGCTCTTCTGCGCCACGAGCGGCCGCAGCGCCTCGAGGGCCGCGATCCCGTCGCCGGCGGCGATCAGGGCCGAAGCCATCACCCAGCGCAATTCAGGATCGTCGCCCGCGGCGGCCAGCCGCAGCGCGATGCGCTCGGCCACGGGGCGCGCCGCGGCGGCCGCATTGGTCTCCAGCGCCAGCGAGAAGTGCTTCACCGCCTCGGCGGTCTGCCCGGCCTCGATCAGCATCGCGGCGACCTCCAGCCGGAGGTCCGAGTTCTGGTAGTCGCGCGCCGCCAGCGCCTCGAGGCGCGGCAGGATGCGGCGCGCCTCCTCGGTGTTGGCGCGCGCGATGTCGCGATAGATGGCGATGGCGCGATCGTGCTCGCGCAGGGTCTCGTGCAGCAGGGCGAGGTGGAATCCCGGCTGGAGCGTGGTGCGCGTGAGGCGGCCCCCCGGAGCGCTCTTGCGTCCCTGCTCCCATTTGGCCTGGTAGCGCGGCAGCACCGCGCGCAGGTCGTCGGCCCGCATGCGCTCCATGGTCGCGAGAGCCTGGGTGACGTTGTCCTGCCGGAGGTGCAGCTCGGCGATGGCGTCGTACATCGGGCCGGCGACGACGTGACGGGCGCGGAGCTCCTCGATCGCCTCGGTGATCCGGGGCAGCGCCTGCGGCTCCTTGCGCAGGAGCGCGCGGAAGGCGTCGGTCCCCTCGAGAGCGCGGCCGCCGTGCGCCAGCATGCGGCCCAGCTCGAGCAGCACGGCGGGATCCTCCGGCGAGCTCGATTGCGCCTCCTTGAGAACGGCGATCGCCTTGTCGACCTGGCCCTTGGAGAAACAGGCCAGCGCCCGGGCGACGGCGCGCTCGCCGGAGCTTTGCGTGAGGTTCCTGACGATCCCCGTGAGGTCGGTCAGCGGCATGGGCCGGACGCACCCTCCCCAATCACGCGCGAAATATAGGTCTCCGATGCACCTGCGTCATCCGTTCCGCGCGCTTCGATCGCTGTCGCCCGCGGGCCGCGCCGCGGACGATCGTGGCGTCAATCTGGACAGCGATGTCGCGGTCTGGCCGCCACCGCATAAGCCGCTGAGCCGGCGCGACAACCGGCGCCGGACGGCGGATTTTTCCGCGGGCGTGTGGGAAAACTCGACAGAAACGGCTCTCCATGGCCCCCGCGTCACGCTCTCGTAATACGCCAGAACCCTTGCGGGGCGCGGGGTTTACGGGAGCGATCACGGGTTCGTGGCTGGCGCCCCCCTTGCGAATGAGAGCCCGCGTGTCAGCGGTCCGCGGTCCGACCGGCGACACGGGAGAACAGGACAATGAGCAGGCGAGCGGAACAGACGCAAGGCGACGGAAATCCGACGACAAAGGTCCTGCGCCGCTACCTCACGGCGGTCACGGCCTGCGCCGTTCTTCTTCTGTTCTCCGTGGCGGGTGGTTTCGCTTCGTCGCACGCCGACGGGAAGGTGTCGACCGACCTGGTCAGGAAGCTCCAGGGAAGCAAGCCCGACGACCTGGTGGCGGTCATCGTTCAGACGGTCGACGATCCCACCGACCTGCTGCTGGCGAAGGTGCACGGCCGTGGCGGCGTGATCAAGACCCGCCATTCCTCGATCAAGGGCTACTCGGCCTCGCTCCCGGCGTCGGTCATCGAGGACCTCGCCGATGATCCGGAGGTCGAGCACGTCTCCCTCGACGCGCCGGTGCACTCGTCGATGGACATCGCGATGAAGGCGATCCGCGCCGACGTGGCGATCAAGGACAACCTCGGGCTCGACGGCAGCGGCGTGGGGATCGCCTTGATCGACACCGGCGTCCAGCTCCATCCCGATCTCGCCCGGTCGAAGGGCTCGCCGCAGCCGATCGAGATCGAGATCGTCGGCCGCGAGAGGGGGATGCAGGACTACTACGGCCACGGCACGCACGTGGCGGGCATCCTCAATGGCAGCGGCGCGATGAGCAGCGGTCCGGAGGCCTTCCGCACCTTCCGCGGTCTCGCCCCCGGCGCCCAGCTCATCTCTGTGCGCGCCCTGCAGCCGGACGGCAGCGGCCTGACCTCCGACGTCATCACCGCCATCGACTGGGTGGTGCTGCACCGCCGGGCCAACTCGATTCGCGTCCTCAACCTGTCGCTGGGTCATCCGGTGGCCGAGTCCTATCTGACCGACCCGCTCTGCCGCGCGGTCGAACGCGCGGTGGCGGCCGGCATCGTCGTGGTGGTCTCGGCGGGGAACGAAGGCCGCGTCGGCACCGGCTTCGGCACCATCACCAGCCCCGGCAACGATCCGAAGGTCATCACCGTCGGCGCGATGGACGACAACCGCACGGCGGCGCGCGAGGACGACGTGCTCGCGCCGTACTCGTCGAAGGGCCCGACGCTCGTCGACTACGTGGTCAAGCCCGACCTGGTCGCGCCCGGCTCGTTCCTGGTGTCGCTGCGCGCCCGTGGCTCGTGGATCGATACGGCGCATCACGAGCTGGTCCTGCGGGCGGGGGATTACCTGTCGACCGCCAACCCCGACCGCGACGGCGATTACCTGACGCTCTCGGGGACCTCGCTGGCGGCGCCGATGGTGGCGGGCGCGGCGGCGCTGATGATCCAGAAGGACCCGACGTTGCGCGTCTCGGACGTCAAGGCGCGTCTCATGGCGACGGCGACCAAGGACGGTCTCCTGCCGTTCGAGGACGGCGCGGGGTATCTCGACGTGGCGGCGGCGCTCGCCTCGGTGCTGACCGCGTCCTCCTCCTCGTCGCCTCGGGCCGTGCCGCAGGGCGACGGCACGCTGTTCTTCCAGCCGGTCGACGGCGTCTGGAACGACGCCTGGCAGCAGAGCCTGATCTGGGGCGGAGGACGCGGGCTCGGCCTGATCTCGCTGAGCGAGAACGACCAGGTGACCGCCTCCGGCCTGATCTGGGGTGGCGGGACCCGCCTCCTCGATACGCTGTCGGTCGACACCGACGCGATCATCTGGGGCGGCGGACACTGAAACGGATGCACTGAGCCCCGGGGCAGGAAGCCCCCACCGACGGCCGCGCCGCCCTCCCCGGCGCGGCCGTTGTCTTTCGACCCGACCCCCACCAAAGTGTTGAAAGACACGCCCTTTCGGCGTATAAGACACCGTACTGGAAAGCTGAATGGACGCGCTCTCCCGGCCGCTCCGCGACGCGGATGACCGGCAGGGGAGAGCCTGTGTTGAGCCTCGCGTGGGGGCGCGGGTTCGACTCCTGCGGACACAGAGAGCCGACGGGATGGGGTGCGCGAGGGTGAGGCATGCAGAGGCAGTCGACGATCGGCTCTCGCGCCAGGATGGGACGATGACGTCGAGGGTGAGGCGCGGGCTCCGGAACCTGATCGCGATCTCGGCGGTCGTGGTCGCGGCCACGGCCGGCCGGACGAGCGCGCAGGAACCGCAGCAGGCGCCCGTCGTCGTGTCGCCACCGGCGATCCCGTCCGAGACCACTCCGGCCGCCGTGCCGGCTGCCGCCGCGCCTGTTGCGCCGGCGGAGGTCCCGCCGCTGCTGCTCAGCCCGGGCGATCAGCTCGAGGTCTCGTTCTACCGCAACTACGCCGTCGACTCGAAGCGGTATGCCCTCGACGTGGGGGACGTGCTGTCGATCGTCGTCGAAGACCATCCGGAGCTGTCGGCGGAAACCGTGGTGCGTCCCGATGGGATGATCTCGGTGCCGCTGCTGTGGGACACGAAGGCCGGCGGAACCTCGCCGGACGACCTGCGCGAGCGCCTGCGCGCGGCCTACGCCTCCAAAATCCCTGTCCCCGTGGTCACCGTGTTCGTGCGGTCGCCCCAGGCCAAGCTCGACGAGTTCTTCAAGACCCTCATGAGCGGCGACAGCGGCGCCACCAAGACCCTTCTGGTGCGTCCCGACGGGATGCTCTCCTTCCCGCTGCTCGGCGAATTGAAGGTGGCGGGGCAGAGCGTCGCGAAGGTGCAGGGCGATCTGTCCTCCCGCTATCAGGCGATCTTCCGCTACATCGACGTGAGCATCAACGTCGTGAACAGCAACCATCAGAAGATCACGGTCATCGGCGAGGTGGCGCGGCCGGGGGTCTTCCCGCTGATCGGAGTCCTCTCGCTGCCCCAGGCGCTGGCGATGGCCGGGGGCTTCCTCGAGACGGCCCAGCCGAAGAGCGTGGTCGTGGTGCGGCCGCAGCCGGACCAGTCGTACGTCGGAATGCAATACAACCTCAAGGCGATGTTCAAGGAAGGGCAGCCGATCTCGGGCGTGCTCCTGCAGGCCCAGGACATCGTGGTGGTCCCGAAGAGCGGAATCGCGAAGGTCGACAAGTGGGTGGACCAGTACATTCGCAAGCTCCTGCCCTTCAACATCGGGGCGGGCGTGTTCTACACGATCGACGGCAACAGCAACTGAGGCGCGCGTCACCCGCCGTCCGCGGCGGTCGTGACGACGCCGCCGCGCACGGAGGGAGCCATTCGCATCGCAATCCTCGGGTCCCGGGGGATCCCGGGAGCCTACGGTGGGTTCGAGACCTGCGCTGAAGAGCTGGCCGTCCGGCTGGTGGAGCGCGGCCATGAGGTCTCGGTCTACTGCTGCCGGCCGTACACCCCGGAGGCGCCGCGTTTCCATCGCGGCGTTCGCAGGGTGCTGGTGCCGACGCTGCATCGCAAGGGAATGGAGAAACTGGTCCACTCCCTGCTGTCGCTCCTGCACGTCTCGATGCGCGGCGCCGACGTGGTCCTCGTCCTCGGGGTGGCGGCGGCGCCGTTCGCCTTCCTGCCGCGGATCGTCGGGTCGCGCGTCGTGCTGAACACCGACGGGCTCGAGTGGCGCCGGCGGAAGTGGGGACGCTTCGCCTCCGCCTACCTTCGATTCGCGGAGCGCGCCGCGTGCGCGACCGCCAACCACCTGGTCACCGACGCCCATTGCGTGCGCGACCACTACCAGTCCGCCTACGGCGCGCGCAGCACCTTCATCCCGTACGGATCGCGCCCGGCCCCCGCGTCCTCCGCCGACATCGTGCGCCGGCTGGGTGTCGAGCCGGGGCGCTACCTTCTCTACGTCAGCCGGTTCGACCCCGAGAACAACGCTCTCCTGGTGCGGCGGGCTTTCGAACAGGTGCGGACCGACCTGCCGCTGCTGATGGTCGGCGCGGCGCCCTATGCCGACGGCTACGTCCGCCAGGTGCGCGACACGCGCGACGCCCGGATCCGATTTCCCGGTGCGATCTACGGCGACGGTTACCTCGCGCTGCAGGCGCATGCCCGCGCCTACGTGCAGGCGAGCGAGGTCGGCGGGACGCATCCGGCGCTGGTCGAGGCGATCGGCCTGGGCGCCTGCGTCGTCGCCAACGACGTCCCGGAGCACCGCGAGGTGCTCGGCGACGCGGGGCTGTTCTACGACGGCACCGTCGAGGATCTGGCGCGCCGTCTCCAGGAGGTCGTCGATCGCGACGACCGCGTCGAGGAGTGCCGCGCCCGGGCGCGCGCCGTGGCGCCGCGCTATTCCTGGGACGCCATCGTCGGCCAGTACGAGCGCCTGTTCGCGGCGGTCCGCGACGGCGTGGCTCTGCCCGCGGGAGGCATCGGATGCTGATCGCCTGCGTCCTGGTGCTCGCGCTGGCGATGGCGGCCACCGCCGTGGCCACGCCGATCGTCCGCAGCGCCGCGCTGTACCGTGATCTCATCGACCGGCCGAACCATCGGAAGGTGCACACCGGCGACGTGCCCCGTCTCGGCGGGCTGGCGCTCGGCGCCGGCATCTTCGCCGCCATCGGCGTGGTCGTGGTGCTCGTCCCGGAGGCGCGCGATCTGGTCGGCACCCGCGGAGCCCGCCTGGCGGCGCTGCTGATCGGCGCCTCGCTCCTCGGCCTCGTCGGCCTCCTCGACGACGTTCGCGGGCTCGCGGCGCGCTCCAAGCTGCTGGCGCAGATCGTCGCGGGCCTGGTGGCGTTCGCGGGTGGCAACCAGTTCCGCTTCTTCGAGGGCGCGATCGTCGGCAGCCCGGTCGGCGTGGCCCTCAACCTCGTGGCGACCGTCGTCTGGGTGGTGGCGATCACCAACGCCATGAACCTGATCGACGGCCTCGACGGGCTGGCCACGGGCATCACCACGATCGCGGTCACCGCGCTGGGCGTGATCTCGCTGGTCCATGGCCATCCCGCCACGGCGCTCCTGTCGGCCGCGGTCGCCGGCGGGGCGCTCGGCTTCCTTCCCTACAACATCCATCCGGCCCGCATCTTCCTGGGCGACTCGGGGAGCTTCCTGCTCGGATACCTGCTCGCGGTCCTCTCGATGCAGGGGCTGCAGGAGCACTCGCCCTGGTCGACCGTCGCGGTCCTGTTCTTCCTCTTCAGCGTGCCGCTGCTCGACACGACGCTGGCGATCGTGCGCCGGGCGCTGCGGGGCCAGGACCTGTTCGCGGCGGACGGCAACCACATCCATCACCGGCTCCTGGGTCGCGGGCTGGGGCACCTGCGCTCGGTGCTGGTGCTGTGGGGCACCGCGCTGCTGTTCGGCACGGTGGCGTTCCTGCTCGGCCTCGTGCCGGGAGGCCGCTATGTCGGCCTGCTGCGACTGACCGGCCTCGTCGTCCTGCTGATCGCGGCGTCGCGGCTCGGGGCGCTCGAGGTGCGTGACCTGCTGCACGTCCTGCGCGGCCGCGAGCGCAGGCGCCTGTCGCCGCGCGATCGCAACCTGGCGGTGCGCCGCGTCCTCAAGGACCTGGCGGCGCAGCGCGACGGCCACGCGCTGGGCGAGCGGCTCATCGGCCTGGCGCGCGAGATCGATCTCGATCTCCTGCGGGTCGAAGTCGAGGTCTCGACGCATGCGGGCGCCAGCGCGATCCCGGTGATCCAATGGAGCCGCGACGACGGGACGAGCCCGGGGAGCGCGGTGGCGCGCGACCGGATCGTCACCACGGCGGCGGAGGTCGGTGGGGCCTCGGGGATGCGTGGTCTGGTCGTCCTCGGCAAGGAGCACTGGAAGCTCCGGCGCCGGAGCGAGGACCACCGGGCCTGGGCGCATCAGCTGGCCGAGGGCCTCGGCGCCCTCGACGGGCCGCTGCGCTCGCTGCTTGCCGCGCCCGCGGCGGCCGGCGCGCGGCGGGTGGAGAAGATCGTGGCGATCCCCGCGCCGTCCGTGACGCGGACGGCACCGGCGGAGGATCGGGCCCCGGCCATGGCGGCCAGCGCGCCCGGGGGGGAGCGGCTGTGACGATGGCGCCGCGTTATGTCGTCCTCACGCCGGTGAGGAACGAGATCGCCCATCTCGAATCGACGATCCGCAGCCTCCTGTGCCAGACGGTGCCGCCGGCTCTCTGGCTGATCCTCGACGACGGCTCGAGCGACGGCAGCGCCGACCTGATCGCCTCGTACGCCAGGCAGCGGCCCTGGATTCGCCTGGTGCGCGTGCCGGACCGCGGCCGCGATCTCGTCGGCCGCGGCGTCGCCGAATTGATGAACCGCGGTCTGGCGCTGGTGTCCGCGGAGCCGGGGGAGTACATCGCCAAGGTCGACGCGGACGTCGCCCTGCCGCCCGACTACTTCGAGCGTCTGCTGGCGTTGTGCGACGCCGATCCGTCCGTCAGCCTGTGCAGCGGCCATCCCTACACCTTCGAGGCGGGCCGCCGCCTGGTCGAGCGCCACGCCGACTTCTTCCCCTCGGGCACGGCGCGCCTCTACCGGCGCCGCCGGCTCGAGGAGATCGGCGGCTTCGTCGCCTCGGTCGGCTGGGACACGGTCGATATCCTGAAGCTGAGGATGCGGGGCGATCGCACCCGGGTCCTGCACGACCTGCCCTATCACCACCTGCGCCGGATGGGGACGCGCAACGGGTATGTCGACGGCATGGTGCGCGACGGGCGCAACGCCTACCTGACCGGCTACGGCACCTTTTTCTTTCTCTGCCGCGCCGCCGTCAACGCGCGCTACCGTCCGTGGCTCCTGCGCTCCGCCTGCATGCTCTGGGGATTCGCCGGCGCGGCGGCCCGGCGCCTGCCGCGCATCGTCAGCGACGAGGAGATGAAATTCCATCGCTCGCTGCAGCGGCGCCGTCTGCGGTTCGGGAGGATCGATTGACCCGGCTCCCCGGTGCGCGCCGCCTCGGCGCCGCCGTCCTTCTGGGCGCCCTCCTGCTCGCGTGGCCGGGCGCCGGGGACGCGCGCGCCGCCCAGGCGACGCTCGAGAACGACCGCATGCGGCTGACGCTCACCGACGAGGGCGGGGCTCGGCTGACGTCCCTGCTGGCGAAGCGGCAGGGGAGGGAGCTCGTCCGCCAGGGGGCGCGAATTCCGCTCTACCAGGTCGAGCTCCGCGGGGGCGCCGGCGCCTCGACCGCGGACGCCTCGCAGGCGGAGACGACCCGCCTGACGACGCCCGCGCCGGGCACCATCGTCCTCACCTCCACGCACCGGCGCGCGGGGATCGAGGTGACCTGTACTGTGCGCCTGCCGCGCGGCGACGAGTCGGCGGAGTTCACCGCCGAGGTGACGCGCGCGGCGGACGGTCCCGCGATCGGTCTGCTGCGCTATCCGGCCTATCCGCTTCCTCTGACGGGCGGCCGGGGGAACGCGCGCGTCCTCCTGCCGGTCGGGGACGGCGAGATCATCGCCGACGCGGCCGGCGCCCTCGCCGACGGCGAGACGCGCGGATACAACTATCCGGGTATCGCCTCGGCGCAGCTCCTGGCGCTGTTCGACGACGCCGGCGGGGCGGTCACCTGGGCCGCCGACGGCGCGGGGAACTTCAAGCGGCTGTGCGTGCGGCGGGTCGGCGGGGACGGGCTCCTCTATTTCGAGCACGTGCTGCTGCACCTCAAGGGCGAGCGGATCACCCTGCCGTACGCCGTGCGCCTGGCCCCGTTCGAAGGAGGCTGGGAGCGGGCGGCCGACCTCTACAAGTCGTGGGCGACGCGGCAGAGCTGGTGCGCGCGGCGCCTCGAGGATCGGACGCTGCCCGAGCCGCTGCGCGCGCCGTCGTTCTTCCTCGGCGCCAACGTGCGCGAGGCGCGCGGCGTCGACCAGAGCGTCGATCGGGGGCCGGAGATCCCCGCCCAGGCGGCCGCCTGGTCCGCCGGGCTCGGGATGCCGGTGACCGCCATCCTCCTTGGGTGGGAGAGTCACGGTCCCTGGATCGCGCCCGACTACTTCCCGCCGTACGGAGGCGAAGCGGCGCTCCGGTCGCTCATCGACGGCCTGCACAAGTCCGGCAACCGCGCGCTGCTGTTCCTCTCGGGGCTCAACGCGACGCTCGAGAAGACGGCGCGCAACGGGGCGCCGGCCTACCGGATGCCGCCGGCGGACGAGGCGCGGCTGCGACCCTCCGCCGTGGTCGATCCCGACGGGCGGGTGCGCGTCGAGGGCGCGGCCGCGGCGGAGGGGGTCGGCGCCCACCTGGTCCTCTGTCCCGCGACCACGGCCGGCCGCGACCTGCTCGGCGAGGCGTTCGATCGCCTCGCGGCCCTGGGAGCCGACATCATCCAGATCGATCAGGTCCCGGGCGGCGGGACGCCGCCCTGCTTCGCGTCCGGGCACGGGCATCCTCCGGGCGGCGGGACGACGGCCTACACGGCGATGGCGGGGATCCTCGACGGCCTCGGCCGGAGGGGGTCCGGCGGCGCCGCGCGCCCGGCCGTCTCGCTGGAGGAGCCGGGCGAGCTGTTCATCCCGCACGTCGATCTGTTCCACTGCCGCGAGTACATGCAGGGACTCTGGCCGCGTGACGGCCGCGGCAACGTCGGCGTGCCGCTCTTCTCGTACCTCTATCACGAGTACGCGCTCGGGTACGGCGGCGACAGCGCCCCGATCGCCACGACGCCCGCCGATCTCCCCGTGGCGCTGTACGCGCAGGCGATGAACCTGTACGCCGGCCGGCTGCCCGGGGCGGCGGTCTGGATGCGGATGATCCCGTTCGACTCCGTCCAGAAGGAGCAGCGCGACTACATGGCCAGTGCGTCGGCCCTGCTGCGCGACCCGGCCGCGCGGGCGCTCCTGTACGGCCGGATCCTCGATCTGGGGATCGATCCCGGCTCGCAGATCGTGCGCGGCACCTTGCAGGGCTCCCCCTTCCAGTTTCCGTCCCCTCAGGTCATGGCGCGCGCGTTCGAGCTCGCCGACGGATCGCGTGCGGTTCTCTACCTCAACGCCACGGACACGCGCCGCCCGGTGCGGGTGGAGCTCGGCCCCGGCGCCGGCACGGACGGCTCCGTGGCGGCGGGACGCGTGCCGGGGACGCGTGTGACCCAAGGCGCCCAGTCCGAGATGGAGCCGCGCGAGCTGGTCCTGCTCAAGGTCGAGAAGCGATGAGCGCCGTGCGCGAGGAAGGGACCGGCGGCGCGTCGGCCGTGGTGGCCGACAAGACGCCCCCGCCCGCGGGGAGAGGCTCGTGGATCGTGCGCGACGTCCGCCCGCCGGATCGGGAGGCGGTCCTGGCGCTTCTCGAGCGCGGCTGGGACGAGAGACGGCGCCGCGACTGCGACTTCTTCTGGGACTGGAAACACGCCCTCGATCGCACCACCACCCACCCCGGTCACGTGGCGCAGGTGCTGGAGCGCGATGGACGGCTCCTGGCGTACGCCGGCACGCTCCCGGCGCGCTTCCGCCTCGACGGCGAGACGGTCGAGGGGGCCTATTGCTGCGACCTGATCGCCGGTCCCGACGACCGCGGCTCGGGGCTGCGGCTGATGAAGCACCTCCTCGCCACCTGCGCGTTCCTGTTCGGGTCGAGTAACGACCGGACGCAGGTCCTGTGGGAGCGCCTGGTCGGGCGCGGGACGCTCACCGTGCGCCGGGCGCGCAAGATGGTCCTGGTCCTCGACCCCGGCCCGGCGTTGCGAGCGCGCGGTGTCCCGGCCGTCGCCGTGGCGGGGGCGCGCGCCGCCAATCGTGTGCTGCGGATGATCCATGGTCTGACGGCGGGCGGCGGCCTGCCCGACGGCTGGACGCTCGAGAACGCGACCGCCTTCCCGGCGGAGATCGACGGCCTGTGCGCCGAGTTCGCGCGCCGCTTCCGCTTCCAGGTGGCGCGCGATCGGGCCTACCTCGACTGGAGGTTCACCGCCTGTCCCTTCCGGTACCGCATCGTCCTCCTGCGCGAGCGCGGGACTCTGCGCGGCTACATGGTCTGCCGGGTCGCGCAGCTCAATGGCCGGCGGGTGCTCCTGCTGGTGGAGATGATCGCGGCGGGCGGCGCCGATCGGAGCTACGGAATCCTGCTGCGCCGGCTGATGGCGGAGGCGCGCGAGGCGGGGGCGGCCGAGATCCAGACGATCGACACCGGCGATCCCGCTCTCCTGCGCGCGATGCGCCGGGCGGGGTTCATGCGCCGCGCGCAGCGCCTGTCGATCATGGCCTACGCCGGTCCGGAACGGGCGACGCCCGACGGCCTGTACGGTCCCGACGGCTGGTACGTCGGACTGGGCGACAGCGAGTTCGAATTCACCTTCTTCCGGCAGGGAGCCGACGGCCAGGTTGCGGACGGCGCGGCGACGGAGGGGGCTGGGGGTCCGGAATGAAAGAGTTCGTGACGGTCCTGTTCCGCCGCCGCCGGCACGTGGCGGCGTTCTTCCTGTTCATGGCGGGCGTGCCGGTGCTGCTGTCGTACGTCCTGCCGCCGCGATACGAGGCGACCGCATCGCTCCTGCTGACGTCCGGCCGCGAGAAGAAGCCGTTCGTCCCGACCGAGAAGGACAGCCACACGCCCTTCCTGCAGGTGAGCATGGAGGACGTCGGCAGCGAGGTCGAGATCCTCCTGAGCCGTCCCGTGCTCGCGGCGGTGGTCGACGCGCAGCACCTCGACCAGGGCTGCCATCCCGATCCCTCCGAGACCGCGCGCTACCTCGCCTGCGCCGCCGGCCGCGCGTTCAAGGCGCTGCTCACCGGGACCGGGCTCAAAGCCAGGGTGCCGCCGCGCGAGGACGCCATCGACCGGCTGCACCGCAAGGTCGAGGTCGAGTTCGTCAAGCGCACCAACGTCATCGAGGTCTCCTGGCGCGGCGACAGCCCGAAGCAGGCGAAGGACGTGGTCAACGCGCTGGTGGACGCCTACCTCGAGCATCACATCAAGGTGCATGGAAGCGCCTACGCGATCGATGCGGTGGAGCGGCAGGTCACCGACTCCGGGACGCAGCTGTCGCAGGCGGAGGAGCGGCTGCGCGGCTACCAGGCGGACCACTCGATCTCCAATCTGGACAAGCAGCACAGCGAGCTCCTGGAAAAGCTGTCCGAGGCCGACACCAAGGTGCACATCCTCGAGGGGCTCGGGACGACGCAGGTGCCGACCGCCGACATCGGGAATCTGGCGGGCGATCCCACCTTCCTCGACCTGTCGCGCCGCCTGACGGACGCCGAGCTGCGCCGCATCGACCTGTCGTTCAAGTTCAACGCCGACTCCTGGCAGGTGACGGCGGTCAACAAGGAGATCGATCAGCTGCGCGCGCTGGTCAAGGAGCGGCTCGCCGCCAGCCTCGCGAAGTGGAAGTCGCTGTCCGAAACCTACCGCCGCGAGCTGGCGGCTCTGGACCAGGGCAAGGTCGCCCTCGACCGGCTGCAGCGCGACGTCGACGCCCTGAGCGAGCAGGATCGGCAGAGCCGCGACAACCTCCACGAGGTGCAGATGTCGAAGGGGCTCGACCAGGCGAACGTCGCGTCGGTCAAGATCGTGGAATACGCCGACGAACAGACCAGTCCCGCCTTCCCGAAGCGTCTCCTGGTCCTGATCGTGTCGCTCTTCCTCGCGGTGGTGGGGGCGCCGGTCTGGGCGATCGTGGTCGACCGGATGTCGGGCACGGTGGTGTCGGTGGACGATCTCGAGACCACGGTCGACCTGCCGGTGCTGGCGTCGATTCCCGAGCTGCCGGGCGGGGACATGAATCCGGAGGCCCTGCAGCGACGCGTGGCGCTCGAGCTGGCCGGCGTCCAGAAGGCTCTCGGCCTCGACCGTCCCGGCGGGCGCGGCGTCCATCTCGTCACCTCGCCCACCGCCGGCGCCGGCACCAGCCTGGTGGCGGCGGCGCTCGCCCAGGCCGCCTCGTCGGGGCAGCCGGGCACGACGCTCCTGATCTCGTTCCGCAAAGAGGCGCTCAACGGCCATGCGTCCGCCGCGGCCGCCACCGCCCCGGCCGGCGCCGCGCCGGTGGAGCTGACGGTGCGCGGGTCGGAGGACGGGGTGCCGTTCGAGCGCGCCGTGGTGCGGCTGGGCGATCGCGCGCTCGCCGCGGGCGACGGCGCCGAGACCCTGGTGGAGAACGCCCGGTCGCGGTACGAGCACGTGGTCCTGGACGTCCCCGGGACGCGCGGCGACGGCTTCCACCTGCGCCTGCTGCCGCGCGTCGATTCGGTGCTGCTGGTCGCCGCCTACGACAGGACCGGCAAGCACCCGCTGGCGCGGATGGCCGAGGTGATCCAGCGCCAGGGGGGGCGGATCGCCGGCTGCGTCCTCAACCGCCGGCGCGAGCCGATCCCCGAGTTCATCTATCGGCGCCTGTTCTGGTGACGCCGGTGCTCCCGCCCGACGGGGGGCGCCGTCCCGCGGGTCTGCTCGCGTCCGTCCTGGTCGCGGCGGGACTCTGCGTCGCGATCTCCTTTGTCCTGATCGAAGCGATGTCGATGGGGATGAAGTGGGGCCTGGCGGTCGTCATGGCGCTGGGCGTCGCCGGTCTGTGGGCCCTCGCGCCCGACCGGCGCCTGGCGGCGGTGGCGGGGGTGATCGCCTGCATCCCGGTCGGCGTGCAGTACGCCTTCTGGACCCACGGGGATCGCTACGACTTCGTGCGTCACGGCGGCGGCGCCCCGGCCGAGCCGATCGTCTGGCTGGTCGACTTTCCGATCGCGCTCCTGCTCCTCCTGTTCGTAGCCGACCTCGGCTTCGGCCGGCGGCGGCTGCCGTCCTGGACGCGTCTGGACACCTGGATCGCGATCTTCCTCGGCCTGTCGCTCCTGTCGCTGGTCAACAGCACCGAGCCCGGACTGCTCGCCTGCGAGATGCTGCGCTACCTCAAGTACTTCGCCCTCTACTGGATGATCCGCACCTACGCCGACCGTGCCCTGTACCTCTGGATGCTGGTCGGGATCAGCCTCGCGGTGGTCTGCCTCCAGGGGCTGGTCGCAATGGCGCAGTACTTCCTGTTCCTGCAGCTTCCTGTCGCGGTCGGCGGCGTCTCCGAGTCGGCCTTCGAGCTCGTCGGCGGCGAGGTGATCCAGCGGGTCACCGGCTTCCTGGGGCACAGCAACACCTTCGCGGCCTACCTGCTGGTGCCGATCGGGATGGCGCTGGCGGTCCTGGCGTCGCGCGTGCGCTGGACCTGGCGTCTGGCGGTCGTCCCGCCGCTCGCGCTCGCGGTTCTGGCGCTGGCGCTGACCTTCTCGCGCAACGGCTACCTGGTCGCCGGGCTGCTGGTCCCGGCGATCACGCTCCTGGCGATCGGCACCGGGCGGCTGCCGCGTCTTCTGGTTCCGGGCGCGGCGATGGCGGCGCTCGCCGGCGTGCTCCTGGTCTTCGGGTTCGGGCTCGACGCCACCACGCTGCGCGGCTGGGGACTGGTGCGGCAGGGCCCCGACAGCGGCGTTCTGGGAACCATCATGACGCGGATCGCCTACGATCCGGGCAAGGCGGCCGAGTCGCGTCTCGATCTGATGCGCATCGCCGTGGAGATGGTGGAGGCGCATCCGGTCCTCGGGATCGGGCTCAACTCGTTCGAAGAGAACATGACGCTCTACGATCGGAGCGGGACGGTCAACATCATCCAGCAGCCGGTGCACAATGTCTTCATGCTGGTCGCGGCGGAGACCGGGCTGCCCAGCGCCGTGGCGTTCATCGTGATCGGAGCGCTGCTCGCGGGGTGCTCCTGGCGGCTGATGCGGCGGCCGGAGGAGGCGATGTTCGTGGCCGGCGTCGTCGGCCTGGTGGCCATCGCCGGCGTCGGGTGCGCGAACCTGCTCGACGTGACGCTCCGCAAGGAGCCGATCGTGGGTCTGGTGACGATCGTGGCGGGGCTCGTCGTCGCGATGGAAAGCTGGGACCGGGACGCCGTTGAAGCGATCACCCAAGAGAATCGCCGCTGACATCCTGAACGCCACCGGCGCCCTGTCGGCGGCGCGCGCCGCGCGCGTGACGCTGCTGCGCCGCCCGGCGCTCCTGATCCTCTGCTATCACCGCGTCGCGCCGGCCGCCGCGCCGTTCTCGCCGCTCTGCCTGCCGCCGCGCGACTTCGAGAGCCAGCTCGCGCTTTTGGCGCGCCGGCGCGACGTCTGGCCGCTCCGGCGGGCGGGCGACTGGCTCGCCGGGCGCGAGCGGCTGCGGCGCGACACGCTGGTCGTCACGTTCGACGATGGCTACTCCGACAATCACGAGCACGCCGCCCCGATCCTCGAGCGGCTCGGGATGCCGGCCACCTTCTTCGTCTCGACCGGTCGGCTGCGCGGCGGGGAAGGGTTCTGGTGGGACGATCTCGGCGCGCGTCTCGAGCGCTGCGACGATCCCCGGATCGTCGACGGGGCGCGCGCGGAGGAGCCGGTGCGCCGGCTGCTCCGGGAATTCGTCGCGGCGCCGGCCGGCCGCCGGCGCGCCGCCGCCGCGGCGATCCTCGCCGTCCTCAAGTGGGCTCCCGAGGAGGAGCGCGCGCGTCTGCGTGACTCGCTGCGCGAGCTGCTCCCCGGCTCCGGCGGGACGCCGGGCGACCTTTTGATGACGCTCGATCAGGTGCGCGACCTGGCGCGCCGCAGCTTCGAGATCGGCGGCCACGGCGTCACGCATGCCGCGTTCCCGGCCCTCGACCCCGCCGCCCGCAGGGACGAGGCGTCGCGCTGCCGGGACGATCTGCGGGCGGCCGGGATCGAGCCGCGCGCGTTCGCGTATCCCTACGGCGACGCCGGCGGGGAGGACGGCGCCCGGGCGGTCGCCGAAGCCGGGTTCACGCTGGCGGTCACGACCGAGGAGCGGGCCGCGTCGCCCGGCGACGCGCCGCTCCTGCTGCCGCGCAAGGTGATCGCGAGCCAATCCGCGGGACAGGTGGCGACCCGGATCGAGCGCCTGTCGTGGCGGTGGGCGGCGTGAGCCGGACGATCGTCATCCTCACGCACACCTTTCCTCTCTATTCCACCACGTTCATCGCGCGCGAGGTGCGCGAGCTACAGCGCCGCGGCGTGCCGCTGGCGCTGGTGTCGATCCGCAGGCCGCCACCCGGGGAGGTTCCCGGGGACGCCGCCGACCTGGCCGGGGCGACGGAGTACCTGCTGCCGCTCGGAACGGGGCGGGCGATCTGGCGTCACGCCTGCGCTGTGGCCGCGCACCCGGTCGGCTACGCCCGCGCTCTCGCCCGGGCGCTGACGCGGGGCCGCCTGACCCGGCGCGACCGCCTGCGGACGCTTCTGCATTTCTCCGAGGCGATCGCCCTGCGCCCGATCCTCGCGGCGCGGGGAGCCCGTCACCTCCATGTGCACTCGCTGTCGGGCGGCGCCACGATCGCGTGGCTTCTCCGCGCGCTGGACGGCCCGTCGTACAGCCTGACGGCGCACGGCGCCGACATCTTCGTCGAGAAGGTGCTTCTCGCTGAGAAGATCGATGGGGCGGTTTTCACCCGCGTCGGCACGGCGTACAACCGGGCCCGGCTGGAGGAGCTGTTCGACGGCGGCGAGCGGCGCCTTGTGGTGATGCCGTTCGGGGTCGACACGGAGCGTTTCGCGCCCTCCACGGGGCGGTCCCCGGAAAGCGTTTCCGCCGGAAGCGTTTCCGGCGGCGCGCCGGCGCGGGACGCGGCGCGGCCGCTGCGGCTGGTGAGCGTCGGCCGGCTGGTCTGGGAGAAGGCGCATCATCTCCTCCTCGACGCCTGCTTCCGCCTGCGCGCGCGCGGGGCCGACCTGAGAGTGACGATCGTCGGCGAAGGGCCGGAGCGGACGCGGCTCACGATGCTGCAGGCCACTCTTGGTCTCGGCGACTGGGTCGAGCTGGCGGGCGCCCTCCCGGAGCCGGAGGTGGCGGACGCCCTCGGCGCGGCGGATCTGTTCGTCCTGTCGAGCGTCAGCGAAGGGTTCGGCGTGGTGCTGCTCGAGGCGATGGCGTGCGGCCTGCCGGTCGTCGCGCCGGCGCTGCACGGCATCCCGGAGATCGTCGGGGACGGCGTCGAGGGGATCCTGTTCCTCCCCGGCTCGGCCGAGGACCTGGCGCGGGCCATCGATGCCGCCCGCCGCGATCCGGAGATGCGTCGCCGGATGGGGGAGGCCGGGCGACGCAAAGCCGTGGCGTCGTTCCGGCTGGCGGATCGCGTCGCCGACTTCGACGCGCTGCTGCGCCGCTCGCTCGAGGCGGACCGGACCCGATGAAGATCCTGTCGCTCAACTACATGAACGCGTCGCTCGCGACCATGGTGCGATCGCTCGAGCTGGCGCGCGCCACCGCGGCGCGCGGGCACCAGGTGACGCTGGTCTTCATGCACGAGCGCTTCCGCCCGCCCGAGTCGTTCAGGACGCACCTCGAGAGCCTCGACGCGCCCGGACTCGATCTGCGTCTCCCACCGCGCCAGCCGTCCGCGGCGGTTCGGCCGGGGGCCGGGCCGGGGGCGGGGCCGGGTGCGGGGCCGGGGTCCGGGCCGGGGGCCGAGCCGGGGACCGTGACCGCGGCGCGGCCGAGCGCCCTCGGGCTGGCCCGCCAGGCCGCGGCGTCGCTGCGCTATCTGCCGCGCGAGCTGGCTCTCCTGCGCGAGCTGCGACCCGACGTCGTGATCGGCCGGCCGGATCAGATCCTCTCGTTCCCCGTCGCGTGCCGCCTGACCGGGACGCCGCTCGTGCTCGATACCGACGGGCCGGTCGAGGAGCTCGACCTCTACTGGGGGATCCGATCGCGCTGGTTCCGGGCACTCGATCTGGCGCGGGCGCGCTCGGCCGGAGCGTTGCTCCACGTGTCACGCGTCTGTGGCGATCTCTGGCGCGGCAAGGCGATCCCCGAGGACCGGCTCTTCCTGTGCCCGAACGGCGCCGACCCGGAGGTCTTCCGGCCGCAATCCGAAGAGGCGCGCGGCGCCGCGCGCCGGGCGCTCGGCCTCGACGGGGGCCGGGTCATCGCCTTCTCGGGCAACCAGCGTACCTGGCACGGAGTCGGGGACCTGCTGGCGGCCGCCGCGCCGCTCCTGGCGCGCGACCCCGATCTGCGAATCCTCGTCATCGGTCAGATGGAGACTCCCGCCGCGCTCCGGCTGGCCGAGATCGGCGAGGATCTGGTCCGTGATCGAATCGTCTTCACGGGGCCGGTGGCCTATCAGGAGATGCCGCGCTGGCTCGACGCCGCCGACGTCGCGGCGCTCCCGTACCCGGCGCTCGACCTGTTCCACTTCTCGCCGATGAAGATGTTCGAGACGCTCGCCATGGGGAAGGTGATCGTGGCGCCCGCCCAGGGCCAGGTCGCCGAGTTCCTGGAGGGACTCCCGTCGGCGGTGCTCTACGATCCCCGGCGCGCCGGGGCCCTGACCGACGCTCTCGCGCGGGCGCTGGCGCTGCCGCCGGGGATCGGGTCCGCCGGGCGCCGCCTGATCGAAGCCGGGCACTCGTGGGCGCACCGGGCCGCCGTCGTCGAGGCGGCGTGCGCCCGGGCGCTGGCGCGCGCAGGCCGGAGTGCCGCGCAGGCGCGGCCGCGGCCATGAGGCTCCTGTTCATCGTCGACAACGACGAGCCGCACGCCTCGGGCGGCGGCTACTATGCGCCGTTCAAGTTTGCCGAGTTCCTCGCCAGGCGCGGGCACCAGGTGACGATCTGCGCCGTGCACGATCTCGGCTGGGTGAAAGAGGCGCCCGGGCTCCGTCTGCGGTTCCGCCCCTCGATCCCGCGGCGCAACCGGCTGCTGCGCAAGCTGGACAAGCTGCTGGCCGCCGCCTGCGACCGGCTGATCGTGCGGCGCGAGATCGCGCGGCTGCGCCCCGACTGGGTCTTCGGCGTCCTGACGCATTCGGCGATCAAGGCGGCGGCGCTCGGGCGGCGCCAGGGTGCGCGGGTCGCCAACTTCGTCTACGAAACCCCGGGGTGGCTCGAGGAGATGCACGGACGCGAGGCCTACGAACGGGAGAACCGCGGCTACGTGCGCGACCTGTGGGAGAGGACGCGGCGCGCCTATCTCGATTCCGATCTCCTGATCCCGAACTCCGCGATGGCGGGGCGATACTGCTCGCGCTGGCTCGGCGGCCGCCCGGTGGGCGAGCCGGTCCCGCCCGGCGTCGATCCCGCGCAGATGCCGTTCGCGGAGGAGGCCGCGCCCGGCCGGACGTCGCCTGCCGTTGCGGCGCCGGTCGTCGCGGCGCCAATCATCGCGGCGCCGGCGAGGGCGCGCCCGGCGCTTATCCTCGCCGTCGGCCGTCTGGCGAAGGAGAAGCGGCTCGACACGTTAGTCGCCGCCTGGCTGCGTCTGGGTGTTCCTGCCGAGCTGCACGTCGTGGGCGAAGGACCGGAACGCGGGCGGCTCGAATCCCAGGCCGGGGGAAGCAGGGACGCGCACTTCCACGGCTTCGTCAGCGACGCCGACCTGTGGGCCCTCTATCGCGGCGCCGATCTCGTCGTCTGCCCTTCGTCGTTCGAGGGATTCGGGATGCCGCCGATGCAGGCCCTCTATTTCGCCAGGCCCTGCCTCGCCTCCGACCTGCCGGTCTTCCGGAGCCTTTACGGCGACCACCTCGACTATTTCCCGGTCGGGGACGCCGAGGCGCTGGCGGCGGCGATCAGACGGCTGCTCGCCGATCCCGACGGACGCGCGCGCCGCGGGCGCGAGGGGCGCGCCTTCGTCCTGGAGCGCTTCACCTGGGCGGGGGCGGCGATCATGATCGAGACCGCGCTGCGGAGCCACGGCGACGCGGCTACCCCGGGAGCGACGCCGTGAGCGGCCTCGGGCCTGCGCCCGGCCGGGAGGCCGGGGGCGGGGCCGGGACGGCCGCCGCGCCGGGGCGGCTGCGGCAGCTCTTCGGCCACTCGGCGCTCTACGCCGGGTCGAACCTGCTGCAACGCGGGGTCGGATTCCTGCTGGTGCCGCTCTACGCGCGGTACTTCAGCCGCGCCGAGTTCGGCGCCATGGATCAGATCGTCCAGGGGACGCTGATCCTGATCCTCCTCACCTCCCTCGGCCTGCCGCAGGGTCTGGTGCGCGGGCTGCACCTCGAGACGCGCGACGAGGAGGAGCGCCGCAGGATGATCGGCGCCCTGATCGTCTTCCTGGTGCCGGTCGCCCTGGTGGTCTCTGCGGGGCTTCTCCTGGCGCGCGCCCCGCTGGCGCGGATGGTGTTCCACGGCGAAGGGGAGCCGGCCTGGATCGCGCTCGGGGCGGCGCTCTATCTCGCGATGTCGCTCTACCAGCTGCCGCTCGAGCTGCTCAAGATCCGGCTCCAGGCGCGGCGCTACGTGGCCTGGTCGATCGCGACCTTTCTCGCCATCGTCGCCGGCAACCTCTACCTCATCGTGGGGCGCGGTCTGGGCCTGGCGGGGATGCTGATCGCCAACGCGGCGGCCTACGCGCTGATCGGATCGATTCTCTGGTCGCGGACCATCGGCTCCATCCGTCTGAACGCCGAGTTCGCGCGCCTCGCTCCGCTCCTGGCCTACGGCCTGCCGATGCTGCCGTCGCTGCTGTGCCGCAAGGTGCTCGACGTGGCCGACCGCTACATGATCCCCTGGTACCATGGGCTCGACGTCCTGGGGATCTACGTGATGGGAGCCAAGGTCGCCGCCATCGTCGAGGCCCTCCTTCTGGTGCCGTTCCTGTACGCCTGGCAGCCGTTCTTCTACTCGCTCTCGGACGACGACGAGGCGCCGCGCACTTTCGCGCGCGTCACCCAGGCGGTGGCGCTGCTGCTCGGGTTGCTGTTCCTCTCCATCCAGGCGGCGCGCGAGCCGATCCTCGAGCTCCTGGGGCGCGGGAAATTCGCCGGCGCCGGCGGGGTGGTGACCCTCCTGATGCTGGCGGTGGTCTGCAACGGTCTGCAGTACTGCGTCTCGGCCGGCATCCATCTGCGCCGCAAGCTGACGCAGGAGATGGGGATCATGGCCGCGGCGGCGGGCGTGAACCTGGTCCTGAACCTGATCCTGATCCCGACGCTCGCCGGGACCGGAGCCGCGCTCGCGACCCTGGCCGCCTACGCCTTCTACCTCGCCGGGAGCTTCGTCCTGGCGCAGCGCTGCTATCCCGTGCCGTACGCCTGGGGACGTCTCGCGAACGTCGCCGCGCAGACCGGGCTCGCCTTCGCCGTCCTGACCCAGGTTGAGGCGCCGGCGCTGCGCGCGGCGGTCGTGGCGGTCTGGATCGTGACCTGCCCGCTCCTCGACCTCTCGCGGCACGGCGACCTGCGCGCGCTGCGCTCGTGGCGCCGCGCCGCCGGGCCGGGGGAGGGGTGATGCCCGGTCCCATCCATCGCGTCCATGTCGGAGCCGGCGACCCGCTCGGCTACGCCCCCGGCGCGCGCGCCTTCTTCGGGGACGGCTCCTGGGTCCACCTGCACGCGCCCGGCGAGACCGCGGACTCCGGCGGCCGGCCGTCGCTGCGACGCCTGGCCTCGAGCGCCAAGCAGCAGTTCAGCCGGTCGGCGCGCGAGCGCCGGGCCCACGCCGAGCGCGAGCGCGACGACGCGCGCCTGCGCTGGCGCTTCCTGCCCTTCTGGCTCGACGAGAAGTCCTTCCTGCCGCTGCGGTCGGGGGGCTTCACCTTCGCCCTGAGCGAGCACGTGCTGGAGCACCTCTTCCTGCACGAGGCGTATCGGGTCATGCAGGAGGTGCGCCGCGTCCTGGCCCCGGGCGGCGTCTTCCGGGTGTCGGTGCCGGACGCCGACCTGCGCCCCGGCCTGCCCGAGCCGGTCGCCTTCCACGCCGGCCGGCTGCGCACCTCCACCGACGCGGCGCGCTGGAACGACCCGGCGGTCCACAAGACGAGATTCAACGTCTACAGCCTGACGCTGCTCTTGGAGCTGGCCGGGTTCACGGTCGTGCCGCTGCGCGCCTACGATCGCAGGGGAGCGCTCTTGGGACGCTTTCCGTTGAAGGCGGGGCCGCCGTATGCCGGCGACGCCGACTGGGATGCGCTGCTGCGCTCCGACTACCTGCGGCGCCCCGATTCCCTGATCCTGGATGCTCTCGCCGGACCGGTGCAGGTCCGGCCGCCGGCTCAGGCCTGAGCGCCGGCGCCGAGCCAGCGCAGCGCCAGGATGGTGGCGTCGTCGTGACGGCGCCCTCCCTGGAAGCCGTCGACCGCCCGGGCCACCTCGCCGCACAGATCGTCGAGGCGGTCCGAAGCGTGCCGCATCAGCAGGGCCGCGAGCGGACGCGTCCCCAGGAATCTCCCGGCGGCGTTGCGCGCCTCGGCCACGCCGTCGGTGTAGAGCAGCATCGACTCGCCGCGCTCCAGGCGGGTCTCCTCGGTGGCGAACGCGCGCAGACCCAGGATGCCGAGAATCGGTCCGGTCGCGGCGGCGAACGGCCGTGGCGGGACGCCGGGGGAAAATCGCAGCGGCGAGGGGTGGCCGGCGTTGGCATAACGCAGCCGGCCGGTTGCCGGATTGAGCCACCCCAGAAACAGGCTGACGAACATGGCGTCGAGCCGCGCGTCGTACAGGATGCCGTTGACCCGCACCAGCGTCTCGCCCGGTGTGGCGCTGCAGTGCGCCACGTGACGCACGATCGAGCGGGTGAAGGCGCGCAGCACGCCCGCCGGAACGCCCTTGCCGGAGACGTCGGCGAGCACCACCGCCAGCTCGCCGCCCGGCAGCTCGAAGGCGTCGGCGAGGTCGCCGCTGACCACGCGGGCCGGCAGATCGCGCGTGGCGATCTGAAAAGGACCGCGGCCGCCCGCGGAAAGCAGGTCCGGCTCGCCGTCACCGGCGTCGGCCCCCGCCACGCCGTCCGGCTCCAGGTCGCGCGTCGATCGCGACAGCCGCATCAGCGCGTCGACGTCCCGCCAGAGATTGGTCGCCATCGGTCTCTCCTCCCGTCGCGGGTCCGTCGAGCGATCCCGCCGGGAATCTACGGCGAGGTGTCGTAAAGGTTCGCCTCGAAGGAGTAAAAAGAGGTGTCGAATGTCAACGGGGTGTAAAGCAGATCGCGCGGCGCCGCCCGGGCGCGGGGCCCGCCAGCTCCGTTGCGGTTGCGGATCGGCCGCCGCGACCCTATTTTCTGGTCGCGGGCCCGGCTCGGCCCGGGGGGATGGCCCATGAGCCTCGCAGCACCTGCCGGTCCCGGCCGACCCGCGTCGGCCGCCGCCGGGAAGATGATCGTCGCGCGGTACGTCGACGGCCGCATCCTCAAGGGCACGACCTACGACTTCCTTCCGGGCAAGTCCGCCTTCCACCTGCACGTCGACGGGAACGAGAAGGCCAAGGCGGAGACGGTCCAGATGGCCGACCTCAAGGCCGTCTTTTTCGTGAAGGACTTCTCCGGCGCCGTCGATCGGAAAGATCGATACGACTTCGCCGCGACGCAGGGGTACGGCCGGAGGGTCTGGCTCACCTTCCAGGACGGCGAGGAGATGGCCGGGTTCACCAACGGCTACAACCCGGCGAGCCAGGGATTCTTCCTGATACCCGCCGACGCCGACGGGAACAACGCCCGGGTCTACGTCCTCAACCGGTCGATCAAGATTTTTCGCTGGGCCTAGCGCCGCCGAGTCCCCGGCCGGTGGCCAGGTAGGTCGCGAAGCTCCCCAGCCAGTGCCCGCCCTCGTAATGCTCGCCGGTGACCGCGGCCAGGCCGCGCTCGCGATGGAGGGCGGCGGCGGCCCGGATGGCGGCTAACCGCGGGTCGCCCGCAGGCAGGCCGGCCGCGATCCCTTCCAGCATCCAGGCGCGGCTCAGGTTCAGACCGTCCAGGTGGGCCAGCTTCGGATCGGATGGGTCGGTCACCACGCCGGGAGCGAGCCACGCGCCGCTCCCGTCGGCCGGAATCCCCGGCAGGAACGCCCGAAGCCAGGTCGCGAACGACTTCGGGTCGAGGACGCGGCGCATCAGGTCGGCCTCGGCGATGCAGGGCGAAAGGAAGTCCTGACCCGAAGGCTCGTACGCCAGCGGGCACTGGCGGTCGGAGGCGTAGAAATCGCGCGTCCGCGAGACGACGAGCGATTCCATGTCATGGTCCCCGGCCACGCGGGCCCAGTCGAGGACGAGCCCGAGCGAGAAGGCGGTCTGATCGTGCTCGCCGATCCGGATCGGATGCGTCAGCTTCGGAAGCCAGGTGGCCAGCCGGTCGCGCGCCGCCTTCTCGAGAGGCCGGAGGGCGGCGGAGAACTTCGCCGTGCTCTCGGTGTCCCATTCGCGCAGCTCGGCGGCCAGCTGGAGGAGCCACGCCAGGCCGTACGGCCGCTCGAACGACACGCGCCCGTCGCCCTGGAGATAGCGGACCTCCGCCGCGACGTTGGCGGCGGTCAGGCTCTTCGCGACCTCCGCCATCGCCTGGCGCGCGAACGGCGCGTCCGGGAAAGTGCGGGCGAGGCGGACCAGGAGCCAGTGGCGGTGCACCGACGAATGCCAGTCGTAGCAGCCGTAGAAGGCCGGCGTGAGCTCTCGCGGCGGGCGGGCGTCGCCGTCGCCGTTCATGACGTGGGCGATCTTGTTCGGATACTCGCGGTGGACGCAGTCGAGCGCCAGCCGCGCGAAGTGCGCCGCGACCGTCGCGTCGAACGCCGGCGCCGCGGGCGACGTGGGCGACGCGGGTGATGCGGGTGATGCGGATGACGCGGGAGCGGCGGCGAACGACACGGGCGCCGTCGCCGCGGCGAGCGTCGTGGCGATCGCGATCGAGACCAGGCCGCGGGCGGGGCGCCTCACTCCAGGAACCCCTCCTGGCGCATCCAGTCGTCGTTGTAGATGGTGCTCAGGTAGCGGCTGCCGGAATCGGGGAACAGGGTGACGATCCGCGCCGGGGTCGTGACGCCCGGACGCCGCTCGAGGCGCGCGGCCACCTTGCGGACCCCGCACAGGGCCGCGCCGCTCGACCCGCCGGCCAGGATCGCCTCGGTGCGTGCCAGCTCGCGGGCGGCCAGGAACGCCTCGCGATCGGTCACCTGGACCAGGTCGTCGAACAGCTCGAACTCCGGGCAGCCGATCACCTCCTCGTCCCCGAGCCCCTCGATCAGGCCGGGGGAGGCGGTCCCGGGGGTTCCGGTCCGGAAGTACTCGGAGAAGACGGAGCCGACCGGATCGACGCCGATCGCCTTGATCGCCCGGTCTTGCTCCTTGAGATAGCGGGCCACGCCCGACAGGGTTCCCCCCGTCCCGATCCCGGCGACCACGTAGTCGATCCGTCCCTCCATCTGCCGCCAGATCTCCGGACCGGTGGTCTGGTAGTGCGCCTCGTTGTTGTCCCGGTTGTTGTGCTGGTCGGTGAAGAAGGCGCGCGGCGTGCCGGCGACCACCTGCTTCGCCTTCTGGTTGTAGCTCTCCGGATCGTCGGGCGGGAGATCGCCGTCGACCAGGACCAGCTCGACGCCCATCGCCCGCAGGCAGTCGAGCTTCTCGCGGCTGGTCTGCCGCCGGACCACGATCCGGCAGCGCAGGTCCTCCTGAATCGCCATCATGGCGAGCCCCATGGCGGTGTTCCCGGAGGAGTTCTCGACCAGGACGTCGCCCGGCCTGAGCCGGCCGGCCCGGAGCGCCTTGTCGACCATGTGCCGGGCGATCCGGTCCTTGGCGGAGCCTGTGGGGTTCATGAACTCGATCTTGGCGAACACCTCGCAGGGGAGGCCGGCCACGCTCCGGCGCAGGCGGACCAGGGGGGTCAGCCCCACCGCGTCCGAAATCCGGTCATAGACCCGCAGGTCGGTCATGGCCGCCCAGTATAGCCGTCCGCGAATGGAATTCTGCAGAACCAGGAGGCCCCTGGCGGCGTATAAGTAAGCCATCGAAGTCGTCGGGAGGAGAGGCATGCGCAAGGTGGTCAAGTGGCTGATCGTCCTCGGGGTTCTGGCGGGCGGGGCGGTCGGAGCCTATGCCTGGCTGACCGGCCGGGACACGACGGCCAACGGCCTCAAGCTGGTCGAGATCACGACCGGCGGGATCGTCGAGAAGGCGGTCGCCATCGGCAAGATCGAGCCGCGGGTCAAGTTCCACGTCAAGTCGAAGATCTCCGGCATCGTCCGGGCGTCGTTCTTCGAGGTGGGGGACAACGTCAAGGCGGGCGACGTGCTGTTCAACATCGTCCCCGACCCGACGCCGACCGAGCTGTCCGAAGCCCAGCGCAACGTCGAGCTGGCGCAGGCGGCCTATGACCGCGCCGAGGCCGACTACGGCCGCTCCCAGGAGCTGTCGGCCGCGAAGATCCTGTCGCGCGGCGACCTCGACATCAAGAAGGAATCGTACGAGCACGCCCGCATCAGCCTCGCCCAGTCGAAGGACAGCCTGGAGCTGATCAAGAAGGGGAAGATCACCGGCGGCGGCTCCACGATGGAATCGGTGGTGCGCGCCCCCGCCGGCGGGACCCTGCTCGAGCGGCTGGTGAACGCCGGCGACCCGGTGGTGCCGCTGACGTCGTACCAGGCGGGGACCGATCTGGCTTCGATCGCGGACATGCGGGAGCTGATCTTCCGCGGCACGGTGGACGAGATCGACGTCGGCAAGCTGCATGAAGGGCTCACGGCCCGCCTCAAGGTCGGCGCCCTGCCGGACCAGGAGGTCCTGGGGACCCTGACGCGTATCGCCCCCCAGGCGATCGAGAAGGACAACGCCAAGCTTTTCGAGGTCGAGATCGAGCTGAAACCGAAGCAGGACGTGGTCCTGCGCTCCGGCTACTCCGCCAACGTCGACCTGGTGATCCGCGAGAAGAAGGACGTCCTGCTGGTCCCCGAGCGGCTGGTGACCTTCGAGGACGGCGGGAAGAAGGCGTTCGTGGAGCTGCCCGGGGTGAAGCCGAAGGACGAGCCCCGCAAGGTCGAGATCACCACCGGCCTCTCGGACGGCCTGAACATCGAGGTCGCCGCGGGGCTGAAGAAAGGGGACCAGGTGGTGGAGCGGCCGCCGAAGGAGATCAAGGGTCTGTGAACGGCCTGCGGCAGCTCTATCGCGACGTCCGCAGCCAGAAGCTCCGCACCTTCCTGACGGTCTTCGGCATCGTCTGGGGAACGGTGGCGGTCAGCCTCCTTCTGGCCTTCGGCCGCGGCTTCCACGAGCAGATCCGGGTGAACTCGGCGGGGCTGGGCGAGAACATCTGCATCGCCTGGCCGTCGCTCACCTCGATCCCGTTCGAGGGGCTGGGGAAGGGACGGCGCATCCGGCTGACCGACGAGGATATGGAGCTCGTCGCCGCGAAGGCGGACGGCCTGGCCGGCATCTCCGGCGAGTACTCCGGCAACATGAAGCTGACTTACGGCACCAAGACGCTCCTGGTCGACGTGTCCGGGGTCAGCCCGGTGTTCGGCGATCTGCGGAACCTCATCCCGCAGCCGGGCGGCCGGTTCATCGACGCCCTCGACATGACGCAGAAGCGCCACGTCCTGTTCATCGGCGATCAGCTGGCGAAGGACGTCTTCGGCGAGAAGACCGACCCGGTCGGCAAGACCTTGCTCCTGCAAGGGTCGCCGTTCCTCGTGGTGGGCGTTCTGCAGAGCAAGACGCAGGACTCGAGCTACTCCGGCCGCGACAAGGACAAGACGTTCATGCCCGGCACGACCTTGCAGGAGCTGAGCGGGCTGAGGCGGATCAATAACTTCATCTTCAAGGCGAAGCAGGTCGGCGACATCGAGCGGCTCAAGGCGCAGGTCCTCGCCATCCTGGCGCACAAGCATCGCTTCGACCCCAAGGACAAGGAGGCGCTCGGCATCTGGGACACGACCGAGAACTTCCAGTTCATCGACACCTTCATGCTCGGCTTCCGGGTCTTCCTCGGGGTGGTCGGCTGCCTGACCATGGTCGTCGGCGGCATCGGCGTCTCCAACATCATGAACGTCGTGGTCGAGGAGCGCACGCGCGAGATCGGGATCAAGATGGCGCTGGGCGCCCGGAGCGGCGGCATCCTGGCGCAGCTCATGGTCGAGACGATTCTCCTGACCGTCGTCGGGGGCGCCGTGGGGCTCCTGATCTCGGCGGGACTCTGCAGGCTGGTGCCGCTCATGGGGATGTCGAAGGAGATCGGCACGCCGGTCATCTCCGCCTCCGTCGGCGGTCTGACGGCGGGCCTTCTGGGTGCGGTCGGATTCCTGGCCGGCTGGTTCCCGGCGCGGGCGGCGGCGCGGCTCGATCCCGTCGTCGCCATGAAGCTCTAGAGCCATGGACCGGCGCACCCTTTCGATCATCTGGGCCATGTTCATCAGGTCGGCGCGGCTGCAGCGCAAGCGCGCCGTCCTGACCGTCGCGGCGATCGCCTGGGGAACCGTCTCCCTGCTGCTCCTGCTCTCCTTCGGAGAAGGACTCAAGCGCCAGCTCAACAAGGGAAGCGCCGGGATGGGGAGCGGGATCGCCGTCATCTTCTCCGGCGAGACGACCAAGACGTGGCAGGGAATGTCGCCCGGCCGGCCGATCCGCCCCGCCCTCGAGGACGTCGCCCTCCTGCGCGACCGGGTTCTCTACCTGGATCAGATCACCGGCGAGTTCCGGCGCTGGGGTGTCAGCCTGACCTACGGCCGCAAGACGGTGAACGCGCGGATCAACGGCACGAGCCCGAACTTCGCCGACCTGCGCAACACCCACGCGCAGCCCGGCGGGCGCTTCATCAACGCCCAGGACGAGGAGGAGCGGCGGCGGGTGATCTTCCTGGGGGACGAGCTGGCGCACGACATCTTCGGCGACGAGGACCCGATCGGGAAGACGCTCCTGGTCCAGTCGGCGCCGTACACGGTCATCGGCGTCATGCAGAAGAAGATGCAGATGGGGACCTATGGCGGACCCGACAAGTCGGGCGCCCACATTCCGATCACGACCATGAAGGCGCAGTTCGGCATGGAGCGTCTCGCGAACATGGTGATCCGGCCGACCGACCCCTCCCTGATGAAGCCCTGCCTCAAAAGCCTGCGCGAGACGCTGGCGGCCCGCTACAAGTTCGATCCGTCCGACGAGCCGGCGATCGGCGTCTGGGACACCATCGAGGAGGGGAAGATGATGAACAACATCACCCTCGGGATCCAGATGTTCCTCGGCATCATCGGCGGGCTGACGCTCCTCATCGGCGGCGTCGGGGTCGCCAACATCATGTACGCCACGGTGAAGGAGCGCACGCGGGAGATCGGCGTGAAGATGGCGCTCGGGGCGCGCCCGCTCTGGGTGACCGGCCCGCTCGTTCTTGAGGGGCTGCTCTACACCCTCGTCGGCGGGCTTCTGGGGCTCATCATCTCGGTCAACCTCATCATCCTGCTCGGGCTGATCCCGACCGCCGGCAACGAGGCGCTGGAGTTCCTCGGCAAGCCGACCCTGTCGCCCGCGGTCGGATTCGCCTCGGCGGCCGTCCTGGGCGTCATCGGGCTTCTGTCGGCCTACTTCCCGGCGCGGCGCGCCGCGGCCGTCGACCCCGCGGAGACCCTGCGCTATGAGTGACACGGTGCCCACGAGCCGGACCTCCCCGAAGCCGAACGGCCAGGTGATCCACATGGACGCCATCCGCAAGGTCTACGACACCGGCCGGGTGCGGGTCGAGGCGCTGCGCGGGATCGACCTGCGCATCGGCACCAGCGAGTTCGTGGCGGTGGTGGGGCCGTCCGGCTCCGGCAAGTCGACGCTGATGAACCTGGTCGGTTGCCTCGATACGCCGTCGTCGGGGGTCTACGAGCTGCGCGGCAAGGCGGTGGGCGGTCTGGGCAAGAACGACCTGGCCGCCATCCGCAACGAGCGGGTCGGTTTCGTGTTCCAGAAC
>DASRAN010000030.1:0-24997 GCA_035638115.1 Patescibacteria group bacterium | reverse complement strand
CTCGACGTTCTGCTCGGTGCCGATCCAGAGCGGCTCGAGGTCCTCGTCGGTGATGTCCGGGATCCGGATGATGTGCGGCGTCAGCATCAGGACGATGTCGGTCTTCTCGATTGTCGTCTGGGTGCTGCCGAACAGGCGCTTGAGGACCGGGATGTCGGACAGACCGGCGACGCCCGACATCGAGTGGCGCTCGGTCTCGCGGATGAGACCGGCCAGCAGGTTGGTCTCGTTGTCCCGCAGCCGGATGGTCGACTCGATCTCGCGCGTCCCGATGATCGGCTGCGTCAGCCCGCCGCCGGCCGCCACCTCGCCGGAGAGGGCGGAGATCTCGATCTTCCCCTTCAGCGTGATCTCGCGGTTGTGGTGCACGCGCGGCTCGAGGTCGATGTTGATCCCGACGTTCTGGTAGGTGAACGAGGTGATCGGCACGCCCACGGTGCCGCCCACCGTCGGCGCGGCGTTGAAGGTGGTGTTCGGGATCGGGATCCGGTCGCCGATGCGCACCGTCGCCTTCGATCCCTCGCTCACCCGCAGCTGCGGCTTGGCGATCACCTGGGCGTCGGCGTCGGTCTTGAGAAAATTGACCACCACGCCCGGGATCGGCCCGATGAGCCACGACCCCGCCTGCTTGAGCAGGTCGAGGTTGTTGAGGCTCACCGACGAGCCGCCGCCGAAGCTCAGGTTGAGCGCCTTGCCGGTGCCGCCGCTGGTGCCCCCGCCGATGAGATCGATGCCGAGATTGCGGAGCAGGTTGCGGTTCACCTCCAGAAGCTCGACGTCGATGATCAGCTCCGACTTGGCCTTGTCGTTGGCCTCGATGATCTTCTGGGCCACGGCGACGCGCTCGGGCGTGTCGCGGATGGTGATGGCGTTGAGCCGGTCGTTCTGGGCGATCTGGCGCGCGTCGAGCAGGGTCCGGAGCAGCACCTGGACGTCCTTCACGTCGGCGTTGCTCAGGTAGAAGGTCTGGATGACCAGATCGTCGAGCTCCTTGTGCTTCTGCTGCGTGTCCTCGGCGATGTAGATCGAGTTCTCGTCGAGGATCTTGTAGAAGTGCTTGTTCATGGTCATCAGCTGGTCCATCGCCTGCTCGAAGGTGACGTCGGCGAGGTCCACGGTGACCTTCTTGTCGAGCGGCAGCCGGTCGTCGTAGACGAAGTTGATGCCCGAGGCCTTCGACAGCGCGTCGTAGATCTTCTTCGGTCCCTCGTCCTTGAAGCGCAGCACGATCGGGATGTTGGACTGGGGGTTCAGACGCGGCGCGTCGCGCCCGGGGGTCGCCTGCTTCTTGCGCTTCTCGAGGTCCCAGTTGCCCTTGTCCTGCTGCCGCTGCCACTCGGTGAGCGCCTTCTGCAGCTCGTTCGCCGCCAGCTGGTGCGAGGCGTCGAGATAGACCGCCTGCTGGTACTCGGCGATCGCCTCCTCGAGCAGGCCGTGCTTGTGGTACTCGCTTCCCTTGATGAAGTGCGCCTCGGCGGCGCTGACGCGGGCGCGGGCGAGCCACATCTTGTACTGCGTGCTGTCCGGCTTGGCGGAGAGGGCCTTGGAGAAATTGACCACCGCCTGGTCGTAGTTCTGCGACCGGTAGCTCTTCTCGCCCTGGCGGAAGGCGGCGCCCGAGGCACACCCCACCAGGAGGAGCAGCACCGTGGCCGCGACGGCCAGGCCGCGACGATGCGGCCGGTGATGACGAACCCTCACGCTGGCTCCTCCGTGCACGTCCTCACCTCCCCAGGAATCACGCCACACCGTCGCCTCCTCAGTACGAGCTGCTCATCGGCAGGGTCCGCGACTCGTCCTTGAACTGCGGATCCGTGAAGCCGAACTTGATCGATTCGTAGCCGATCTCCAGCACCTTGATGCCGTGCGGCAGCTCCTCGCCGCGGCGCACCATGAGAATGTCGGCGCCGTCGTGCAGGACCGCCACCTTGTTGTCCGCCGGGCCGATGTAACCGATGAACTTGTACGGGATCGGCGGCGGCTGCGGCTTCGGCGGCGGGGGCGGCGGCGTGTTCTTCGCGATCTCCGCTGCCTTCTCCGCTGCCTGGCGTTGCTGCTCGGCCAGAGCGGCCTGCTGCTGCCGGACCAGCTCCTCCTGCTTGGCGCGCTCCTCGGCCGCCAGCGCCTGCGCCTTCCGGATCGCCTCCTGCTCCGCCTTGCTCAGGACGGGCGGCGGAGGCGGCGGGATGACGCCGAACTGGAAGATGTTGCGGCCGTTCGCGTCGTACGCCGGGCGCGGCGTGGAGAGCGACGCCCAGTTGATCGGGAAGAGCTTGAGATTGCCGAGATCGGGGCGCGAGCCGCGCGCCGGCATCGCCGGGCCGCCGATATGCATGGGCGATCCCTCGGCGCTGAAGAAGGTGTGCCACACGGCCGCCCCCAGCAGGACGACGAGCAACCCCAGGATCAGCTCCTTGCGCTTGGCCAGGGCGGGGTTCACGTGGGGCTCCCCTTGGCGCCGGGCGGCTTCATCGTCCCGGGTCCGCGGAAGTAGGTCGAGATGCGGATCGTCAGACTCAGCATCGCGCCCCCTTCACGCGAGCCGGCCAGCTCGATCGAGTCGATGACCGCCAGGAACGGCGCCGTCTCGACCCGATCGATGAAGTGACGGAGGTTCGGATACCCGCCGACCAGCGGCAGGGTCACCTGGAACCGCACCAGGTCGCTCCCCTCGATGTCGTTCGTCGTGTAGTCGATCGACTCGGGGTTGATGCGGAACTCGGTGGCGATCGCCCGCAGCCCCTGCTGGATCCGGGTCATCCGCTCCAGCTGGGTGCCGAGCCGGTCGGCGTAGAACTGGTCGAGACGGCCGCTCTCCTGGTCGTAACGATCGATCAGCTCCTGCATCGCCTGGCAGGAGCGGGTGATGTCGGCGAGGGCGCGGCGTCCCTCGTCGCGCCCGGTCGCCAGATTGGACAGGGCGCGAAGCCGCGGCAGATTGAGGAAGGCGTAGAACCCGACGTTGAGGGCCACGAGGGTCCCGAGCAGAGCCACGACCCGCCAGAGATCCTGGCGCAGGTCGAACCGCTTGCGGGCCGGCTCTTTTCGCGCTCTTGTCATGGCTTGCCCCCGGGATGCAGAGGCTCCTCGGCCACCGGGGCGTCACCAAGCGGCATCCCCTGCTCGGCCGGCGAGACGCGGTAGACCCCGGCCGACACGCGGGCGATCCGGTGGTGCGCCATGCCCCCCATGAGGACCACCGCGTCGTCGAGCTTGCGGCCCTGCAGGTTGATGGTGACCCGTGCCTGGCGGTTGACGATGGGATCGAGATCGAACCGCACCGCGTAGGCGCGCCCCATCCGGTCGTAAATCTCCGCCACCGTCCGGTCCGCGAAATTGAGCGGGATGTCCAGGCGCTGCGCCGGCGCCGGACCGACCGCGAGGCGCCGGCGCGGTCCGTGCGCGGCTGCGAGCCGCGGATCGTTCGCGTCGACCTTGGGGCCGGCGGGTGGAAGCGCGGGCGTCGCCGCCGGTGCCGCGGCCGCGCCGGGGATCGTCGCCGCGGCCGCGCCGGTCGTGCCGGCTGCAGGCGCGCCACCGACGGCGGTCGAGCCACCGGCCGAGTGCGCTCCGCCACCCGTGGCGCCGGACACACCGGGATGCGGAGACGCCCAGGCTTGGATCGCGTCCGCTTTCGAGCCGCCCGCCACGGCGCCGGCTGCCTTCTGCGACGTCGCCGCGGCCGGCGACTTGGCCGTCGCCGGCGATCTGGTCGCGGACGGTTTCGTGGTCGACGGCGCGGTGGACGCCAGGAGGATGGCCCCCGGAGCGATCACGGTCCGCGCCGGACCGCGGGTGTCGCGTGGCCGGCCGTCGCGCCCGATCAGAGCGGCGATCACCGCCGGCGCCGCGACCGGCCCTGCGCCCGTCCCCGCGGCGGCTCCCGCATCCGCCGCCGCGGGAGCGGCACCGTCCGGCGCCGCCGCGCTGTTGTCTCCCGCGGCCCCGGCCGCGGCCTTCTCGGACCCCGCCGCGCCTGCTTCACCCGCCGCACCCGCTCCGCCGCCCGCGCCCGTGTCGCCGGCGGCGCCACCGTCCTTGGCCACAAGCTCGGGCGCACCCGCGTGCTCCGGCAGATAGTCGCAGGTGAGCAGGAAGGTGATGTCGGGGAGGCTCGGGTTCAGCTGGCGCTCGTTCGAGGGGAACACCTTGGAGAACGCCGGGTGCCGCAGGAGCGTCTCCTCGAAGGTCAGAAGCGCCATGTGCTGCTTCGCCACCCCCTCGATCCGGATGATGATCCCCTCGGCCGAGATGTTCGGCCGGATCGCGGTCATCACCACATCGGGCGGCACCACGGTCTCCAGCGTGTTGAACAGAAGCGTCCAGGAGAAAGCGCTCTTGCGGATCAGCTCGCTCGCCAGCTTGCCGCGCTCGAAGACGCGGCGGAAGTCGCGCGCCCTCACCTCCCCCGCCAGCCGCTTCTCCTCCCCCTCCAGCTGTGTGATCCGGGCGCGGTCCTGCGCCTGGTCGAGCTGCAGCTGCGCGTAGCTCTGGCCGTAGCTGAGATAGACCCAGAGATTGGCCACGGTCGCGATCACGATCGCCGCGCCGACCACACCCAGCATCGTCCCGGTCAGCACGTTGTTGCGGAACGGCCGGCTCGCGAGGTTGAGGGTGACCGGCTTCACGAGCGCCTCCCGATCACGGCGCCGGCCGCCGGCGCCACGAGGGCGGACGCCGCCTCGTCCAGCAGCGTGCCCTCGGACACCTCCAGCGCCTCGGAGAGACGGAGCACGTCGACGGGGCAGCCGACCTCCTTGGCGACCGTCTCGACCGCCGCCTCCACCGGCATACCCGCGACCCGCACCCAGGCGCGGCCCAGCCCGCGGCCCAGGAGCTTCTCCTGGTAGAACGCCAGCGAGGTATAGATCTCGCGCCGCACTCCCGCCAGGTCGCCGTCGACCGCCACCTCGCTCGCGTGCGGCTTGCAGCGGTAGAAGATGATCCGCCCCGCGCTCAGGATCAGCAGCGCGAGGTAGTCGCGCGTCAGGTTGAGGACCAGCAGATCGCGCTCGTGCGTCGCCGGCTCGAGACGGCCACGGAACAGGTTGAACAGCTCGAGCGTCGACAACCCCACCAGCCCGGGCCAGTAGCCGCGCTGCGTCAGGAGCGACTCGTACTGCTCGAGGATCGGCCGGTGCATGAAGACGGCGAGCACCGCGCCCGCCGAGGTGGCGCCGGTCGCCGACAACGGCATGAGATCGAGCGCCGCCTCCTCCGCCTTGAACGGCAGTCCCTTGGCCATCCGGAAGCGGACCATCTCGATCAGCTCGCGGCGCGTCGCCGGCAGCGCCGCGAAGTTGAGGATCGACACCCGCGCCACGTGGTCCGGCAGGAGCAGCGACACCCGGTGCTCGCCGGGAGCGACGGCCTTCAGGACCTCGTCGAGCGCCCGGCCGACCGCGGCGGCGTCGACGATGTTCGGACGGTGCAGGGAGGTCTCGATCGCCCCGGCCGGCACCGGGACGCAGAGGGCGGCACGCACCACGTGGCGCCCGCGCCGTCGATCGCGCTCCGCGCGCAGGCCGGTGATCATGTCGGGGCCGATCTCGACGGCCGCGGCGGGATAACGTGGCGCGAGACGGTTGTCGAGGGAGGTCCCCTCGAACATCACCCGCATGCGCTCCAGCGAATCCTTCCACGTCATCGCGCGTCCCGCCTCACTCGACGAAGGTGACCTTGTTGATCTCGCGCAGCGTCGTGCGCCCCTCGAGCACCCGCGCCACCGCCGCGTCGCGCATGAACGCCATCCCCTCCTCGCGCGCCGCCCGCTTGATCTCCGCCGCCGACTTGCGATCGAGGATGAGCTCGCGGATCCGGTCGCTCATGTCCAGGATCTCGGCGATCGCCATGCGGCCCATGTAGCCGGTGCCGTTGCAGTCGCTGCACCCCTTCCCTTCGTAGAAGGTCTGGTCGGCGTGCCGGGGATCGATTCCGGACTCCTTGAGCTGCTCGGCGGTGTAGCGCACCGCCTGGCGGCACTTCGGGCAGATGATCCGCACCAGACGCTGGGCCACGACGCAGTTGAGCGCCGACACGAAGTTGTACGGCTCCACCTTCATGTTGAGGAACCGGCCGAGCACGTCGACGACGTTGTTGGCGTGCACGGTGGTGAACACGAGGTGCCCGGTGAGGGCCGACTGGATGGCGATCTGCGCCGTCTCCTCGTCGCGGATCTCACCGACCATGATCTTGTCGGGGTCGTGGCGCAGGATCGACCGCAGCCCGCGGGCGAAGGTCAGCCCCTTCTTTTCGTTCACCGGGATCTGCGTGATGCCCGGGAGCTGGTACTCGACCGGGTCCTCGATGGTGATGATCTTGTCCTCGCTGGAGCGGATCTCCGAGAGCGCCGCGTACAGGGTCGTCGTCTTGCCCGAGCCCGTGGGCCCGGTCACCAGCACCATGCCGTACGGCTCGCGGATGAACTTGCGCAGACGCTTGAGCTCCTCGGCGTTGAACCCGAGGACGTCCAGCCGCAGCTCGGCGAAATCCTCGTTGACCGATTCCTTGTCCAGGATCCGGATGACCGCGTCCTCGCCGTGCACCGAGGGCATGATCGAGACGCGGAAGTCGATCGTCCGTCCCTTGATCTTGAGCTTGAACCGGCCGTCCTGCGGGACGCGCTTCTCGGCGATATCGAGCTCGGACATGACCTTGATACGCGAGATGATCGACGAATGGAACCGCTTGTCGATCGGATCCATCGCCTGGTAGAGCACGCCGTCGACGCGGTACTTGATGATCACCTCGCGGTCGCGCGTCTCGATGTGGATGTCGGAGGCGCGGCGCTGCAGGGCGTTGAACACCGTCGAGTCGACCAGCTTGATGATCGGCGAGTCGGCCGAGGTCAGCTTGTCGATCGACAGCGCCTCGTCGCCCTTCTCGTCCTCCTCGTCGCGGATGACCTGGATGCGGAACTCCTCGGTCGCCGCCTCGAGCACCCGCTGCCCGGATTCCGACTTCTTGAGGACCTCGGCGATCGCCTGCCGCGTGCCGACGCAGACCTGGAGCGGCCGACCCAGGAGCGTCTCAAGCTCGTCGACCATGAGGACGTCCGACGGGTCGGACATGACGACCACCAGCCGGCCGTTCTCCTCCTTCCAGGGGACGAAGTTGTAGCGGAACATCAGGTCGACCGGGATGGGCCGGAAGAGGTCCTGGTTGATGGGGAAATCGGCGAGATCGACGTACTGGATGCCGAGACGCGCCGCCATGCGCTGCGCCTCGGCCTCGTCGCCGGCGCCGGTCGTGACCGGGACCACCTCCGGGTCGTGCGGCGCGCGGGCGGCGGGATCCTGGGCTGCGGCCATGGTCTCTCCTCTAGGCTCCCGACTTCGAGTAGGACTGCAGGAGCGGCAGGTAGATCGCCAGGAGCATCATCGCGACGATGAGCCCCATGAAGACGAGCATGCCTGGCTCGAGGAGCGCCATGATGGTTCCCAGGCTGGTGTCGATCTCCTCGTCGTAGAACTCCGATACGTTGATCAGCATGTCGCTCAGGGCGCCGGTCGACTCGCCGACCTTGGTCATCTCGATCGCCAGATCGGAGAACAGACCGGTCGCGTCGAGCGCCTGCCAGAGGGAGCTGCCCTCGCGCACCTTGCGCTCCACCTCGATCAGCTGGCGCTCGAACTCCAGGTTGCCCACCGCGCGTCCGGCGATGCCCAGCGCCGAGACCACCGGGATGCCGCCGGCGAGGAGCGTGCCGAGGGTGCGCACGAACCGGCTGGCCGCGACCTTCTGCAGGATCGTGCCGAGCAGCGGGAGACGCATCATGAACCGGTCGAGGGAGAGCTTCCCCGCGTCGGTCCGCTGCCAGGCCCGGAACGCCATGACCAGCCCGACGATCCCCGCCAGGAGCAGCAGGATGTAGTGCGTGACCAGCGTCGACAGGCCGATCAGCAGGCGCGTGATGAGCGGCAGGTCGGCGCCGAGATCGCCGTAGAAGTCGACGAACTTCGGCACCACCATGGTGATCAGGATGACGATGACCGCGATCGACATCATGAACAGGCAGGCCGGATAGATGAGCGCCGCGAGCACCTTGCGCCGCGTCGCCATCAGCGTCTTCTGATAGCCGATGTAGCGCTGCAGGACGGCGGAGACCTCGCCCGACCGCTCGCCCGACGCCAGGGTCGAACAGTAGATCTTCGGGAACAGATCGCCCTGGTCCTCGAACGCCTCGGAGAGCGACATCCCGCCGCGCACCTTGTCGCGCACCTCGAGCAGCGCCCGCTTGAAGACCACGTTCTTGCGGCGCTCGGTCAGGATGTCGAGGCTGCTGAGGATCGGCAGGCCGGCCTTGAGCAGCGACGCGAGCTCCTGGTTGAACAGCAGGAACTCCTTCATCTTCACGCCGCGCCGCGCGCCGAAGCCGGGGAAGAGCCCCGTGATCGTGCTCTTCTTCTTGATCGCCAGGATGAGGTACTGCTGCTGCAGCTCCGCCCGCAGCGATCGCTCGGAGTCGGAGTTGAAGGTCCGCTCGAAGATGGCGCCGTCGGACGTGCCGAGGCGGGCGATGAACTCGGGCATGGCGGCGGGTCCCGATTCCCTACGGCCGCGGCAGAGAGGCCGTGATGGTCATGAACAGCGCGCGGTTGCTCCGCTCCATCTTCGAAGCCCCGACGATGAACAGCTGCGAGTCGCGCAGGTTGAGCACCGTGTCGAGGACCGGGGCGAAGCGCTCGTTCCCCTCGACCGTCAGGTCGCGGTGCGCCAGCTCGAACGGCTTGAAGCGGATGACGCGACTCTCGTCGGCGATCTGATCGATGCGGAATTCGACGCGATAGTCGTCGCCGACCCGCAGCGTGCTGCGCTCCCCCTCGGTGCCGAGGACGCGCGCGTCGCCCACCAGCCGGTAGTCGCTCCAGCGGGTGTTGAGGGCGTTGAGCTTCTCGATGACGCCGCGGATCGGCGGCGGCGTCGGGTCGGGCGAGCCCTTTTCCGACGACGCCAGGATCAGCTGCACCGCGACCTCGACGGTGCGGGGCGGCAGGTCGAAGCCGGCCACCAGGTCGGCGATGTGCTTGAGCGCCTCGGGGGTGTCGACGACCGTCAGCACCCTCTGGTGCGGCTGCGACTGGATCGAGCCGCGCGGCGTGAGCCAGGGACTGACCAGGATGTAGGCTTCGTCGACGCTCTTGTAGCGCAGCGTGAAGGCCCGCGACACCAGACCGGAGGCCGCCGGGTCGGAGGCGCCCAGAAGCGCCGGTGCGGCCAGCGCGACGATGATCAGGACGGCGATGAGATGGGTGCGCATGGCGGCCTCAGAAGTTGATCGTCTCGTCGACGACGAAATAGATCGTGGTCGGGTCTTCACCCGCGCCGTCGAACCGATAGACGCGCGCCGCCGCCGAACCGACCTCTTCCAAAGCGGGCGGGTCGGAGGCCTGGCCGGCGATCGGCCAGGCGGCCGGAAGGGTCCCCTGGACCTCGGGGCGCGCCGCGGGCGAGCCGGCGCGGGGGACGATCGGACGCTCGTAGGGGGACGGAATGCCGCTCGCGACCGGGGGATGGCCCGGCCCGCGGAAGCCGGGGCGGCTCAGGATCAAGGTGCCGGCGACCACCAGCAGCATGGCCGCCGGTATGGTGACATAGGCCAGACGCGGAATCCGGAAGCGCTCGGCCCAGCCCGCCAGCCGGCCCGCCATAGTGGCCTGCTCGCCCTGAATCCGGGCGCGGAGGGCGGCGTCGAACCCCTGCCAGAACTCCGGCCGGAGTGGACGGCCCTCGAGCCCCAGGAAGAGGACCGAAGGATCGGTCTCGGCCGCCTGCTCGCGGCAGGCGGCGCAGCCGGCGAGGTGCCGGCGCACCTCCTGCCGCCTGGTCTCATCGAGCTCGTCCCGGATCCAGGCCGGGAGAAGGGCCCGCAGCTCGAGACAGCCGTCGTCGATTCGATCGCCGTTCATCGGAACACCCCCGTTCCCTTCCCGGAGCCGCCGGGGCGGGACCTCCCGCTCCGGCCGTCGACTGATCTACGAAGGGGGGCGGGCGTCCGTCTAGCGCGGCCGGGTTTTCGGGGCGTATTCCGGGAACCGGGCGCTCAGCCCCTCCTTCAGGAGGCGCCGGGCCTGGAGGATATGGTTTCTCACGGTCGACTCGGTGGTGCCGAGGACCGCCGCGACCTCGCCCGTGGACATTCCTTCGATCTCGCGCAGGACGAAGGCGGCTCGCTGCTTCGGCCCCAGCCGCGCCGCCAGGTCGGCGAAGATCCGGCGCACCTCGCGCTCGCGCAGCCCCTCGGCGGCCGCCGGCGCCCTTGGCTCCGACCCCTCGGCCAGATCGGCCAGGGGGGCCGCCTGCCGGTGCGGCCGCTCGCGGCGCGCCGCGTCGATCGCCAGGTGGAGGGTGATGCGGTAGAGCCAGGCGTCGAACCGCCCTCCCTTCCGGAACCGGCGGATGACCCGGAACAGCCGGAGAAAGACCTCCTGCGCCACGTCGCGCGCCAGCTCGAAGTCTCCGACCACGTGGCAGGCGATCCAGAAGACGCGCTCGCGCCGGCTCTCGACCAGCAAGGTGAAGGCCTCGAGGTCTCCCTCGGCGGCCCGCTGCACCAAATCGGCGTCCTGCACCAGCGCCTTATAGCGGTCGTCGCCCCCGCGGTCAACCGCGCGCCATCCCCCTTCCGCCGCTCAGCCACCCCGAAAGCGCAGCGACGGGAAGCGTGTCGCGGGGCCGCGCTCGGCTGAGGCGGCACTGGCGGTCTGGCTGTCACCACGGTACGCCTCGAGGGCCCCTCGCCCCGCTTCCCGTCGCTGCTTGAAGCGGCATCCGACCAGGCGAGGAATGCTGCGTGCCCCGCCTGGGAGCCTTCGCCCAGAGGCAAGAGGGGTTCAGTCCGCGGCCCGGAGGGGCGCGACGAGGGGCCCTCGAGGCGTACCACGGAGAGCGATTAGGCGGAAGGGCCGGCTCAGCCGAGCGCGGCCCCGCGGCGCGCCCCTCCGGGCCGCGGTGGTGGATTCGATCTCCGAGACTATTCGCCGAAGTGCGTGAACTGCGGGCGAGGCAGGGTCCGGTAGCGCCCGTCGCGACCGAGGAGGCGAATACCGGCGCGGCGCGGGAGGATCTGGCCGATGCGGGCGACCGGAAGCCGGAGCCGGCGCGACAGGGAGGCGAGCATCGCCTCGTGCTCCGGACGGGCCGTGAACAGCAGCTCGTAGTCCTCGCCGCCGGCGACGGCGGCGAGGCGCGCGCCCTCCGGGCCGAGCAGCTGGGCCGCCGCCGGGTCGATCGGCAGGACGGCTTCCAGGACGACCGCCCCCGCGCGGCTCGCGGCGCACAGACGCGGCAGGTCGGCCGCCAGCCCGTCGGACAGATCGATCATCGCGGTCGCGAGACCGGTGGCCCCGAGCGCGCGACCGAATACCGTTCGTGGCTCCGGATCCTGGTGTGCCCGCAGCGCCCGGGCATGGGCGCTTCGCGGGGCGCCGCGCCGGCCCTTCCCCCGAAGCACGGCAAGACCCGCCGCCGAGGCGCCCAGCCGGCCGGTCACATACAGCACGTCGCCGGCGCGCGCGCCGCTTCGGAGGACAGCCCGCCCGCGCTCGACGACTCCGAGGAGCGCCACGTTCACCATCAGCCGCTGCGCGGCGCAGGTGTCCCCGCCGACGATGGACACGCCATGCCGGCGGGCCTGCTCCGCGAGCCCCCGCGCCAGGTCGCGGGCGTAGGCGGGACGGGTGTGGCGCGGAAGCCCGACGGTCACGACGGCCGAGTGCGGCGCTCCGCCCATGGCCGCGATGTCGCTCAGGTTGACCGCCATCGACTTGCGCCCGAGGAGGCGGCCCGGCGTGCGGCGGGCGAGGAAGTGGATCCCATCCGTCATCAGATCGGTGGTCAGCAGCACCTCGGCGCGCTCGGGCAGCCCGAGGACCGCGGCGTCGTCGCCGATGCCGGCGACCGGGCGCGGGCCCGAGCCACGGCTCACGCGGGCCATGAAGTCGATGAACGACTGCTCGGTGATGCGGAAGGACATGGGTCCGGCCCCGCGCGCCGCCCGCGAAGGGCGTGACGCCACGGAGGGGATTCTACAGGTTCGCGACGGTGCGCTCCGTGCCGACCCGCGGCCCGGCCCGGCGCGCGATCGGGTCGAGCAGCGCTTCCTGCAGGACCTGGGTGACCTCCGAGACGAACACGAAGCGCAGACCTTTGCGGAACAACTTCGGCACGTCCTCGAGGTTGCGGCGGTTCGCTTCCGGCAGGATCACGGTCCGGATATCGGCCCGGCGCGCCGCGAGGACCTTCTCCTTCACGCCGCCGATCGGCAGCACGTTGCCGCGCAGCGTGATCTCGCCGGTCATGGCGAGGCTGCGCTTCACGGGGCGCCCGGTGAGCACCGACAGGATCGCGGTCGCCATGGTGATGCCGGCCGACGGCCCGTCCTTCGGGATGGCGCCCTCCGGCACGTGCACGTGCACGTCGAGGTCTCCGAACGCCGCCGTGTTGAAGCCGAAGTCGGCCGAGCGCGAGCGGGCCCACGAGAGCGCCGCCTGTGCCGACTCCTTCATCACCGCCCCGAGATGGCCGGTCAGGATGAGCCGTCCGCGGCCCGGCATGGTGGTCGCCTCGACGAACAGGATCTCGCCGCCGGCCGCCGTCCAGGCGAGACCTGTCGCGACCCCGACCTGGTCGCGCAGGAGCGCCATCTCCGGAGTCACGCGCGGCACGCCCAGAAGCGTCTCGGCGAGCTTCGGGGTCACGTGGAACGGCCCGCTCTGGCCGTCGGCGACCCGGCGCGCCAGCTTGCGGCAGACCTTGGCGATCTCGCGCTCGAGGTTCCGCAGACCCGCCTCGCGGGTGTACTTCTCGATGATCGTGCGGAGCGTCCGGTCGTTGAGATCCATCTGGCCGGTGGTCAGGCCGTTCTCCTCGATCTGCTTCGGCAGGAGGTGGCGCTTGGCGATCTCGACCTTCTCCTCCTCGGTGTAGCCGGACAGGCTGATCACCTCCATCCGGTCCCGGAAGGCCGGCTGGATCGGATCGAGGAGATTGGCGGTCGCGACGAACAGGACGTTGCTGAGGTCGAAGGGAACGTTGAGGTAGTGATCGCGGAACGAGTAGTTCTGCTCCGGGTCGAGCACCTCGAGGAGCGCCGCTGAGGGATCGCCGCGGTAGTCGGCGCCGATCTTGTCGACCTCGTCGAGCATGAAGACGGGATTGTTCGAACCCGCCTGCGAGATGCCCTGGATGATGCGGCCGGGCATCGAGCCGACATACGTCCGGCGGTGACCGCGGATCTCGGCCTCGTCGCGCACCCCGCCCAGCGAGATGCGGACGAACTTGCGCCCCAGCGCGCGGGCGATCGATCGTCCCAGCGACGTCTTGCCCACGCCCGGGGGGCCCACGAAGCAGAGGATCGGCCCGCGCATCTTCTTTTTAAGCTTGCGCACGGCGAGGTACTCGATCAGCCGCTCCTTGATCGTCTCCAGGCCATAGTGATCCTCGTCCAGGATCGCCTGCGCCTTGGCGAGGTCGAGGTTGTCCTTGGTCTGGACCGACCACGGCAGGTTCACCATCCAGTCCAGGTAGTTGCGGACCGTGGCGGTCTCGGCCGAGTCGGGGTGCATGCGCTCGAGCTTGTTGATCTGGCGCTCGACCTCCTCCTGCACCTTCTTCGGCATCTTCGCCTTGCGCATCTTGGCGCGCAGGGCCTCGACCTCCTCGGCCAGGTCGTTCCCCTCGCCCAGCTCCGACTGAATCGCCTTCAGCTGCTGGCGCAGGAAGTACTCGCGCTGCGACTTGTCGATCTCCTCGCGCGCGTGGGTGTTGATCTCCTGCTGCATGGTCAGCAGCTCGATCTCGCGATTGAGCAGCTCGTGCGTGCGCTTCAGACGCTGCAGCGGATCGATGATCTTGAGGAGCATCTGGGCGTCGTCGATCTTGAGATCCAGGTTGCTCGCGATCAGGTCCGCCAGGCGCCCGGGATCCTCGAGATTGCCGGCGATCACCATGACCTCGGACGAGATCGCCTTGCCGAGGCTGACGCTGCGCTCCAGCGACTTCTTGGTGCTCTTGATGAGGGCCTCGGACTCGAGCGACGATTCGAGAACGGGGTCGGCGATGCGCGCGATGCGCGCCTCGAGGTACGGCTCGCGGCGGTTGTAGGACTCGACCTTGGCGCGGCAGACGCCCTGCACGAGGACGCGGATACGGCTGTCCGGCAGCTTCAGCATCCTCATGATGACGCCGACGGTTCCCGTCTGGTACAGGTCCTTCTCGCCCGGCTCCTCCGTCTGGCTGTCCTTCTGCGCCAGGAGGAGGATCATCCGGTTCTCGGCCAGCGCCTTCTCGACCGCCTTGATCGATTTCTCGCGGCTCACCGAGAGCGGCACGATGATGAACGGGTAGACGACCAGATCCCGCAGGGGCAGGACCGGCAGTTCCTTCGGGATGCGGGGCTGCTCTTCGGTCGTTTCGCTTCGGGACGTGGTCATGACTTCTCCCTGATGCGGATCGGGACCTCGGTGCCGCGTCGGTTCGGCACCTTCGGGAAGGTGACTTCCAGAACGCCATCCTGCAAGTCGGCCGTCGCCTCGCGGGTGTTGACCGGCGACGAGATGTGCACCACGCGCTTGAACTTCCCGTAGCCGCGCTCCATGCAGTGGAAACGGCCGCCCCGCGGCGCGCGAGCCGGATCGGCGCGGCGCTTCTCGCCCCGGAGCACGAGCCGGTTGCCGTCCACCGACATGGTCACGTCTCCCAGGGCCACCCCCGGGACCTCGAACTTGACCACCAGGGCCGCGTCCGTCTCGTAGACGTCGGCGCTGGGGAGCCAGGTGCCTCCCCCCTCCCCGTCGCCCCCGCCCGAGCGCAGCTCGAGCAGGTTGTCGAACAGGCGGTTGATCTCGCTCTGGATGCGGCTGATTTCTGCGAAGGGGCCGATGCTGGCCATGCCGTGGGTCCTCCCGGCGAGCGCGACGGCGTGTACGGCGGTGCCAATATAGTGATCGACCCGGCCGCCCGCAACCTCGGGATCCGGCCGGGAGAAACGCGGTCTAGCGGTGCTGATCGAGGATCCCCCGCAGCTCGCGCATGAACTGGTCGACGTCCTGGAACTGCCGGTAAACGCTGGCGAACCGCACATAGGCGACGGTGTCGAGCGTCCGCAGGCGCTCCATCACCTTCTCGCCGATCACCTGGGTGGCGATCTCGCGCTCCCCGGAACCCTGAAGGATCTGCTCGATCTCGTCCGCGATCCCCTCGAGCGCCGCCGGCGACACCGGCCGCTTCTGGCACGCGAGCGCCAGTCCCGTCAGGATCTTGCCCCGATCGTACGGCTCGCGCCGCTCGTCCTTCTTCACGACCATGAAGGCGATCTCGTCGATACGCTCGTAGGAGGTGAAGCGGCGGCGGCAGCCGAGGCACTCGCGGCGCCGCCGGATGACGCGCCCGTCCTTCCCCTCGCGGGAATCGACGACCCTGTCCTCGATGTGCGCGCAGAACGGGCACCTCATGCCAGGCCACTCATGCCGTGCCCCTCATGCCGCTCCCCGCCGCTCGCCCGGCGGGGGCGCCGAGACCGGGGCGGCCGGCGCGGCGTCAACGTGCGCCAGCGAGCGGACCTCCGCCGGGCGGACGCCGTCGCGCCACATCAGGAGCAGGCCGATGACGATCGGCGGCAGGACCGCCATCGCATGCAGCGTCACCGCCACGGCCCCGGCGACCGCCGCGGGCACGCCCCAGATGTCGGTGAGGGAGAGCTGGCAGAAATACTCGTACGGCCCGACGCCGCCCGGTGTCGGCACCGAGATACCGACGGTCAGCGCCACCATCAGGAGGAAGGTGTCGAAGAACCGCAGCGGCAGGCCGAATGCCAAAAGCCCGGCCCAGACGGAGAGATCGATCACCAGCCACATCGCGAGCGACGAGACGATGATGGCCGACAGCTCCTTGCCGCGGCGCAGCGAGCCCAGCCCGCCGAGGAACTGCTCCAGGACCAGGATGGCGCGGCCGAAGCGCGTCGCGGGACCGCCGCGGTTCAGCCCGTGCAGCCAGGCGATCACCTGTTTCGGGAACAGCACCAGGACGAGCACGAGCGGGAGACCCACGGCGACCAGGAGCGACGCGCCGAGCGCCCCCTGGCGCAGGAAGATCGCGGCGTGGCTGCGCGCCCCGCCCGGCTCCGACGGCGCGAGCAGCGCGTGGCCGTAGGCCGAGAGCGAGAAGACGAGGAACAGGACCATCACCGTCATGGCGTCGAACAGCCGCTCGAGCGCGATGGTCGCGATGGCGGCGCTCGAGCTGAACCTCTCGCGCCGCGCCAGGAGCACCGGGCGAACCACCTCCCCGAGGCGGAACGGCACCAGGAAGGTGACCATGAATCCGATGACGGTGGTGGAGGTCAGGTTGTACAGGCCGATACGCTCGCGGATCGGCGCCAGAAGGTGCCGCCAGCGCCAGGCGCGGATCGGATAGGCGAGAAGGTTAAGCAGGACCGCGGCGATCAGGAGCGCCGCGTTCGATCCGCGCAGGCTGGCCCAGGCGGCGCCCAGATCGAACGAGCGCAGGAACAGGGCCAGGAAGGCGATGGTCAGGACGAGGCTGATGACGACGCGTGTGGTGGACTTCACCGGACCGCTGGAGCTCTCCTCATGCGGCCGCGACTATACCGGACCCTCCAGGGGCTGTCCAGACAGCGGCGCGGCGCCGGCGCGCGCCGCGACGCGTCAGCGCGCGCCGCGATGCAGGGCGCGGGCGGGCAGGAGCCCCGACTGGCGCGCGGCGCGGACGAACGCCGCGCGGTCCGCGGGGTCCGGCAACAGGTTTTCGATGCCGGCGGGCGCCGCGCCGTTCACGCCGCGGATCAAGAGCGCGAACGACAGCAGCGCCTCCCACGGCTTGAAGTTGCAGTGTCCGTAGCGGAAGGCGGGAATCAGGACGTGCTCGGCGCTGAGCCCCTCGTCCCTGAGCTTCTGGTTGTAGAGCAGCTCCTGCACGAACGCGACCTGCTGGTCCATCGTCGTGTGCAGCGTCACCAGCGGCCGGTGCAGCACCCCGGTGGTCGCGAACAGCGCGTCGGCCGCGGCGAGCGTCGCCGGGTCGGCGGCGAATCGCGCCACCGCCGCGTTGAGCGCGGCGTCGTCGTTCGAGCCGCGGTACATCTTCCCGATGTTGTCGAACGGCACGCCGCCCAGCTTGGCGATGATGTCGTTGGTCGCGAAGACGTTGTACCAGAGCGCGTCGTGCAGCGTCTTCACCTGGGTCGCCGGGTCCATCGGATCGTAGGTCGCGTGCGTCGTCTTCTGGAGCTGGATCAGCAGGCCGACGTTGGCCGGATCGAAGACCACGGGGACCACGGTGTCGTTGAAGAACGTCTCGAAGTTGGCGATCAGATCGTCGGGGATCGACATCGGCGTCCCCGGCATCAGACCCGGGTAGAAGTAGTCGAACAGGACGCGGAAGTCGCCGTAGTAGTCGATCTGGCGATGGAAGTCGCCGATCGGCCCGCAGGCCGCCAGACCGCCGTCGAACACGTCGGGCCGCCGCTCGGCGCCCAGCGTCGTGACCAGGCCGCCCTCGGAGGCGCCGATGAGGTAGACGCGGCGCGGCGCGCCGTGCGCCGCGGTGAACTGGTCGACCAGATCGACGACGTCCTCGACGCCGGTGGTCACCAGGCCGTTCATCCGGTAGCTGGTGGTGATGAAACCGAAACCGAGCGCGGTGGTGATGTCGGGAATGCAGAAGGTGCCGCCCAGACAGAGCTGCTCTTCGGGAATGGCGACCGGACGGGTCACCTCGACGTAGCCGTGCGCCCAGATCACCAGATCGCCGTTCCAGGGCCGCGAGGCCGGCATGCAGATGCGGGAGATGGCGCCGCTCGGCTGGACGGCGTCGGGCTCGCAATTCGCGGGTCCGGCGTGGGCGGCCGGCGCCGCCCAAAGCGCGGCCACGGCCGCCACGAAAAAGACCACCACGCGTCCGCGCGCCCGTCCCATCCGCGTTCCCCGCTCCGACATGTCGTGCTCCCCCCCTTTGGCTGGATGGGCCTACGGTACGCCTGTTGCGCCGATCCTGTCCAGCCGTCGCGGCGAATTCGCGGCGCCGCCGGGAGGCGCCTCGCTCTGGACAGCCTCGCGCGCGCGATGGTACAAGCGGCGCATGCCGGCGACCCGGGTGCGCGTTCCATTTTGCGGTCTCCCCTGCCCCGACCTGACGCTCGACGAGGCGCCCGGCGGCGCCGTGCGGGTCACCGGGGGATGCGCCGCCGGCCGCGGCGCGCTCGCAGCCCTGGCGGCGGACGATTCCTCGGCCGGTCCCCGGGTGGCGGGACGCGCCGCGAGCCTGGAGGAGGCGCTCGCGGCCGCCGCCGCCCTGCTCGCCCGGGCGCGCAGCCCCTTCATCTACGGACTGTCACGCAGCCCGGTGGGCGCGGCGCGCGAGGCGGCGCGCCTGGCGCAGACCCTGGGCGGCGCCATCGACGTCGAAGGGAGCGCGCCGCTCGACGCGGAGATCGAGGCGATGGCGATCCATGGTCTGTGCGCCGCGACGTTCGGCGAGGTCCGGTCGCGCGCCGACGTGGCGCTCCTGTGGCGTTGCGATCCGCGCGCCGAGCACCCGGCCCTGCTGCCGCCGGCCGCCAAAGTCATCCTCGCGCCGCCGCGCGCCGGACGCGCCGCGGGCCCCGTTCCCGCCGGCGACGACGGGGCCGGGGCGCTGTCTCTCCCGGAGAGTGACGACCTCGAGATTCTTCTGGCCTTGCGCGCCGCGGTCAACGGCCACCCCGGCCTGGCGCGGCCCGCTGGCACGGCGCCGGCGGGAGCGCTTCAGGAGGCGGCGCAGGCCCTGCGCACGGCGCGCTACGCCGCGATCCTCTGGGATCACGAGGCGATCGCGGGGCCCGTCGGTCTCGCCGTCGCGTCGGCGCTCATGCTGCTGGCGCGCGATCTCAACACCGGCGGACGGGCCGCGGCCCGGCCGCTCGGCGCGGGCGGCAACGTCGCGGGGGCGATGAGCGCCCTGCTCTCGGTCGGCGGCTCGCCCCGCGCGCTCGGATTCCACGGCGACGCCCCGCGCTCGGCGCCGGAGTCGTTCTCGGCCGCCGCCATGATCGAGGGCGGCGGCGCGGACGCGTGGCTTCTCGTCGGCGTCCGCGACCTGCCCGCGCACGGGACGCCGCCTCCGTGCGTCGTGGTGGGGTCGCCGTCCTCGCCCGCCGCCGACTCGGCCGACGTCTTCCTGCCGGCCGCCGCGCCCGGTCTCGACGGCGAGGGGCTTTTCCTGCGGGCCGACGGCCTCCCGGTCCCGGTGCGCCCGGTGGTGTCGCGCGGCCGCATGCAGGAAGAAGCGCTCCTGGCCGCGCTGCGCGCGCGCTGCGCGGGGAGCGCGGCTTGAGCGCGCCCGCCCCCGCCGGCACGATCCGGATCCGAGGCGGCGCGATCTGGGACCCGGCCCACGGCCGGCGCGGCGAGATCGGCGACCTCTGCATCCGCGACGGGCGGGTCGTCGCGTCGCTGCCGAAGACCTCTCCCGTGTTCGACGCCAGGGGGCTCCTGGTGCTCCCGGGCGGCGTCGATCTGCACAGCCACGTCGCCGGACCGTCGTTGCGCGTGGCGCGCCTGCTCTGTCCCGAAGCGGCGGGCGGTCCCTGCCTGCCATCGACCGAACAGACCGGCCGGCGCTATGCCGCCATGGGGTACACCACCGTGTTCGAGGCGGCGGTCGCGCCCGTCGGCGCGCGCGCCGCGCATCACGAGCTCGACGCGCTGCCGATCGTCGACAAGGGTCTGTACGTTCTCGCCGGGAACAACGCCATCGCGCTCGACCTGGCGCGCCGCGGGAGACAGGAGGAGCTGCGCGCCTGCATGGCGTGGCTCGTCGAGTCGGCGCGGGCGTACGCCGTGAAGCTGGTCAACCCGGGGGGCGTCGAGGCCTGGAAGGAAGGGCGCGACGCCGGCGATCAGGCGCCGCTCCTGGCGTCGCTCGTCCGGGCGATCGAGTCGCTGGCGCTGCCGCACCCGGCCCACGTCCACCTGCCGGGGCTGGGGGCTCCGGGGAACGCTTCGCTCACGCTGGCGCTGCTCGACGCCCTCGGCACGGCGCGCGTGCATCTCACGCACCTGCAGTTCCACTCCTACGGGGGCCGCACGCCGGCGGGTCTGCGCAGCCGCGCGCCGGAGATCGCCGCCTGGCTCAACGCCCACGAGCGGGTGACCGCCGACGTCGGCCAGGTCGTGTTCGGGCCGGCGGTGACGCTCTCCGCCGACGCGCCGGCGCAGCACCGCCTGCACCGTCTCACCGGACGCAAGTGGGCCAACCTCGACGTCGAGGGGGAGACCGGCTGCGGCGTCGTGCCGCACGAGTATCGATCCGATCGCCTGGTCGGCGCCGTGCAGTGGGCCGCCGGTCTCGAGCTGATGCTCCTGGTCGACGATCCCTGGCGGATCGCGCTGACGACCGATCACCCGAACGGCGGACCGTTCACCGCCTATCCGACGATCATCCGGATGCTGATGGAACGCGGCTTCCGCGACGCCCTCCTGCGCCGCGCGCCGGAAGGGCTGGCGCGCCGCACGGTGCTCTCCGGTCTGACGCGCGAATACAGCCTGGAGGAGATCGTCATCGTCACGCGCGCCGGGCCGGCGCGGGCGCTGGGGCTGACGAACAAGGGACACCTCGGGCCGGGCGCGGACGGTGACGTGGCGCTGCATCGCGACGCCGGCGATCCGGAGTCGACCTTCGCGACCCCGGTGGCGGTCTTCAAGGACGGGATCCTGGTGGCGCGCGAAGGGGAGATCGTGGCGCGCCCGGCCGGGCGGACCTTTCATGCCGCGCCCCGCCGCGACGGCACCGCCGCCGCGGCCCGCTTCGCCGCGGGTCTGCCCGAGGCGTTCGCGGCGTCCCACTCGGTGCCGCTCGAGGACTTCGCGCTGGAGCCCGGCGCGCTGGCGCGTCCGGAGAGCGTCGCCGCCGGCGCGGCCTGAGACGGGGGGAGAGACACCGGACCATGCGCATCGAAGGCACCTTCATCGAGGAGACCTACGCCGAGGCGTTCGCGCTGCGCGCGGCGCGGCTTGTGATCACGGCCGACGAGGAGCGCCTGGCGCGGACCGCGGCGACGGCGATGACCGGATTCGCGGCGTCGATCATCGCCTGCGGCTGCGAAGCGGGCCTCGAGGGCCCGGGCCCCGCGGCGACACCGGACGGCCGTCCCGGGGTGCGCGTCCTGGCGTTCGCGCGCGACGCGGCGGTGCTTCAGGATCAGCTGGTGCGCCGCGTCGGGCAGTGCGTGATGACCGCCGGCACCGCCTCCTGCTTCGACGATCTCCCGTCCGCGGAGAGCGTCCGCCTCGGCTCGATGCTGCGTTTCTTCGGGGACGGCCTGCAGACCAGCAAGGTGATCGAGCCTTCCCTGGCGCTCGCCGGCGGCGAGACGGTCCGCCCGCGGCGCGTCTGGAGGATTCCGGTGATGGACGGCGAGTTCGTGATCGACGATCGCTGCGGCATCGTCCGCGCGGTCGCCGGTGGCAACTTCCTGATCCTCGGGACCTCGCCGCGCGCCACGCTCGCGGCCGCGGAGCGCTCCGTCGAGGCGATCCGGTCGATCCCCGGCGTCATCCTGCCGTTCCCCGGCGGCATCGTCAGGAGCGGCAGCAAGGTCGGATCGAAATACCGCGCCCTCCCGGCCTCGACCAACTCCCCCTATTGTCCGACGCTGCGCGGCCAGGTCGCCACAGCCCTTCCGGACGAGGTCGACTCGGTCCTGGAGATCGTCATCGACGGGCTGACCCGCGAAGACGTCGGCGCGGCGATGGCGGCCGGGATCCGCGCCGCCTGCGGTCCCGGCGTGGCGCGGATCAGCGCCGGCAACTACGGGGGACGGCTCGGGAAGCACCTCTTCCCGCTGCGCCCGCTCCTCGATCCCGCCGCCGGCCCCGCCGGCGGCGATCCCGCGGCCGCCGGGCCGGGCGGCCGATGAGGCCTGCGTCTTGAGCCTCGTGCTGAGACGGAAACCCTGGCGTCTGCCGGTCGGACTTCCGATCGACGCCGCCTCGCTGTCGCCCGATCGGCTCGCGGGGATCGATCGCGCGGAGATCGGCCGGCTGCCGGTTTTGGTCGGACGCCTGGCCGAGCCGCTGGGCGATCTGTTCTCGATCGAGGGGGAAGCCGACGGCGACGTCGTGGTCGAAGGCGATCTCGCGGGCTTCTCGCGGGTCGGCGCCGGGATGACGCGCGGCCGGCTCACGGTGCGCGGCGCGGTCGGATCGCGGGCGGGATCCGGGATGAGCGGCGGTGTTCTCGCCGTCGAGGGGGACGCCGGGGCGCGCGCCGGGGAGGGCATGCGCGGCGGCGTCCTGCTCGTCGGCGGCTCCGCCGCGGCGCACCTCGCCGCTCCCCTGCCGGGACGCGCCGGGCTCGATCGCGGCACGATCATCGTGCGCGGCTCGGCGGGTCCGATGGCCGCCTTCCGGATGCGGCGCGGGCTGGTCGCGATCGGAGGCGATGCCGGCCCCGGGGCGGGCACGGCCCTCGTGGCCGGGAGTCTGTTCATCCTGGGATCGGCCGGCGCGGGCGCTGGCGCGTTGATGCGACGCGGTACGATCGTCCTGTTTCGCGCGTACGATCCGCTTCCGGTCTTCCGGTCCGGCGGCCGGCGCCGGTTTCCGTTCCTGAGCCTGTACGCGGACGCGCTCGCGGCGGCCGGCCTGCCGTTGCCGCCGGGCTCCGGCGGCGCGGCCTACACCCGCTTCACCGGCGACGCATCGGGCGGCGGCCGCGGAGAGATCCTGATCAGGGAGGAGCCGTCATGAGCCTCTACGACGCGGTGACGCGGATCAATCCCGAAGCGGTGCGCATCGCCGACGTCATGGAGACGGGGGCGGCCGGTCTCGGGATCGAGGTCACGCGCCTGGCGAACGGCTGCCGTCTCATCGATGCCGGCGTCCGGGCTACGGGCTCGCTCTCCGCGGGGCGTCTGTACGCCCTTGCCTGCCTTGGCGGTCTCGGGCGCGTCGAGATCGGCACGCGGGCGCTGGGTCCGGTCGTCTTCCCCGAGGCGCGGGTCGCGATCGACGCCCCCGCAGTCGCCTGTCTCGGGTCGCAATACGCCGGGTGGAAGGTGCAGGCGGGCCAATTCTTCGCGATGGGATCCGGCCCGGCGCGCGCCGTGCGGGCCGCCGAGCCGTTGTACGAGCGCTGGCCGCTGCGGGCGCGCGCCGACGCCTCGGTGCTCCTGCTCGAGACCGATCGCCTGCCGGGGGTCGAGGTGGCGGAGGTCGTGGCCGCGGCCTGCGGCCTGCCACCCCGCGCCCTGACCCTGGTGGCGGCGTCGACCGGCAGCCTCGCCGGCACCTTCCAGGTGGCGGCGCGCTCGGTCGAGACCGCGCTGCACAAGCTGGCGGAGCTCGGGTTCGACGTCGGCACCATCATCTCCGGCGCCGGAACCTGCCCGGTGGCCCCCGGCCTGCCCGACACGCTGCAGGCGATCGGACGGACGAACGACGCGGTGCTCTACGGCGCCGAGGTCGTCCTCTGGACGCGCTGCGAGGACGCGGCGATCGAGTCCATCCTGGATCGCGTGCCGTCCTGCGCGTCGCGCGAGCACGGCCGGCTGTTCTACGACCTGTTCCGCATGCACGGCGACTTCTATCGCATCGATCCGCTCCTGTTCAGCCCGGCGCGCGTCACCTTCGTGAACAGCAGCACCGGCCGCGTCTTCGCTGCCGGACGGATCGACGAGGCGACGCTCCTGCGCTCGTTCGGTCTGGCGGACGGAGGGTAGCGGCCGGTGGCCCGCGTCGGGATCCTCGCCGCCACGGGGGGCTGGCATTTCACCGCGCTGGCACGGGCCTTCGCCGCCAACGGCTGCGAGACGGTCCGCCTCGACCCGGAGCGTCTGATCGGCCGGATCGGACCGGCGGGCGGGATCGCCGCCGGCGCGGCGTCCGCGGCGCGCGCCGCGGGGCCGCTCGTCCCGCTCGAGGGACTCGACGCGCTCCTGGTGCGCGTCATCCCGCCCGGATCGCTCGATCAGATCGTCTTCCGCGTCGACGCGCTGCACCTGCTGGCCGACGGCGGGCTGCCGGTCGTGAACCAGCCCCGCTGCCTGGAGCGCACCATCGACAAGCACTGGACCTCGCGGCTTCTGGAGCGGGCGGGGATTCCGACCCCGAGAACCGTGGTGGCCGAGAGCCTGGACGACGCCCTGCAGGCGTTCGCCACGCTGGGGGACGTCGTCGTCAAGCCCCTGCTCGGCTCGGGCGGACGCGGCATCCTGCGGCTGACCGATCCCGACCTGGCCTGGCGCGCCTTTCGCGCTCTCGAGGAGCAGCGCGCCGTCTTCTATCTCCAGGAATTCGTCCCTCACGGCCGCACCGACCTGCGTCTGTTCGTCGCCGGCGGCGAGGTGGTCGCCGCCGCGCGCCGCTCCGGCGAGAGCTGGAAGTGCAACGTCGCGGCCGGAGCCGCCACGCTCCCCCACGCGCCGACCGCGGAGCAGGCCGACCTCGCCGCTCGGGCCGCGGCCGCCGTCGGCGCCGACTACGCGGGCGTCGACCTTCTCGAGGCCGAGGACGGGCGTCTTTTGGTGAACGAGGTGAACGGCATCCCCGGCTGGTCCGGCCTCCAGGAGGTCGCGCGGATCGACATCGCGTCGGTCGTCGCGAGCCGGGTGCGCGCGCGGATCGGGGGACGCCGGTGAGACGCCGGCCGATCACGCCGCGTCTGGTGGCGGCCGCCGCCGAGGTCGCCTGCCTGCTCGAGCTGGAAGCGCCCAAGCCGGGCAACGTCGGCCGCGGCCGCGATCTGCCGGGGCTCTCCTATCGCGACTTCGTGCAGAGCGCCGGGGCGATCGGCGCCGCCTTCCGGCGCCGCGGCCGCGCCCGGGTCGGGCCCCTGGTGCTGGCGTCGATCCGCGAGACCCGGCGCCGCGTCGGCACCAACACCAATCTCGGGATCGTGCTGCTCCTGGCGCCTCTCGCGCGCGCCGCGCTGCGGCCGGGCTCCCGTCCGCTGCGGGTGCGGCTGCGGGCGGTGCTGGGCGATCTCGATCGACGCGACGCAC
>DASRAN010000029.1:0-5493 GCA_035638115.1 Patescibacteria group bacterium | reverse complement strand
GCCGAACAGGGCTGCCTGCTAAGCAGTTATCCTGGCTAAAACCGGGATCGGGGGTTCGAATCCCCCCCTCTCCGCCAGCCTTCCCCGCAACCCCCCGACCGAGCGGTCGTCGATCGTCCGTGACGCGTGCTCGTGACGCGTGCTAATGAATCGGCGCGGAGGCTGTGGCGTCGACGCGGGCCCAGACCGCGCTGCCACCCTCGCCGGCGGTTTTGACGAACAGCGCGGCGGGCTGCCCCGATTTCCATTTCTTGTAGATGCTCTTGGGCACCGTGACGCTGTCCGAGCCCTTCAGCTCGCCGCCCCCCGGAATCGTGCCGCCGGGGAAGGTCGCGAACGGATGGTCGGCGGCCGACGGATTCCCGAGCTTGATCGTCTCGACCGCCAGATCGCCCGGCTGGGCGACACGCAAGGAGAACGAGAACTTCATGTGCACGCTGTCGCCGGAGGTCTGCGCGTCGGTGACCGCGTACGTCGCCGAGAACTGCGGGCCCGCGGCGTGCAGCGCGCCGGCCGCGAGCGCGTATCCCGCCGCGATCAGCAGCGCCGGGACGGACCACGATCGAACACGCCAACCGTCTCGATGTCGAAGCATCGTTCGTCCTCCAGATGCCTGTGCGAAGGCGGGCCGAAGCTATCACAGAAAGGACAGGCGCGACCGGACCGGCCACGCCGCCTGGGGCGGCGGTCAGGCGAGCGTCGGTCGGCTATAATGTCGGGCGCGACGGGGGAATCACCACGACATGAGCGATCGGATCTGGAGCCGCGGCGAGCTCGAGCGCTTCCTTCGCTGGGAAGACCCGGAGGTTCGCTGCTGGGCCGCCGACCGACTGGCGCGGCACTTCCCCGAGGAGAGCACCACCGCGCTCACGCCCTACCTGTTCGATGAGCACGACCTCACGCCCGAGATCGTGGCCGGCCACCTGGGACGGCACGGCGGCCCCGAGCACGTCCCGCACCTGGCGCGCGCGCTGAACACGCTCCGGGGGATGCCGGCGGCGCGGGCCCTGGAGGCGCTGGTCCGTCTGAAGGCGCCGAATGCCGTCGACCTGGTGAGGGCCGCCGCCGACCGGCGCGACTTCGACGAGGAGTGCTGGGCGACGATCGTCGAGGCCCTCGCGGGGCGCAATGACGCGGCGGCGCGTTCGGCGCTCCAGGATGTCCTGAAGCGGCGCACCGACTGGGTCGGCTCGCCGGCGATCCTGGCCGCCGCGCTGCAGCACGCGGCTCCGGGCGGATACCGTCCGCTCCTGCAGGCCTGGCTGCGCTCGCTGCAGTGGCGCGGCGCCGGCCGCGACGGAGAGGACGGCGGGGCGGGCGAATCGTTCCGCGTCCTCATGGATCACCTCGAGGTCGACGACTGCGGCTGGTGTTTCCGGACCACGCTCGCCGGCCGCATCGATCTGGTGCGGACGATCAAGGCGATCGAATCGAGCTACGACTGCGACATCCGCTCTTCGCTGGGCGCCGACTGGACGGCCCGCCTGGGCGGAGCGCTCGAGGCGGGGGCGTTCGAGACCAGCGCGGCGCGCCTCGCGGAGGCGGCCCGGCACCTGGCACGGGCCGCGGCGCCGGGGGCGGGCGACGACCTGCGCGGGCGGATCGAGGAGGTCGTCTCGTTCTGGGGCGACCCGGAGGTGGCGCAGGCGATCGAGGCGCTCGGGCCGCACCCGCGCGAGTGGGTGATCGGGTTCCTGCTGTCCGCGGTCGTGAAGATGTCGCGCTACCGCAACTTCGCGCTCGAGGTGCGCCGCGCGTCGGGCGATCTCGGCTCGCTCCTGCCGCTTCTGGAAATCGAGACCAGCGCGATGATCGACCATCTCCCGGAGGCGCTGCGCGAGGCGGTGGACGCCGCGGGACCGGCCGGCAGTCCCGCCCGCTCCGCGGCGCGGCGCGCGGTCGAGGAGCGCTGTCTGGCCATCCTCTCGATGCGCGGCCCGTTCTTCCCGCAGGTGATGGCCCTCGAGACGCTGGGCGAGCTGGGCTCATCGGGGGCCGCCAACGAGATCATCGATTTCCTGGCCGAAGACAATTCCTATCTCTACGAGGCGGCCGAGCACGCCGTCGCTTCGATCGGCGAGGCGCTCCTCGAGCCGGCGCGCGCCCGGCTCGAGGCCGGCACCGTCGGTGACGAGGCGGCGCACAGTCTCCTGATCGCGCTGTGCGAGATCGGGACCCCCGACGCGCTGCGCCTGGTGCTCGAGCATTTCGACACCTTCGTCGAGGCGACCGGCGCCGCCGACGCGGCGCGCTGGGTGTCGGTGTTCGGCGCCCGCGAGGCGATCGACCCGCTGCGCAAGGTCCTGCCGGAGGACATGGCGCAGGTCGGCCAGTCGGTCCTCCTCCTGGCGTCGATCCACAACCTGCACGTGCCCGAGGAAGCCGCCATCCGGCGCGCCATCGACGAGTACTGGAAGGATCAGCCCGAGGGGAGCGACAGCGGCGACGCCGGGCCCGACGACGGCTCCGGAAAGTACGTGATGTGAGGGCCGCCGCCATCGCTCCCGCCCGGTTCCCTCGCGCCGTCGTTCCCGCCCTCCTGTTGTCCGGCCTCGGAGCGCTCGGTGTCTCGTCGCTCGCGATCGACGCGCGCGTTGCGGCGGCCGCTCCCGCCGCGGGCGCGACCAAGCCCGCCGCCGGGGCGTCGATTCACCTGCTTCCCAAGGCGTGGCAGCTCTCCACCTATTCGTTCGACGGGCGTCTCGAGAGCGCCGTCGGGGTGGTCACCTTCGAGGCCCCGCCCGACTACCAGAAGAGCTTCGCGTTCTGGACCGATCGGATGAAGGGCACTCACCGCACCGAGATGATCCAGATCCTGACGACCACTCGCGAAGCGGCCGGCGAGGGACTCCTGCCGTTCCATCGCCAGGTGGCGCGCTACGATCTCGAGATGAACGATCGCGGCGGCTCGATGGAGGCGGGGCCGCCGGTGACCAACGCGGTGCAGTCGCTGGTCTGGGAGGGGAATTTCGACGCCTGGGGCAACGTCGCGGACATCAAGGAGGTCTCGGGCCCCGAGGATCGTTCGGAGGTCGACCGGCTCTCGTTCGGGATGCTCAACAGCCTGTTCCCGCGTCTCGACGGGCCGCGCGATCTCCGCCCCGGAGAATCCTTCACCGAGACGAGCCGCATCCCGATGCCGTCGCGCCTCGCCATCCGCGGCCTCGAGGATCTGGCGGTCCGCATGACGCGCGTCTTCACACTGCGCGAGGTGCGCGGACAGGAAGCCGTCTTCGACGTGGCCGTCACCGACGAGATCGATCCCGCGACCGCGTCAAAGGAGCCGCGCACCCTCTGCGTGCTCAAGGGAACCGGGAAGGGCGAGGCGATCTTCAATCTGGAGGAAGGGGCGTTCACCAGCGCGCGGATGCCGGCCTCGATCACCATCGACATCGAGGCCCCGCTCCGCCGCCTGCCCAGCCAGCCCGAGGGTCAGGATCCGGGGACCGCGAAGAATCACATCGAGATGACTCTGGCCCTGTCCGGGAAGGTCGTCGTCGCCCGCCTGTTCCCGGACAAATCGACCCCGATGACCGCGCCCCCTGCGGCCGCCACGACTCGCAAGGGCAACTAGCCCCGCAAAGGGGAGCTAAGGCCCGGCGGCGGGCGTGACCGGCGCCGGCTCCGGTCGCGGCGCGACACCCGCTCCCACCTTCGCCTGGCGGCCCGAGAGATCCCAGGCCAGGAGCCGCCAGCCTCCATTGGTCCCCTCGCCGGCGAGAATGGCCGTCTCCGGCAGCCCGTCCCCGGTGAGATCCACGGCGACCGGGTTCGACGCCGGGAGCAGGCCCTGGAGGGTGAAGGGGAAGCCGCGCACCTCCGGACCTTTCGCCTGGAGGGCCACCAGCCGCATCGCCGTCGTGGTGCTGCTGACCGCCCCGAGCGCGCGCAGGAAGTCGACGTGCCGGTCGCCGTCGAGATCGGCGGCGGTCCACTGCGTGTCGACGCGCGCCTGCGCGTCGTTCATGAAGGGTCGCCGGACGGTGAGCGGGAAGCCGGCCCACGGAGCGCCGGACGCGTCGAGCACGAAGAGCTGGTCGCCGTCCCCCTGCATGATCTCCGGCCGCCCATCGCCGTCCAGATCCGCGAGCACGGCCCCCCAGGCGGCGCCGCCGTCGAGCGGGTACGGCCAGCCGGCGCGCTCGAGACCGTCGCCGCGCAGCGAGTGCAGGGCGCCGGGAACGGCGGGCGGGCCCGCCGGATCGACCACGTCGCCGGCGAACGGCTGCGTGGTCTGGACGATCTCGCTGCGGCCGTCGCCGTCGACGTCGCCGGTCGCCGGGGCCTGATGGTCGACGACCTCGTGCAGCGGCAGCGGGAATCCCGGCACGGGTCGTCCGTCGTCGTGCAGCGCGATGAGACGCGGCTCCAGCCCCGACTCGACGACCACGATCTCGCCGCGTCCGTCGCCGTCGAGGTCGGCGGTCGAGGGCGCGGCATTGATCGTCCGCCAGTGGCCGGCCGCATCCCGGGTCGGAGGAACCGGCCAGCCCGGACGTGCCTCGCCCGTGCCCTCCAGGACCCAGATCGTGTTCTTTCCGATCACCTGGACGACCTCGGCCCGGCCGTCGCCATCGAGGTCGGCGACCCGCGTGCCGCCCGGCGAGCAGGAGGTGTAGAGGTCGGCGGAGGGCAGCGTCAGGGGCCAGCCGGGCACCGCGCTCCCGTCGGCGCGCAGCGCCAGCAGGATCGCCTGTCGCGGCGTGCCGCCCGCCGCGACGCAGACCACGACCTCGTCCTGTCCGTCGCCGTCCAGATCGCCGATCCCCGGCGCGCCGACCGGCCACGCTGGCTGCGGCAGGTCGTTCAGGCGGCGCGGCCACCCGGCCCGCGTCCCGCCGCCGCCCGCGACGGTGATGACACCCGCCGGGATGACGGCGACCAGCTCGGCCCGGCCGTCGTGATCGAGATCCGCGACGGCCAGCGCCCCCTCGCGCGGCCGGGTGTCGACCGGGCGCGGAAAGAGCAGTGGAAATCCGGGCACGTACGGCGGCAGTAGCTTAAGCGGCGGCGCGGCGACGACCAGCCCGCACGCCGCACACGCGATCAGGACCGCTCTGACCCAGGGTCGCCTGCGGGCGTTCGGGACAGGGCGGTCCGGCTGCGGCGTGGGATCGAAATTCATCCCGGGGCTCCTTCTGATCCTGGCGTGCACCTCTTATACCCCCGGACCCGGCTCCATGCAACCAGAAGCGGGGGAGGGACGCATGCGCCGCCGCGGACGGCGCCGCCGGGCCGCGCGCCGCCGGTCTCGGCGCCGCCGGGCCCCGCGCGGCTGCTTGTGCCGGACGGCGGAGATCGGATTAAATCGCGCTCCCATGACCGAACAGCGCCCCCCGACCGATCCGCCGCCGGCCGCGCCGCGCGTGCGCTTCGCCCCGAGCCCGACCGGATTTCTGCACGTCGGCGGGGGCCGGACCGCCCTGTTCAACTGGCTGTTCGCGCGCCGCCAGAGGGGACGGTTCATCCTACGCATCGAGGACACCGACCTGC
>DASRAN010000028.1:0-89456 GCA_035638115.1 Patescibacteria group bacterium | reverse complement strand
CGACACGGAGATCGGCGGTCTGTCGTTCCACGCCCCGCGCCGCACCTGGATCTCGGGGTCGACCGGCGAGGTCATGCCAGCCACCCGATCACCCGGCGCGGAACACTGGCGCCGGCAGACGCGCGAGACGCCGGACCCGCGTCGTGGTCTCGCCGCCCTCCAGGCGATCGGCTGCGACCGGATCATCGCGATCGGCGGCGCGGAGGATCGGTCCGAGATGTGGCTCGATCCTCTCGGTGCCGCGGCGTCGGAGCGCCGGGAGGCGTTCCTGCGCACGCTCGCGTCGCTCTACGTCCGGGGCGCGTCGCTCGACTGGAAGGCGCTCTATTCCCGCACCGGCTCGGGTCTCGAGCTGCCGACCTATCCTTTCCAGCGCGTCCGCTGCTGGCCCGACCCGACCCAGATCCGCTTCGACCGGCGCTGACCCCCGGCCGTCGGCGGCGTCTCCGGCCCCGGCGTCTCCGGCCCCGGCGTCAGTTCAGATCCTGCTGCAGGTGGTAGACGTCGAACGTGCCGCCGTCGGCGGCCTGCAGGCGGGCGCGCGCCAGCGCGTAGGCGAGGTGGCGCTGCAGGAGCCGGTCCTGCGCGCTGGCCAGGCTGTCCTTCGCGTCGAGGACGTCGGCGTCGGTCGACAGACCCGCGGCCCGGCGCCGCTCCTCGTCGTGCAGGTTCTCGAGCGTCAGGTCGGTGATCTTGAGCGAGCTCTGGAAGTAGCTCCAGGCCGCGATCGTCTCCTGGAGCGTGCTCTCCACCTCGGCGCCGATCTGGCTCTTGAGGAGATCGAGGCGCATCCGCTCCTGGGCGATCCGGTCGCGATCCGCCCCGAGACGCGCCTGCGCCGCGCGATTGCCGATCGGGATCGAGAGCTGGAAGCCGACCATCCAGTTGAACGCCATGTCCTGGAACGCGTCGAGATAGGTGTCCTTGCCCACCAGCCCGGGCGGCAGAGGCTGGAGCGGCCGATCGACCGGGTCCGAGCCGGACAGCCCGGTGTAGCCGAGCGAGCCGACCGCGTCGAAGCGCATGCGCAGATCGTTGCGCGCCAGCCGCTCCTCGGCCGCCAGCCCGTCGATCACCGACTGCTGCGCCTGGATCTCCGGACGGCGGACGACGGCGAGCTTGACCAGGGTCGCCGCGTTGGCCAGCGGTGGCGGCTCGCTCGGCAGATCGAGGGCCGGCTCCACCGCGTCGGCGCGCACGGCGTCGCCACCCAGGACCTCGCGCAACTGCACGCGGGCGCGGGCCAGATCGGCCTGCGCCTGCACGAGATCGGCGCGGCGCTCCTCGGCGGAGATCTCCGCCGACCGGGCGTCCGAGTCGGAGATCAGCCCGTGGGCCGCCATGCCGCGCGCGATCTCCGAGCGCTGCTCGCGGGTGCCGAGGTTGTCGTGGAGCAGATCGAGGCGGCGCTGAGCCTCGGCCAGCGACCAGTAGGCCGACTCCGCGTCGCGCACCACCTGGAGCACCTTCGCGGAGACGCCCTGCCAGGCGTGACGCGTGCCGGCGCGGGCCTGGTCGATCCGCAGCCGGTTGACACGCGTTCCCGCGTCGCGCATCAGCGGCTGCGTGATCGACGCGGAGAGCGACGGCGTGTAGGAGCGATCGTAGATGCGCAGCGGGTTGTCGGTGTCGTCGACGGGGGTGGTGGCGCTGAAGTTGTACTCCGCGCCGTTGAACAGCTTCCCCTGGAAGCTCCCCTGGGGCGTGACCCGGGTCTCCGCGATCGTGCCGCCCGCGAGATCGGACGAGATCTCGAGGACGCTGTTGGCGAACCGGTTGGAATCCGCCCGTTCGACGGAGAACTGCGCCAGCGGATCGAATTGCGCCTGGGCGTCGAGGATCGAGCGCGACGCGATGACCGGCTCGACCCGCTCGATCTGGAGCTCGAGGCTGCTCTCCAGGGCCGCGAGGACGAGCGCCTCGAGGGCCTCGGGCTCGGCGGAGCGCGCCGGGACCGGTGGCACGGCCGCAAGCGGCGCGACGACGGAGAGAACGAGCAGGAGCCTGCTCACCGATCGCGCCGCCCTCGATCCATGGAGCGGGATTAGAGCACAGGTGCGGCGGGGCCTACAAGGACGCGTTCTCCGCGGCGCCGGCCGCCTCAGCGGTCGTCGAGCCCGTCCATCATCCAGACGTCGCCGCCCTTCGGCAGGAAGCGATCGAACAGCACCCAGCGGCCGTCGGGCGACCAGACCGGATAGTCGATGCGCACGGAGGGATCGGGGAACTCGAAGACCTTCGCCGGCGCTCCGCCGCCCGCCAGCGGCGACACCCAGAGCGTCTTGTGCCCGATCACGTCCATGATGGCCCCGCCCGAGGGATCGAACGACATGTGCGAGCCGCCGGCGACCTCGGCGAGCGCGCGCGGCTCGCCACCGGCCACCGCCACCGCCAGGGTGCGTCCTCCGCCGGCCGGACAGCGGAACACCACCTCCGAGCCATCGGGAGTGAAACGCAGGAAGTGACCGACGACCCCGACCGAGGTCAGGGCGCGCGGCTCGGAGCCGTCGGCGTTCATCACCCAGACCTCGAGCCGGCCGCTCTCGTCCGACTGGTAGGCGATGACGCGGCCGTCCGGCGACCAGAACGGGTTGATCTCCATCGCCCGGCCGCGGGTCAGCTGCCGGAGCGCGCGCGATTCGACGTCGACGGTCCAGATGTCGGCGTTGCCGGATCGTGACGAGAAGAAAACCAGGCGCCTCCCGTCCGGCGACCAGGAGGGCTGGAAGTCGCCGCCCGGCCCCTCGGTGAGCGGGCGCGCCTGTCCCGAGTCGACCTCGTACACCCAGATGTTCATGGCGCCGGCGCGATCGGAGTTGAACGCGATGCGCCGGCCGTCGGGCGACCAGGCGCCGCGGCTGTCTTCCCGCGTCGTGGCGATCACCTGCCCGGGATCTCCCGTGGCGCGCCCGGACACCGGATCGATCGGCAGCCTCCAGACGCTGGCGTTCTGACGAAGGACCGAGAAGGCCAGACGCTTTCCATCCGGCGACGGCGACGGCTCGAGATCCTGCCCGGCACCCGACGTGAGCTGCTGCGGCCGGCCCGAAGGCCGGCCGGCCCCGTCGATCGGCATGCGCCAGATGTTCAGGCCGCCGCTCCGGTACGAGCTGAAATAGATCGCCCGGCCGTTCGCCGCGAAGACCGGATCGTGATCGGGGAAGACATCGTCGGTCAGCACGGTCACCTGCTTGCTGGCGACGTCCACCAGACGCACGTCGAAGCGCGTGCGCTCGATGTGCTTGAAGACCAGGCGCTCCCCGTCCGGAGACCAGCGCGGGCGCAGGTGGGTCACGGCTTCGGTGGTGTCGGAGGTGATCTGCACCGGATTGTGCCCCTGCCGATCGACGGTCCAGATGCGCGACGCCCCCACCCAGGCCGCGTCGACCGCGATGTGCGCGCCGTCGGGCGACACGGCGGGGTTGAAGGCGTTCTCGACCAGACGGGCCTCGCGGCCCGAGGTCAGGTCGCGCTCCCAGACGTCGCCGCCGGCGAAGGCGCCGAAGATGTCCCCCGGCTCGAGCCGTTGCCGCGCCTGGCGGGCCCGCACGAACAGCGCCGTGCGCCCGTCGGGAGACCAGGCGGGCTGCAGCTCGTCGTAGTCCCCCGCGGTCACGGCGGTGTCGGCGCCCGAGCCGAGATCGCGCAGACGCAGGTGCCGGAGACCCGCGCTCTCGACGACGTACAGCAGGCGGGCGCCTTCGGGCGAGAAGGCCGGCGAGGTCTCGGTCGCCTCCGACATCGTGATCTGCTCCAGCCGGGTCGTGGGCGGCGTCTCGCCGAGCGAGCGCCGCAGCCAGAGGCCGACCGCCGTGGCGGCGGCCACGCCGGCGATCAGGACGCCGCCCGCGACGCGCTGGATCGGGCTCCTCCGCGCGCCGCTCTCCGTCTTCGGCAGCGCTTCGATGGCCGCAAGCAGGTCGGCGCCGTCGGTGAACCGGTCGCGCGCCAACTTGGCGAGGCAGCGGCGCACCAGCCGACGCAGGCCCTCCGGCACGCGCGGCGGCAGATCGGCGGGCTCCTCGTGGAGCACCGCCGCCAGCGTGTCGGCGCCGGTGGCGCGCTCGAACGCCGGACGCCCGCTGAGCATCTCGTACAGCACCGCCCCGAACGAGAAGACGTCGGTGCGCGCGTCGGCGTCGGCGCCGCGCGCCTGCTCCGGCGACATGTAGGCCAGGGTCCCGAGCACGGTCCCCGCGACCGTCCCGGCGATCGCGGTCGGCGCGGCGCTGAGATCGCCCCCGGCCGCCAGGACGCCGCCCGACGGACCGGCCAGCTTCGCCAGCCCGAAGTCGAGGATCTTGAGCCGCCCGTCGCGCGTCACGAACAGGTTCTCGGGCTTCAGATCGCGATGGACGATCCCCTCGGCGTGCGCCGCCGCGAGACCGCGGGCGATCTGCGCCGCCCGGTCGACCGCCTCCTCCCTCGGCAGCGCGCCGCGCGCCAGCCGATCACGCAGCGTCTGCCCCTCCAGCAGCTCGGAGACGAGGAAGGGCGCGCCCATGTGGCGGCCGAGGTCGTGCACGGTGAGGATGTTGGGGTGGCTGAGCCGGCCCGCGGCGCGCGCCTCCTGCTCGAAGCGCCGCAGCCGATCGGGATCGGCGGCGAACGACCCGGGCAGGATCTTGATCGCCACGTCGCGCCCGAAGCGATCGTCGCGGGCGCGGTAGACCTCGCCCATGCCCCCGCGTCCGAGCGGCGCGACGATGGCATACGGGCCGATCCGATCGCCCGCCACGAGTCCGCCGCCGGGGGCGGAGCCGGGATCGCTCACTTCGGGCAGTCCAGCCGGCAATTCAGACGGTTGGTGCAGGGGCCGGTCGCCGCCTCGCGCGCCTGCTCCGCCGGATCGTCGGTGCGCGGGGCGCGGCCCTCGCAGACGCAGTGGACGAAGCAGTCCGGATAGGGCGGCACCTCGTCGCTCCAGCCGGGAGCCAGGACGACGCGCTGCGTGGCGTGTCCCGAGGCGCCGCAGAACTCCTTCATGCGGTCGTCGGCGGCGGCGTTCCTCTCGTCACGGACCGGCTCGCAGAAGGCGTCGGCGATGGCGCCGAGGAGATGGTCGGGGCGCGTGGTGTCGGCCGGGGCGTTCGGAAGCGTGGTGACGCCGACCGGGGCGTCCGGACCGGCGTAGGTGTAGACCTTCCAGCCGCGCTGCATGTCGATCGGGCTGGGCGCGGACTTCTGCGGCGCCGGGGCCGAGGCGCAGGCGCCGAGAAGAAGCGCGCTCCAGCAGGCGAGGGCGCGGAGGCCCGCCGTCCGTCGTGGGGGGATTTGCACGGAAGCCATCCTCCTTGCCCGAACATTATCCACACTTCACGCCCGGCGACCCGGCGCCGGCCCCTGCCGCGCCGTCACCGGTGCCGGTAGAGATCGCGGACCTGCTGGGCCCGGTTGTAGATCTCGTCGATGCCCGAAGCGTCGGTCGCGTAGAAGCCGCGCAATCCGCCTTCCGGATCGACCAGCACGAGCCGGCCGGTGCGCGCCAGCCAGGCCATCGCCGGCGCGGCGGCCGCCGCCGGTGCGTCGGCCGCCGCCGGCACCGTCGCCGGGGGCGGGCCGAAAAGCCGGCGCGCGAACGCCTCCATCTCGCCGGGCGCGCCGGTCGCCAGGAGCCAGCGCTCGGGATCGGCGCCCTGGGCGGACGCGAAATCGCGCAGCGCCTCCGGGGTGTCGCGTGCCGGGTCGACCGACAGGCTCAGGACCCGGATGCCGTCGATTCGCAGGTCGGCGTACGCGCGCCGGATCTCGCCGAGCGCGCGGAGCGGGCCGGCGCAGTCCGCCCCGCAGCCGGTGAAGAAGAAATGGACGATCCAGACCGCGCCCCGGAGCCGCTCCGGGCCGAACGATCGGCCGGTGTCGTCGACGAACGTGAAGGCGGGGATCCGGCCGGAGACCGCAGGCGGATCCGGAACGCGGCGCAGGCAGGGCCGCATCAGCGTCAGGATGACGATGCCTATGAGAAACGCCCAGAGATAGAGGTTGCGGCCCGGACCCGGACGGGCCCGGCCGTTCGCGGCCGCGCCGGCGGCCCCTTCAGCGGCCGGCGTGCGCGCCCTCGCCGGCCTGCGACGGCTGTTTCGGAAGGACCTGCTCGAGGATGCCGGCGAAGCGGTACTGGCGGAGGTTCTGCCGGGCGTTCAGGAGTATCAGCACCACGATGACGGCGCGGGGGCCGATCGGAAAGGTCGGATCGGTGGCGGCGCGCGCCACGTAATAGACCGTCAACCCCGCGGCGATCACGAGCCCGGCGATCGACAGGACGAGAAAGAGCCGCTTGCGGCGCAGCGCGCGCGCGGCGAAGCGCATTTCGGCGTCGGTCAAGAGGCCTCCCCGGGTGCCCGCCAGGTCCCCGCGCGGGCCGCCTCCGCGGCGCCGCCGGGCGGCCCGCGATTATACGTCTGCGCGCCCCGCTGCATGGTCTTGACCCTTCGGAGTTGGGGAGCGTAGACTCCCGCGCATCTTTTTGTTGTGGGGGCACGGATTGTTCTGGTTCGGCGCGCGTCGCGGGCCGTGGATGGTCGATTGCCTGGCACCTCGTCCGGCACGGTTCCGCGACGGGATCCCGACCGGGTAGGGCATGGCTCAAATCCTGCCCCCGTGGTCGAACAGGCTCCCGCTGGCCGGCGCTCTCGCCGCCGGGCTGGGGGGTGTCGCCGTCGTCGGATTCTTCTGGTATTTCGGCTCTCCCCGGTTCACCGACGTCGGGTACCAGCCGACGCAACCGGTTCCGTACAGCCACCGGCTGCACGCCGGCGAGCTGGGTCTCGACTGCCGCTACTGCCATGCGTCGGTGGAGGTCTCCGCCGTCGCCAACGTGCCGCCGACCGCGGCCTGCATGAACTGCCACCGGGTGGTCAAGCGCGACAGCGAGAAGCTCGCGCCGATTCGCGACAGCGCCGCGAGCGGCCGTCCGATGCGCTGGGTGAGGGTCCACGAGCTGCCCGATTTCGCCTACTTCGCGCACAACGTCCACGTGGCGGCCGGCATCGGATGCGTCACCTGCCATGGCCGGATCGACGAAATGGAGGTCGTGACCCAGATGCAGCCGCTGTCGATGGGCTGGTGCCTTGATTGTCATCGCAACCCGGGCCCCAACCGCAGGCCGGTCAGCGAGGTCACGAACATGAAGTGGACCCCGCCGAAGGACGCCGCCGCCCTCGCGGCGCGTCTGCAGACCGAGCGGCCGGTCCATCCGCCCACCACCTGCTCCGGGTGTCATCGATGAGCGGGACCTACTGGCGCAGCCAGCGGCAGATCGACGGCGACCCGGAGTTTCAGACCCTCCAGGAGCGCGAGTTCCCCGAGGGCGCCTCGGAGCCGCCCGACGGCATCACGCGCCGCGACCTGATGACCCTGCTCGGCGCGTCTTTGTCGCTGGCCGGGCTGTCGGCCTGCCGGCGGCCGATCGAGCACATCGTGCCGTACGTCACCCCGCCCGAGGAGATCATCCCGGGCGTGCCGCGCTTCTACGCGACCACCATGCCGTTCGGCCGCAGCGCCTACGGACTGATCGTCGAGAGCCACGAGGGACGGCCGACCAAGATCGAGGGGAATCCCGTCCACCCGTCGACGCTCGGAGCGTCGAGCGTGCGGACGCAGGCCTCGGTGCTCGGCCTCTACGATCCGGATCGATCGCAGCACGTGCTTCTGTCCGGACAGCCGAAATCGTGGGCCGACTTCACCGCCGCCTGGGCCGCGATCGAGAAGACGCACCTCCAGGACGGCGGCGCCGGTCTGGCGCTGCTCACCGAGTCGTTCGCCTCGCCGACGCTGGCCCGTCTGGCGGCGGCGTTCCGGGCCCGGTTCCCGAAAGCGACGTGGGCGACCTGGGAGCCGGTCAGCGACGAGAACGCCCTCGAGGGGTTGCGCCGCGCCGCCGGGCGCCCGCTCGACGCCGTGCTGCGCGTCGAGCGCGCCCGCGTCATCCTGTCCCTCGACGCCGATCTGTTCGCCACCGACCCTGAGTCGATCCTCCACGCCCGCGGGTTCTCCGCCGGGCGCAAGACCGGGGCGGACGGCGGCGAGATGAACCGGCTGTACGCGGTCGAAGCGGTCTTCTCCCCCACCGGGATCATGGCGGACCACCGCCTGCGCCTCGCGACGTCGCGGATCCCGGGCTTCCTCATGGCGCTGGCGCAGGCCCTGGCGGCGGCCGACGCGGCCCTCGGCGGGCGTCTGGCGGCGCTCGGCCTCCAGAGCCAGGGCGCGACCGCGCCCGACGGCGAGGCGCGCGCTTTCCTCCAGGCGGTCGCGGGCGATCTCGTCGCGGCTAAGGGAAAAGGCCTCATCGCCATCGGCCCGCGTCAGCCGCCGGAGGCGCACGCCGCGGTGGCGGCGCTCAACGTCGCTCTCGGCAACGCCGGCGAGACGGTGATCTACAAGGAGCCGGCCGAGGCGGCGGTCGCCTCGGGCTCCGCGTTCGCATCCCTCGTCGCCGCGATGCGCGGCGGGGCCGTGAAGACGCTGGTGATCCTCGGCGGCAACCCGGTCTACTCCGCGCCGGCGGACCTCGAGTTCGGCGCCGCGATGAAGAAGGTCCCGGTCGGCATCGTGCTCGGCGACGCCGTCGACGAGACGTCGGCGCTCGCCACCTGGCACGTGCCGCGGGCCCACTTCCTCGAGTCCTGGGGGGACGCGCGCGCCTTCGGCGGCACGCTCAGCGTCGTCCAGCCGCTCATCCTGCCGCTGTACGGCGGCAAGAGCGCGGTCGAGACGCTTGGCCTTCTGGCCACCGGCAAGGACGCGCCCGGGTACGACCTGGTGCGCGACACCTGGAAGCCGCTTTTGGGCGCCGCCGACTTCGAGCGACACTGGAGCCGCGTGCTGCACGACGGGCTTTTCGCCGGCAGCGAGACCGCGGCCGTCGTGCCGGCCATCGCCGGCCGGCCTCTCCAGGATCTGGCGCGCGCGGCGGCGGACGGCGCCGGCGACGGCTTCGAGCTCGTGTTCCAGCCCTCCGCGGCGATCCACGACGGACGCTACGCCAACGATTCCTGGCTGCAGGAGCTCCCCGATCCGATCACCAAGGTGGTCTGGGACAACCCGGCGCTGCTCAGCCCGGCGACGGCGCGCTCGCTCGGGGTCGCGAACGAGGACCTGGTGCGGATCGACTCCGGCGGGCGATCGCTGACCCTGCCCGCCTTCGTGGTCCCGGGTCAGGCCGACGGCACGGTGGTGCTGACGCTCGGCTACGGCCGCACCGGCTCCGGCCGCGTCGGCAACGGCGCCGGCTTCGACGCCGGGGCCCTGCGGACCATGACCGCGCTCGGCCTGGCGAAGGGGGCGCGCGTCACGCGCGCCGGCGGCACCTACGACCTGGCTTCGACGCAGGAGCACGGCAGCATGGAGGGGCACCCGATCATCCTCGAAGCGCCGGTCGAGGAGTTCCGCGCCCACCCCGAGTTCGCGCAGGAGGCGGCCGGCGAGGATCGGGACGAGGCGCTGTTCACCGAGAAGACCTACGACAAGGGCCACCAGTGGGGCATGAGCATCGATCTCAACCGCTGCGTCGGCTGCAACGCCTGCATGGTCGCCTGCCAGAGCGAGAACAACGTCCCGGTCGTCGGACGCATCCAGGTCCGCAAGGGACGCGTGATGCACTGGATCCGGGTCGATCGCTACTTCACCGGCGATCCCGAGGGCACCCCGCAGGCCGTGGTCCAGCCGGTCCCCTGCATGCAGTGCGAGAACGCGCCGTGCGAGCAGGTCTGCCCCGTCGCCGCCACCGTGCACGACGAGGAAGGCCTCAACGTCATGGTCTACAACCGCTGCATCGGCACGCGGTACTGCTCCAACAACTGCCCGTACAAGGTGCGCCGCTTCAACTTCTTCAACTTCACCAAGGACACGCCCGAGAGCCTCAAGCTGGCGCAGAACCCGGACGTGACGGTGCGCGCCCGCGGCGTGATGGAGAAGTGCACCTACTGCGTGCAGCGGATCAACGCCGGCAAGATCGACGCGAAGCTGCACGGCCGCGAGCTGAAGGACGGCGACATCAAGACCGCCTGCCAGCAGGCCTGCCCCGCCGAGGCGATCACCTTCGGCGATCTGCGCCTCGCCGACAGCCAGGTGGCGAAGACCAAGAAGGACCCGCGCAATTACGGGCTGCTCAACGAGCTGCACACCCGGCCGCGCACCACGTACCTGGCGCGGCTGCGCAACCCGCACCCGTCGCTGGCGGCGAAGGGCGCCGCGGAGGGCGGACACGCGTGAGATCGACGCGGCTCGCGGGCGCCGCCCTGCTCCTGCTGTCGACGACGGCCTGCCTGCGCGGCTGCCCGTCCAGCCGCCCGCCGATCCACATCAACCCGAGCATGTTCAACCAGCCGAAGGCGCTGCCGCAGTCGGAGAGCGGCTTCTTCTACGACGGCTCCACCATGCGTCCCCCCGTCCCGGGGACGGTGGCGCGCGGCGAGCTGCGCGACGACCCGGCGTTCTACGAGGGGAAGGGCCCGGACGGCGCCTTCGTGGCGCACAGCCCCGTGGCGGTCGACGACGCGCTGCGCCAGCGCGGCCACGATCGCTACGTCATCTACTGCCAGCCTTGTCACGACGCGCGCGGCGACGGCAAGGGGATCCTGTTCTCCCGCGGCAAGGTGCCGACCGCCAACCTGCACGATGCGAAATACCTGGCGTACCCCGACGGGCAGATCTTCGACGTCATCACCAACGGGACCGGCCTGATGCCGGGGTACCGCTGGCCGATCCCGCCGCAGGATCGCTGGGCGATCATTTCCTACGTGCGCGAGATGCAGGCCAAGCGGATCGCGGTCACCGGGGCCGCGGCGCCGGCCGGCCAGTGAGAGCGGGGGGCCCGAGTGCCTAACATGAAGGTTCGCATCGGGCTGGCCGTGCTGGCGGCGATCTTCGCCCTCGCCACCGTGGGGCGGATCGCGCAGTACCTCGTGAGTCACGAGTACCGCCCGCCGGTGCGCGTCGCGGCGGGCGCCGCCGACGCCACGCCGCGCGAGCAGGGGATCGCCGACGAGAAGGCGGCCGACGAGAAGACCGCGATGGCGAAGCCGTACACCGAGCCCGAGTACCGGGCCTTCCCGGTGGTCGGCAGCCGCGTCGCGGTCTGGGTGGCGGCCCAGCTCCACCTCCTGTTCGCCGCGTTCGTCCTGGCGGTGCCGCTGTTCGCCTTCATCATCGAGGCGATCGGCTACAAGACGGGCGAACGGCGGTACGACCGGCTGGCGTACGAATTCACCAAGCTGTTGTCGGTGTCGTTCTCGCTGACCGCGACGTTCGGGGCGGGGCTCACCTTCCTGCTGATCATTCTCTATCCGAAGTTCACGACCTATCTGATGGGCGTCTTCTCGCCGACCTTCCTGCCCTACGTCGGTCTGTTCTTCTTCGAGGCCTTCTTCCTCTACACCTATTACTACGGCTGGGGGAAGTTCCATCCGCTGGTGCACCTCGGTCTCGGGTTCATGCTCAACGTCGTCGGCACCGGGATCATGATGATCGCCAACGCCTGGCTCACCTTCATGACCTCGCCGGCGGGGATCTCCGAGAAGGGCGCCGTCCTGTCGATCTGGGACGCGGTCCACAACTACACCTGGATGCCGATCAACGTGCACCGCTTCATCGCCAACATCGCCTTCGGCGGATCGGTGGCGGCCGCGTATGCGGCGTTCAAGTTCCTGCAGGCGGAGAGCGACGAGGAGCGCGCCCATTACGACTGGATGGGTTACATCGGCAACTTCGTCGCCATCTGCGGCTTCCTGCCGCTGCCGTTCGCCGGCTACTGGCTGGCCAAGGAGATCTACGGGTTCTCCCAGACCCTCGGGCTCACCATGATGGGCGGCGCCTTCTCCTGGCTGTTCATCATCCAGGCGGTGCTGATCGGCAACCTGTTCCTGGCGGTCAACTACTACCTCTGGCTCGGCATGGGCCGCATCGAGGGGACCCAGTCGTTCCAGCGCTTCATCAAGTTCCTGCTCATCGGCATCGCCCTGTGCTTCATGGTCTGGGCCACGCCTCGGTCGATCATCGCCACCGTGTCGGAGGTGCGCGCCATGGGCGGCTCGGCGCACCCGATCCTCGGCTACCTGGGCGTCATGTCGGCGAAGAACACCGCCGTCAACATCCTGATCCTGACGACGTTCATGAGCTTCCTGCTCTACCGACGCACCGGCCGGATCGCGACCGTGGCGTGGGCGAAGACCGGCAACGCCGTGCAGCTGGCGATCTTCGCGCTGGCGGCGATCATCGTCATCACTCTCGGCGTCTACGGCTACTTCGTCGAGGCGCGCGTCCGGATCGGTCTGTCGGTGCCCCAGGTCGGCTCGGTCCTGTTCGCGATGGTGTCGATCACCCTCATCGACGTGTTCCTGTTCCGCGGCGCGAAGACCACCGGTGAAGTGCGCTGGGGGAAGATCCCGCCGATCTCGCAGTACGTGCTGATCTTCATCGCGGTCACCTTCACCTGGCTGATGGGTCTGATGGGATACGTGCGGTCCGGCCTGCGCCAGCACTGGCACGTCTACGGGGTGATGCGCGACCGCTCCCCCGACGCCTTCACGCCGACCCTCGGGTTCGCGACCATGGTGGTCTCCTGCACCGTCATCGCGTTCTTCCTCCTGATCGGGTTCGTCTTCTGGCTCGCCAGCCTGCACGACAAGAAGGACTGGGGCGCGGACGACTCTCCCGCGACGCCGCACGGAGGCGGAACGCACGGTGGCGGGACGCACGCAGGCGCGGCGCAGGCGACCGGGCAGCCGGTGGTGACGCGATGACGTTCCGGATCCCGCTGGTCGCCCGGCTAGGCGCGCTGGTGATCGCGACGACGGGGTTCTACACCTACGTGGGCCAGATGGTGCCCCAGAAAGAGGTCTACCCGCCGCAGGAGGTCGAGCTCAAGAAGGACATGAACACGGCGGAGATGGCCAAGGTGGGCCGCGAGATCATGGACGGCAAGGGTCTCTGCTTCACCTGCCACACCATCGGGAAGAAGGGCGCGCTGCGCTTCCCCGACCTCGAGGGGGTCGACATCCGCGCCCGCACCCGCGAGTCCGGCCTGACCGACGTCGACTACTTCGCGCAGGCGATGTACGAGCCGAACGCCTACATCGTCGACGGCTTCAACCCCGGCATGCCGGTGATCAACAAGCCTCCGATCGGCCTGACCGACGACGAGATCCTCTGCGTCATCTCCTACCTGCAAAGCCTGGGCGGGACCTCGACGGTGACGATGCAGACCCGGCATCATTATTATGCCGCCGCCGGCGGGGCGGCCGCGCCGCCCGCGGCCGGAGCCGCCACAGCACCGGATGGCGCGTCCGCCGCGACACCGGCCCCGGCCCCCGCCCCCAAACCGGCGGCGCCGGCCAAAGGCGCGCCCGCGAAGAAAGGCCACCGGCGATGAACCTGCTCGTCGTCCTCGCCATCGTCGCCGCCATGATCGTCCTGCGCTGGCGGCGGGTCGGCCTGCTGGCCTGGGCGATCACCTGGTGGGTCGGCTTCTTCATCGCCATCCGATACGGATTCACGGTCCCGATCCCGGTCTCGGTCATCGCCATCTACATGATGATCGCGACGCTGGCGATCCTGGCGTACGTCTCCTCAAGCGAGGGGCGGCGCGAGGAGGTCACCCGGCCGCTGGTGCGCCTGATCACCGACCCGCGCCAGCGCCTGCTCCTGGGGCTCATCGTGGTCGCGCTGCCGAGCCTGGCCGCCGCCGGCGTCTGGGCCCGCATGCGGTCGCCGGTCGAGGCGCCCTTCTTCTCCCGCACCGTCCACCCGGCCTCCCCCGCCCTGGTCACGGTCCACGAGCAGTCGATCGACCTCGACACCGGGGAGAACCCGTTCCGCGCCCTCGAGACCACGAATCCCGAAGAATTCAAGCGCCACCTCGAGCACGGCCGCGAGGTCTACTACCAGAACTGCGTCTTCTGCCACGGAGACGACATGCGCGGCGACGGCATGTACATCCACGGTCTCAACCCGATCCCGACCAACTTCACCGACAAGGGGACGATCGCGATGCTGCGCGAGACGTTCCTGTTCTGGCGCGTGTCGAAGGGCGGTCCCGGGCTTCCCGAGGAGGGCGGGCCGTGGGACACCGCCATGCCGTCCTGGGAGAAGTTCCTGAAGACCGACGACATGTGGGACGTCATCCTTTTCGTGTACGACTTCACGAGCCAGCGCCCGCGGGCCAACGAAGCGGCGGAGAAGAAATGACGCGACGCTTGCTGCTGACGGCGTTCGTGCTCGCGGCCCTGGCCGGCGCGGCGCTCCCGGGCCCGTCGCGCGCCGACGCTCCCGACCTCGGGTCCGAGACGCAGCGCGAGGCGGGCAAGAAGCTCTATCTGAAGGACTGCGTGCAGTGTCACGGCGAGAAGGGGGACGGCGCGGGCTATGCCGCGGAGCACCTCCGTCCGGCGCCGCGCAACTTCACCTCCGGCAAGTTCAAGATCCGGACGACCCCGAACGGCGCGCTGCCGACCACCTCCGATCTGAAGAACATCATCCGGCGCGGCATGCCGTACAGCTCGATGCCGGCCTGGCCGTTGTTCTCGGACGAGGAGCTGACCGAGCTGGCCTACTACGTGAAGACCTTTTCCGCCGATTTCGCCAGTCCCGAGCAGCAGCCCAAGCCGGTCGAGCTTCCGAAGGCGCCCGCGCCCGGCAAGGACGCCGCCACCATCGGGCGCAAGGCCTACGAGGACAACGGCTGTCTCGGCTGTCACGGCAACCAGGGGCGCGGCGACGGCAACTCCGCCCCGACGCTCAAGGACGACTCGGGGCGGCCGCTGCGCCCCGCCGACCTGACCGCGCGCTGGACCTTCCGCGGCGGCGCCACACGCGAGGACATCTTCCGGACCCTGAGCACCGGCCTGAACGGGACGCCGATGCCGTCGTATTTCGACGCCATCCCGGCGGAGCAGCGCTGGCAGCTCACCGATTACGTCGCCTCCCTGTCGCCCGAGGAGCCCGGGTACGCCAACCTGATCATCGCGAAGCACGTCGACGACACGGTCGATCTGGCGGGAGCCGACGCGCTGTTCGAGAAAGCGCCCGTGGCGCGGCTGCCGATCGTCGGGCAGATCATGGAGCCGGTCCGCTCGTTCCACCCGCCCGCCACGTCGGTCCTGGTGCAGGCGGTCTATGACGGACAGAGCATCGCCGTGCGGGTCCGCTGGAACGACATGAGCGCCCAGAAGAGCGGCAAGAACGGCCCCGCGCTGCCCGTCCCGCCGGAAGAGGAGAAGGAGCCCGAGCCGGAGAGCGCGACGCCGGCGGCCGGCGGCGGTGAGGGCTGGGGCGACCAGGAAGCCGCCCCCGCGGCCCCGGCGGCCCCCGCCGCCAAGGGCGGCGACGTCTGGGGCGAGGAGCCGGCCGCCGCCGCGGGACCGGCGAGCGAGTTCTCCGACGCCGTGGCGGTGCAGTGGCCGCTGCAGGCCCCGACCGGGGCGCGCAAGCCGTACTTCCTGTTCGGGGACACCGGCAACCCGGTCGACCTCTGGTTCATGGATCTGGCGAAGCCGGAGCCGCGGCAGTTCGTCGGCAAGGGCAGCCAGGATCTCGCCGCCAACGACACGGGCGACGTGACGGCCGTGGCGAAGTACGAGGAAGGACAGTGGACGGTGACCTTCCGTCGGTCGCTCGCCCCGACGGCGGGGATGGCGTTCGCGGAGGGTCAGTTCGTGCCGGTCGCTTTCTCGGTCTGGGACGGGTTCAGCCGCGAGCGCGGCAGCCGGCGCGGACTGACGGCCTGGTATCACCTTTACTTCGAGCCGGCGGTGGTCGTCTCCCCCGTCGTGCCGATGATCAAGACCGCGGCCGGCGTGCTCGCCCTGGAGATCCTCGCGATCGCCCTGGTGCGCCGCCGTTCCGGCCGCAAGGAGCCTGCGGCGGCTGGCGCCGCTGGCGTGGAGCACGGCGCCCGAGTATCCTGAGCCGCCACCGGCGGCGTTTCGGAGGAGTCATGTACCAGCGCATCTACGTACCCGTCGACAACTCGGAGCACTCCGATCGCGCCATCGATCGCGGCCTCGATCTCGCCCGCGTCTTCGGCTCGAAGCTGACCGGCAGCCACGTCTACGCCGCCAGCATGCACGACTACCGCTTCCGGCAGATGGAGTACACGCTCCCGGAGGAGTATCTCGACGAGGTCGAGCTCGAGCGCCAGCGCAAGATCCACGACAGCCTGATCACCATGGGGCTGAAGCTGATCTCCGACTCCTACCTCGACCCGATGGCCCGGAAGTGCAAGGAGGCCGGGCTCGAGTTCGAGCCGCGCATGATGGACGGCAAGCATCACGTGGAGATCCTGCGCGACATCGCCGCCTCGGACTACGACCTGGTGGTGATCGGGGCGCTGGGCGTCGGCCGGGTGCGCGACAGCGTGCTCGGATCGGTGTGCGAGCGCGTCACGCGCCAGTGCGATCGGGACGTCTGGGTGGTGAAGCGCGTGGAGGCGGGTGGAGCGCCGGAAGGCGGCCAGGCGGCGGAGCGCGACACGATCCTGGTCGGGATCGACGGCAGCCCGCAGTCGTTCGGGGCGCTGATGTCCGCCATCGACCTGGGGAAGGCGTTCGGCAAGAAGGTCGAGGCGATCTCCATCTACGATCCCTACCTTCACTACAAGGTCTTCAACGGCATCGTCAACGTGCTGACCGAGCAGGCCGCCAAGGTGTTCCGCTTCGAGGAGCAGAACCAGCTGCACGAGGAGATCATCGACACAGGGCTGGCGCAGATCTACCAGTCGCACCTCGACGTGGCCGCCCGCATGGCCGCCGAGCAGGGCGTCGAGATGAAGAAGACCCTGCTGGACGGCAAGGCGTACCAGAAGATCCTCGACCACACCCGCAAGACCCACCCGTGGCTCCTGGTGCTCGGGCGCATCGGCGTGCACAGCGGCCCGGAGGAGACCAGCCTCGGCAGCAACACCGAGAACCTCCTGCGTCTGACCGATTGCGACGTGCTGATCACGCGACGCGCCGTCGTTCCGAGTCTCGACGTGAAGGCGGAGGAATCGATCCGCTGGACGCCGGAGGCCGAATCGCGCATGACCCGCGTCCCCGCGCAGGTGCGCGGCGTGGCGCGGACGGGGATCCTGCGTCTCGCCCTCGAGAAGGGTCACAGCGTGATCACCAACGCCGTCATCGACGAGGCGATGGATCGGTTCATGCCGAAGCAGACCAAGGACGCGACCCAGGCGCTCGCCGAGGCGGTCGCGCTGGAGCGCGCCCGCAGCCGGCCGGTGTCGATGTGCCGGCGGTGCGGGGTCACCGCCCTGGAATCGGCGCCGGCGGTCTGCACCGTCTGCGGCGCGGCCGACTTCGAGACCGTGACACCCGAGATGATCGAGAAGATCGCCCGCGTCGAGGGTGGTCTGACCGAGGAGACGACCTACGACGGCCGCAAGCTGCGCTGGAGCGAGGAAGCGAAGAAGGCGCTCTGGTCGATGCGCGACGCCTATCAGCGGCGCCGCACCAAGGCGCGCGTCGAGAAGGGCGCCCGCATGCGCCGGCTCGACATCGTCACGCTCGAGTTCGCCAAGCAGATCATCGAGGAGGAGACCGGCCGGCCGCTGGTGGTGCCGGCGGTGCTGCCTCCCGAGGCGGCGCGCGCCGAAGCCGGCGCCGAAACCGCGACCGGCGCCGGCATGAGCGGCGCGCAGGCCGGCCCGCCGGCGGCGGGTCCGGGACCCGAGCTGAGGCTCGTCGCCCGCGACGGCAACAAGAACCCGCTCCTTTCCCCGTTCGCCTGGACGCCCGAGGGGATCGAGCGCGTCTTCCGCGTGCCCGCCGGATTCATGCGCAACCAGACGCAGGAGCGGATCGAGGCGGTGGCGCGCGAGAAGGGCGCGTCGACGATCGATCTCGCCCTGGTCGAGGAAGGGATCGAGTTCGGGAAGAAGATGATGGCCGAGATGATCGCCGGGTATCAGAAGCCGGCGCCCGCGGCCGTCGCCAATCCTGCGCCCGCGGCCGCCGCCAGACCCGCGGGCGCGGAGAACCCCGCCCCGCCGCCGGCGCGCCCGGGGGGGAGCTACCTGAACGAGGTCGGCCCGGCGCCGACACCCAGGCAGGCGGGTCCGGCGCAGCGCTCCTGACCGCCTACCGTTTCTGCCGCACCGACGACATGGCGCGCCTGGTGTCGGCGCACAACGCCTGCTTCGCGCCCCACGTCCCGGACGAGCCTCCGCTGACCCTCGCGGCGTTCAAGCGCGACGTCCGCGACCTGCACGTCTGGTGCAGCAGCTCGATGATCGCCATGGAGGGCAGCGACCCGGTCGGCGTCCTCCTCGGGGCCAAGCGCCCCCAGGAGACGCTGGTGAAGCGGATCGGCGTGCGCCCCGACGCGCTGCGGCGCGGGCACGGGCGCCACCTCCTGGCGTCGCTCTCCGCCAAGCTCGCCATCCTCGGTCCGCAGCGCATCGTCTCCGAGATTCCCGACACCCTCCCCGCGGCCGCCGCCTTCTTCGAGGCCTGCGGCTACGCGCGCGAGGCGACGCTCGCCGATTTCACGCTCGATGCGGCGCCACCCGAGACGCCGGCCGGATCCTGGTTCGTCATCCCGGCGAGCGTCGGCGATCTCGCCGCCAACGGGCTGCTCACCGATCCCGAGGGCGTCTGCTGGGAGCGGGCGGCGGCGACGCTGCGCGGCCGGGAGGACCTCTTGGAGGGGATCGCGCTCGCCTCGGCCGACACCATCGCGGCCTTCGCGCTCTATCGCCGGGCGGCGGACGGGCCCGGGGCGGCGATCGCCGCCCTGCGCGCGCCCGACGCCGCGGCGTTCGCACGCCTGGTCGCCGTCCTCGCCGGGCGGGCCGGATGGCCGCTCACGCTCGCCAAGGTCCATCCGGCCGAGTTGCCCGAGACCTGGCTGGCGGCGGCCGGGTTTCGCCGGACCGGAGCGCACCACCGCTACGTGGCGTCGGCCCGGCCGGGCTAGGAGCCGGGCCGGGTCCCGGCATGGGCCGGGCGGGGGCCGGGTCTCGGACGATCGGCCCCTCCCGGTGTAGGCTATGCGCTTCATGAAGAGCTACCACGACATTTCCGGCGACGGCGGGTCGCGCATCCTCGAACAGGTGGCGGGGCAGCAGGCGCGTGTCGACGCCGCCCTCGCGGGCGTGAAACACCTGCTCGCCGTCGGGTCGGGCAAGGGAGGCGTCGGCAAGAGCACCCTGACCCTGCAGCTCGCCAGCGTCCTCGCCGCCCGCGGCTCCGAGGTCGCGGTCCTCGACGCCGACTTCAACGGTCCCACGCAGGCCCGGCTGGCTGGCGTGCAGGCGTCGGTCCCGACGCCCGGCGCGGCCACCATGGCCCTGCCGCGCTCGCGGGCGGGGTTCGGCGTTTTCTCGATGGGCTCGCTGGTGCCGGAGACGCACGCCGTGGAATTCGACAGCCTGTCCCACGGCTCCTCGTACACCTGGCGCGCCACGCGGGAGTTCACGCTTCTGGGCGAGATCCTCGGTTCGGTGGCGTGGGGTCGTCTCGACGTGCTGCTGCTCGACCTGCCGCCCGGCGCCGAGCGCATCGTCCAGTTCGCGGAGTTCCTCGGGCCGCGCACCCGGTTCGTCCTGGTCAGCATCCCGTCCCGTCTGGCGCGCGGCGTCGTGCTGCGCTCGGCGGCGGCTCTCTCGGGCGCCGGCCGGCCGGCGGTCGGCTACATCGAGAACATGGACGGCTACGCCTGCGGCGGCTGCGACGAGGTGCGCCCCCTCTTCCCGACCAGCGACGAGGGCCTCCCCGGGCTGCCCTGCCTCGGACGCGTGCCGTTCGACCCGGAGCTCGCGACCCTCTGCGACCTGGGCCAGCCGATCACGGATCATCCCGACCTGCCGTCGGCCCGCGCCCTCTCCGGCGTGGCCGGCCGGCTCCTCGAGCTCCTGGAGGTGACGTCGTGAAATTCCTCTGCGTGCCCTGCGATCAGCCGATGAAGCTCGCCTCGCTGGCGCCGCCGGACCGCGGCTCGCTGTCGGTGATCTACTCCTGCCCCGCCTGCGGGTACGAGATGGCGATGCTCACGAATCCGTTCGAGACGCAGATGGTCCAGTCGCTCGGCGTGCGCGTCGGACCCGCCGAGGACGAGGCCGCGGCGGCCGCCGGGTCGTCGGGGACCACGGCCGCGGCGGCCGGGACGGAATCGGCGCCGGCGGGATCGCGCTGCCCGTTCGCGGGGATGCTCGGCGAAACGTCCGCGCCGGGCCCGGACGCCGGTGCGGACGCCGGTGCGGCCGCCCCGGAGGCCACCCGGCCGACCGCGGTCGAGCCGACCTGGTCCGATACGGCGTCGGAGCGGATGAAGGCGATCCCCGCGTTCGTCCGCCCGATGGCGCGTACCGGCATCGAGCGCTTCGCGCGCGAGCGGGGCTACGAGACCATCGACGAAAGGGTGCTCGAGGAAGCGCGCGCCTTCTTCGGGATGTAGGCGGCCCGGTGTTCGATCGCCCTTACGTCGTCTCCTGGAACCTGACCTACCGCTGCAATCTCTCCTGCGAGCATTGCTATCTCGACGCCGGCGGCGCGCCGCAGGTCACGGACGACGCGTTCTCGGACCGCAACGAGCTGTCCACCGAGCAGTGCTTCGCGGTCATCGACGATCTCGCGGCGTTCGCCCCCGAGTGCCTGACGATCCTGACCGGTGGCGAGCCGCTGTTGCGGCGCGACATCCTCCAGATCGTCGGCCGCGCGGCCCAGCGGGGGCTTTTCGTCGTGGTCGGGACCAACGGCGTGCGCATCACCGCCAACCTGTCCCGGCTGCTGAAGGACGCGGGGGCGCGCGGGCTCTCCCTGTCCCTCGACGCGCTCGACCCGGAGCGCCACGACCGCTTCCGCGGCGTGCGCGGCGCCTGGCGGAACACGGTCGAGGGCGCCTCCCTGCTGCGCGAGGCGGGCCTGCCGTTCATCGTGCAGACCACCGTGGGAGCGCACAACCTGGGCGAGATCGAGGCGCTGGCCGATTTCGCGCACGAGCGGATGCAGGCGAGCGTCTGGAATCTCTACTTCCTCGTCCCGACCGGCCGGGGGCAGTTCGTCTCCGACATCACCCCGGAGCAGTACGACGAGGTGCTCGCCGCCCTGGCGCGGCTGCAGCGCCGCTACGCGGGCCGGATGATCGTCAACGCCAAGTGCGCGCCCCACTTCGTCCGGACGCTGTTCGCGGAGGCCGAGAGCGCGCCGCGCGACGGCGCCGGCCCCAACGCGGGCGCCGGCCCGGAGGCTGGCGCCGCCACGGGGACCGGCGCCGGTCCGGCCGCCTCGTCCGGGACGGCCGCGCCTCCCTTCCTGAAGACCTTTTCGGGCGGGGCCGGAGGCTGCCCGGCGGGGACGCACTACTTCGGCATCCGCCCCAACGGCGACGTGACCCCCTGCCCCTACCTTCCGGTGTTCGCCGGCAACCTGCGCCGCGATCGGCTTCAGGAGATCTGGGACTCGTCGGACCTGTTCGGCCGCGTCCGCGCCCGCTCGGGACTCGGCGGGCGCTGCGGCGAGTGCGAGCTGCAGCCGCGCTGCGGAGGCTGCCGGGCGCGCGCCTACGGGATGACCGGGGACCTGATGGCGGAGGACCCGCTCTGCACCCACACACCGGGCCGCTTCGCCGGCTCCCCCCTCCTGCGGATCGAGACACCGGTGGTCTACGGCACCGACGCCTCCCGGACCATCGCCTGGGACCCCGACGCGACCGAGAGGATCGAGCGCGTCCCCGCGTTCGTGCGTGGGATGGTGGTCAAGGCGGTGGAGGACGCCTGCCGGAAGAGCGGCGCCGGCCGAGTGACGCTCGAGGAGCTGGACCGCATCCGCGCCCGGATGCCGCTGCCGAAGATCTTCGGGGCCGGGCCGCGCTGAGCCGGCGCGCCGGCGTCAGTTCCAGCCGGAGTTGTCGCCCTCTTCCTTCAGCTTGGCTTCCTCGTCGTCCATCCACTTCTGGAACCCTTCCTGCGTGTCGATGGTGAGGAATCCGCGCATCTTGTAGTGCCCGAGGCCGCACAGCTGGGCGCAGGCGATCTCGTACGTGAAGTCCGGCTTCCCGAGCCGGGTGCGCATCTCGTCGGTCGTCGTGGTTGGCTTGAACCAGACCGGGATGGTGAGACCGGGGATGATGTCCTGCTTGATGCGGAACTCGGGCAGGTTGAAGCAGTGGATGACGTCCTTGCTCCGGAGCCTCACGACCGCCGGCTTGCCGACCGGCAGTCGCAGCTGGTTGAGCGTGATGATGTCGTCCTTCGCGGCCTCGTCCTTGCGGTCGAGCCCGAGCGGATTGGTCTGCATGTCGATGAGCGCCGGGTCGGTGCGCCCGAACTTTCCGTCCGGTCCCGGATAGTGGATGTTCCAGGCGAACTGCTCGGCGGTCACGTCGACCACCACCGCCTCGCTCGCGGTGGGCACCTTGTCGACGCGCTGGATCCACATCGGCACGGAGAAGCCGAACAGGAGGACGCCCTCGGCCACGGCCACGCCGATCTCGAGGTAGGTGGAGGTGTGGCTGGTCACGCCGCGGTAGTCGGCCACCGGGTTGCGCGACTTCCGGAACCGGGCGAGCGCATAAATAATGAAGGCGCTCCAGCCGACGAACAGGACCGCCATCATGATGTGAATCAGACCGACCAGCTTGTCGATCGATGCGCCGTGGGCCGACGCCAGGGCGGGAAGCCCGAGCCACTCCGTCATGACCACCTCGTGTTCCGCTGGAGCTCGCGCCACTCCGAATCGAGCTCGATGCTGGAGGCGCGCTTCGCCCTCCGTCTCAGATAGATGAAGAATCCGACGAACGCCGCTTCCATGCAGAAGGTCAGCCCGATGAGCATCCAGGCGCCCGCCTTGGCGCCGTCGATGATGGGCGAGTCCTCGGCGCCGAAGCACGCCTGACAGGCGCGCGCCGCCGGCGCCGACAGCACCCAGACCGCCGCCAGGAGCAGGCCGGCCCGCAGGACCCGTCCCCCTCCCCGCGCGCCCGGACGGCCCTCGATCACAGCCGCCTCGTCTTGCGCAGGAACCACGAGCCGTACACCACGAGCCCCAGCGCCGCCGCAAACGAGGCGATCGCCGCCAAAAGCGAGCCCGTCCCATCCTCGGTGCGGTGCAGGTTCACGCACCAGACGCCCAGAAACGCGGCCAGCCCCGTGGCGGCGCCGATGAACAGGATGTGGAAGGCCCTGAGGTTCATCCGTGCAGCTCGATGCTGTTCATGTGCGTGAAGGTCGGGATGAACAGGACCGTCAGGAACATGAAGACCGTGAGCGCCAGGATGGCGATGATCAGCTTCTTCTCCGAGATCAGGTGCATGAAGTAGCACGCCACCAGCGAGCCCTTCACGGACGCGATCGCGAGCGCCACCGCGATCGCCATCGGCAGCGGCAGGTGCAGGTACGACACGGCCACCGTGACCAGCGTCAGAGCCATCAGGGAGACGAAGACGACGATGTAGACCCGCACGTGCCTGTCGACCTCGGCCGGATCATGCCCGCTCACGGCGCCTCCTACAGCAGGTAGAGAATCGGGAAGAGGAAGATCCAGACCAGGTCGACGAAATGCCAGAACAGGCCGCTGTTCTCGACCCTGTTCGTGAACCAGGTCGGGTTGGTCTTCCAGAGTTTCGCGCCCGGCCCCCAGAACCACGCGTTCACCGCCATGCCGCCGATGACGTGCAGCATGTGCAGCCCGGTGAGCGTGAAGTAGATGGCCAGGAACGTGTTGGTCCTCGGAAACAGCTCGTGATGGAACTTGGCGGTGTACTCGAAGTATTTGACCGTCAGGAAGACGCCGCCCAGGAGGATGGTCGCCCCCATGTAGAGGCGGAACCGCCCGAACTGGTTGCGCGCCAGCGAAGCCCACGCCATCACCATGGTCACCGACGAGGTGATGAGGACGATGGTGTTGAACGTCGCCATCGGGACGTTCAGGATCGAGGCGCCGCGCGGCCAGGTGGTGGCGCCGGTGCGCAGCAGCACGTACGACGCGAACAACGCGCCGAACAGCATCACCTCCGACGCCAGGAACAGCCAGATCCCGATCTTCCCGTTGTTGAGCCCGGTGTCCTGGCGGACGGAGACGGTGTAGGGGATCTCCACGTCAGGCCTCCGCCCGCTCGGACTGCGGATAGAAGTCGGTGGCGCGGCCCGGCACGCTGTACTCGTACGGCCCGCGGTAGACCTCGGGCGGGGTCGTGAAGTTGCCGTGCGGCGGCGGCGACGGCGCCGCCCACTCCAGGGTGGTCGCCTGCCACGGGTTCTGGTCGACCTTCCTGCCGTGACGCATGCTCCAGAGGAAATTGATGATGAACGGAATCTGCGACAGACCGAGCGCCCAGGCGCCGTACGACGAGACCCGGTTCCAGTGCAGGACCGGCTGCGCGAAATCGTAGGACGCTCCGCCGTCGTACAGGCGGCGCGACACGCCCGCGAGCCCCACCAGGAACATCGGCATGAACACCATGTTCATGAAGATGAAGGAGCCCGCGAAATGGATGCGCCCCAGCGTCTCGCTCATCATCCGGCCGGTCGCCTTCGGGAACCAGTAGTAGATCCCGGCGAACAGGGCGAAGATCGTGCCCGGCGCGACCACGTAGTGGAAGTGCGCGATGACGTAATAGGTGTCGTGCAGCGGGATGTCGGTGACGTTCAGTCCGAGCGGCAGACCGGTCAGCCCGCCGATCCCGAACATCGGCAGGAACGCCAGCGCGAACAGCATCGGCGTCGTGAAGCGGATGGAGCCGCCCCACAGCGAGATGATGAGCGACGTCAGGATCGCGACCGACGGGATCGAGATGATCATCGTGGTCGTCTGGAAGAACGCCGACATCACGGTCCCCATGCCGGTCATGAACATGTGATGCGCCCAGACGACGAACGACATGAATCCGAGGAAGATCAGCGAGTAGACCATCGTCCGGTAGCCGAACAGCGGCTTGCGCGTGTTGTTCGCGATGATCTCGGCGACGATGCCCATGGCCGGCAGGATCAGGACGTACACCTCGGGATGGGCCAGGAACCAGAACAGGTGCTGCCAGAGGAGCGGATTGCCGCCGCCGCTCACCTGGAGCACCTGGCCGCTCACCACCAGCCCGCTCGGCAGGAAGAAGCTGGTGCCGGCGAGCCGATCCATCAGCTGCAGAACACCGGCCGCCTCGAGCGGCGGGAAGGCCAGCAGGAGCAGGAAGGAGGTCACGAACTGGGCCCAGACGAAGAACGGGAAGCGCCAGAAGGTCAGGCCCTTGGCCCGCAGCTGCACCGTGGTGGTCAGGAAGTTGATCGCGCCCAGGAGCGACGAGGTGATCAGCATGACCATTCCCAGAAGCCACATGGTCTGCCCGGAGCCGGCCAGCTCCGCGAGGGGCGAGTAGGAGGTCCAGCCCGACTGCGCGGCGCCGCCCGGCACGAAGAAGCTGGCCAGCATGATCACGCCGCCCATGAAGTAGGCCCAGTACGACATCATGTTGATGCGCGGGAAGGCCATGTCCGGCGCGCCGATCTGCAGCGGCAGGACGAAGTTGCCGAACCCTCCGACGGCGAGGGGCACGACGCCCAGGAAGACCATGATCGTCCCGTGCATGGCGCCCAGCTCGTTGTAGAACTCGGGGAGCATCGTGCCGCCCGGGGCGCGCGCGTCGCCGAGAAGGCCGCCGATGAACGGGATCGGGCTCCCCGGGTAGGCGAGCTGCCACCGCATCAGCATCATCAGGCAGAAGCCGAACAGGAGGAAAAGCAGTCCTGTAATCGAGTACTGGATGCCGATGACCTTGTGATCGGTGGAGAAGACGTAGGTCCAGAGGAAGCTCTTCTCTTCGTGGCCGGCGTGGTCGTGCGCGGCGCCGGTCACGCTCTGGCCGTGGGCGACTGTCGTCCCGGTCGTGTGCATCCCGTCCGATCCTCCCTCGCGTGAACGCCGCGCCCGCGCGGCGTGCCGGCTACTTCGCCGCCGGGGCGGCGAACTTGAAGTCGGCGGTCTTGGTGTCGGAGGCGCCCACGGTGACCGTCGCGGTCTGGGTGCCGAGCTTCTCGTGCCAGGCCTCGATGGTGTAGGTGCCGGGGTCGAGCCCGCCGATCGAGAACTTGCCGTCCCTCTTCGTCACGGAGAAGAAGGGGTTCGTCAACACGGCGATGTAGGCGCTCATCCACGGGTGCACGTCGCACTTCACCGGGAAGACGTCCTCGGCCTTCTCGAACGTCGCGTTGGATTCCTTGACCGTGGCCGGCATCGCCCGGTTGAACGGCTTGTTCACCCTCGGGAGCGCGTGCACGTTGTGGAGGATGCCGTCGGAATTCTTGATCAGAAGCTGCTGGCCTTCCATGATCCCGATGACGTGCGGCTCGTAGTGGCAGCCGTTCTGGTCCATGACCACCGGCGTCGTCGGCGCCGGATAGGTCTTGCCCGCGGGCAGCCCCTTGGTCACGCGCACCAGGATGTTGCCCATCGTGTTCCCGTCGCCCATCACGAGGACGTCGCTCGGCTGCGGGGTGGTGTGCTTCTTGGCGCAGTTCGGATCGGCGTCCATCGCGATCGGCTTCAGGTTGGGGACTTTTCCGGTGTAGGTGACGGTGCCCGTGATGGTGCCCGCGAGCGCCGCCGTGCCCATCATGACGAAACCCGCCGCGACCGCGGCAGCGATAATCCTCCGGCTCGTTCTCGACATTCCGCTCTCCTCGTCCGGGCGGCGCGCGGCCCGGTGTCCGGGTCCCGTCCTCCTCGGCAAACGTTGGAATCTACACTATCCGGACCGACCGGTAAAGACCGGTCCCGTCACCGTTCCGTCACCGCCGAATCGCCGAACGCGGGGCCTCAGGCCTCGGACATCGAAAGGGATTCCGGGAGACGTGGATCCTTCACCGGAACCAGCGGTTGGCGGCGCATCAGCCACCCGGCCGTCGCCACGAAGACGCCTCCCACGCCGAGAAGCGCGGCGATCTCCAGGAGCGACGGAGCGGCGACCCCCTTCCGGACGGTCGGCATGACGAGCCAGTGGATGTCGAGCAGGTGCATCAGGAGGACCCAGGCGGCGCCGGAGGCCAGCGCGAGCGGGCGCCGCTTCATGGTCCGTCCCATGAAGAAGAAGAACGGAACGATGAAGTGGCCGACGGCGAGAATCGCGGACGCGGCCTTCCACGATCCATCCAGGCGCGCCCGGTACCAGATGGTCTCCTCGGGGATGTTGCCGTACCAGATCAGGAAGAACTGCGAGAACGCGATGTAGGCCCAGAAGCAGGAGAACGCGAACACCAGCTTGCCGAGGTCGTGCAGGTGACCGATCCCGATCACGTCCCGCAGCAGGCCCGAGCCGCGCAGCAGCACGACGACCAGCGACAGCAGCGCCGCGGCCGACACGAACGCCCCGGAGAAGAAGTAGACGCCGAAGATCGTGGAGTACCAGTCGGGCGTCATCGACATGATCCAATCGAAGGCGGCGAACGTCTGGGTCAGGGCCAGGAGCAGGAGCGCCGGTCCGCTGAACCGTCGCAGGCGCTCCGAGATCGCCAGGTCTCCCGTCGCGTCCTGGCGCCGCGACGCCCTCGACCAGGCGAGCGCCATGATCGACCAGAGCGCGAAATAGATGCCGGCCCGCGTCAGGAAGAACCCGGGGTTCAGGAACGGCGCCTTCCAGCGCAACGCCGCGTCGTGGTCGGCCGCCCCCGGCACGGTCCACGGATAGAGGCTGCGCATCCCGAGGATGATCGGGACGAAGAGGAGCGCGAACAGCGGGATCGTCGAGGCGCCGATCTCCGCCAGGCGCCGCACGACGATGCCCCAGCCCGCCTGGACGGCGTAATGAATCAGCACGAAGTAGAGCGAGCCCAATGCGAGGCTCAGGAAGAAGAGAAAGGCCACGAGCCAGGCGGCGTACATCTGCTGCGGCTGCCCGCCGCCGAGGACCGCGACGCCGACGATCCCGAGGATCCCGATCGCCCCGCCGATCAGCGGCAGGCGGTGCAGCCCGTGACCCGCGGGGATCGAGGCCTCCTCCGGCCGGAGGACGAGGCGCGTCCGCGGCTGGCTCACGCGGCCCCCACGGTCGTGACCTCGCGGGCCCCGAGACTCTCGAGGAGCCGGCGGGTGGCGACCGCGTCGAAGCGCGGATCCCACGACTCGATGGAGATGAAGAATCGATCGTCGCTCGAGCGCTCGAACTGCTCCGAGTTGAACAGCGGGTGCCAGTGCATCGGCAGGCGGTTGATCGCGAACATCCCGAAGACCGCGCCGAGAGCGCCGAACAGGACACCCAGCTCGAAGGTGATCGGAACGTAGGCGGGCCAGGAGAAGTACGGCTTGCCGCTGATCACCAGCGGGTACTCGTAGCTGTGCACCCAGACCTGGAGCCCGAACCCGAGAGCGGCCCCCGTGAGGCCCATCCCGAGCACGATCCACGGCAGGAGAGAGCTCTTCAGACCCATGGCCCCGTCGAGCCCGTGCACCGGGAACGGGGTGTGCGCGTCCCACCGCGTGTAGCCGGCTTCGCGCACCCTCTCGCAGGCGCGGTAAAGGTCGTCGACCCGCTCGAACTCGGCGAGCAGCCCGTAGTCGGGACCCGGGGGGAGGTCGTGGGTCAGGAGAGCCATCAGTGCGCCCCTCCGCCCACCGGCTCCGGCCGGAGCGTCGACGCCGCCGTACGCTCGGGACGCGGCGCGTGATGCGGGTCGGCCTGCGGCAGGATCGCCTTCACCTCGGCGGTGGCGACCATCGGGACGAACCGGACGAACAGGCAGAACATGGTGAAGAACAGCCCGAAGCTCCCCAGCAGGCACGACACGTCCCAGATGGTCGGGCGGAAATAGCCCCAGGTGGACGGCAGGAAGCCGCGATGCAGGGACGTGACGATGATCACGAAGCGCTCGAACCACATGCCGATGTTCACCACGATCGAGGCCACGAAGAGGATCGGGATGCTGGTGCGCGCCCGCTTGAACCAGAAAATCTGCGGGCTGAGCACGTTGCAGCTGATCATCGTCCAGTACGCCCAGGCATACGGACCCAGCGCGCGGTTCGTGAACGCGAACATCTCGTACGGGTTGCCGCTGTACCAGGCGATGAAGAACTCCATGGCGTAGGCGTACCCGACCATGCTCCCCGTGACCAGCATGATCTTGGACATGTAGTCGAAGGTCCGCAGCGTGATGATGTTCTCCAGACGGAACGCGGTGCGGCAGATCACCATCAAGGTCAGGACCATCGCGAAGCCCGAGAAGATCGCTCCGGCCACGAAATACGGCGGGAAGATCGTGGTGTGCCACCCGGGGAGCTGGGAGACGGCGAAGTCCATCGACACGATGGAATGCACCGACAGGACGAGCGGCGTCGCGAGGCCCGCGAGGATGAGGTAGGCGACCTCGTAATGCTGCCAGTGCCGGTTCGAGGAGCGCCAGCCGAGGGCGAAGATGCCGTACACCAGGCGGCGGATCTTCGACTTCGCCCGGTCGCGCATCGTCGCCAGGTCCGGGATCAGGCCCATGTACCAGAACAGGACCGAGACGGTGCCGTAGATGCTGACCGCGAAGACGTCCCACAGCAGCGGGCTGCGGAAATTGGGCCATGTCCCCATCTGGTTCGGGACGGGCGCCAGCCAGTAGGCCAGCCAGACGCGCCCGACGTGGATCCCCGGGAAGATGAGCGCGCACATGACCGCGAAGATGGTCATCGCCTCGGCCGATCGGTTGATCGACGTGCGCCAGCGCTGTCGGAATAGAAAGAGGATGGCGGAGATCAGCGTCCCGGCGTGGCCGATGCCGACCCAGAAGACGAAGTTGGTGATGTCCCAGGCCCAGCCGACCGGGATGTTGAGCCCCCAGACCCCGATCCCCTCCCAGAACAGCCAGGAGACGGCGATCCCGAGAAGCCCCAGCAGGCACAACGCCGGCAGGAAGACGAACCACCAGCCGATCGGGGTCGGGGCGTCGAGCGGCGCGACCACCGCGTCGGTGATCGAGCGGAACTCTGGCTTGTCCAGGATGAGGGCCGGCCGGCGATCGACCGGATTCTCGAATTCATCGGTGTGGGTGCGAGTCACTCGTGGAAACCTGCCCGACGGCCTCGTTCGTTGCGGCGATCCGGCGCACGCGGGGCGCCCCCGCGACGCGAAACGCCGGAACCGGCGCTAAATATCATCCGCGCCGGACCGAGTCAAGAGCGCGCCGCGGGACAGGGCCCGGGCGGCGCGGAACCGCTGACGCGCCATCACGTCCCCGCCTCGAGCGTCAATCCGATCTGTCCGAGCGCCGGCTCGAGACCCGCCCCCGACACGGGCAGGCAGTCGATGATGCGATCCGCGTTCCTGGCGACCCAGGCGTCCGCCGTCGGCCGCGCGCTGGTGATGCGCGACCGCACCCATCGATCGCGCTCCGCCGCCGCCTCCTGCAGGACGGCGTCGTTCGCGGCGCCGTGACGGATCACGTCGGCGATCCGGACGGCCAAGGCGCGCGCCTCGGCCAGCCCCAGGTTCATGCTGCGGGCGCCGGCCGGCGTGCCCAGGTGCGCCGCGTCCCCGGCGAGCACCACTCCGCCGCGCCCGAACTCCCGCGCCGCGCGGCGATCGAACCTCGCCAGGCTGGACCAATAGATGTAGGTCGGCTTCGCCGTGAACCAGGGCGCCCGCTCGGCCAGGAGCTTTCGCATGCGCTCCAGACTCGGGTCGTGCTCCTCGGGGGCCGCGACTTCGAACGCCCACCGGCAGCGGCCGGGCTCCAGCGGCCAGTAGACGCTGGTGCGCGCCGCGTCGAGAACCATGCGCCCCTCCGCGGGGAGCTCGCCCTCGACGTCCGCCTCGTAGACCGAGACGATCTGCCCAGTCCCTTTCGTCTCGGTGTCGATGCCGGCGAGCCGCCGCACGGTCGAATCCCAACCGTCGGCGCCGATCACGAACCGGGGCCGGTAGGTCCGCGTCTTCATCACCACCCACTCGGTGCGGGCGATCGGATACCCGGCGGCCACCTGGTCGAGCTCGGCGACCTCGGCGACGACGCGATCGCCATCCTGCCGCAGCACCTGCAGGCGATGATTCCAGTGCACGCTCAACCCGGCGCGGCGCAGGATCTCCTCGATCTCACGCTCAAGATGGCTCAGGCGCATCATGCGCACCATCGGGTGCGCCCCGCCGGCGGCGGCGAGATCAATCTCGGCCTTGCGCTGGGCCCCCTCGTAGAAAGCGATGCGGGTGAGCTCGCGGGCTCGGGCCATCACCGCCGGGGCGAGCCCGGCCTCCTCGAGAAGGTCGAGGGTCTGGGGGTGGAGGACCAGCGCGTACGAGTGCTGGTTGGTGCGGTGCACCTGGTCCACGATGGTCACGCGGACCCCTTGACGCTTCAGGAACAGCGCGGCCGTGAGGCCCACCGGGCCGGCGCCGACGACGAGAACATCCATCTCGCCCTGGTCGCTCATGCTCGACTCTCCCGCGGCGCGCGCCGCGACGGATCGCTAGGGCGCGGCCTCCTCAACCGAAACCGCCAGCGCCTCCGTGTAGGTCACCCGGACCTGGTCGCCGACCTTGATCGCCTGAAGGCGCTTGGGATCGCGAGCCTTCACGTCGAACAGGTTCCCGTTCGGCCCCTTGACGGTGACCATCATCGTCTTGGTGTCGATGGCCTGGATGGTCACGTCGGCGACGATGACCCGCGCGCCGCCCGCCGCCGGCTTCTCGCCCGGCTCGGCCCGCGCCACCATGCCGGCGGCCGCCGCCTCGGGCTCGCCCGCCTCCTTCTTGAGATCGAAGGCGATCGACTCCTGGTAGCGGACCACGACCATGTCCCCCACCTTGACCTGAGCGAGGTTGCGGACCTCGGGGCCCGCCTCGATCTCGGCGACGTTCCCCTTGGGTCCGCGCACCGTCACCAGGCGCTTCTCGAGGTCGACACCCTCGACCTTCGCCTTGAGCGTGACCAGGTTGGACAGCAGCACGCCGCTGTGCGCCGCCGGCGGGGCGGGCTTCTCGTCCGCCGCGCGCGCCGTGACGGGACCCAGCCAGGCCGTCAGAGCAAGAGCCACCACGATCGTCCCATGTCGTCTCATGTCCGTGTCTCCTCCTCGCGCATCAGACGCGCCGGGCGCGAGCGCGCATCGTATCACCGACCCTCAACCCGCGTCCCGCTGGCGCATTCGGGTGAGGATTTCGCGCGCGCGCAGCCGGCCGGGCGACCCTTCGGGGAAGAGCCGCTCCGCCTCGCCGAGCTCTTTGAGGACCACGGAACGCCGGTGCAGGGCGCGCGCCGCCAGCGCCAGCGCGTAGTGCGTCTCCCCCAGATCGGGACGGGCGCGGACCGCCCGTTCGCCGTAATCGAACGCCGCCTCCAGCGACCCCTCGTCGAGATACGACAGGCTGAGATCCGCGAGCGCGATCCCCGCCGCCGGCGCCAGCCCGACGGCGACCTGCCATTCGTGCCGCGCCTCGTCCCTGCGACCGAGCGCGTTGAGGACCTCGCCGAGACTGCGCCGCACGTCCACGAAGTCGGGCGCCAGCTCCAGAACCTCGCGGTACCGGCGCACGGCCTCTTCGCGGTCCCCCGCCTCGGCGGCCATGACCGCGAGGGTGTTGCGCGGATCGATGCGCCGCGGATTGAGCTCGATGGCCCTCAGGCACTCCGCCCGCGCCTCGTCGAGGCGACCCTTCACCTGGAATGCGTAGGCGCGGTTGAGGGCCTCCTCCTCGGGCCAGGACTCCGACGGGGTCAGGGCGTCCAGGTTGAACGTCACCAGACCCAGCGCCGCGGCGGCGACCACGGCGCGCATCCTCCAGACCGCCGCCGGCGCGCCCAGGCACGCCCCCGCGAATACCGCGAGCACCGGAACGATGGCCAGCCGGTAGCGGTCGGTCGGGAAGAAGAGAAGGATCGAGAACGAGTAGGCGAGCGCATACAGAAGGAGGAGGGCCGCCGCCGAGCGCCCGCGGCCGGGGTCCACGGTCCGGGCGGACGCGACAGCGCCCGGGCCGGCGCCCGGGCCGGCGGGGCGCCGGCGGAAGATCACGGCGACCCCGGCGGCGGCCAGCGGAGCGACGAGGCCGAACGGGCAGGCCGGCCCGAAACGCCAGACCAGCGCTCGCAGCAGGATCGAGGTGCGGCGGTAGTCGTAGATGTTCTCGTTGCGCGGAATCTCCCTCCCCGCCGCCAGATCGAGCGTCTTGCGCGCATAGAGCCGCAGCGCGAAGACCGGGTCGTGGACCAGGTCGGCGACGGCGCGCGCCGTGAACCACCGCGACTTCGCGGCCTCGCCGAGAATGCCGAGATTCTCCGGCTGCTCCTCGAGACGCGCGAACTCGCCGCCCGGACGAATGCGCACCGTGACGTCGTAATCGGGATTGTTGCCGATGTAGAAATTGATGCCGCCATTGCTCGAGATCAGCACCGGCTCCCCCGCCACCGCCAGGTTCCGGACGGCGATCGCCGCGACCGGCAGGCAGACGCCGGCGACGAAGAACGCGACGGCGCGACGGCGGCCGCCGGCGGCGACCTCCGCGGGCTCCCGGCGCCTGGCGATCCAGACGGCGGCCACCGGCACGGCCAGGAGGATATTCGGCGTCGCGATCGCCGCCAGCCCCCAGAGAAGCCCGGCCATGCACCACCGGACCCGGCGACCGGCCGGCGAGCCCTTTTCCTCCGCCGCGCGCAGCAGCAGCGCGAGCCCGCCCAGCGCGAGGACGATGTGCAGGACCGGGATGAGAGGCTGCGCGTCGAAATGGATGAGCGGCCCGTACAGCGCCATCACGAGGCCGGTCGCGATCCCCGCCCGGGAGCCCCCGACGCGAGCCCCGATCCCCGCCGCGAGGACGCACGACAGCGCGCCAATCACCGCCTGGCTGGCGTAGACGAGCCCCATGTCGGGCCCGAAGATCCCGAGCAGCAGCGCGAGGAAATAGGAATAGAGCGGCGGCTGCCAGAAGACGGCGTGGCCGGCGAGCAGGTCGCCGCCCGCGATCGCTTTCGCGATCCGGAAATAGTTCGCACCGTCCACCAGAGGAACGTCGAACCAGACGAGCGATCGGATCTCGTGGATGTAGATGAGCCGGAGGGCGAGAGCGAGAGCGAACAGGGCGGAAGCGGCGCGCCGCGACATCGGCGACAGTCTATACGAGGGGTCCCCCGCGGCGCCCCGGGTCCCCCTCTCGGCCCTCTATGTTATGCTCCCGCTTCCTGTCAGGCTCGCGAAGAGAGTCCCATGTGCGCTCCGGCATCGCCGCGCGAACGGGAGGATGCATGAAGGACTTCAAGGAATTCCTGCTCAAGACGAACGCGTTGGCTCTCGCGGTCGGCGTCATCATCGGCGGCGCGGTCGGCAAGGTCGTCTCTTCGATGGTCACCGACCTCCTGATGCCGCCGATCGGGCTCCTCGTCGGGAACCTTGACTTCAGCAGCCTCTTCCTGAATCTCTCCACGACCCATTACGCGACGCTCGAGGAAGCCAAGAAGGCCGGCGCCCCGACGCTCAATTACGGCATGTTCCTCAACAACATCATCGACTTCGTGATCATCGCGTTCTGCGTCTTCATGATCACCAAGATCGCGATGCGGCCGGCCCCCGCCGGGCCCGCGCCGCTGACCAAGGAATGCCCGCAGTGCTGCGAGTCGATCGCCAAGGCGGCCAAGAAGTGCCGCTACTGCGCCAGCCCGCAGGCCTGAACGGGGCCGTCACCGACACGAGGGGAGCTTCACGATGCGCATCGTAGCCGTTCTCGCGACCTGCCTGGCCGCCGCCTGCGCCGCGGCGCCGCTCGCGCGCGCCCAGGAGACCCCACCGACGGTCCTGCCGCCGACCCAGACCCCTCCGCCCAAGCCTCCGATCCCGAAATGGAGCGATACGGCCGAGCTCGGCTTCGTGGCGACGACAGGGAACTCCCAGACCAGCACGTTCGGCCTGAAGAACAGCCTGGTCCGCGAGCACGACAAGTCGCGCTTCGAGGTCAAGCTCGGCGGCATCCGCGTGACGACCACGGACAGGAGCCTCTTCGCGGTCGGAACCCCGACCGATTTCGAAGGGATCGACGGCGACCCGAAGACCACCGCCGAGAGCTACTACCTGAACGGCCGCTACGATCGGAAAATCACCGAGAAGTTCTTCTGGTTCGGCGGCGCGGGCTGGGATCGGAACGAGCCTGCCGGCATCCAGAACCGCTACACGGTGGGGGCCGGCGTCGGGAACATCTGGATCGACGTGCCGCGCCGCAACTGGCGCACCGACTACGCGGTCACCGGCACCAGGGAGGACGACGTCGTCGAGCCTCCCGATTTCAACGACACCTTCGCCGGCGTGCGGGTCTCGTCAAAATTCACGCAGAAGTTCGGCCCGCAGGACTCGGGGGCCTACGTCAACGACACGGCCGTCGACGAGAATCTCAGCGACACCAGCGACTGGCGCGTCAACATGACCAACTCTGTGGCGCTCAACATGAGCACCCGGATAGCCCTGAAAGTCAGCCTGCAGTGGCTGTACGACAACGTCCCGGCATTCAAGAGCGTCGACCTGTTCGGCGCGCAGGACGCGCAGGGAAATCCGATCAACCCCGCAGGCATCAAGGTCCCGGTCGAAGCCGACAACCTCGACACGATCTTCACGACGGCGCTCGTCATCAAGTACTGAGCCGCCCGCTGCGAGACCCGCGGCCCGGCGACGGGAGGTCACGATGAAAAAGACTGTGGCGGCCCTCCTCGTTCTGGCGGCGATCGGCATCGCCGTTCCGGCCTCCGCCGCGAGCGGCGGCGGCGGAGTGAAGCACGACTGGGAGCTGGGCGCGTACTACGGCTTCGCGTCCCCCGACTCGTACGGCGGTCTCAAACCTGACAGTGGCTCGCTCTGGGGTCTGCGGGGCGGCTGGTTCATGACGCCGCGCTGGAGCTTCGAGGGCTCGTGGCAGTGGTTCGATACCCAGATGGGGTCGCCGAGCACCGACGGCAGCCTGAACTCGCTGCGCGGCAACGTGCTCTACAACTTCCGCCCGGGAAAGAAATTCCGTTTCTTCATGACCGCCGGTCTGGGGCGCGAGAAGACGAAGGCCGACGAGCTCGACTTCGACCGCACCGACTGGGGCTACAACCTCGGAGGCGGCGGGCGCTGGTATTTCGGCCGCGCCAAGAACTTCGGCCTGCGCGCCGACGCGCGCTGGGTGACGGTCGACATCGGCGGCTCGATCAAGGAGACGCAGCAGAACTACGAAGGCACCGGCGGCCTCCTCTGGTCGTTCGGCGGCGGAACGCCGGCCGACAGCGACGCCGACGGCGTTCCCGACAAGAGCGACAAGTGCTCCGGAACTCCGAAGGGCGCGATCGTCGACTCCAAGGGGTGTCCCAAGGACAGCGACGGCGACCACGTCTACGACGGCCTGGACAAATGCCCCGGCACCCAGCAGGGCTGGAAGGTCGATGCCAGCGGCTGCCCGGCCGACGCCGACGGCGACGGAGTCGCGGACATGGTCGACAAGTGCCCCAACACCCCCAAGGACCTGAAGGTCACCACCGAGGGCTGTCCGGCCGAGGATCAGGACGGTGACGGCATCTGGGACGGGGGGGATCGCTGCCCGAACACCCCGAAGGGAGTGAAGGTCGACCCGGTCGGCTGCCCGATGGATTCCGACGGTGACGGGGTCCCGGATGGCGACGACAAGTGCGCCGGCACCCCGAAGGGGACCCCGGTCGACGCCACCGGCTGCCCGAAGACATCCGCCCCGCCGGCCGCTTCGCCCGGGGGGACGGCCGGCGGGGCCTGAACCGTTCGTTGACAGGCCCGGGGACGGATCCGTATAATCCCGCTTTCCTATCCAGGAGAGATTCCGTGCCGGTGAGTTACGCGGTCATCGCGACAGGCGGCAAGCAGCACAAGGTGTCGGTGGGCGACCGCCTCAGGGTGGAGCTCCTCGACGCCGGGGTCGGGGACGCGGTGACGTTCGATCAGGTTCTCGCCGTCAAGAACGGCGACGAGCTGGTGGTCGGCAAACCCGCCCTTCCCGGTGCCAGCGTGATCGCCAAGGTCGTCGAGCAGGGCAAGGCGAAGAAGGTCCTCATCTTCAAGAAGAAGCGGCGCAAGCAGTACCGGCGGACCCAGGGCCATCGTCAGTTGTTCACGGCGGTCGTGGTCGAGCAGATCAACGCCGGGTAAGGGGAGAACGACATGGCCCACAAGAAAGCGGGCGGCAGCTCCAGAAACGGCCGCGACAGCAACTCGCAGCGCCTCGGGGTCAAGCGCTACGGGGGGCAATTCGTCACCGGCGGCTCGATCCTGGTGCGGCAGCGCGGCACCCATTTCAAGGCGGGGCGGAACGTCGGCTGGGGGCGCGACGATTCGTTGTTCGCGCGCATCGACGGCTACGTCAAGTTCGAGGATCGCGGCAATCTCGGCAGGTTCATCAGCGTGCTGCCCGAGCGTGAGGCGGCGCCCGGCGCGTAGGGCGCCCGACCCGCCCGGACGGTCCCCCGTCCTCTTGATCCGTCCGTCCTGCACCTCCCTCGCGAAACGGGCGGGCATGCCGGCCACGCACGTCCACGTGGTGATCCCATGTTCATCGATCAGGCCCGTATCGTCGTGCGCGGCGGTCCCGGCGGCAACGGCTGCGTGAGCTTCCGCCGGGAGAAATTCGTCCCGCGCGGCGGGCCGGACGGAGGACAAGGTGGCGACGGCGGCGACGTCTTCATCGTGGCCGATCGATCCCTGAAAGGTCTGAACTCCCTTCGGTTCGGCAAGGTCTGGGCGGCCGATCGCGGCCGGCACGGGGAGGGCTCGAACCGGGCGGGGAAGGACGGCGGCGATCTCGTCGTCCGGGTGCCGCCCGGGACGGTCGTGCTCAGCGCCGAGGGTACGGAGACCCTCGCGGACCTCGTGCACGTGGGCGACCGGTTCCTCGCGGCGGCGGGAGGACGAGGCGGGCGCGGCAACGCGTCCTTCGCCACCTCGACGCACCAGGCGCCGCGCGAGTCGGAGCCGGGGACGCCGGGCGAGGAGCGCGAGCTGCTGCTGGAGCTGAAGCTGATCGCCGACGTCGGTCTGGTCGGATTCCCCAACGCCGGGAAGTCGACGTTCATCTCGGCGGTGTCGGCGGCCCGGCCCAAGATCGCCGACTACCCGTTCACCACCCTTCAGCCGCACCTCGGCGTGGTCGACCTCGGCCAGTTCCGCAGCTTCGTGGTGGCCGATATCCCCGGCCTCATCGAGGGGGCGCATTCGGGGCACGGGCTGGGGACGAAATTCCTCCGGCACGTGGAGCGGACCCGCGTTCTCCTGCACCTGGTCGACGTGTCGGAGGCGTCCGGGCGCGACCCGGTGCGCGATCTCGAGATCATCGACGCCGAGCTGGCCGCGTTCAGCGCCCCCCTGGCGCGCAAGCCTCAGATCGTGGTCGCGACGAAGGTCGACACCCGGCCGCCCGCGTCGCGGCTCGAGGCGCTCGAGCGCTTCTGCGCCGGACGCGGGCTTCCCTTCCACGCCGTCTCCGCGGTGAGCGGCGAGGGGGTGCGCGTCCTGCTGGAGGCGCTCTGGCCGCTGGTGCGGGAGACGGCCGGGACCACGGGCGAGCCGCCGGCGGAGGCGCCCCGGGCGCCGGAAAAGGACGGTGGGACATTCAGCTGAAACGCAAGCTCACCCTGATCATGGACGCGGCCGCGGAGAAGAAGGCCGAGCACCTGCTCGGCATCGACCTGCGGGGCATCGCGTCGTTCACCGACGGGTTCGTGATCGCCACCGGCGCTCAGCGCCGCCAGACGCAGGCGATCTGCGACGCCGTCATCGAGCGCCTGAAGGCCGCCGGCGAGCACGTCGGCCATCTCGAGGGATACGACCGCGGCGAATGGATCCTCCTCGACCTCGTCGACGTGGTGGTGCACGTGTTCACCCCCGAGACCCGCGACTTCTACGGACTGGAGCGGCTGTGGGGCGACGCGCCGCGCATCGACGGGGACGGGCGCGACATTCCGACCGAGGGGACCCGCCCCCCCGCCCGCCGGCGTCCGCGGCCGCGCCCGGGATCGTCCACCCGCGTGCGTGGCGCCGGGAAGACCCGCGCCGCCGCGCGCAAGGGTTGACACCTCGCGCTTCAATCTTTACAGTAGCGCCCCTGCTTTTCCGAAAGGAGACCCCGTGGGCGTGGTCGGAGCCCTCGCCGCGGCGGGCCCCACAGTGCCGCGGTCCGAACGGATGGCGCGGTTGCTCGAGGTGGCGCGTCGCGTCGCGCAGACCGACGCCAACGTCCTGCTCACGGGGGAGAGCGGGACCGGAAAAGGTTCGCTGGCGCGGTTTCTGCACGAGGCGAGCGCCCGGAGCGCGGGCCCCTTCGTCACCATCACCTGCGCCAACATCCCCGGCGAGCTCCTCGAGAGCGAGCTCTTCGGGCACGAGAAGGGCGCCTTCACCGGGGCGAACGAGCTGCGGCGGGGTCGCTTCGAGCAGGCGGACAAGGGCACGATCTTGATCGACGGCGTGAGCGAGCTGGCCCCGGGAGCGCAGGGGAAGCTGCTCCGCGTCGTGCAGGAGAAGGCGTTCGAGCGGCTGGCGGGCACGCGGACGATCCAGGTCGAGGTCCGGATCCTGGCCTCGACCGCGGTCGACCTGGAGGCCCTGGCGGCCGCGGGGACGTTCCGGAGCGACCTGTACTATCGGTTGAACGTCATCCGGCTCGACCTCCCGCCGCTGCGCGAGCGTCTCGAGGACCTGCCGGACCTGGCCGACGCCGCGCTCCGGGAGATCGCGGCGCGCGACGGCGGCGAGCCGCGGCGTCTGACCGAGGCGGCCCTCGATCGGATGACGCAGTACGACTGGCCCGGGAACCTGAGGGAGATGCGCAACGTGCTGGAGAGCGCCGTCATCACGCACACCGGGGCGGAGATCCCTCCGGAGGCGCTGACCATGGGACGCGGGGACGGCAGCGGTCCCATCGCCGAGGCGCTGCGCGGTCGCTACTCGCTGTCGCAGTTGGAGGAGATGTACATCCGTGAGGTGCTCCGGCTGACGCGCGGACATCGCGCCGCGGCGGCCAAGATCCTCGGAATCAATCGCAAGACCCTTCTCGAGAAGCGCAAGAGGTACCGCATATCATGAAGTCCTCAACGAAGAAGAAAACCGCACGACCGACCAAGCCGGTCAGGACCGCCGTAAAGGCCCGGAAGAGCGCCAGTCCCGTCGCCGTCAAGGCGGCGAAAGCTGCGCCGGCCAAAGCGGCGGCGGCGAAGATGGCTCCCGCCAAGACCGTGGCCGCCAAGGTCGACGGCAAGCCGCTGTTCCGCCCGTCGATGCGTTTCCCGGCCCTGGTGAACCCCAAGACGGCCCCGAAGCCTGTCCCCCGCCCCCCGTTGCCGGCGATGCCGGCCAAGCAGCTCGACAGCTTCCGCCGGCTGCTGCTCGATCGGAAGGGGACGCTGTCCGAGGCGTACAACAAGAACAAGACCTACGGCCGCCTGACCGAGGACGAGGGGACCCAGGACCTCGCCGACAAGGCGAGCAGCGCCTACACCAAGGAGTTCCTCTACTCCCTGTCGAACACCGACCGGGAGATCCTCCAGAAGGTGGACGAAGCGCTGCAGCGGGTCGACCACGGCGGCTTCGGCCAGTGCGTCGAGTGCGGCGACGAGATCAATCGCAAGCGGCTCGAGGCCGTTCCGTGGGCCAGCCATTGCATCGTCTGCCAGGAGAAGTTCGAGAAGGGCCTCCTCTAGACCGGGCCGGACCCCTCCGGGGTCCGGGTCCTCCCCCCAGCGGCGGGCGGAGAGAGCGATGAAGATCCGAACCGTCTTGTACCTGACGATCGGTGCCATCGTCGTCTCCGTCGTCTCGATCCTGTACGCCGCCAACCGCGACGTCCTCAACCAGCAGGTCCTGCTCGCTCACGGCCTGTCGCTCCCGGTCTGGGTCTGCATCCTGTTCGCCAGCGGGTTCTCCATGCTGGTGCCGCTCCTGTTCGGGCTGCTGCGCGACCTACGTGATTTTTTCAGCTCCCTGTCGGCGCGCCGCCAGGCGATCGACGCGCGCGAGGCGGAGAAGCGCTACGTCCGTGGCGTCGAGGCGATGCTCAACGGGCGCGAGGAGAAGGCGCTGGAGCACTTCAACGGAGTCCTCGAGGTCGATCCGCAGCATTACGAGGCGCTGCTGAAGGGGGGCGAGGTGCTGCGCACGCTGCGGCGCCATGGCGAGGCGATCGAGTACCACCGCCGCGCCGCGCGCGAGCGCGAGGGCGACGTGCAGCCGCTCTATTCGCTCGCGGCGGACTACATGGACTCGGGCGCGAACGAGAACGCCAAGGCGGTCCTCAATCGGATCATCGAGATCGCCCCGAAGCGCTCGCTGAACGCCTATCGCCAGTTCCGGGCCCTGTGCATGTCCGAGGGCGCCTGGGACCGCGCCTGGGAGATCCAGCAGCGCGTCGAGGAGCAGCTGTCGGAGATGGGCCGGTCGAGCAAGGCGGAGAAGAAATACCACCTGGCGATCCGGTACATGCTGGCGCGGCGGCACCTCGAGGAAGGCCGCCCGCGCGATGCCATCGGGATCCTGCGGCGGCTGGTGCGGGTCGATCCGTCATTCGTGCCGGCGCATCTCCGCCTGGGCAAGGCGCTGCTCGTCATCGGGCAGCCCGAGTCGGCCGTGGAGGCATGGGACGAGGGGTACCAGGCGACCGGCCACCCGATCTTCCTGACCACCATCGAGGACCACTACCTGAAGGAGGAGCAGCCGCGCCGGGCGATCGAGACCCTCAAGGCGGCGGTCTGGAAGAGCAAGAAGGACATCCTGCCGCGCTTCTTCCTGGGCAAGCTCTACCTGAGGCTCGAGATGCTGGACGAGGCGCTGGCCGAGTTCACCCGCATGAAGAGCCGCGTGACCTACTTCCCGGCTCTTCATTACAACCTCGCGAAGATCCTCGAGCGGCACGGCAATTACCGCGAGGCGATCCGCGAGATGGAGACCCTCCTGATGCAGGCCGAGGCGCTGCGCGTGGAGTACGCCTGCGCCACCTGCGCCCGGCGCTACCCGTCCTGGGCCGAGCACTGCGACCGCTGCGGCGAGTGGAACACCATCGCGGTCGACTTCCGCGAGGAGCGCGGCGTGGAGGAGCTCGGGCTGAGCACCGCCCCCGTCTACACCGTCGACGGCCAGGAGAGCTGAATCCGAATGGCCGGACCGGCGCGGCTTCCCATGGTCCTGGTCGTGCTCGACGGCTGGGGTTCCGGCCCCCGCCGCGAGGGGAACGCGATCGCCGCCTGCTCGCCCTCGTTCATGGACCGTCTCGGGCGCGAATGGCCGTCCTCGCTGCTGCAGGCTTCGGGCGCGTCGGTCGGTCTTCCCGACGGCTACATGGGGAACTCGGAGGTCGGCCACCTCTGTCTCGGCGCCGGCCGGGTCGTCCTGCAGGATCTGGCGCGCATCAACCGCGCCATCGCGGACGGCTCGCTGGCCCGCAACGAGGCGCTCGCGGAGACGCTGACCGGCGCCAGCCGTCCGGGTGCCGCGCTGCACCTCATCGGTCTTCTCAGCGACGGCGGCGTCCACAGCCACATCGATCACTTCGAGGCGCTCGTCGACCTGGCGCGGGCGCGCGGCGTGCCCCGGGTCTTCACGCATGCCTTCCTGGACGGACGCGACACGCCGCCGATGGCGGCGCCGAAGTTCGTCGAGCGCGCCGAGACCCATCTGAAACGCTCCGGCTACGACCCGATCGCCACCGTCATCGGGCGGTACTTCGCGATGGACCGCGACAACCGCTGGGAGCGCACCGAGAAGGCCTGGCGCGCCCTGGTCCTGCGCGAGGGCGATCGGGTCCCGGACGCCGCCGCGGCGGTCGCCGCGGCGCACGCGCGCGGCGTCGGCGACGAGTTCGTGCCCCCGGCGATCGTCGGGGCGCCCGCGGCGGGAGGGCGTGCCCGCGACGCCGGGTTCCGCGACGGGGACGCCGTCGTGTTCTTCAACTTCCGCGCCGACCGGGCGCGGCAGATCACGCGCGCCTTCACCGAGCAGGGGTTCGATCGGTTCCATCGAACGACCCCGCCGATCCTCTCGGTCTTCGTCTGCTTCACGACCTACGACCGGACCTGGTCGCTGCCGGTGGCCTTCCCCCCGCAGACGATCCGCCGCTCGTTCGGAGAGGTGGTGAGCGGCGCCGGGCTGCCGCAGCTGCGCATCGCCGAGACGGAGAAATACGCCCACGTGACCTACTTCTTCAACGGCGGCGTCGAGCAGCCGTTCCCGGGGGAGGAGCGCTGCATGGTCCCCTCCCCCCGGGTCGCGACCTACGACCTGGTGCCGGAGATGTCGGCGCGCGAGCTGACCGCCGAGGTGCTCACGCGCCTCGCGGCGAAGCCCGGGCAGGTGGTGGTCCTCAACTACGCCAACGCCGACATGGTCGGCCACACCGGCAAGCTGGAAGCCACCATCGAGGCCTGCCGCGTCCTCGACCAGTGCGTCGAGTCGGTCGTCGGCGCGACGCTCGGCCTGGGCGGCGCGCTCGTGATCACCGCCGACCACGGCAACGCGGAGCAGATGCTCGATGAGACCTGCGGGCCGGTGACCGCCCACACCACGAACCCGGTTCCGGTGCACGTGATCGAGGCCTCTCTGCGCGGCCGCAGGCTGCGGGACGGCGGCCTGCTCGCCGACGTGGCGCCCACGATGCTGGAGATGATGGGGATTCCGATCCCCGCCGAGATGGAGGGCCGGTCCCTGCTCGAGGGATAGGCCGGTTGCGACAGCACGACCCGTGGCGGGCGCCCTTCGGGGCGCTCGCGCGCTTTCTTCTGGAGAGTCTCTGGCCGGCCGACTGCCTGCTGTGCGGCGGCTGGCTGCGCTGGCGGCAGCACGGCGGCGTCTGCGACGCCTGCTGGGGCGCCCTGCCCTGGACGCCGCGTGCGCGACCGCTGCGACACGGTCCGCTCGCGGCCGTGGTCTGGGCCGGCGATTACGGCGGCGCCCTGCGCCGCCTCGTCCACGCCCTCAAGTTCGAGGGATTCGACCCGCTCGGCGTGCCGCTCGGCCGCGCCGCCGCGGCGCAGGTCGGGCCGCTGGTCGCGGCGGCGATCGCCGGCGCCGGGATCCCCGCCCCCGATCTCGTGGTCCCCGTGCCGTTGCACTGGACGCGGCGATGGCGGCGGGGATTCAACCAGTCGCTCCTTCTGGCAGAGGGCGTCGCTGCGGGCCTGCGGCTGCCTCTGTCGACGGCGGCCCTGGTGCGGCGGCGGCGCGGTCGCCGTCAGATGGGCCTGCGCCGCCGCGATCGGCTCGTCGCCCTGGAAGGCGTCTTCAGCGCGCCGTCCGCGCCGCGCCTGCGGCCGCGGCCGCTCGCGGGCCGGACGGTGCTGCTCGTGGACGACGTGACGACCACCGGCGCGACGCTCGAAGCCTGCGCCCGGGTCCTGCGCCGCGCCGGCGCGCGCGCGGTCGTCGGGTGCGCCATCGCGCGCACGCCCCGGGATGCGCGGCGCGCGGGAGCGCACCGCGAAGGGGCGCGCCCCGAGGTCGCGCCTCCGCGTCCCTAGGATCCGAACTTGCGCAGGAAGCGCCGGCGCTCGAGCTGGGCGACGCCGGCGTAGAACGGGGTGGCGGACTTGAGGTAGCGGTCCCAGGTGTCCACGAAGACGACGAGCCGATCGAGGCCGCCTTTGGGGACCCAGACGCCGTGATCCTGGATGCAGCGGTAGATCGCGACGCCCGAGCTGGCGGAGTAGTTGACCGGTCGCATGATGCAGACGCAGTACGGGCACTTGACGATCCGTCTGGTCTCCTGCGTGGGCAGCGCGTAGGTGGGGCCGGATTGAATCGTGAAGCGGGTGACCTGACGGGTCGTGTCGGCGGGCAGCGACTTGGGACCGATCTCGAGGATCCATTTCAGGCGGCCTTCCTCGAGCCAGGTGCCGCCGCACTCGCCGCAGACCTCGACGGGAATGTTGCAATAGCGTCCCGCCACAAGACCGGAGCCGCAACCCGAGCACCACATCCCCGTCGGCCTCCTCCCCGCCGCTCCGTGCCGGCATCACCGTCCGGAGCGACCTCCATATACGGCTAAAAGCCGCGACCAGCAAGGCTTTTGGGGGATCGAGCGCGGCGCGACGACGCCCTCCGAAGGGTGTCAGGAATCCAACACCCGGCGACGAAAACGCGCCCCGGGGAGGTTTGACAGCCCCGGGGGGCTCGGGTAGCATGGTCCGCTTCCGCGCGGCCTTGCGCCGCGCGGATCTTTTGTGGGACCCTTTTCTCGAGGTGTTCACGATGACCGGCTCATCCAGATATCGGCGCCCCGGCCTGCTGTTCGCCGCGGCCCTCGTCGTCCTCGTTGCGTCCGCGCCGGGCTTCTCCCAGGAGCCGTCGAAGGATGCGAAGGACGCCAAGGACGCCTCGAAGGACAAGCTCTACGTGCACATCGAGAGCCGCACGCGGCTCACCTACACCGGTGATGCGAACGAGGTGACCATCCTCTTCAAGAACGAGGGGAAGGAGAACTGGGTCAACCCGGGGATGGAGATCGAGTCCGGCTTCCAGGTGTTCGACAACGCGGGCACCAAGCTGGAGAAGGCCAAGGCCGCGCCGTCCAACAAGGAGGGCCAGCCGAAGCTCCTGCTCCCCGGCAGCTACTTCGGGGCGATCGTCGATCTCAACACGCTGTTCCCGAAGATGACCGCGCTCGGGACCTACAAGATCACCTGGAGCGGCCCGGGCATCGCCGAGAAGACGATCATGAACCGGGTGATCAAGAAGTACGACGCGGCGCGCGACTACCAGGCGGTGATCGAGACCGAGTTCGGCAACATCGTCCTCGAGTTCTACAAGGACCTCGCGCCGATGCACGTGAAGAACTTCATCGACCTCGCCAACCAGGGGTTCTACGACGGGAAGATCTTCCATCGCGTGATCAAGGGAGAGGCGGCGTTCGGCGGATCGGCCAACGGCGACGAGCGCAGCGGACCGGGCTACACGCTGCCGCCGGAGCCGAACGGGCTCAAGATCCTCGCCGGCTCGGTGGCGCAGGTGCGCAACTCGTTCACCGGTCAGGATGAGTCGGGCAGCATCTTCATGGTCGCCATCACCCCGCAGTCCGACATGGACGGCCGCTACACGGTGTTCGCGCGCGTCGTCGAGGGGCTGGAGACCTCGAAGACGATCAGCAACCTGCCCACCGCCGGAGGCGCCGGCAGCCGCGTCGCGGCCCGCCCGATCCGCGACGTCGTGATGAAGAAGATCGACATCCGCGAGAAGAAGTCGGACAAGGCCTCCAAGAGCTAGCCCGCCTCCCCGCACGGCCGACCGCCCGCCGACCCGCGCGCTCGGATAGAATCAACCCGACCGTTTCGCGAGCCGTCCCATCGTCTGGCGATCCGCCCATGTCCGGAACCCCGCGCTTCATCGCGTCGCTCGCGCTGGCCCTCTCGGCCGCGCTGCTCGCGCCCCTGCGGGCGGCGAACCCCGCCTCCCCCGCGGGCGGCGCCGACCCCGGCCCCGAGAGCCGCCGCCAGGAGAAACGCGAGGCGCGCGACGCCCTGCGCGCCGGCGAGTTCGACGCGCCGACCGTCGGCTGGCGCGAGGGACCGGTGCGCTACCTTCTGGCCAAGGACGAGGACCTCGCGTATCGCAGCCTCGGGACCAGGGAGGCGCGCGCCGCGTTCATCGAGCGCTTCTGGGCCAGCCGCGATCCCGACACCTCGACGCCCGATAACGAGTTCCGCGATCTGTTCTACCACCGGGTCGCCTTCACGGTCCGGGCGTTCACCACCGAGTCGACCAAGCCCGGCTGGAAGACGGACCGCGGCAAGATCTACATCCTCCTCGGGCCGCCGGACGACTTCGACGAGCGCGTCTCGCCAAGCCAGGACACGCAGGCCATCGTCTGGACCTATCGCGATCCGCCGCCCGGGACCGTCGCCAGCCCGAACACGCAGGTCACCTTCCTGCGTGATCCGAGTGGCGAATACCGGCTGACCTCCGGCATCCGCCTGTTCCGCAGCGAGAGCGCCATGTCGCTCGCCCTGGCCCTGCAGGCGCTCCAGGTGAAGAGCCCGCCGGAGCTGCGTCCCAATTCCGAGAGCACCGTGCGCTCCGCGGCGCCGGATCAGGTCGGGCCGACCTCTCCTCCCGCCGTGCGTCCCGCCGCCGGCGCGGCGGGCGATGCGGACGCGACCGGCGATCCGGGACCGCTGCGGGCGCGCGCCGATCTCTTCCGCAGCGGCGATCGCCACGCCCTCGTGGTCCTGACCGTCTGGCTGAAGGATGACGGGCCGGCCGGCGCTCCGCAGCCCGGTGTGGTGGCGCACCTGGTCGGCGAGGGCGCGCACGCCCAGAGCTACGCGCTGGACGGGGCTGCCGCGCTGCGTCCCGGCGCGGGGGAGCTGGGGCGAGGGCCGGACGGCACGCGGCTCTATCAGGGCGGGGTCGTCGTGGAGCCGGGGACCTACGCCGTCGACTACGCAGCCGCGGCGCCCGGCGCCGGGCATCCGGTGTCGATGCGCGACAGTCTCGTCGTCCCTCCGTCGTCGCTCGACGGCGGCCTGAGCGTCGGACCGGTGGCGCTCGCGTCGCACTTCGAGAGGCTCCCCGATACCGCGATGCCGGAATACAGCGCGCCCTTCAATCTGGGCCGCCTTCGCGTGGTGCCGCGCCTCGACGCGCTGCTGTCCGCCGGGGAGGACCTCTCCTTTTATTACCAGGTCCTGGGCGCCGCGACCGACCCGATCGAAGGGCGGCCGGACCTCGATCTGGAGTACCAGCTGTGGCGCGTTTCGCCCGGCGGCGACGGCGGGGCGGCCGACCAGCCGTTCGGGCGACCGATCCACCTCACCGGCGAGCAGTCGGTCCTGCAGGGCTTTTCGCTCCCGACCGCCGGCTGGCCGTCCGGCGCCTATCGTCTCCAGGTGGCCGTCACCGACAACCTCTCGGGCGCCACGGCCCGGGGCGCCACGGGATTCCGGTTGCGATGAGAGCGCGCCACGTTGCTTGACCGTCCGCTCCGGGCTCACCTATATTCCACGCCGTCACCCGATCCGAATCGTAGGAGTCGCCGCTGAGCCGCCCGCCGTTCCCCCGCGCCGCCACGCGCGCCCCGTCCCGATCCGCGTCACGCCGCCGGTCGCGCCCCGCGCGCGGTCTGAGGGTGGTGGCGCTCGGCGGCGGCACCGGCCTTCCGGTCGTCCTGCGCGCCCTCAAAGGGACCCTGGCCGACTCGGGTGGCACGCTGACCGGCATCGTCACGGTCACGGACGACGGCGGCAGCAGCGGCCGGCTGCGCCGGCATTACAACACGCTGCCGATGGGCGATATCCGCAACTGCCTGGTGGCCCTGTCGGAGAACGAGCCGCTGATGTCCCGCCTCTTCCAGTATCGCTATCGCGGCGTCGACGGGCTCGGCGGCCATTCGGTCGGCAACCTCATCCTCACCGCCCTCGCCGACTGCTCCCGGTCCTACCTCAAGGCGATCGAGACCTCGGGGGAGGTCCTGGCGATCCGCGGCCGCATCCTGCCCTCGACCCTGGAGAACGTCACGCTGCGCGCCCGGCTCGCGAACGGTCGCGTGATCGAAGGCGAGACCCGCATCTCCCGCAGCCGCCGCGCCATCGTCCTGATCACGACCGAGCCGCCGCAGCCCCGGCCGGCCCCGGGCGTGCTGGAGGCGATTCGCACCGCCGATCTCGTCATCCTCGGGCCGGGGAGCCTGTTCACCAGCGTCCTCCCCAACCTCCTGGTGCGCGGGGTCGCAGCCGCCATCGCGCGCTCGCGCGCGCCGCGCGTCCTGATCGGTAATCTGATGACCCAGCCGGGCGAGACCGACGGCTTTTCCGCGTCGGACCATCTCGCCGCGATCATGCGCCTGGCGGGATCCGGGCTCGTCGATTACTACCTGGCGAACGCCCGCGTCGTCTCGCCGTCCTTAAGACGCCGCTACGCGCGCGACGGCGCGACGCCCGTGTCCCTCCACGCCGCCGCCATCCGCACGCTGGGCGTCGTCCCGGTCGAGCGCGACCTCCTGCGCGAGGACTTCTCGGACCGGAAGATCCGGCATCACGAGCGCAAGCTGGCGCGTGCCCTGTTGCGGATCGCCCAGGTCCACAAGGCCGGCCAGGCGACGTCTTCCCCTCCCGGCCGCGCCACGGCCTGACCCCCGGGTCCCCCCCCCGCCGCGCTGGCGAATCCCGCCTCCCGCGATCTAGAATGGGGGCCTTCACGGATTTCCAGCCCGTTCTCCGCGCCCCGGCGTGACGCGTCGTGGCCGGCTCGTTCCCATAGGCTGCGGCTCCGTGACGGAGGCGTCCCGACATGTGGAAGCGAATGCTCCTGATGATCGTCACGGTCGTCCTGTTCCTCGGGGTGATCGGATTCGTGAAGTTCCGCCAGGTGCAGGCGGCGATCGCGCAGTACTCCTCCTTTCAGCCGCCGCCCGAGGCGGTGACCACGGTCGTCGCCGCCCAGCAGGACTGGGAGCAGGTCGTCAGCTCCATCGGCTCGGTCACGCCGGTGAACGGCGTCACCGTGAGCGCCGATCTGGCCGGGGTGGTCCGCTCCATCGAGTTCGAATCGGGGCGCTCCGTGAAAGCCGGCGACGTGCTGGTGCGCCTCGACGTCCGGCAGGAGCAGGCCCAGCTCGCGTCCGCCCAGGCCCAGCTCAACCTGGCTCAGCTCAACTACGAGCGCGCCAAGGGGCTGAAGAGCGGAGGGGTGCTGTCCCAGGCCGACTACGATACGGCCAAGGCCGAGCTCGACAAGGGCGAAGCAAGCGTCAGGGAGATGCAGGCGATCATCGATCGCAAGACGATCACCGCGCCGTTCAGCGGTGTTCTCGGGATCCGGCAGATCCACCTCGGGCAATATCTGGCCGAGGGCACCGCGGTCGTCCCCCTGCAGTCGCTCGATCCGATCCACGTCGACTTCGGCGTGCCGCAGCAGTCGCTGGGCAGCATCAAGGTGGGCGGCGCGATCCGGGTGACCACCGACGGGCTGGCCGGCATGGCGTTCGAGGGGAAGATCACAGCGATCGATTCGGTCGTCGACTCCGCCACGCGCAACGCCCAGGTCCAGGCGACGCTCGCCAATCCGGGCCACCAGCTCCACCCCGGCATGTTCGTCAAGGCGGACACCATCCTCCCGGCGACGACGCAGGTCATCGCCGTCCCGACGTCGTCCATCCGCTACGCCCCGTATGGCGACTCGGTGTTCGTCGTCGAGCAGGTGAAGGGCCCCAAGGGGGACGAGTATCTCGGCGTGCGCCAGCAGGTCGTCAAGCTCGGCGAGGCGCGCGGCGATCAGGTCGCGGTGCTCTCCGGCCTCAAGCCGGGCGAGCAGATCGTGACCTCGGGCGTGTTCAAGCTCCGTAACGGCGCGGCCGTCCTCGTCAACAACGAGGTGCAGCCCGGCAACAATCCGTCGCCCAAGCCCGAGGAATCCTGATGCGGCTGACCGACCTCTTCATACGACGGCCGGTTCTCGCGATCGTCGTCAACCTGGTGATCCTGATCGCCGGGGTGCAGTCGATCCGCACCCTCTCGGTGCGCCAGTTCCCGCGCAGCGACATCGCGGTCGTCCAGGTCACCACCGTCTACGTCGGCGCCAACGCGGACCTGGTGCGCGGCTTCATCACCACGCCCCTCGAGCGCGTGATCGCCAGCGCCGACGGCATCGACTTCATGGAGTCGTCGAGCGCCCAGGGCGTCAGCACCATCACCGTCCACCTGAAGCTCAACTACGACACCAACGCCGCCCTGACGCAGGTCCAGTCGAAGGTGGCGCAGGTGCGCAACCAGCTGCCGCCCGAGGCCGAGGCCCCGGTGATCGACGTGCAGACGGCGGACGCGCGGTTCGCCGCGATGTACATCGGGTTCTCCGCCGACCGGCTCGACCAGAACCAGATCACCGACTACCTGACGCGCGTCGTCCAGCCCAAGCTCAGCGCCATCGACGGCGTGCAGCGCGCCGACATCCTCGGCAGCCGGTTCTTCGCGATGCGGATCTGGCTGAAGCCCGATCGGATGGCGTCGCTCGGGCTCTCCCCCTCCGACGTGCGCGACGCGCTGGCGAAGAACAACTACCTCGCCGCGCTGGGCCGGACCAAGGGATCGATGGTGTCGGTCAACCCGGTCGCCAACACGAATCTTCAAAGCGCCGACGAGTTCCGGCAGATGGTGGTCAAGGAGCAGAACGGCGTCATCGTGCGTCTCGGCGAGATCGCCGACGTCGAGCTGGGCGCCGAGAACTACGACGAGGACGTGCGCTTCAACGGCGAGACCGCCACCTTCATGGGCGTCTGGGTGCTGCCGACCGCCAACGCTCTCGACGTCATCAAGAGGGTGCGCGCGGTGATGCCCGAGATCGCGGCGCAGGTCCCCGCCGGTATGAAGGTCGGGATCCCGTACGACTCGACGGAGTACATCCAGAACGCGATCGACGAGGTCCTCAAGACCCTGAGCGAGACCCTGCTCATCGTCATCATCGTCATCTTCCTGTTCATGGGCTCGCTGCGCGCGGTGCTCATTCCGGTGGTCGCCATCCCGATCTCGCTGATCGGGGCGATCTTCCTGATGTTCGTCTCGGGGTTCACGATCAACCTGCTCACCCTCCTGGCGATCGTGCTGTCGGTCGGCCTGGTGGTCGACGACGCCATCGTCGTGGTCGAGAACGTCGAGCGGCACATCCAGCTCGGGAGGCGGCCGATGGAAGCGGCGCTCCTGGCGGCGCGCGAGCTGGTCGGCCCGATCATCGCCATGACCATCACGCTGGCCGCGGTGTACGCCCCGATCGGGCTGCAGGGCGGCCTGACCGGCGCGCTGTTCCGCGAGTTCGCGCTCACCCTGGCGGGCGCGGTCATCGTCTCGGGTTTCGTGGCGCTGACCCTGTCGCCGATGATGGGCTCGCGTCTTCTGCGCGTCGGCGCCTCGGAGAAGGGGTTCGCCGGCGTGATCAACCGCCGCTTCGAAGCCGTGCGCCGGACCTACGAGCGGCTTCTGCGCGGCACGCTCTCGGCACGCCCGGTGGTGCTGACCCTGTGGGCGATCGTCGTCTCCCTGATGGTGCCGTTCTACATGTTCTCGGAGCGCGAGCTGGCGCCCAACGAAGACCAGGGCGTGGTGTTCGCCATCGTCCAGGCGGCCGCCAACTCGACCCTCGACCAGACCAAGATGTTCTCTTCGAAGATGTACGACGTCTTCCATTCCTTCCCCGAGGCCGGCAGCATCTTCCAGATCACCTCCCCCGGCGGCGGATTCGGCGGCATGGTGACCAAGCCGTGGAGCGAGAGGACCAAGACCACCCAGCAGCTCAACTTCGAGGCGTCGGCGAAGCTGTCGAAGCTCCCCGGCGTCCGGATCATCCCGATCACGCCGTCGCCGCTTCCCGGCGGCGAGGGCTTCCCGGTGGATTTCGTGGTGGCCTCGACGGCCGAGCCCGCGCGCGTCGCCGAGTTCGCCGACACGCTGGTGCAGAAGGCGTTCGGGAGCGGTCTGTTCATGTTCGCCGACTCGGACGTCAAGTTCGACCAGCCGCAGACCGAGGTGGTCTTCGATCGCGACAAGGTGCGCTCCCTGGGCGTCGACCTGAGCCAGACGGGCGCCGACCTCTCCACCCTCGTCGGCGGCAATTACGTCAACCGGTTCAGCATCCAGGGCCGCTCGTACAAGGTGATCCCGCAGGTGCAGCGGTCGGGCCGTCTGACGGCGAACCAGCTCCAGGACGTCTACGTCACCGGGCCCGGCGGCAAGCTCGTGCCGCTGTCGACCTTCGCCACCCTCAGGAACACCATCGAGCCGCGCGAGCTGAAGCGTTTCCAGCAGCTCAACGCCGTCCGGGTCCAGGGCGCCATCCCGCCGTCGGTGTCGCTCGACCGGGCGCTGCGTTTTCTCGAGGACGAATCGGCGAAGATCCTGCCGCAGGGGTTCACCATCGACTACGCCGGCGAGTCGCGCCAGCTCCGGACCGAGAGCGGCAAGTTCCTCGGCCTGCTGATCCTCTCGGCGGTCCTGATTTATCTCGTCCTCGCCGCCCAGTTCGAGTCGTTCCGCGATCCGTTCATCATCCTGGTCGGGTCGGTGCCCCTGGCGATTTCGGGAGCGCTGATGTTCTCGTTCCTGGGATTCACCAGCCTCAACATCTACAGCCAGGTCGGCCTCATCACGCTGGTCGGGCTGGTCTCCAAGAACGGCATCCTGATCGTCGAGTTCGCCAACCACCTTCAGGAGCAAGGCCGCGACAAGCTCCACGCCGTCATCGAGGCCGCCGTCACGCGTCTGCGGCCGATCCTGATGACCACCGCCGCCACCGTCGTCGGCCACCTGCCGCTGGTCTTCGCCCGCGGCCCGGGCGCCGGCGCGCGCAACAGCATCGGCATCATGCTGGTCACCGGCATGATCATCGGCAGCGCCTTCACTCTGTTCGTCGTGCCGTCGATCTACGTCGTGGTGGCGCGCACCCACTCTCTCGCCGAATCGCGCTCGGAGCGCGAGGCGGAAGCGGCGCTCGACGGGGCGGAGCAGGCGGCGGTCTGAGCCGCCGCGGGCGCCGGCGCTAGACCGCGGGCGCCGGTCAGCCGGCTTTCGTGTTCGGCGGCTTCGCGGGGTGACCCCAGAACTTCAGTCCGCCGTGGCTCGAGCAGGCGCCGCCGGATGCCTCCTTCGCGCGGGTGTAGCTGCCGTCCTTGCATCGCCCCGTGGCCCCGTGCGGCGGAGTGCCGAGCCAGACCGACACGCCGCCGTGTCCGGAGCAGGCGCCCTGCTTCGTCGCGCTGGCGGTCCAGGTGCCGTCGCCGCAGTAGCCGGTCGCGTCGTCGGGCATCCGTTCGAGCGCGTCGGCCGGGATCTTCGGGACATGCGTGGGACCGGGCGTGGCGACGGCGGTGTGGGAGCTCGTGGCCGGCTTCGAGCCCGTGGCCGGCCTGGAATTCCCGGATGGCGCGGAGCCCGGCGCCTCCCTGGGCCCCAGCGGGCCCGCGGCGCCGGCCGGCGCGGCGGCGAGTGCGGCGGTGAGCGCGACGGGCAGCATCCCGATCCACAGCCCGACGAGACCCGCCAGGACACGCGGTGCACGAGCGTCTCTCATCATCGGCCCTCCCCGCCCGTATCCTACGCCACCTGGGCGGCGCGATCGCCCGGCTCAAGGACAACGTGCACTGGCTGGTGGCGACGTCGAAGGTCGCGGCGACGTTCGACGTGATCGTGCCGGGGCTCGATCCCGCGCGACCGACCGAGTTCATGGACTACGTCGATCCCCGCCGCGCCGAGCCGACCGGCGACGGCGCCCTCCGGGCCCCGCGCCTGGACGCGGACGAGGTCTTCAGACGCTACGGCAGCTCCGGGGTCTAGCGTCGCGTCCCCGCCGGCGGAAACCTTCCATGGTGGTGCGGAGCTTGGCGTGTCCGGGGGCGGAACATTTGAGTGTGGGGTCGTAACAGGCGCGGGCGCCCTGCCCGGTGGTCCTCACCGCAAGTTGCGTCGATCCAGTCGGGTCGAACCGCCACCGAATCGGCCCGCCGCTTGCCTCACGCTCGGCGATGCGCTGGCCCGCAACACCCGTCGAGCGGCTGCAAGACTTCTTGCCGCGCTTCTGCCCTTGGCCGGAGTGCGCGGAGCACCGCCGGGTTGCACGGGGCTATCGCTTCCAGCGCTCCGGCCTATACGTCACGGCACGGCGAACGAAGGTCCCCCGGTTTCGATGCCTGGCCTGCGGCCGACGGTTCTCGCGCCAGTCCTTCTCGACCTCCTACTACCTCAAGCGGCCCGAATTGCTCCTCCCGGTCGCCGCCGGGCTCGTCGCCGGCTCCGCCCACAGACAGATTGCCCGCTCGCTCGCCTGCGCCGGCGCCACCGTCACGCGCCTGTCCGCGCGTCTGGGCCGGCACGCGCTATTGCTTCAGGCGCTCGCCCTCCAACATCTCATGCGCTCCGTCTCGGAGCCCATCGCCGCCGACCACTTCGAGACCTTCGAGTTCACCCAGGACCTGCCGTTCGGAGTCCTGACCCTTGTGGGGCGCGACTCCTGGTTCGTCTACGGCCTCGACCCCGCTCCGCACGCGCGGACCGGCCGGCGCACGCCGGTCCAGGAAGCCCGGCGGCTGGCCCGGCCGCCGAGGAGGTCACGCGGCGGATATCGAGGATCTTTCCGCCGTGGGCTCGACCTCCTTGATCGCCTCATTCCCGCGAGGAAGTCACTCTCCGTCGCCTGCGACGGCCAGCGGCAGTTCGTCGAAGCCCACGCGTCGCACCCGGCACGCAACACCATCCGTCTCGAGCTCTTCCCAAACCCCCGGCGCGGCCCGAAGGGATCGCCGCGCACCCGGGACGCGCTGGAGCGCGACCGGGCGATGTTCCCGGTCGACCAGCTGCATGCGCTCCTCCGCCACAGCCGCGCCGACCACAGACGCGAGACCATCGCGTTCGGGCGACGCCTGAACGCCGTCATGGAGCGGCTGTTCGTCGCGGTCGTGTGGAAGAACTTCATCAAGGGCCGGTCCGAGCGGCGGCCGGATCCGGTCACCCCGGCGATGCGGCTCGGACTGGCGCTCGCGCCGTGGACCTGGAGGCAGGCGCTGTCACGCCGGCTGTTCCGGAAGCGCCTCCGGCTCCCGCCCGTCTGGCGCGACCTCTATCAGAGAAACTGGACGACGCCGGTGCTCCCGAGCAACCTGCGCCACCGCCTCCGCCACGCCACCTGATCCGGCCTCGGACGTAACAACGTCAGCAACAGCGACGACCGACGCTTCCTCTCGACCGGCGGCGCAGACCACGTCAATCACCCGAACCTCCCGCAAAACTCCAAGCTGCGCACCACCATGGAAACCTTCCGTGGAGTCCTCCGGTAGAACCGGGGCATGACGCACGCCCCCCCTGACCCACGCTCCGGGGATCGGCTGGCCTCCGACCTGCGGGCCTTCGGCCCGCTCGGACAGGTCGCGATGCTCGTCATCGTCCTTTCCGGCACCATCACCCCGGCCGGGATCGCGGTGCCGCTCGGAGCGCTCCTGGCTCTCGCCTGGTGCCGCTGGTCGCTCACGCCATGGCGCGCGATCGGCTACGTCCGGCCGCGCTCCTGGATCGGCGGCCTGGCCGCCGGGACCGCGGTCGGCGCCGGGCTCAAGCTCCTGATGAAGGCGATCGTCATGCCGCTTTTGGGGGCCGACCCCACAAACGGCGCCTACAGGCACCTGGCGGGGAACCGGGCCCTGCTTCCGGCCGCCATCTGGATGATGCTGGTCGCCGGCTTCGGCGAGGAGACCGTGTTCCGCGGCTTCCTGTTCGAGCGGCTCGGAAAGATTCTCGGATCGACCAGGGGTGCGCGGGTGGCCATCCTCTTGATCACGTCGGCGCTCTTCGGTCTGGCCCACTACGCCGATCAGGGCCTCGCCGGCGCCGAGCAGGGGTTGATGACGGGCCTCGCGTTCGGCGCGATCTTCGCCGTGACCGGCGGGATCTGGGTGCCGATCTGCGCCCACGCCGCGTTCGACCTGACGGCGCTCGCGATCATCTACCTGGACCTCGAGAGCGCGGTCGCGCACCTCGTTTTCAAGGGCACCCCCTGACCCCCTTCGTGGGGAAATCGACGCGGGCGTCGTAGCGAGCTCGGCCGCCGTCATAAAATGATGACGGCATGCGCCTCAACCTCAGCGATGAAGCGATCACGGCCGAGCTCCTGGCCGAGGGGCTGCGCCGCACCGGAACGGCGCGCATCACGGTGAACGGCTCGAGCATGCACCCGACCCTGCAGACGGGCTGGGGCGTCCACCTCGAGCCTTCCGACGGGACGGACCTCCGTCCGGGGGACATCGCGGTGTTCCGCACCGAGCACAACCTGACGGTCCACCGCCTGGTCTGGATCGAGAGCGGACCTGTGGGACCCGTCCTGGTCTTCCGCGGCGACTACAACCGCCTGCGCGAGCGGGTGCCGCCGCAGGCCGTCGTGGCGCGCGTCGTGGCGGTCGAGCTCCCGGGGCGGAAGCGCGGCATGGGGAAGATCGTGGCGCTCGATTGGGACGCGCTGACGCTCTTCTATCGTGGCTGCTGGCTGGCCTATCGCGCGCTGCGCCCGATCCTTCCGAAACCGGCGCCGGACGCCGCGCCCGGATGGCTCGGGCGCGCTCTGCGCGCGGTGTTCGCCTTCGCTGAGCGGGCGCTGTCGTTTCTCCTTCCGCAGAGGAGATGAGCGGCCGCGGGACGCCCCGCGTCAGCCCGCTGACGACGCGCGTGCGCCTTCCGGACAGGGGCTCGCCGAAAGATCACGAATTCCCCACTTTCCCTGACCGATTCCTTGACTCGTTTCACCCCGCATCTATATTGGCGCGGTGTGCGGAATCCTGTGCCATTAAGGTCCGGTCGGAGGACGCTGCGGGCATGAAGAATATTCTGGTGGCTGAAGAGGACAGGTCCCGGCGGGACGGGCTCGTGCAGGCGATGAGCAAGGGCGGATACAAGGTCCAGACCGCCCAGTCCGGCAAGGAGGCCCTGGAGAAAATCGACAAGCAGGTCTTCGACCTGGTGATCGCCGGACAGCGCGGCGGGGCCGAGGCGCTCGAGATCGTCCGCAAGGCGCGGGCGAGCAACTCGGGCACCATGGTCATCGTCACCGGCGAGGGAGGTCAGGCCGCGGTCGACGCGATGCGCTCCGGCGCGTTCGACTACGTGCAGAACTCGATGTCGCTCGAGGCCTTCGAGCTCAAGATCCAGCGCGCCATGGAGCACCAGAAGCTCCTGACGAGGCTCTCCTCGATGGCCGACCGTCAGACCGACCCGGCCAGGCCGCACGGGCTGCTCGGTCCGTCGCCCGCGATGCGCGAGGTGTTCCGCGTCATCGACAAGGTGGCCGCCTCCAACGCCACCGTCCTCATCCAGGGCGAGACCGGCACCGGCAAGGAGCGCGTGGCGGAGGGCATCCACCAGGCCTCGCCGCGGCGCGACGGGCCGTTCGTCCGGATGAACTGCGCGTCGCTGCCGGACAACCTGCTCGAGAGCGAGCTGTTCGGACACGAGAAGGGCGCCTTCACCGGCGCCGACCAGATGCGCATCGGCCGGTTCGAGCTGGCCAACGACGGCACCCTCTTCCTGGACGAGGTGGGGAACATGAGCCCCAGCACCCAGGCGAAGGTGCTGCGCGCCATCCAGAACCAGGAGTTCGAGCGTCTCGGCGGCAGCCGCACCATCAAGGTGGACGTCCGGATCATCGCCGCGACCAACGTCAACCTCGAGACCGCCATCAAGGAAGGCCGCTTCCGCGAGGACCTCTATTACCGCCTCAACGTCGTCAACCTCCAGGTGCCGTCGCTGCGGGAGCGTCGCGAGGACATCCTGCCGCTGGCCGAGCACTTCCTGAAGCATTTCGCCTCCGAGCTCCTGCGCAAGGTCCGCACCTTCTCGCCGGAAGCCGTGAAGGCCCTTCAGGAATACCGCTGGCCGGGCAACGTCCGCGAGCTGGAGAACACGGTCGAGCGCGCCGTCCTGATGTGCGAGAGCGACGCGATCCGGCCGCAGGACCTGACGCTGGTGGATCCACAGCACTCGATCAACATGACGCCGCAGCTGGCCGTCGACCTGCTCAACCTGGAATCGCTCGAGAAGGCCGCCCTCATGGAGGCCTTGAAGCGCAGCAACTGGATCCAGAAGGAAGCCGCCAAGCTGCTGGGCGTGTCCAGCCGGGTGATGAACTACAAGGTGCACAAGCACGGCATCACCCACGACCGCTGGAGCAAGAACCGCAACTAGATTCCGTATCACGGGTCTCCCAATGCGGGCGCCGCGGCTTTCGGGGCGCCCGCGCCTCTTTCTGCCCGCCTGCGATACCATCCCCGCGTGCCGCTCTATCTGACCGAGGATGACGTCGGACGCCTGCTCACGATGGACGCCTGTCTCCTGGCGGTCGAGACCGCCTTCGCCGACCTGGCGGAGGGGCGGGCGGTCAACCGCCCGCGCTCGCGCGCGACGCTCCCGCGCGCCACGCTGCACGCCCTGCCCGCGGCGTCGGACACGCTGGCGCGCATGGCGGCGAAGGTCTACGCCACCACGCGCGGCGGGGCGCGCTTCGTCGTCCTGCTGTTCGACGCCAGGACCTCCGAGCTCCTCGCGATCGTCGAGGCCGACCGGCTCAGCCAGATGCGCACCGGGGCCGCCAGCGGCGTCGCGACCCGGCGCCTGGCGCGCCCCGAGGCGGCGATCCTCGGCATCCTCGGCACCGGCTGGCAGGCGCGTTCGCAGGTCGCGGCGATCGCCCGCGTCCGGCCGCTGCGCAGCGTGCGCGCCTTCGGCCGCGATGCCGGACGGCTCGCCGCGTTCTGCGCCGAGACCGCCCGGGAGACCGGTCTCGAGGTGATCCCCGCCGAGGACGCGGCCGTCGCGGTGCGCGGCGCCGACATCGTGGTCACCGCGACCAGCTCGGCCCAGCCGGTCCTCTCGGGCGCGTGGCTGTCGCCCGGAGCGCACCTCAACGCCGTCGGCAGCAACCGGGCCGACCGCCGCGAGATCGACTCCGACGCCGTCGCGCGCGCCTCGCTGATCGCGTGCGACTCGATCGAGCAGGCGCGGGGCGAAGCGGGGGATCTCATCCTGGCGTCGGCGACCGGCCCGGAAGGGCCGCCGGCGCCGCTCGACCGGGCCGTCGAGCTGGCCGCGATCGTCTCCGGACGTCATCCCGGCCGGCGCGACCCGCGCGACATCACGCTGTTCAAGTCGCTCGGGCTCGGGATCGAGGATCTGTATGCCGCGTCGGCCGTCTACGATCGCGCCGTCGCGGCCGGCGCGGGACGCCCCGTCCCGTGAGCGGCGGCCTTCCTATGGAAGGCGGGCGCGCGGCCGGGCCGCCCGATCGCGTGGTCCTGCTGCATGGCATGGGACGGACCTGGCGCTCGATGTCGCCGATCGCCCGCGCCTGCGAGCGGGCGGGGTTCGAGACGCTCAACGTCGGCTACCCCGGCACGCGCTGGCGCCTCCCGGCGATCGTCGACCTCGTCCGCGCGCGGCTGGCGGCGGTGAACGGATCCCGCGCGCAGGCGGACCGCGGCATGCCGGAGACCGGGCCGCGTCTCCACTTCGTCGGGCACAGCCTCGGCTGCATCGTGATCCGCTCTATCGTGGCGCAGGACCGCCCGGAGCGTCTCGGGCGGATCGTGCTCATGACTCCGCCGAACCGCGGCGCCCGGCTCGCCGACCGCGCCCTCCCCTGGCTCGGATGGCTGCTGAGGCCGCTGCCGGACCTGACGGTCGGCGGCGCGGTGGCGGCCTCGATCCCGACGCCGGCCGGCCTCGAGATCGGCGTCATCGCCGGGACGAAGGATCGCACCGTGAGCCTGGAGGAGACACGTCTTTTGGGCGAGACCGACCGCGCGCTGGTCCCCTGCGGGCATTCGTTCCTGATGCGGCGTGGGGACGTGCAGGAGATGACGGTGCGCTTCCTGCGCACCGGACGGTTCGCGCCGCGCTGAGACCGCCCCCCGGCCCGCGTCAGCCCGCGCCCAGCGCCCGCAGGTGCGCCTCGACCGACGCGGCGAGAGCCCGGAGGTCGTATCCCCCTTCGAGCAGCGAGACGATCCGGCCGCCGCAGAGGCGGTCGGCGGCCTCCCGCACAATCCCGGTCATCGCGGCGTAGCCGGCCTCGGTCAGCTCCATGCCGGCGAGCGGGTCGTCGCGATGCGCGTCGAACCCGGCCGAGATCAGGACGAATCCGGGCCGGAACTCCTCGAGCGCCGGGACCAGGCGCTCGCGGAAGACGGCGAGGTACTCGCGGTCCCCGCTCCCCGCCGCCATCGGGACGTTGAGGGTGAACCCCGAGCCGGGGCCGCGGCCGCGCTCCCCGCCGGCCCCGGTCCCCGGGTAGAACGGGAACTGATGGGTGCTGCAGTAGAGGACGGTCGGGTCATCCTCGAACATGTGCTGCGTGGCGTTGCCGTGGTGGACGTCCCAGTCGACGATGGCGACACGCCCGGCGCCGTGTCGATCCTGGAGGTGACGCGCCGCAATCGCGACGTTGTTGAACAGGCAGAACCCCATGGCGCGGTCGGCCTCGGCGTGATGACCGGGAGGACGGGTGGCGACGAAGGCCGCGGAGGCTCGCCCCTCCATCACCGCGTCGCAGGCGGCGACGGCGCCGCCGGCCGACAGCAGGGCCGCGCCCCACGACGCGGGCACCACGCCGGTGTCGGGATCGAGCATGAGCGGGGCGCGCGCGCAGGCGGCGCGCACGCGCTCGATGTAGTCGCGCGCGTGGACGCGCGCGATCAGGTCGATCGGGCAGGGCCCGGGCCGAATCGGGAGCATCCGGGCCAGAAGGCCGGCGCGCTCGATCCGCGAGCGGATCGCCTCGAGACGCTCGGGCCGCTCCGGGTGGGCGGGCCCGTTCTCGTGCTTCAGGCAGTCCGGATGCCAGACGAAGGCGACCGGGAGCGTCGTCACTCCTCGAAGAGGGTCGAGGCCAGCAGGATCCGGACGCGATCGGCGTTCACCTTGAGAGGGTAGACGGCGATCTCCTTGTCCTCCGCGAGCAGCGCGGGGTCCGTGGTCGGCGTCTGGTAGGTGATCGGCGTCGCCTCGCCCGAGGTGAGCTGCTGGAGTAACCCGCGCGCGGCGACCGCGACGATCGCGATCTTGAGATTGGCGGGATGGAGGTGCTTCCGGATCGCCGCGTTGACCTCCTCGAGGGTCAGCTTCGGCAGCACCTCCTGCACCCGATCGACGTAGGAGGGGACGCCGTAGGAGGCCGAGTCCATCAGATAGCCCAGGCGGCGGCTCTGGCTCTGCGCCCAGAGGCGCGAGTAGTTGAGCAGGAAGGCGCGCGTCTGGTCGAGCTCGGTCCTGGTCATCCCCTGGTCGACCAGCCGCTGCAGCTCCCGCAGCGCCTCGCGGAGCGCGAACGCGGCGTTGTTGCGCGCCACCGGCCGGATCCAGATGCTGAAGGTCTGCTGGCGACGCGGGATGTTGGTAACCGGGAAGGTGCTGCCGCCCTCCTGGATGAAGCTCTCGACGTAGGAATAGTCGCCGTAGTTCAGGCCGCGCGCGGCGCGCATGATGTTCATCAGCCGCCCGTTGAAGGTGCGATGCTCGCCGAGATAGGAGTTGGCCACCAGGAGCGCGTAGAAATCGCGATCCGATCGGGTGACGTCGATCGGGGCGCCGATCGAGATCGCCGCGGTGGGGGTCGGCTTCTCGACGATGGTCACCTCCAGACCCTCAATCGGAGGCGGAGGGGGCAGCGCGGCGCGCGCCGCCGCGCCCGCGGGCAACGCCCGGAAATCCTCGCGCAGCGTCTGCGCCAGCGCCGGCGGATACCCCCCCGCCAGCCCGATCATCAGGCCCCTGCGCGTGTAGTGCGTCGCGTAGAACTCCTTCACGTCGTCGAGCGTGATCATCCGCAGACCGGTCACCAGACCCGCGACCGGCCGCCCGTACGGGTGCTCGAAGTAGATCGAGGCGTTGAGCGCCTCCTTCCCCAGCTCCTCCTCGTCGTTGCCACGCAGGTTGGTCTCGATCGACGCCACCAGCAGGTCCCGGTTGCGCCGGAAGTCGGCCTCGTCGAAGCGCGGCGTGAGCAAGAGCCCGGTGAGGATGCGGTACAGGTCCTGGACGTGGTCGCGGTGCACCTCGCCGATGAAGGTGGTGACCTCACGGTCCGGCTGCGCGTGGAGGGATCCCGCCATCGGATAGAGGCGATCGACGACCTCGCGGTAGCTGAGATCCTTCGTGCCGCCCGATCCGATCGTCAGGGCGGTGAGCGCGGCGAGCCCCTCCTTCCCCTCCGGATCGTCGATCGCCCCGGCGGCGAACTGGATCCGGAATGTCACCAGCGGGGATCCGGCCGCCGGCAGGAGCGTCAGGGTGGCGTCGTCCTTGGTCGTCGATGGCTCAACAGCCGTCTTGCTGCGCACTCGGCCTCCCTCCCCCGCCGGCTTCCCGGCAACCCCCGGCGCCGGCCCGCTCCCCGGGGCCCGTGCGGCGACCTGGGACGACGACATCGCGGCGGCGAGCGCAACGGGAATGAGCGCCGCCGCGCCCCTCGCCCCCCAGCCCGCCCGCCGGCCTGGCCACCTCAACGCCCGCCTCAACGGCCGCCTCCCGATCCGCCGGGGGCGGACGGCGCGGGCGCGGCGGGCGCCGCCGGATCCTTCGCGGGCTCCTTGGCGGGTTCCTTCGCCGGCTCCTTGTAACGCAGCGTGACGAGCGTGCGTCGCGGCGCGTTGAACGTGCGGCGCGCCACGTCGCGGATCTGCTCCGGGGTGATCCGCTCGTAGGTCGCGTAGAGCTGGTTGACCGCGCCCGCGTCGCCCGTGAGCGACAGGAAGTGCGCCAGCGACTCGGCGGTGCCCGCCGCCGTGTCCAGCCCCATCGCGAACTGGTACTTCAAGTGCGACTGGACGTCCTTGAGCCGATCGGCCGGCACGAGGTCGGTCTTCAGGCCTTCGAGCGCCGCGGTGATCTCCCTCTCCACGCGCGGCAGGTCGGCCTCCCGCTTGACCCGCGTCACCCAGGTGAACAGGTACGGGTCGCGGTGATCCTCGGCTCCGCCCGCGAGCACGTCGACGACCTGATCCTCGACCACCAGCTTCTGGAAGAGCGGCGCCGAGTCCGAGAACAGGAGCTGCGAGAGGAGATCCAGGGCCGGGAGATCCGCGCCCGTCGGCGAGAAGGCCGGGATGTGGTAGCCGGCCGACAGGTACGGCTCGGACGCCACCGGCCACTCGATGTCGATCCGCTTCTCCTCCGTCTGCTCCGGCTCGGCGGGGATCACGGCCTGGAACGAGCCGCGCTTCCAGCCGCCGTAGTACTTCTTCGCCAGCTCGAACAGCCGATCCGCCTTCACGTCGCCGACCACCAGCACGATGCAGTTCTCCGGCCGGTAGAAGCGGTCGAAGAACTTCAGGCTGTACTCGTACTGGTTCGGCATGTCCAGGATGTCCTTCAGGAACCCGAGCGTCGTGTGCTTGTAGGTGTGCTTGGTGAAGGCGGCGTTGCGCATCGACTCCTGGAGCTTGCGGTACGGATTGGCGGCGTTCTTGTTGTACTCGCCCAGGACCGCGCCCGCCTCTTTCTTGAAGTCGTCCACCGGGTACTTGAGGTTCATGAAGCGGTCGGACTCGACGGTCATCAGGGTCTCGAGGGCGCTCGCCGGCGCGAGGACGTGGTAGGCCGTCATGTCGTCCTGCGTGAAGGCGTTGTGGTCGGCGCCGAGGGACTTGAGCACGTCGTTGTACTTGTCGCGCGGATACCGATCGGTGCCGCGGAACATCATGTGCTCGAAGAAGTGCGCGAACCCCGAGAGACCGGGCTCGACCTCGTTGCGCGAGCCGGCCCGGACGACGGTCCAGTAGGCGATCAGCCCCGGGCTGTCCATCGGGACCGCGACCACCTTGAGGCCGTTCGGCAGGACCGTCTCACGGACCGGATAGGGGACGATGGGCGCCGCGCCCTGCGGCGGCGCGCCTCCCGTCCCCGCCGTCGCACCCGCCGCCACGCGCGTTCCGAGGACCAGAACGAGCAGGGCGGCCGCCATTTTCAGGATGTCCGCCATCTCCCCCCCATGCTCCGGGGCACCGTTTCCCCCGGAGCTCGCGACCCGCGCAAGGCGCACAGTCTAGCAGACGGGAAGCGCTACTTCCTCTGCGCCGGCGCCGTGCGCTCGTGGCAAACGGCCTCGATGTTGTTGCCGTCGGGGTCGAGGACGAAGGCGCCGTAGTAGTCGGGGTGATAGATCAGCCGCGGTCCCGGCGCGCCGTTGTCCCGGGCGCCCGCCTTGATCGCCGCGGCGTAGAAAGCGTCGACCATCGACCGCGTGCCGCACAGGATGGCGACGTGCGTGCCGGTCGCCACGGGATCGCGCCGCCACAGCCAGACGTCGGCCCGCGCGCCCGAGCCGAATCCGACGCCGCCGCCGTACTCCGCCACGACCCGGTAGCCGAGCGGGGCGAGGGCCGCCGCGTAGAGGGCCTTGCTGCGGGCCAGATCACGAACGTTGACGACGATGTGGTCGATCACCTCGCGCCCTCCTTCTGGTAATCTCTCGGCATGAATGATACCTCCGCGCCGGCCGGGCCCTCGCTCATGAAACGTCTGCGCCGCTTCGTTCTGCTGGCGATCCTGGCGCTCGTGGTCCTCGGCGGCCTCTACACGTGGGCCGCCTGGAAGTACTCCTACTCGGAGGGAGAGCGGGCCGGGTTCGTGCAGAAATTCTCGAAGAAGGGATGGATCTGCAAGACGTGGGAGGGGGAGCTGGCGATGGCCAACTACCCCGGCGCGATCCAGCAGGTGTTCCACTTCACCGTCTGGGACGACGCGGTAGCGTCGCAGATCAGCCAGTCGATGGGAGAGCGCGTCTCCGTCCAATACAAGCAGCACGTCGGGCTCCCCACGACCTGCTTCGGGGACACCCAGTACTTCGTGCACGCGATCCGGCGCGTCGAGAACTGACCGCGCCGGAGGTCGGGCGCCGGCGGTAGGGCGCCGGACCGACCGGGCCCCTACTTCTCGGCCTTGAGCCCCATCTCGCTGCTCACCGTATCGACCGCGGTGACGATCTGATCGATGAAGCCCTGCACCGTCTTCCCGTCGCCGTTCGCCTTGGTGACCAGGTCGGCGGTGCCGGTGATCCCCGCCGCCTTAGAAGGCGAACGAGAGGTATGTGGCCAGGCCGGTGATCTCGTACCTGAGGCGCATCTTGGCATCGCCGCTGACATATTGCTTGATGTCGATGCTCTGCTGCTCGATGCCACCCGAGAGGCCGAAGTGCTTCGTCATGTACCAGTAGAGCCGGATCGCGCGATTGTTGATCCCGCCCCTGAATGTCGAGTAATCGATGTAGATGAATCTGCTGTACATGCGCAGGGCGAGGGTGCGGCTCAGCGCCCAATCGAGCTGGAGACCCACGAGCGGCACGGGGAAATTGATGCTCCCCTCGCGGTTCACGTCCCCCGTGTGGGCGTTGCCATCGGTGTCGTTGAAGGTGCCCGTGGCCGCCACCCCCATCTTGATGCCCATGTAGCTGAGCCCCGCCGAACCCGAGATACGCACCTTGTCGACCTGCAGGAAATCGTACCGCCAGGCCGCGTAAGGGAACTGGGTGCGGAACAGCGTCGACACGTTCGCGCCCGCGGTGTAGACGATGTCACCCCAGGTGATGTCCTGTTGGAGGACGTTCTCCCCCCTTCGCACCAGGGCGACATAACCGAAGTCGAGGTACTGGCGGTTCATCATCCGCCAGGAAGCGGCCGCGCTGAAGACGCTTCTGCTGCTCGGCATGTTGAACAGGTCCTCGAAATTGATCACCGCGCCGACCCCTTTGTCGGCCGATGCCAGCGAGGCTTCGGTGAACGCATCGGCGCGAAAGCCGCCGAGGTCGATGCGCCAGCGATCGGGGGCCTTCTCGGGAATGTCCTTCGTCGTCGAGGTGAACGCGAGCGCCGGAATCCCGGAGGCGAACACCAGCAGCAGGGACGCCACCAGACAGAGACGGCCCCAGCCGCCCCCCGGATTCCGATCGGGCCTTCCCTTTCTCTGCGGATTCACCATAAATCCCCCTTTTAGAAGCGGAAGATTATCACCAGTTGCACCTGTCTCGCCGTCCCTTTCTCTCCGTCGTTGTCCTCCCGACTCCCCCAGATGTACTGCAGCCCCGCGTCCATCCGCGCCATCGGCGAGAAGATCACGTTCGCCGCGAGCCGGTGCGTCAGGTGATACGCGTCGGCCGGCTGGAAATCGGGGTTCTCCACGTCGACGACGCTCCAGATGAGAGACGAGCGCAGGTTCATGTCCTTGGTCAATTCCCAGTGCTTCCACATGTGCTCGTAGTCCAGGTACCAGCCGCCCATCTTCAGCACCTTGAGCTCGCCGGTGGCCGGATCGAAGACGCCGTCGAGCCCGCCCTGCGACGACAGGTCGCTGATGTAGCGCGCGATCGCCCGACCGGCGTTGATCTGGAAGATGAACCGATCGGTGAGATTCCAGCGCTCGAACGGGAAGACGCCGCTCAGGGAGGCGCCCCAGCCGGTCGCCTGCTGGAACGCCTGCGGGTCGGTGACGGGCGCCGCGCGAATCTGCCGGAACACGACCGACCCCTGCAGGTGCGCGTTCTTCTTGTAGTTCCAGATCACGCGCCCGACGAAATCCGGGATGACCTCGCTGCCGAGACCGTTGGTGACGTCCACCTTCGGCGTCTCCATCGAGGCGGCGATGCTGAGATCCTTGCGCGGCAGCCAGGTGTACCTGATCTGAGGCTGGCGCACGACGTTCTCACTGCTCACGCCCTCGAAATCCAGGTCCTCGTGATTGGCGGCGGGGTCCGAGAACGTCGACCAGGTCTGTCCCGCCAGGACGCCATGAAACTGGCCGTAGGCATGACGCAGGCGAAATGAGTTGCTGGGGCCGAAGAAATCCCCCTCGATGAAGGCGCGCATCTGACCCGCTCCGGTCGGCGTGCGCATCTCGAAGTTGAACCGGCTGGTGTTGGCGTTGATGTTGGTCTGCTTGTCTGGGACGTCGGGCGGGGGCGGACCGACCGGTATCGAGTTGGTCAGGAAGCGATCACCCGACCCCAGCGGGTCGAGCGTGGCGACGACCGCCACCCGCACGCGCCCGCCGAACTTCACCGCGGCGTCGGTGCCCGGGATCCGGATCGACCCGGGAAAATCGCCCGCCGACACGACGTTCGGCGGCAGCTCGGGAGTCTTGTCGGTGGTCTTCTCGACCCGCTTGAGGCGCTCCTCGATCGCCTTCTGGGTTTCCGACGAAGGCAGCTCTCCCTGCAGCTCGTCCAGCCGGCGCGTCGTCGATTCGAGCGACCGCTGCAGCTCGTCGAGCCTCTTCCTCTGCGCCGCGATGTCGCCTTCCTGCGTCTCGATCTTCTTCTTCTGCGCCTCGATGAGCGCCTGCTGCTCCACGAGCAGCGCCTTGAGCTCCGCGATCTGGCGTTGCAGCTCCTCGGACGTCGGGGCCGCGGCCGGCTTCTCCCCCGGCGCCGTCGCAGGCGCTGTGGGTTGCTGCGGCGCGGTCTCGTCAGGGGCGGGTTGGGGCGCGTGGTCGGCGGGGGCGGAGGAAGCAGGCGGATCCGCCGGCTCCTGCGCGAACGCGCGGCCGGACACGAGAACGGCGGAGAGCAGCGCCAGCGCCGCGCCCGTGGCTGCAACGGCCAGACTCTCGCTACGGCGCATGCGTGCTGACTCCGGCGGGGGGCAAGGCGCGAATCGTATCACGCGGGTCGCGAGGCCTGATTCACGATGCTCTCGCATGAATCGCGCGGCGATTCAATCGCCTTTGGTGATAGGCTGCGTGCTCCATCACAGTTCGGATCCACCGCTCTCACCCGCTGAAGGGGGACACCCATGACGTCACCGGCGAGACTCACCCGCGGCGCATCGCTCACGCTGCTGGCCGCGGTCCTCGTCGCCGCGCCGCTCATCGTGCGCGCGCAGACGGCCAAGCCGCCCGCGAAACCGCCCGCTCACGCGCCGGCGAAGCCCCCGGTGAAGGCGCCGGCGAAATCCGCGACCGCAGGGTCCGTCCTCGACCGCACCGTCCTGCCGATCCCCGAGCCCAAGGTCCCGTTCATCACCGAGCTGGACGCGCGCAAGGTGACGCCGCCGCCGCGCTTTGAGGTCAAGGCGCCGCAGGGCGCGCCCAACGTGCTGATCGTGCTGATCGACGACATGGGGTTCGGGCAGTCGAGCGCCTTCGGCGGACCGGTCCACATGCCGACGCTCGATCGCCTGGCCGCCGGCGGGCTGCGTTACAACCAGTTCCACACCACGGCGCTCTGCTCGCCGACGCGCTCGGCCCTGCTCTGGGGGCGCAACCACCACATGAACAATTTCGGGTCGATCTCGGAGACGGCGACCGCCTTCCCCGGGCAGACCGGGGTGCGCCCCGCCAGCGTGGCGCCGCTGGCCGAGATGCTTCGGCTCAACGGTTTCCCGACCGCGGCGTTCGGCAAGTATCACGAGGCGGCCGCGTGGGAGGTCAGCCCGTCCGGACCGACCGATCGCTGGCCGACGCGCTCGGGGTTCGACAAGTTCTACGGCTTCATCGGCGGCGAGGCGAACCAGTGGGCTCCCGGCCTCTATGACGGCATGACGAAGGTCGAGACGCCGCACACCCCCGGCTATCACCTGACGACCGACCTGACCAATCAGGCGATCCACTGGATACAGTCGGAGAAATCGCTCACGCCGGACCGGCCGTTCTTCATCTACTTCGCTCCCGGCGCCACGCATGCGCCGCATCAGGTCGCCAAGGAATGGATCGCCAAGTACAAGGGCCAGTTCGATCAGGGCTGGGACAAGCTGCGTGAGCAGACGCTGGAGCGGCAGAAGAAGCTGGGCATCGTGCCGGCCGACACGAAGCTGGCCCCCAAGCCCGCGGCGATCAAGGACTGGGACAAGCTCACCGCGGACGAGCGCACGCTGTTCGCGCGACAGATGGAAGTGTTCGCGGGCTTCGGCGAGCAGACCGACTTCGAGGTCGGCCGGCTCATCACCGCCATCGAGGATCTGGGCCAGCTCGACAACACGCTCATCTTCTACATCGCCGGCGACAACGGCGCCAGCGCCGAAGGCGGGATGAACGGCCTGTTCAACGAGATGACCTATTTCAACGGCGTGGCCGAATCGGTCCAGGACGTCCTCAAGCACCTGGACGATCTGGGAGGCCCGGACTCGTTCGGCCATTACGCCGCGGGGTGGGCGGTCGCGGGCGACACGCCGTTCATGTGGACCAAGCAGGTCGCCGGCAGCTACGGTGGCACGCGCAACGGGATGGTGATCTCCTGGCCGAAGCGGATCAAGGCGGGGGGCGGAGTCCGATCGCAGTGGCACCACGTCATCGACGTCGCTCCGACGATCCTCGAGGCGACCGGCCTTCCCGAGCCGAAGTCCGTGGACGGAACCGTGCAGACTCCCTTGCAGGGCGTGAGCATGGTCTACACCTTCGACAACCCGAAGGCACCCGACAAGCACACCACGCAGTACTTCGAGATCTTCGGCAACCGCGGCATCTATCACGACGGCTGGCTGGCCCAGACGGTTCACAAGGCGCCCTGGGAGGCGAAGCCGCGCGCCGCGCTCCTGGACGACAAATGGGAGCTCTACAACACGCGCTCCGACTTCAGCCTGATCCACGACCTGGCGGAAGCGAATCAGCCCAAGCTCAAGGAGATGCAGGCGCTGTTCATGTCGGAAGCCACCAGGAACCACGTGCTTCCCATCGACGACCGCGGCATCGAGCGTATCAACGCCTCGCTCGCGGGGCGCCCCGACCTCATGGCCGGCCGCACCTCCCTGACCGTCTTCGAGGGAATGATCGGGTTGTCGGAGAACGTCTTCATCAACACCAAGAACCTGTCGCACAGCATCACGGCCGAGCTGGAGATCCCGGCGGGAGGCGCCAACGGGGTCGTCATCGCCCAGGCCGGACGTTTCGGCGGCTGGAGCCTGTATCTCAAGGACGGCAAGCCCACCTACGATTACAACTACCTCGGCCTGGAACACTTCAAGGTCGCCGCTCCCGAGGTCCTGCCCCCGGGCAAGGCCACCATCCGCTATGAGTTCGCATACGACGGCGGAGGGCTGGGCAAGGGCGGCACGGGAACGCTCCTGATCAACGGGAAGAAGGTCGCCGAGACCCGCATCGACCACACCCAGTGCTGCGCGTTCTCGGCCGACGAAGGGACCGACGTCGGCACCGACAACGAGACCAACGTCACCGACGATTACAAGGATGGCGACAACAAGTTCACCGGCCGGATCGCGAAGATCACGATCCAGGTCACGCCCACGGATCGGGCCTCCGCCGCGGCCGCGACCGGCGCCGTACAGGATGGACAGCAGAAGAAGGACGACCTGACCGAATGACGTCGAGGAGAAAACAGATGATGACCCGCTTGTGTCTGATCGCGCTCGTGCCCCTGGCCCTCTTCACTCCCCCCGCGCTCGCCCAGGACGCCCAGCCGCCCGCGCAGCCGCCGGCGGCGGCGCCGGCGCCCGAGGCCGCGGCTCCGCAGGCCGCCACGGGTCCGGATCGAGTCGCCGCCCTCAAGCAGTCGCTTGCGACGAGCATGGCGGCGTTGCGCAAGTACGAGTGGATGGAGACCACGGTCGTCTCGATGAAGGGCGAGGAGAAGTCGCGCAAGCAGAACCGCTGCTACTACGGCGCGGACGGCAAGGTGCAGAAGGTCCCGGTCGAAGCGCCCGCGGCGCCCGCGAAAGACAAGAGGGGCGTGCGCGGAAAGGTCGTCGCGAACAAGAAAGAGGAAATCGGCGACTCGATGAAGGAGGCGATCGCGCTGGTGAAGTCGTACGTCCCGCCCGACGCGGCCCGCATCCAGGCGGCGAAGGATGCCGGGAAGGTCGCGGTGAACCCTCCCGACCCGCAGGGCCGGGTGCAGATGGTGATCAAGGACTATCTCAAGGCTGGCGACTCGCTCACCATCGATCTGAACGCCGCCGCGAACACGCTCGCGGGATTGACGGTCGCCTCGTACACCGACAAGGAGAAGAACGCCGTCGGGCTCAAGGTCTCGTTCGGCGCGCTCGCCGACGGAGCGATCTACCCCGCGAACATCGCTCTCGACGTGAAGGAGCAGAACATGAACGTCGCCATCACCAACAGCGGATACAAGAAGACCGCTCCCTGAGGCTCGCGGACGCCCCTTCGCGATCGGTGTCTCGATGAGAATCCCGACTGTTGTCCTGTCGCTCGTCGCGGTCGCGGCCGTCTCCTCGGCCGCGGTCCGCGAGTCGAGGGCGGCCCAGCCCCCGGCCGCGCCGGATTCGAAGTGGGAATGGACCATCGCCCCCTACCTCTGGACCGCCGGCATCAAGCTCGACGTGGAGGCGAACGGCAACCTGGTCCTCGGCGGCGACGCGACGTTCCCCGACATCCTCGACAAGCTCGACATCGCCGGCATGCTCCACTTCGAGGCCCGGCACGGGAAGGCGGGGCTGCTCGTCGACGGCCTTTACCTGTCGCTGAGCGACGAGAGCAGCTCCTCGGGCAACGCGCCGATTCCGAACGGCACGATGGCCGACACGAACCTGAAAATGGGGCTCTACGAGCTCGGCGGCTTCTACAGGCCGGGCGGCGGGAAAGGCGGCTTCGACTTCCTGTTCGGGGCCCGGGACGTCGACGTCAGCCAGACCACGGACGTGACCTTCCCTGGTCCGCTCGGCCTGACGACCTCGTTCGACGGCTCGAAGAATTATCTCGACGCGTTCGCCGGCGCCCGCGTCATGCTGCCGATCGGAACGCGCTGGAATTTCATCGGGCGCGGCGACGTCGCGGGGGGCGGCACCGACATCACCTGGAACGGCGTCGCGTCGTTCGGCTTCAGCTTCGACAAGGCCGGCAAGTACACGCTGCAGGCCGGCTATCGCTACATGCACATCGAGCTCGGGCAGACGACCGACCGCGGCACCGACATCACGAACACCATCACCCTTTCGGGGCCGATCGTGGGGTTCGCCTTCCGGTTCTAGGCGGCTATTGTAATTCAAGAGCCACGCGTGCCGCGCCGGGAGTCGCCGCGGCGGCGTCCCCCGACTTGACGAAGAGGCGCCCCGCCTCGACGCCGGCGGCCGTGAGATAGCCGCGGACCGCGTCGGCGCGGCTCGCGGCCAGCGCCGTGAGGTCGGCCGGCCCGATCGCGATCCGCGCCAGGATCCAGGTCTCCATGTCGTCGGGCGTCTGCGGCTTCGGCTGCCCCTCCTCCGCCGGGCGCCCTTCGCGAAACGTCTTCCAGGCCGTCTTCACGTATTTGGCCCGCTCGTCGGGCGCGACGACGACGTCGGCCGCCGGCGTCGACTCGCGGTCGTGCCGGCCGAGGGAGCGCCACTTCGCCTCGCGCACGAGCGTCTCGAGCCGGGCGCGCTTGAGGTCGTCGGTGTCGATCGACGCCTCGGACGAGCCGGCGATCGCCAGGGTCAGCCCGGGCCGATCGGTGAGAGCCTTGTTCAGCGCGTCGAGGCGTGATTTCGCCTCGGCGTCGAGCGCGGCGGATCCCGGGCGGAAGTCGATGACGCTGAGATCGACGTCGTGTCCCGCGAAGGCGCGCGCCAGGAGCGTGAAGGGAGACGTCACGAGCTTCGCGAACACGTTCACCAGCGCGCGCAGGATGACCCGTCCGAGCCGGAAATGCGGGTCGTCGAGGCTCCCCTGCACCGGGACGTCGAGCTTGATCACCCCGTGCCGATCGCGGAGGAGCGCCAGGCCGAGGCGCACCGGCAGGTGCGTCGCGTCGGGGCTCTCGGTCTTGGCGCCCAGCAGGAACGGATTGGCCGTCAGCACGTTGGCCCCCTCGATGGCGCGGTTCTCGAGGCGGTAGTGCATGTCGAGGTCGAGACGCGCGCGATCGAGGGCGTAGCCGAGATAGCGCGCCGAGTACGGGCCCAGCGGCCCGAGATCGATCCCCTGCCCCTTGAGCGTGAGGTCGCTGAACAGGTCCGACCCGAGCGGGTCGACCTGCCCCGTGATTGACACCGGCGCCGTGTCGTCCACCCGCGCGCCGATCGTCACGTCGGCGCGCGCCCCCGGCCGCGACGAGATGCCGGCGAGCGTCCCCTCGATGCGCGTCAGCGCGAACGTCGCCGCCGGCTGCATGGCGCGATCGATCACGCGAATCCGGTTGTCGCGCAGGCGGATGTGGGCGACGCGAGTGTCCCCTTCGTCGGCCGCGGCGGGCTTCGGCGCAGCCGGCGGCGGACCGGCTGCCGGCGGCGGATTGGCGGCGGGCGGCGGACCGGCTGCGGGCGCCGCAGCGGGCGCCGCGGCGGGCGCGACGGCCGGCGCCGTGCCCGCGGCCGCCGGCGCTTCGGTATCATCCCCGGCCGGCTCCGGTGTCTGTGGGATGCGCAGGACCGTCATGACGTTGAGGCTGTCGTCCTCGAAGCGGACGAGCGTCGCGTCGGCGCCGTCGATCGCCAGGTCCTGGATCCGCATCCGATCGCGACGCAGGGAGTAGTCGACGCCGGTCATCCGCACGCTGCGCCAGCGCAGGAAATCGGCGCGCTTGACGCCGTCCACCGCCGTGAATCCCGTCAGCCGCGCGTCACCCTGGAACGCGAATTCGGGCCTGGCCGCGTCGGTGAGGTCGGCGTGCACGCGCCCCTCGGCCCCGAACGACCCGGCGGTGACCCGCATGTCGAGCGCCGGCTCGACGTACGGCCCGACCGGGACGACGTCCAGGCCGTCGAGCTTCACCTTGAGGTCGCCGACCAGCCCGACGAGCGACAGGTCGCCCTCGGCGTGCAGCGTCCCCTCGCCGTTCCAGCGCAGATCGAGCTTCCCCTTCTCGGTCGTCGCCGGGATGTTGTCGACGCCGAGAAGGGTGAGGTTGATCTGATCGAGCCGCACCTTCACGGGACGCGGCGGGCTCTGGTCCTCGGCATCGAGGGTGTAATCGAAGAACGAGATCTCGCCCACCCGGATGGTCGGCGCCGCGCCGGTGACAGGTGGAGGAGCGGGCCGCGGCGCCGCGGGCTTCGAGGGCGGGGCCGAGCCCGGGGTGGTCGCCGGCGCCGGCGCAGGGGCCTCGAAGAACGGCAGCAGCATGTCGAGCAGGTTGACGTGACCGTCGGCCGTCTTGCGCATCAGGACACGGCCGCCGCGCGCCGTGATCGTCCCGACCGTCGCCACGCCCGAGAGCAGCTCGATGTCGCCCTCCTTGAGCTCGGCCGCCGGGGCGTCGAGGGCGATCTCCTCCTTGGCGTGCTCCGAGACCTTGAGATCGCGCAGCACAATCCCGGCGCCCATGAGCCGCACCTCGCGATCGGTCGCGCCCCAGGCGACGCGGTACTTCGAATGCACGTCCGCCGCGCCGCCGCGGATGTCGAACGGGACGACGCCGCGGTAGTAGGGGTGATACTTCCCGAGCGTCAGGCCGGTGATCGCGAACTCTCCTTCCGAGCGGATCGGATCGAGCGCGAACTGGCCGCTCCACGAGAACGCTTCGCCCGCCTCGCTGCGCCCCTGGAACGAGTAGGCGTTGCGCGCGTCGGTTCTGGTCGTGAAGTCCCTGAGATCGATGCGCAGCGGGCCGAGGGTCGTCGTGAAGGTCTCGGCGCCGGATCGATCGATGAAGTTCATCAAGGTGTCCTCGACGCGCAGGCGGTGGATCAGCACGACGGGCGGCGGACCGGCCGGCGCGGCGCCGGGCGGCGAGAGTCGCGCCAGGACGTCGTCGATGTTGAGGGCGCCGCCCGGCTCCATCACCAGGCGGGCCGAAGCGCCCTCGAGATCGATCTCGCGGAACACCCAGGAGCGCTTGAAGAGCGACGCCCAGGCCTGGAAGTCGACGAACAGGCGATCCCAGCGCAGCAGAGGCGCGCCGGCGCGCTCGGTGATCGCCAGGCCTTCCACGGTGGCGGAGAGGGTGAATGGATTGAGACGCAGCCGCCGGATGGCGACCTCTCTGCCGAGCATCGCCGCGGCCTTCTTCTCGATCGGATGACGCAGGAGGGCGGGCGCCAGCAGGAATCCGGCCGCCGCCCACGCCGCCACCAGCGCGAGCGCGATGAAAAGCAGCCGCCGCGTCCGTGACACCGTCATGGTTCGCGTCAGAACAGGTCTTTGTACTGCATCTCGTCGACGACCAGCTGCACCATCTCGTTGACATGCTTGCGCAGGTAGTTGATCGACTGCCGCGGGAAGCGTCCGGCCCAGATGCGGCGCCCCGGCTCGACCGACCCCATCGCCCAGAGCGTCACCTCGGCGGCGAAATCGTCCGCCTCCGGATTGATCTCGCGCAGCGAGGTCTCGACATAGGCGCGCGCCCGCTGCGGCTCCTGCTGCGCGGCGCGCCACCCGGCGGCCCACGCCTCCTCGGACTTCGCGTCGACCGGCTTGAGCCGCACGGTGATCACGCCGTCGACGCGCAGCGCGAACAGGGTCTTCATGTTCGCCTCCGGATCGCCGGGGGCCTGGAGGTCCGGGACGATCGAGTAGCTCGTCACCCCTTCGGTGTTGTGCGTTCGCAGGACGGTGACGAGACGGTCTTCGAATCTCCGTCGCGCCCTCGGGTCCTTGGCGATGCCGACGATCAGGACCTTGTGCAGCCCGATGCGAGCGGCCGTCGCATCCATCCAGCGATCGGCGAGTCCCGACTCGTCGGCACGGACCGGAGGCGCGACGGCGGCGGGCGCGAGGGCGGCGCACGCGACCAGGAGCATGCCGGCCGCCACCGCGCGGCGGCGGGCACGGAAGACCGGTCGGCTGGAGGGCATCGCTCCGGAGTCTACCACCGGGTCCGACCCGGTGGCGTCGCCGGGATCGCACTCCGTCGGGTGCCGGGGCGGGGCCCTGGTGTATTCTGAGGCCGGCGTGCGGGGAGGAGGACCGGCATGGAGAGGCGCAGGGCAGGACCGATCGTTCCCATCGTGATCGCCCTCGGCCTCCTGGCGGCCGGCGGCGCGCTCGTCGGCGCGGCTCCATCCGCGGGCGCGGCGGCATCCGGCGGCGCCGATTCCGGCCACGCCACCGCCGCGGCGGCGCCGGTTTCCTCCGCGGGCCGTTTCGTCTGGCAGGACCTGATGACCCCGGATGCCGCGGCCTGCCGGAAGTTCTACGGCGAACTCCTCGGCTGGCAGTTCCGTGAGACGACGCGTAACGGCAAGCCGTATCTCATCGCCCGTCTCGGCGGCAAGCTGGTCGCCGGCATCGTCGAGGTGAGGGACCCCCGCGTCAAGGACGCAGGCTGGCTCTCCTACCTGTCGGTCGACGACATCGACGGGGCCGTCTCGCGGGTGACCGCGGCGGGCGGCACGGTGCTCGTGGCGCCGCTGCGCATCGAAGGCATCGGGCGGATCGCGGCGGTGACCGATCCCGAGGGCGCCCCGCTCGGACTCGCCGGCCTCGAGATCGAAGCGCCCGCGGAGCCGGCCGATCCCCCCGTCGCGAGGTTCTTCTGGCGTGAGTATTTCGCCCACGACGCCGTGAAGTCCCTCGCCTTCTACAAGGACCTCAACGGATACCAGGACACCTTGAGCACCCGGAAAGGTCTGGTGCCGTATCACCTGCTCGAGCGCAACGGACCGCAGGGCGGGCTCATCCAGCTTCCCCAGGAGCTGATGGCCGTGAAGTCCAACTGGCTGCCCTACCTGCGCGTGGACGATCCGGCGGCGATGTCGGCGCGCGTCACTGCGCTCGGCGGGCGGGTGATCCTGCCGGTCAACGACATGGTCCGGAACGGCACGGTCGCCATCGTGGCCGACCCGACCGGCGGCGCCGTGGCGCTGCAGAAGTGGCCGATATGAATCGCAACCGGATGCTGCAGGTGCTGGCCTTGGGAGCCGTGCTCGTGCTCGGCGCCCTGAATCTGTCGTGCCAGGGGTACATGAGCGTCGGGGTCGGCGTGCCGATCGGCGGGGCCTGGGGCGGCTACGGCTACGGCACCGTCGGCGTCACCGTCCCGATCGGCCGCTGACGCGCGCCGCTGACGCGACGACCGGCGCGCCGGGCGCCGCGCTTCACTTCGGCGCCCCGCGCTCGCCGCTGTCGTAGACGATCTTTCCGCCCAGCATCGTGAGCAGGACGCGCGTGTCGGAGATGCGCGCCGCCGGGACGCGGAACAGGTTCTGATCGAGAACGATCAGGTCCGCCTGCTTGCCGACCTCGATCGAGCCCGTGACCTTCTCCTGGTGCATCTCGTAGGCCGAGTTGATGGTGTGCATCCGGATCACCGCCAGGAGATCCGGGATCGCCTCGCGCGGCGCCAGCGCGCCGGGAAAGACGCCGGGCAGCGGCTCACCGGTGCGGGTGATGGCGGTCTCGATCTGGGTGAACGGCTGCAGCGGGTCGACCGGGTAGTCGCTGCCGCCCGCCACGACGCCTCCGGTGCGCCACAGGTCGTAGGCCGGGTACTGGTGATCGTAGAGATCGTCGCCGATGTATCCCTGCGTGTAGGTCACCGAGTAGCCGTCACGCCGCGCCCAGTGCAGAGACATGCTGGCCACCACGCCCAGCTTGCCGAAGCGCGGCACGTCGGCGGGATCAATCGTCTGCAGATGCGTGATGGTGTGACGCAGGTCGCGCGCGCCGTTGGCCTCGAGCGCCGCCTGAAAATTGTCGAGCGCGTCGCGCACCGCCCGGTCGCCGATGGCGTGCACGTGGATCTGCCACCCGGCACGGTCCAGCGCCACGAAGCCCGGCCTCGCGTCGGCGCACGACGGGTCCGGGCCGCGTGACGTGCCGGGCCGCCACTCGGGGCGTGCCGCGGTCCCGGCGTTGACGCGATACGGAGCGAGCATCGCCGCCGTCTGCGCCGGGTACTCCATCACCCCGTCGCAGTAGACCTTGACGGCGTCGACGGTGATCAGCCCCTTCGCGTACTTCTTGTACGCGGCGAGCGCGTCGATGCGGCGCTTCAGGTCCTGCGCGTCGGAGTTGCCCCGCACGAACGAGGCCGACAGCCCGACGCCGGCGCGCACCGTCATCTTCCCCTGGTCCTGGAGCGCGGCCCACTGGGCGATCTCCTCCTCGCCGCCGCCGGGGATGAAGATCGACGTGAGTCCCGCGCGATTGGCGTCGGCTTCGGTGCGCGCCACCCAGTCGAGGCGCATCGCGTCGGTCACCGGCCGCTCGTCGCCCCAGTGGTCCACCTCGATGTCCGCGAAAAACCCGTTCGGCGTACGGTCGGCCTCGCGGCCGATCACCCCCGCGGGCGGGTCGGGCGTTTCGCGACTGATGCCGGCGTTGGCGATCGCCTTGCCGTTCATCCAGAACTTGTGCCCGTCGGCGTTCTCGACCCAGATGGGCCTCGTCGTCTCGAGCCGATCGAGATCCTGGCGCGTCAGCGGCGTCCCCGCCGGCTCGATCGACTCGCCGAACAGGTTGTTCGCCTCGAAGCGCGTGTTGGTGCCCTTGAACGCCGCCTGCTCCGGGCTGTCGAGACAGGTCTGGAGGCGGGCGAGGATCTTCGCCACCGTCCCGCCCTCGTAGCCCATGGCGCAGTCGGTCGGACGGGTGCCGTGGAAATGGCCGTCGACGATGCCGGGCATCACCATGCGGCCGCCGAGACTGACCACCTTGGTCGAGGGGCCGACGTACGCGTGCGCCTTCTTCGACGAGCCGATGAAGACGATCTTCCCCGCCTCGATCGCCAGCGCCTCCGCGAACTCGGGCTCGGCGTTGCCGGCACGCGTCTCCTCGCTCGCGCCGCGAGATCCGAAGTCGGCCGCGCCGCCGGCGGGCCAGCCGCGTCCGCTGCGCACCTCGATGCCGTGGAAGACGAGAATCGCGCCGTTGACGATCACGGTGTCGGCGGGGTTCGGGCGGGCCGATGCCGTGCCGGGGGCGAGAAGAAGCCCCAGCGACGCCAGCATGACGACCGTGACCCGGACCGGAACCATCGCTCGATTCAGCATGCGAGAGGCGTGATTATCTCACCAAAGTGTTACGCTCGCACGCGAAGCGAGGGCCCCGGCCTCGCCCGGGACGAGGAAAACTCGGATGACCAACGAGCGACAGGGATGGGTCACGCGCGCCCTCGACCCCGGCCAGCGGATGGGCGAGGTCCTGTTCGGCCTCATCATGGTGCTCACCTTCACCTTGTCCGCGGGCCTGAGCGTCGCGGAAGGACCCGAAGGCGTGCGCCAGCTCCTGATCGCCGCCCTCGGCTGCAACTTCGCCTGGGGCATCATCGACGGCGTCTTCTACATCATGGGCGCGCTGTTCGAGCGCGGCCGTCTCAACCGGCTGTCCCGGGCGGTGCGCGAAGCGCCGAGCGAGGCCGCCGCGACCGCGACGATCGCGACGGAGCTCGAGGGCACGCTCGGGAGCGTCAGCACCGCGGACGCGCGCCGCAGCCTCTATCTCGACATCGCCCGCGTCGTGTCGCGCTCCGCCCCGGCGAAGGTCCGCATCACCCGCGCCGATCTGGTCGGCGCCCTGGCGAGCTTCTGGCTGGTGGTCCTGTCGACGATCCCCGCGGCGCTGCCATTTCTCATCTTCAACGATCGGCCGCGCTTCGCGCTGCGCGTCTCGAACGGGCTGCTCCTCGGCATGCTCTTTCTCGTCGGCCACCGCTGGGGGAGATACACCGGCGGCTCGGGCTGGCTGATCGGATTGGCGCTCACGCTGGTCGGCGGAGCGCTGGTGGCGATTGCGGTTTCGCTGGGCGGCTGAGCCGTTCGGGGCGCAGAGATGCGCCCGGAGTCAGGACGCCGCGCCCGGGGGACCAGAATCTGCGCGGAGGACCTGGTAGAGGATGTACGTCGGGCTGCGGAACAATTCGTGGAAGTGCTTCAGGCTGCCGGGTTCGTGCAGCAATCGGAAGAGAACCGTCGCCTTTCCCGCCGCGGTCGGCCCGTCCGCGCCGAAGTACGTTCCGTAATCCACGCCGGCCTGGTGTGCATAGGACATGGTCCGGTAGACCGGAACGAGCAGATAGGCCGCGCCGTGCCGGACGCAATAGTTCCACAGCGCGCCTTCGTCGTCCGAGTAGTACGCTTTGCTCTCCTCCAGGATTCTGCTCACGATCTCCCCGCTCTCGAAAAGCCCGTCCGTGAGCGTCGGCCGATCGCAGTAGCTCTGCACCATGTATCCTTCGGCCCAATAGCACGACACGGCCGCGCCGGGAGGAGTGAGGTCCCGGATCTTCACCAGGGCTTGCGTCAGGTGCGTTCCAATCCTCGTATCCAGATGCCGCGCCGATGCCATCCGGTACCCGTCCAGTCCCGTCTTGGCCATGATCACGAGACTCACGGCGAGCAATCCGTACCGGACTGCCGCTTTTCGCCTGGGATCTCCGGCAGCGCTCAAGCTCTCCCCGGCCGTCAGGGCGACGAAGGGCGCCAGGAAGACGACGTTCCTGTTCACCAGGCTGGCGAGTGCCCCGAACAGCACGACGGACGCGCACACCACGTCCCTCTGGGCCGATCGCTCCTTCCGCCCGAAGGACATTGCGAGAAAGATCACTGGAAATATCGCCGACAGGGACAGCATCTTCCAGCCGATCATCTCGCGGGGATCGACGCTCTGGAGCTCCCGGTTGTCCGACACGAGCCTCGTGAAATCGCTGAATTCCGTCCGGACACCCAGGCTGTTCAGGCCGATCTCCAGAATGGCCCTGGGAAAACCGCCGTAATGCGATTCCGGGTTTCTCATGCCGAAGCCCGGGATGAACGACAGCAGGATGCCGCAGAAGCAGAGAAGAAGCAGACCCGCGATCGCGACCCTCCGGATGCTCGTCGTGCGTCTGAACGCCAGGTACACCAGGGAGACCAGGTAGGCCGCGACGAACAGGATACACAGCCTCCAGACGTAGAACGCCGCCACCAGCAGCGCCATCGAGATCGATCCGTTCAGAATGGCCCTCCGGTCGCCCGAGGAATCGAAGATCTTCAGGAAGAACAGGAAGCTCAGAAAGAGAATCGGCACCGCCAGGATCTCGTCGCGGTACCAGTAGCACAGAGTCCGCTCCAGAGAGCCCGGGATCACGCCGGCGAGAGCGGCCGATGCGAGAGCGATCGGCCTGCTGTGGTACAGCTCCAGCGAAATGAAGTAGACCGGCAGCGCGATCAGCGACCCGCACAAGGAGCAGAAGAGAAGAACGATGGTCGTCAACCGGAGGCTCGAGAAGATGTCCATTCCCCGGCGAAACGCGGCGCACGCGTAGTAGATCCCCGTCGGGAGCAATGCGGTCACCTGCTTCCCTTCGGGGTATGTGCTGAGCGGATCGACGGCGGGGACCGTGCCTGTTTTCAGGAGCAGGTAAGTCATCCGGTAGTTGAAGACCGCGTCCATCTGGAGGTCGATGTCATGCCCCGAGGCTGGCATCATCCGCAGATGAAAGAGAAATGCGGCGATCAGGGCCAGGACCAGTGCGGCGGCGGCTCTTCGGACGGATGTCCCTGAGCGTGGGGTGGGCCCCGGGGCGGGCGGCGATCCTTGAGTCGCCGGTTGGCGGGGGCGCTCCCGGGCTCGATGACCTCTTGGCCGGCTCATCCAGGTCGTCTCCGCCTCAAAACCGTCCCCTAGCGATCCGGATCGTCCGCGAGGTCACGCGCGATGGCGGCCTTCTGCGCGTCGGAGATCGCCGGATTGATGTCCGTGTAATTCGCGAACGCACCGCGAACGGCAGGCGCCGTGCGGAACCAGTAGGCGTGAAAGCCGTGCGCCAGCGCCACCGCCTGATCCGGCGCGACGCCCCGGAGATAGGCGGCCGTCACCCGGCCCGCCCAGGCTTCCAGCAACGACAACGGGTACGCTTCGAACACCGATCGAGCGCTCAACGTACGCAGCGTCATCTGCAGGATGTTCGCGCGCTCGATGCCCGGGGCCTCTTCGAGTCCCGAGAGCATCGCGGCCAGGTACCCGACGAGATCGAGGCGCTCCGCGATGTCGGTGTCGAAGTCGCACCACGCAGGCGAGAAACGCTCGCCGCACGGCCTCATCCCTTCGTGCCAGAAGTCCGCCCAGGACTCGCAGAAGCCCTTGGAGTAGAGCTCGACGAAGCGGCGAACGTTCTCGGCGTCGGCTCGCCGGATGCCATGAGTCAGGTGACAGTCCGAGCTCCAGATCTGGGCCGCCAGCGGGCCATAGTCGGTCGAGAGGTCGACGTGCCGCTTCGCCAGCTTCCGCGCCACGTCGAGGTGCTTCGTCGCGACGCGCTCGCTCGATGCGGCCCACGCATCCACGACCGACACCGCGACCAGCAGGAGGAATCCGGAAGCTCTCATCGTGTTCCGCCCGGGAAGTATAGGCTGCGGAGAAGGTCTACGGCGTCCCGGCCGGCACCAGGTAGCAGACCGCGGCGAGCATCACGTAGACCGCGATGAGCTGCACGCCCTTGAACCAGTTCGACCGGCCGTCGGCGGCGACCAGGCCGCCGAGCAGGACGGAGATGAACAGGAATCCCATCTCGCCGCGGTTGAAGGCCAGGGTGAACGGCTGGGGGCCGACGAGACCGCCGACGAGCACGAGGACGGGCGCCACGAACAGCGCGATCTGGATGCACGAGCCGAGGGCGATGCCGACCGAGAGATCCATCTTGTCGCGGCGCCCCATGACGATGGCCGATCCGATCTCGGCCGCGCCGCCGACCGCCGCCAGGAGGATGAGCCCGATGAAGGTAGGTGACATGCCGAGGGCGTGCCCGGTGGCCTCGGCCGCGCCGACGAGGACCTCGCTCAACCAGCCGGCGGCGACCGACGCCGCGAGCAGGGTGCCGCCGGCGCGCGGCAGGCTCCAGCGCGCCGCGTGCCCGGCGGGCGCCGCGTGCCCGGCGTGCGTGTCGTGCGCGCCGCTTTCAGGCTTGGCCTTGCCTCCGCCACCCGGCGCGACTTCCGCCTCGGTGAACGATTCCTTGTGGGTCCGGAGCTGGTAGACGAGGTAGAGCGCGTACGTCACGAGCAGCACGATCGCCACGCTCGTGTCGAGCACGCCGGAGTGCACGAAGCCCTGCTCGGCCCCGAAGAAGCGGTGGAAAGCGCTCGGGATGGCCATGCTGATCACCGCGAGCAGCATCATCGAGGAGTAGGCGCGCGCCGCGAGCGGGTTGTAGTCCTGGACGTGGTGGCGCAGCCCGCCGAGCAGGAAGGCCAGGCCGAGCCCGAGCAGGAGGTTCGCCAGGAGCGCCCCGACCAGCGAGGCGCGCACCATCTCGACCAGTCCCGAGCGCAGCGCCACGAAACAGATGATGAGCTCGGGCAGGTTGCCGAAGGTCGCGTTCAGCAAGCCGCCGATGGCGGGGCCCGTGTACTCGGCGATCGCTTCCGTGGCCGCGACGATCAGGCCGGCCAGCGGGACGATGGCGATCGCGGCGCAGAAGAAGATCGCCGGCGCCGGCACTCCGCCGACCATGTCGAGCAGCACGGCAAGCGGCGCGAACAGGAGCAACCAGAGCATCGGCGTACCTCCCGGCGCGGAGTATCGCACGACGTGATGGTGATGCGGCGGGACGGCGGCGTGTCGCCGACGGGCCGCGAGGCGGCGATCGCGTGCTACCCTTCCGGCCGGTCATGACGCATCGGGGTCGTCTCCTCGCAGGCGCCGTCCTGGCTCTCGGCATAGCACCGGGGCTGGCGTTGGCGCAGAACGCGGCACCACCCCCGACGCCGCCACCCACGGCGCAGACGGCCGCGACGCCGCCGCCCGCGCGCGACTGGGCTTTCTCCGTGAGCGGCAACGACTACATCTTCCCCGACGAGGACGACCTCCTCATGGGGGTGGCGACCGCCGATCGCGGGGCGCTGCACCTGGAGACGCGCTACAACTACGAGGCGCGGAACACCGGCTCCGCGTGGGGCGGGTGGAACTGGTCCACCGGCACGAAGGTCGAGTTCGAGATCACGCCGATGCTGGGCGTGGTGTTCGGCGACACCGATGGCGTGGCGCCGGGCTGCAAGATGAGCCTCGGCTGGAAGCGGCTCGACTCCTACCTCGAGAGCGAGGTCGTCCTCGACGCGCACCACGACGAGGACAACTTCATCTACGCCTGGAGCGAGCTGGGCTGGAAGCCGGTCGACTGGCTGCGTGTCGGTCTGGTCGGACAGCGGACGCGCGTCGTCGAGGATGGTCTCGACATTCAGCGGGGCTTGCTGGCGCAGGCGATCGTGGGTCGCTTCACCCTCGGGGTCGACTGGTTCAATCCCCTCGGCGACGAGTCGTTCACGGTGGTCGTCGCGACGGTCGAGTTCTGACGCCGCGGCCCGCAGGCGCCGGCGCGCGGTTCCGACTCGATGGGTCGCGGCTCCGCTCCGTAAGGGCGCGCTTCCGCGCGGCGTTCGCAATCGCGCTGCCGCGCTGGATGGCGGCGCGCACTTCGCTGTTCGCGGCGGCGATCGCCTTCCAGGCGCTGCTCGCCCTCGCGCCGATCCTCCTGGTGCTGACCTCCCTCGCGGGCCGCATGCTCGGGCAGGAGGCGGCGCGCCGCAGCCTGATGGAGGCGGCGGTGCGGTTCGCGGGGCCCGGTGCCGACCAGGTGGTGTCGAACTTTCTTGACATGATCACCGACGCGCGCGGATACGCGGCCGGGACGATCCTGGGCATCGTCCTCCTGCTTTTCTTCGGATCGTCGTTCTTCGCTCAGCTTCGTGGCGCGCTCGACTCCATCTGGGAGGTCAAGCCGCGCGGGCTCGGGCGGGCGCTCTTCGGACGCGTCCTGTCGTTTATCGAGACGATCGTCGCGGTGAGCGCGGCGATTCTCGTTCTGGGGGCGGGCGCGCTGCGCTCCATCGCCGGGCCGTTGCTGGCGCGTACGGGCACGCTGGGCGTCTTCGCCTGGTCTGCGTGGACCCGGATCGGTACGCTGGCGATGACCTGCGCCCTCCTGGGAGCGGCATTCCGTTACATCCCCGACGTGCGACCCCGGCCCACGTGGGCATCGATCCTGGCCGGCGCGCTTCCCGCGGCGGTGGCGCTGGGCGTCGCCGGAGACCTGTTCGGCTTCGTCATCGGCAAGAGCGCGGTCGCGTCGCTCTACGGCGCCGCCGGCAGCGTGATCATGTTCCTGCTCTGGGTGCAGTACAGCGCCTGGATCCTGCTGTTCGGCGCCGAGCTCTGCCGCGCCTGGGACGAGACCGGTCCCTAGAAGTGGATCAGGAGCGACGTCCGGAAGGTCGTGTCGAGGTTCTGCTTGCGCAGCGTGTCCTCGCCGACCTTGATCTCGATGCCGCCCGAGTCGACGGTCTGGTAGAACTCGTCGCCGGTGCCGGGGATGCCGTCCGGGTCGATCAGGATCGCGCGGACGATGACGTCGACGTCCTCGAGGGCCGGCTCGCTGGCGTAGGTGAGCTGCAGGCTGACCTTCAGGGACAGCCACTTGTTCATCGACACCGCCAGCCCCTGGGTCAGGTCGGAGGTCCAGTCGTGGAGGTCGGTCAGGCTGATGTTGTAGGTGAAATCGGCGTCGTAGGTGGTCGTGCTCCACCACTTCTGCATGAAGTAGGAGGTGACACGGGCGCCCGGAAAGCGCTCGTCCTTCTCGGGGTCGTTGATGTCCTCCTGCCGGTCCGTGTAGCTCAGGCCGTAGCTGGAGCGGAACTTGAAATCCTTGTCGTCCCGCCAGACGTTTCCGAGCCCGGCGAACACGATGGAGCGGCTGACGATCCCCGCGTCCAGGTTGCGATCCCAGCTCGCGCCGGCGTTCCAAGTCACCTTTTTCGACAGGTCGCCGTCGTAACGCCCTTCGACGAAGTCGCGCGTCACGTCGGGCTTGGTGCTGGGATAGACGGCGTTGGTGCTGAAGGTGGTGGGGACCTGGCCCGGCTCGAACGTGAGCCCCGACTGGACCTGCAGGAACGGATCGTCGCTGGTCAGGGAGTGCACCGAATCGATCTTGAATCGCATGCGGCCGGAGGCCGGCTTGTACTCGAAGGTGTCCTTGAACCCGAGCGACTCGACGTTCGAGTTCCCCTGCGTCAGCACGTAGCTCAGCTCGGTGGAGTTCGACCACTTGTTCGGCGGCTTGGTCTCCGCCGTGGCCACGGGCTCGTTGGCCGCGTTCGCGGCCGTGACGCCGGCGAGGAGGATGAGCCCGATCGCGGACAGGCGCATGCGCACGGCCTAGAATCGCTCCGGCACGAATCGCCGGCCCCTGAGCGACGCGTGGTCGTCGTACGCCCCCTTCATCGAGCGCTTGGGAAGCCTGACCTTCTCGCGTCGCACCTTCTTGTGGGGGATGAGGGCGAGCAGATGGCTGATGCAGTTCAGACGGGCGCGCCGCTTGTCATCCGACGGCACGATGTACCAGGGGGCGTGTTTCGTGTCCGTGGCCTTGAGCATCATGTCGCGCGCCCGGGAGTACTCGAACCACTTGGTGCGCGACGGCAGGTCCATCGGGCTGAGCTTCCACTGGCGCAGCGGATCGTCGATGCGCGCCTCGAAGCGGCGTCCCTGTTCCGCGTCGCTCACCTCCAGCCAGAACTTGATCAGCTGGATGCCGCCCTCGACGATGTAGCGCTCCATTTGCGGACAGAGCTCCAGGAACCGCTTGTGCTGCTCCTTGGTGCAGAACCCCATCACGTGCTCGACACCGGCGCGGTTGTACCAGGAGCGGTCGAAGATCACCACCTCGCCGGCCGCCGGGAAGTGCTGCATGTAGCGCTGCATGAACATCTGCGATTTCTCGCGATCGGACGGGGCCGGCAGCGCCACCAGGCGGAAGACGCGCGGGCTGACGCGCTCGGTGATCGCCTTGATCGTGCCCCCCTTCCCGGCCGCGTCGCGTCCCTCGAAGATGACGATCGCGCGCAGGCCCTTCTCCTTGACCCAGTCCTGCAGCCCGCACAGGTCGGCTTGCAGCTTGCGCAGCGCCTTCTCGTATTTCTTGCGCTTCATCCGCTTTTCGGTGGCGGCCATCGGTCACCTCATGGGTCGTACATGAACTGCCGGATCCGCTCGCGGGTGTTCCCCGGCCGTCGCCCGCGCGCCAGGCCGGACGCGTACGCCTTCTCCGCGACGCTCGTCGCGATCGCCAGAGAGACCTTCCGGATCGTCTTGAGGGGAGGATACAACGAGCCCCGGGCGAGATCGTCCTTCCCGACCAGGCCCGCGAGCGTCCTGGCGGCCGCCAGGAACATCGGGTCGGAGATCGTCCGGGCGCGGCATGCCACGGCGCCCAGCCCGACCCCCGGGAACACGTACGCGTTGTTGCCCTGTCCCGGGTGGAAGCGCCGGCCCCTGGACACCACTTCGCCGAACGGGCTGCCGCTGGTGAAGATCGCCTTGCCGCGGCTCCAGGCGTAGGCCTGCTCCGCGGTGCATTCCGCCTTCGAGGTCGGATTGGACAGCGCGAAGATCGCCGGACGCCGGTTGATGGCGCTCATGCGCTCGATGGCGTCGCGGGTGAAGGTGCCGGGGGCGCCGGTCGCCCCGATCAGCACGTGCGGCCGGATGGCGTCGATGGCCCTCACGAACGGCAGCGGCGCGTGCTCGTGCGCGTACGGAAGGTTGTGCTCCAGGAGGTCCTTCCGGCTCTTCACGACCAGCCCCTTCAGGTCGACGAACCACAACTGCCGTCGGGCCGCGTCCGGCGCCGCCCCGCCTTCCACGAGCGCCGCGACCATCAGATCGGCGATGCCGGTCGCGGCGGAGCCCGCCCCCAGGAACATGACGCGCGACCCGGACAGCGGGGTTCCGGTGATCCTCTCCGACGCGAGCACGCCCGCCAGCACCACGGCCGCGGTGCCCTGGATGTCGTCGTTGAAGCAGAGCACGCGTCGACGGTAACGATTCAGGAGCGCATAGGCGTTGGGCGTCAGGAAGTCCTCGAACTGGATCAAGGCGTCGGGGTAGCGCGACTGCACCGCCCGCACGAACTCGTCCACCAGGGCGAGGTAGGCGCGGCCGCGCAGGCGCCGGCGCGGATAACCGAGGTAGAGCGGATCCCGCAGGAGCTCCTCGTTGTCGGTGCCGACGTCCAGCGTCACCGGGAGGCAGGACCGTGGCGGGATCCCCGCGCACGCGGTGTACAGCGCCAGCTTGCCGATCGGGATCCCCATCCCGTTGGCGCCGAGGTCGCCCAGGCCCAGGATCCGCTCCCCGTCGGTGACGACGATGACCCGGATGTCCTTCTCGTCCCAGTGGCCGAGCAGTTTCCTGATGCGGCCCCGATCCCCGGGCGTGATGAACAGCCCCTTCGGCTCGCGCGCGATGTGCGAGTACTCCCGGCACGCCTGGCCCACGGTGGGGGTGTAGATCACCGGCATCAGCTCTTCGACGTGATCGATCACCGTCCGGTAGAACAGCCGCTCGTTGCGCTCCTGCAGCGACGACAGCGCCATGTAGCGATCGAGATCGCCGGGCAGCCGGCGCAGGCTCGTCATGACACGGTCGACGAGCTGCCGCTGGCTGGAGACGCGATGGGGGAGGAGCCCCGTGAGCCCCAGGCGCTCCCGTTCCGCCCGGGTGAAGGCGATCGACCGGAAGATCGTCTTGTCCCGCAGGACCTCGAGGCCCTTCTTTATCATTATTAGTACGCCTTCAAGCCGGCCGCCCGGAACTGGGCGCAGGCCCGCTCGATGGCGTCCTGGGACGGGGGCTCGAACGTCTCGAGCTCGTACTCGATCCCGAGCTGCTTCCACTTGGGCCGGCCCATCTGGTGGAACGGCAGCACGTCGACCCGCTCCACGTTTCCCAGATCGGCGGTGAAACGCGCGATCTGCGCGATGTCCCCGGAATCGTCCGTCAGGCCGGGCACCAGCACGTAGCGCAGCCACACCGGCCTGCGGCGCGCGGCAAGGCGGCGCGCGAACTCCAGGACGGGATCGATCTCCATCCCGGTCAGCCGGCGATGGCGCCCGGGGTCCCAGCCCTTGATGTCGAGCAGGACGAGGTCGGCGCATTCGAGCTCGGCGTCGGCGAGCTTGTCGCCGTAGAAGCCGTTGGTGTCGAGGGCGGTGTGAATCCCCATCGCACGCGCCGCCGTGAGCAGCTTCACCGCGAACCGGTGCTGCATCAAGGGCTCGCCCCCGCTCAGCGTGAAGCCGCCCGACATGACTTTCAGCCCGTGACGGTACTTGCGCAGCTCCTCGACCGCCCGTGCGACGGGGACCGGCAGGCCGTTGATCAGGGTCCAGGTGTCCGGGTTGTGGCAGTACTGGCAGCGGAACATGCAGCCGGTCGTCCAGGCGACGAGGCGCACCCCGGGGCCGTCCACGGTCGAGCCGGTGGTGAAGGAATGCAGGAACCCCATGTCGCCCGTCGAGAGGGCCGACCGGACGGT
>DASRAN010000027.1:0-16152 GCA_035638115.1 Patescibacteria group bacterium | reverse complement strand
CGGACTGTACCTTCCCTATTTCAACCTCTATCTCGACCGCCTGGGGATGAGCGGGCTGCAGATCGGCACGGTCAGCGCCATCCTGCCGTTGTGCGGCGTGCTGATGCCGGCCGCGGGGGGGTGGCTGGCCGATCGGCTGGGCCGGCGGCGCGGCGTCGTCCTGGTCTGCTCGGTCGCGGCTTTCGTGGCGTTCCTGCCGATCTTTCTGGTGACACGGTTCGCGGCGGTGGCCGCCGTCATCGCGCTGTTCGCGCTCTGTCGCGCCCCGGCCCTGCCCATCGTCGAAGCGAGCGCGCTCGAGATCGCGGCGCAGGGCGGGACGCCCTACGGGCGGATGCGCGCCTGGGGCTCGTTCGCCTTCATCGTCGCCGCCCTCCTGGCCACGCCGGTCGTCAGCGTCTGGGGAGATGCCTCGATCCTCTGGCTCATCCTCGTCCCGCTCGCGGGGGGGATCGGCGCCGCCCTCGTCCTGCCGCCCGATCCCGGACGCCCTGACGGGCATCCGAGCGTCCGGCGCGCGGCCCAGGTCCTCAGGCGTCCCGACGTCATCCGCTTCCTCGCCGCCAGCGTGCTCTCCCAGGCGTCGCACGGACCGTACTACGTCTTCTTCAGCCTTCACCTCAGACGCGCCGGGCTTCCGAACCTCACGCTCGGACTGCTCTGGTCGATCGCCATCGGCTGCGAAATCATCATGATGCTGCGGATGCCCGCCGTCCTGTCGCGCTTCGGCACCAGCGGGACAATGACCCTCTGCCTGATCCTGGCGACCCTCCGCTGGACGGTCTGCGCCCTCACGGTCAACGCCAGCGCCCTGATCCTCGCGCAGGCGCTGCATGCCGCCACCTTCGCCGCGTTCCACGTGGCCGCCGTCACCCACACCTGGGAGGTGTTCGGGCGCGACCGCAGCGCCACCGGGCAGGCGATCTACTCTTCCGCGACCTACGGATTGGGGAACATCGTCGGGATGGTGGGGAGCGGGCTGCTCAAGGATCGCCTCCGGATGCCCAGCCTGTTCGCCGCCGGAGCCGTGGCGGCCGTCCTCGGGGCGCTGTTGATGGCCCCCCTGGCCCGGCGGGCCCGTACGACGACCCCCATCTGATTCTGCTCGACGGAACAGCCCCGGCGCGTATAATAGGCGGCTTTTCGGAAGGGGGTGGAGGCATGGGACCTGGGGCGGAGCGTCGCGTCATCCGGATTGGACACAGCCCGGACCCCGACGACGCCTTCATGTTCCACGGTCTCGCCTCGGGTCGGGTCCCCGCCCCCCCCGGCTGGGAGATCGTCCAGGTCCTCCGGGACATCGAGTCCCTGAACCGGATGGCCCTGGAGGGCGCCATCGAAGTCACCGCCGTCTCGTTCCACGCCTACGCCCATCTCGCCGATCGTTATTCCCTCCTCCCCTGCGGCGCCAGCATGGGGGACGGGTACGGGCCGATGGTCGTGGCGCGGCAGCCGCTCGGTCTCGACGAGCTCAGGACGAAGACCATCGCCGTCCCCGGGACGCTGACGTCCGCCGTCCTGGCGCTGCGGCTCGCCCTGGGGGACGTGAGGACCGAAGTGGTCCCGTTCGAGAAGATTCTCGACGGCGTGCGTGAGGGCCGGCACGAGGCGGGGCTGCTGATCCATGAAGGCCAGCTCACCTACGGGGACGCCGGGCTGCACAAGATCATCGACCTCGGCGCGTGGTGGAAGAAGGAGACCGGTCTGCCGCTGCCGCTCGGAGGCAACGCGATCCGCAAGGACCTCGGCGCCGAGTGCATCGCGACCGTGAGCGGGCTCCTGCGCCGCAGCATCGAGTACGGACTCGACCATCGGGACGAGGCGCTGACCTATGCCCTCGACTTCGGACGCGGCATTGCCCGGCCGACCGCCGATCGCTTCGTCGGCATGTACGTCAACGAGTACACGCGCGACTACGGCGAGGCCGGCCGCAGCGCCATCGACCTGTTCCTGGCGCGCGGCTTCGACGCGGGCGTCATCCCGCGGCGCGTGCGGGCCGAGTTCACGGCATGAGGGGGGCCGCGGAGTGCGCCGCCCCGGCCGGGGCGCTCGCTCCGGCCGGCCAGTACCAGGCCGCGCACGCGGCGGTCGTCCTGGCCGAGCGCGCCGACCTGGGCCGGGTCCGGTTCGCGGGGAAGGACGCCGCCGACCTGCTCCACCGGCTGTCGACCAACGCCATCAAGGGTCTGCGCCAGGGGAGCGGCGCCGCCACCGTCCTGACCACCAACAAGGGACGGATCCTCGACCTGATCACGCTGCACCGGACCGGTGACGCCTACCTCGGTCTGTGCGCGTCCGGGCGCGTCCGGGCGGTCCTCGACTGGATCGAGCGCTACACCTTCCGCGAGGTGGTGACGGCCGAGGACCAGACCGCGAGCCACCGCACCTTCGGCCTGCACGGGCCGCGCGCCGCGGCCGTCGTGGCCAGGCTGTTCGGCGCCGCCGCCGCGGACCTGCCGCTGCACGGCGTGGCCGAGGCCTCTCTTGGGACCGCCCCGGTCCTGGTGGTTCGCTCCTTCCCCCTCGCCGGTGAGAGCTTCCTGCTGACCGTCCAGGCGGAGTCGGCGGAGGCGTTGCGCGCCGAGGTCCGCGAGAGGGCGGGGGAGCCGGTGGTCGAAGCCGGCGCCGCCATGCTCGAGGTGCTGCGCGTCGAGGCCGGGCTGCCGGCCGCCGGACGCGAGCTGACGGAAGAGCACAACCCGTGGGAGGCGCGGCTCGATGACGCCATCTCGCTGACCAAGGGATGCTACGTCGGACAGGAGGTGGTCGCCCGCCTGCACAACTACAAGAAGGTGGCGCGACAGCTCGTCCGGATCGCGATTCCCGCGGCGCCGGTCGCGGTGGCGCCGGGCGATCCGGTGCGCGCCGGGGCCGAGACCATCGGCGTCCTGACCTCGAGCGTGATCGTCCCGGACGGCGCCGGGCGGACGCTGGCCCTGGGTTACGTCCGCACCGGCGACGCGACGGCCGGGCGTCCCGTCGAGGTGGAGCACGCCGGGGCGGCGGTCCCGGCCGTCATCGAGGGGGTGGCGCGATGAGCGTGGCGAAGCGCGGTGCCGGGCCGGTGAAGACCGGACTCCTCGTCATCGGCCATGGCAGCCGCGCCATCGAGGCGGTGAAGGTTCTCTCGGAGGCGGCGGTCTCGGTGCGCCGGCGCTTCCGGCGCTGCATCGTCGAAGCCTGCTTTCTCGAGATCAACCAGCCGGACGTTCAGGCCGGCATCGATCGCCTGGTCGCGCAGGGGGCCGGCCGGATCCTGTTCGTGCCGTTCTCGCTCTATGTCGACGGTCATGTGGGGCGCGACCTGCCCGAGCACATCACCCTGGCGCGCGCGCGGCATCCCGGGATCGACATCCGCATCGCGCCGCACCTCGGCCCCGACCACCGGCTGGTCGCGGTCTGCGAGGATCGGATCAAGCAGGGCCTGCGCGCCGGTCGCTGGACCTAGGAGCCGCGCCGAGGCGGCCCAAACCCGTGTGCTATCATCGCGGGCGCCCAGCAAGCGCGATCGACATCATCGCCCGGCCGTATCCGGCCGCGCCTTTCGAGGAGACTTGCCCGGAATGACTCCCCATGAACCCGTGACCGGTTCGCCGGCGCCCGGATCCCCGGCACCCGGATCCCCGGCGCCGCCCGCCGGCACGCGCCAGGATCCCAGAGATGTCGTCATCCTCGGCTCCGGCTGCGCCGGTCTGACCGCCGCGGTCTACGCCGCGCGCGCCAATCTGCGACCGCTCCTGGTCAACGGCCACGAGACCGGCGGTCAGCTCGGTCTGACGACCGAGGTGGAGAACTTCCCCGGCTTCCCCGCCGGCATCATGGGCCCGGAGCTGATCGAGCACATCCGCAAGCAGGCGGCGCGGTTCGGCACCGAGTACCTGGCCGGTTCGGCCACGGCGGCCGACCTGGCGGAGCGGCCGTTCCGCCTCACCATCGACGACAAGCATCACCTCTTCACCCGGACGCTGATCATCGCCTCCGGCGCCTCGGCGCGGCTCCTCGGGATCGAATCGGAGAAGCGGCTCCTGGGTCACGGTCTGTCGACCTGCGCCACGTGCGACGGCTTCTTCTTCCGCGACCGCGAGCTGCTTGTGGTCGGCGGCGGCGACTCGGCGATGGAGGAGGGGAATTTCCTGACCAAGTTCGCGCGCAAGGTCACGATCGTGCACCGTCGCGAGGCGCTGCGCGCCTCGAAGATCATGCAGGACCGCGCCATGCGCAATCCGAAGATCGAGTTCGTCCTCGACACGGCGGTCGTCGAGGTGCTCGGCAAGGACAAGGTCGAGGGCGTGAAGCTGAAGAACGTCAAGAGCGGCGCCGTCTCCGAGAGAAAGGTCGACGGCGTCTTCGTCGCCATCGGACACGTGCCGAACACCCGCATCTTCCAGGGCAAAATCGACATGGATCAGGCCGGGTACATCAAGACCAGGGAAGGCAGCCGCACCAACGTGCCGGGCGTCTTCGCCGCGGGCGACTGCCAGGATCATGTCTATCGTCAGGCCATCACCGCCGCGGGGAGCGGCTGCATGGCCGCCATCGACGCCGAGCGGTTCCTGGAGTCGCAGGGACACTGAGGCTCGCGGGCGGGACCGCGGCGGAGGAAGCGATGAGCAGCACCGTGGACGATCTTCTCGATTCCATCAACCAGGCCCTGGCCCTGCTCAAGCAGCGCACCGAGGCCCGCTTTGGCGTCGACGTGGAGAACCTGCTGCGGGTGAAGAAGGTGCTGGAGGGGCTCGACCCCGACGAGGTCGACGCGCTCCTGGAGGACGACGGGGAGAGCGACCGCGACGAAGAGGAGTAGGAAGGTCTCCGGCCGGACTCGCGGGGTTTGCGCTTCGGGGTGATTGGTGCCGGAGGCGGGATTTGAACCCGCATGCCTTTTGGGCGCCACCCCCTCAAGATGGTGTGTCTGCCAGTTCCACCACTCCGGCCCAGCGTGGAGGCGTCAACCGCCTCCTAATCCCAAAGCCCTATTTCGGCGAGCCCGGCGGTTTCGCCGGCGCCGCGGGCGCCGCCTGACCGGCGGGAGCGGCCGGCGCCGGTGACGCGGGCGGCGTGCTTCCGGGGGCGGCGGCAGGCGCCGGGTTCGCGGGTGCGCCGCCGGCCGGCGCGGCCGGGACTCCATCCGGAGCCGGTGCGCCCTGCGCGGGAAGCTTCACGTTCTCGAGCACGGATCCGCCGCGCCGCGAGCCGACCAGGGCCAGCCCGAGCGACGTGAGCATGAAGATGATGGCGCAGATCGTGGTGGCCTTCGACAGGACGGTGGCGGCGCCGCGGCTGCCGAGCGCGGTCTGGCTGCCGCCGCCGCCGAACGCGCCGGCCAGATCGGCCGCCTTCCCGCTCTGCAGCAGGACGACCATGATCAGGACCACGCAGACGGCGATGTGAATCAGATACAGGATGAAGACCACGGACGTCGGGCTCCTCTCAGCTCAACGGGCGAGCGCGAATGCTAGCACACCCTTCGCGGCACCATCAAGGCGTGCTCAGCGGCCCTTGCCCGCGGCGTACGCGGCGATGCGGGCGAACTCCCCGGGCCTGAGCGAGGCGCCGCCGACGAGGACGCCGTCGACGTCGGGGCAGGCCATGAGCGCGTCGACGTTCCCGGCCGTGACGCTGCCGCCGTAGAGAATCCGGATGCGGCCGCCGTCGCGCGGGAAGAGGGTCTCCAGCTCCTTGCGGATGGTCGCGTGCATCTCCACGGCGTCGGCGGGGGAGGCGGTGCGGCCCGTGCCGATCGCCCAGACCGGCTCCCAGGCGATGGCGAGCTTTGCCGCCCGCGTCCGGGGGACGCCATCCAGGCCGAGCGCCACCTGCTCGCGCACCATGCGATCGTGCTGCCCCGAGGCGCGCGTCTTCTCGGTCTCGCCGACACAGAGGATCGGCTGCAGGTCCGATCTCAAGGCGGCCATCACCTTGCGGTTGATCATGTGGTCGGTCTCGCCCAGGTAGATACGGCGCTCGGAGTGGCCCACGAGCACGTAGGTCGCGCCGAGCTCTCCGAGCATCGGGCCGGAGATCTCGCCGGTGTAGGCCCCCTCGTCCTCCCAGAACAGATCCTGCGCCGCCAGCGCGACGGCGCTGCCCTCGAGCGCGTCGCGCACCGCCGCGAGCGCCGTGAACGGCGGCGCGAGCGCCACCTCGCGATCACGCGCCGCCGGCACCAGGCTGGCGATCTCGCGCGCCGCGGCCGCGGCCGCGCGCACGGTCACCTGCATCTTCCAGTTCCCGACCACCAGCGTCTTCTGGAAGGGGGTGCGCATCAGCGGCCGCCCCCCGGGGACGACGCCGGCGCGTCGGCGAGAGCCGCGACGCCGGGAAGCTCGAGACCGGAGAGATATTCGAGCGACGCCCCGCCGCCCGTCGAGACGTGCGAGAACCGGCCGGCGAGCCCGAGCCGGGTCACCGCCGCGACCGAATCGCCACCGCCGACGACGCTGAAGCAGGTGGTCGCGGCGATCGCCTGCGCCGCCGCGAGCGTCCCCTCGTCGTACGGCGCGGTCTCGAACAGGCCGAGCGGCCCGTTCCAGAAAATCGTCCGGGCCGCCGCGATCTCCGCGGCGAACGCGGCGCGGGTGCGCGGTCCGACGTCGAGTCCCAGCAGGCCCTCCGGGATCGACGCGCCGGGCGTGGTCTGGTGGGCGGCGCCCGCCCCGGGCGTCGGGGCGACGACATGGTCGACCGGCAGCAGGATCCGCACCGACCGCGCGCGCGCCCGCTCGAGGATCGTCCGGGCCGCCTCGATCCGGTCGGCCTCGACGCGCGACCCGCCGACCGCCACCCCCGCCGCCTTCAGAAAGGTGTAGGCCATCGCGCCGCCGATCAGGATGGCATCGGCGCGGTCGATGAGTCGCTCGACGAGCGCGATCTTGTCGGACACCTTCGCGCCGCCGAGCAGCGCGACGTACGGCTTGTCGGGAAAGTCGCGCAGGCGGCCGAGGGCCGACAGCTCCTGGTCCATCAGCAGGCCGGCCGCGGCGGGGCGGAGGTGCCGGGTGATCGCCGCGACCGACGCATGCGCCCGGTGCGCGGCGCCGAACGCGTCGTCGACGTAGCGCTCCGCGAGCGAGGCCAGCCGCGTCGCGAAGACGTCGTCGTTCTTCTCCTCTTCCGGGTGGAAACGGAGGTTCTCGAGCAGGAGAACGCCGCCCGGCGCCAGGTCGCGCGCGCGCGCCTCGACGGCGGGTCCGACGCAATCCTCCGCCATCGCGACCGTCCGGTGCAGGAGCGCTTCGAGGCGCGCGGCCACGGGTTTCAGGCTGAACGCGGGGCTCGGCTTCCCTTTGGGGCGCCCGAGGTGCGACGCCGCGATCACCCGCGCGCCGCGCTCCAGGAGGAGCCCCAGCGTCGGCAGCGAGGCGCGCACCCGCGTGTCGTCGGTGATCGCGCCCTGCTCGAGCGGCACGTTGAAATCCACCCGCAGGAACACCCGTTTCCCATCGACGTCCAGGTCGCGCACCGACATCTTCCTCGCGCTCATCGGAGCCCCCTCGTCCGGTCCCTCGCCGCGCGCCGCCTCACGACGACTCCCCGTCGCGGCGCGCCAGGTGCCGGAAGAGGTCGCCGAGACGGCTGACGTAGCCGCGCTCGTTGTCGTACCACGCGTACACCTTGAGCCAGCGGTCGCCCTGGAGCGCCAGCAGCGGGGCGTCGACCACCGCGGACCGGGTGTCGCCGAGGAAGTCGATCGACACCAGCGGCTCGTCGCAATAGCCGAGCACCGCCGCCATCGCCCCCTCCGCCGCGGCGCGGTAGGCGTCGCGCACCGCGGCCAGCGTGGTGCCGCGGCGCAGCAGGATGGTCAGATCGATGAACGACACGGCGCTCGTCGGCACGCGGACCGCGAGGGCGTGCAGCCGCCCGCGCAGCGCGGGCATGACCTGGACGATGGCCTGCGCCGCCGACGTCGTGGTCGGGATCATCGACATGCCGGCGGCGCGCGCCCGGCGCGGATCCTGATGCGGCGCGTCCATCAGCACCTGGTTGTTGGTGACGCAATGCACCGTCGTCATGGCGGCCTGCTCGATTCCGAACGCGCTCTCCGCCACGCTCAGGAGGACCGCCATGGCGTTGGTCGTGCAGGAGGCGTTGGAGATCACCTGGTGACGCGCCGGATCGTAGGCCTTCTCGTTCACCCCGCAGCAGACCGTCAGGTCGGCGTCCGCCGACGGCGCGCTGACGATGACGCGCCGGACACCGCCGTGCAGATGACGGCCCGCCGCCTCGCGATGCGTGAAGGATCCGGTCGCCTCCAGCACGTACTCCGCCCCGGCGTCGCGCCACGGGATCTCCGCGGGCGATCGGCGGCCGGTCCAGCGCAGCGTGCGGGCTCCGACCAGGAGCGATTCGGCCCCCGAGGAGACCGGCGCGCCGATCGTCCCGTAGAGCGAATCGTGGCGCAGCAGGTGCGCGAGGGTCGCCGGCGGCGCGAGGTCGTTGACCGCCACCACCTCGAGGTCGCCGCTCCCGATCGCCATCCGCAGGAACCCGCGCCCGATGCGCCCCAGCCCATTGATCCCGATCCGAATCGACACGCGTCCTCTCCGGGCGTGAGTATACGAGATGCGCCGGCGAACCCGCGCCCGGCGAAGCGCGCGAGCACGGAGCGGCACGGGTCCGGCCTCGCTGCGCGAGGCCTCCCCTCGCTTCGCTGCGCGCCCGCCCATCGCGCCGCACGACGGCGCGACGGGGCCCCGGGCGCTCCGTCTCAGACGGCCGCTCCGCGCTCGCGCGCTTCGCAGTGGAAGCAACGATCCGCCATGGGAGAGAGTCCGGGCACGGCCGGCGATCCTGGATCCCGCTCGGAAATGGCCGCCAATGTGACGCGACGAATGCGCGTCCGGCGGGCCGCCCGAGACGGAGCGCCCGGGGACCCGTTGCGCCGGGCTGCGGCGCAATGGGCGGCGCGCAGCAAGGGGAGGGGAGGCGACGCGCAGCGTCGCCGGACCCGTGCCCGCCGGGCGCGCATTCGGAGCGCCACGTGCGACCACCCACGCGGGGTCCGGAGTTCGTCGTCCGGGACCTGCGGGGCGTTTCTCCTTGACCATGGCGGAGACGTTCGGTAAGATGCGCCTCTCTTCGAAAACGTAACTCCTCGTCCGCTGGAATCTTCGCTGGTCGTCGTCGTGATTGCGCCATCCGGGAGGAACCAAGCGCCCGGTGATGGAGCCGCTGAAGCACCCGACGTGAACTGGAGCCAGGTCGTCATGAGGGTGAGGACCATCATCTTGCTCGCTTCTCTCGTCGCCGCCGCGGCGCCGGCCCGCGCGGCGGGCATGCGCACGCCGCCGCCCGCCGACGAGTCCTCGATCACTCCCGACATGGTCAAGCAGGCGTTCCGCGGCGTGTCGAGGGCCGCCGTGACGTTCCCGGGAGGCCGCGTCATCGCGGTCGAGATCGCCGACACGCCCGCGCGCGTGACGTACGGCTACATGTACAGGACCGAGGTGCGCGACGACGAGGGGATGATCTTCGTGTTCCCCGACGCCGACGTCCACGCGTTCTGGATGAAGAACACGCTGGTGCCGCTCGACATCATCTGGCTGGACGACCGATTCGACGTCGTCTACGTGCAGAACGCGACGCCGCCGTGCAAGTCCGATCCCTGTCCGTCGTACGGTTCCCTGCGCAAGGCCAGCTACGTCCTGGAGCTGAGGTCCGGGGTGGCCAGGCGCGAGGGACTCAAAGCCGGCAGCCGTCTCGGGGTGACGTTCCCGGACGGCGTTGGAGGAGGTGCCCGATGAAGTCCTTTGCGATCATGTTCATCGCCATCGTCGTTCTGGCGGCGGGCTTCACGCTCGGCGTCAGGTACCAGGAACGGGTCGAGAACCGCAGCGCCACGCACGCTCTCGTCGAAGTGCAGAAGCTCAGGATCGACAAGCTTCAGGAGGATGCGATGCGCCTCAGGACCGCGCTGCTGCTGCGCGACTACCTCGAGGAGGTTCGGGTCCGCCTGCCGAAGACCACCTATCAGACGATCGCCGACGGCATCGCCGACGCGTCGATCCGTTACGGCGTGCCGCCCGAGACGATCCTGGCGGTCATCCGGATCGAGAGCGGCTTCGACGTCAACGCCGAGTCGGACGCCGGCGCCATCGGCCTGATGCAGGTCCTCCCCTCCACGGCGGAGGAGGTGGCGCATGAGCTGCGGATGGAGTGGCCCGGCGATGCGCTCCTGCGCGACCCGGCGGCCAACATCCGGATCGGCACCTATTACCTGACCAAGATGCTGGCGCAGTTCAACGATCTGGCGCTGGCGCTGTCGGCGTACAACGAGGGGCCGGCGCGCACCGCCGAGCGCGCCGTCGATCGCGGCGGGGCGCCGACGCTGTATTCGCAGAAGGTCCTGTCCTACGCCGCGCCCTGAGCGACGGTGGACGACCGGTGCGCGCAGGGACCGTGCGCGCGCCGGCCCGAAGCTCCGAAGTCCTTGCTGGACGCGGCGTTGACTCCCCCCGATCGGCGTGGTATGGTGCGCCGTCCTGACGCGCCCCCACCCCGCGCGGGCCGTCAGCCAGAGGGGGTCGAGGCGTGGTCGAGTACATTCCCGTCCTCATCTTTCTCTTCGCCGCCGCGCTGATCCCGGTTTCGCTCCTCGCCGTCGGCTGGCTGCTGCGTCCCTCCCGGTCGGACCGCGTCAAGGGCGAGGCCTACGAGTGCGGCGTGCCGTCGAGCGGCGACGCGCGGGCGCGCTATCCCATCCGCTTCTACATCGTCGCCGTCCTGTTCGTCGTCTTCGACGTCGAGACCATCTTCCTGTTCCCCTGGGCCGTGCGTTACCGTCAGCTCGGGATGATCGGTCTGGTGACCATGCTGGTGTTCCTCGGCCTGCTCCTGGTCGGCTACGCGTACGCGTGGAAGAAGAAGGCGCTGGAATGGGTCTGATCGACGATCGCTTCTCCGCCAACATCATCACCACCACGGTCGACTCGCTGTTCAACTGGGCGCGCAAGTCGGCGCTCTGGCCGATGTCGTTCGGGCTGGCGTGCTGCGCCATCGAGATGATGGCGACGGTGGCGTCGCGCTACGACATCGACCGCTTCGGCGCCGGCGTCTTCCGCGCCACGCCGCGCCAGTCGGACGTGATGATCGTGGCGGGCACGGTGTGCGAGAAGATGGCGCCGATCATCAAGCGGTTGTACGACCAGATGCCGGAGCCGAAGTGGGTCATCTCGATGGGCGCCTGCGCCACCTGCGGGGGGCCGTTCCCGACCTACAGCGTGGTGCAGGGGGTCGATCGTCTCGTGCCGGTCGACGTCTACATCCCCGGCTGCCCGCCGCGGCCCGAGGCGCTCCTGTACGGTTTCCTGCGGCTCCAGGACAAGATCGGCAGGATGACCATCGCCCGGCGCGCGACGGCCTGACGATGGCCGGCGACACGAGTCCCCTCGACCACCCCGTGGCGTCGCGCGCGGTCGACCTGCTGCGCGCCGAGAAGACCGACGCCCTGGCCGGCGTCACGCACCACGCCGGGCAGGCGCTGGCGCGGGTGCCGCTCGAGCGGCTGATCGAGGTGCTCGCCTTCCTGCGCGACCACGACGAGCTGAGGTTCGATCACCTGAGCAACCTCACGGCGGTGCACTGGCCGAAGAACGACAAGCCGTTCGAGATCGTCTACCACCTGTACTCCATCCCGAAACGCCATCGCCTGACGGTCAAGACGGCGGTGGCCGAGGGCGAGGCCCCGCCGACCGCCACCGGGCTCTGGCCGACCGCCAACTGGCACGAGCGCGAGGTGTTTGATCTGTTCGGCGTCCGGTTCGAAGGGCACCCCGACATGACGCGCATCCTCCTGACGGACGAGTGGGTCGGTCATCCGCTGCGCAAGGACTATCCCCTCGAGGGGAATCCGGGCGACCACGTGCAGTACCGCGAGGTCACCACCGCCGAGCACGTCTACAACAACGACAAGGCGCCGCTGCGGGGCTTCGGATGGAGGAAGGAAGTCGAGAAGACGGGGCTCGGGAGAGGCTGATGTTCCGAACCGAGGAGATGGAGATCAACATGGGGCCGCAGCACCCGTCGACGCACGGGGTCCTGCGGCTCGTGCTCCAGCTCGACGGCGAGGAGATCAAGGGCGTCCGCCCGGTGATCGGCTACCTGCACCGCGGCGTCGAGAAGCTCTGCGAGCATCGCACCTATCCGATGATCGAGCCGCTCACCGACCGGCTGGATTACGTCGCGGCGGTGTCCGAGAACCTGGGCTGGTGCGGCGCGGTCGAGGCGCTTTTGGGCGTGACGCCGCCGCCGCGCGCGCAGTACGTCCGGGTGGTTCTGGCGGAGCTGCAGCGGATCGCGTCGCACCTTCTGTGGCTCGGCACGCACGCCCTCGACCTCGGCGCGATGACCATGTTCTTCTACGCCTTCCGCGAGCGCGAGATGATCCTCGACCTGTTCGAGTCGTTCTGCGGCGCGCGTCTGACCTACAACTCGATGCGCATCGGCGGCCTGTACGAGGACATGCCGCGCGGCTGGATCGATCGGGTGCGCCACTTCCTGAAGATCTTTCCCGGCCGCATGCGCGAGTACGAGGACCTGCTCACGGTGAACCGGATCTTCGTCGGCCGCACCCGCGGGGTCGGCGTCCTGTCGGCGGCCGACGCGGTCGCCTGGGGGGTGACCGGCCCGCCGCTGCGGGCGTCGGGGGTCAACTACGACGTCCGCAAGGCGATCCCGTACGCCGCCTATGCCGACCTCGAGTTCGACGTGCCGGTGGGGGAGCACGGCGACACCTACGACCGTTACCTGGTGCGGATGGAGGAGATGCGCCAGTCGCTGCGCATCCTGCACCAGGCGCTCGATCGGATGCCCGACGGCGAGGTGCGCGCCAAGGTGTCGAAGTTCATCAAGCCGCCGGCCGGCGAGGTCTATCACGTCGTCGAGAGCCCGCGCGGCGAGCAGGGCTTCTACGTCGTGGCGCAGTCCGGCGAGATGCCGTACCGGGTCCGCTTCCGGTCGCCCTCGTTCGTGAACCTCCAGGCGCTCCCGCTGATGTGCCGGGGGCGGCTGGTGGCCGACGTCACCGCGATCATCGGATCGATCGACATCGTGCTGGGCGACTGCGATCGCTAGGTGAGGCATGGATTCACAGACCCTGATGCGCGACGTGGTGGTCCCGGCGATCCAGATCGCCGTGTTCCTGGGCGTGGTGCTCGGGTTCGTCGCCTACATGCAGCTCATCGAGCGCAAGCTCCTGGCGTTCATGCAGCTGCGTCTGTCGCCGCGGCGCGTCGGCTGGCACGGCATCCTCCAGCCGATCGCCGACACCGTGAAGCTGATCATCAAGGAGGACACCATCCCGGCGGGCGCGGATCGCTTCCTGTTCACGCTGGCGCCGATCCTCACCGTCGCCCCGGCGATCCTCGGGCTCGCCGTGATCCCGGTCGCCGGCGCGCCGATCACGGTGCTCGGGTGGGAGATCAAGCCGTACATCGCCGATCTCAACATCGCCGTCGTCTTCCTGCTGGCGATCGGGTCGCTGGGCATTTACGGCATCATCCTCGGAGGCTGGGCGTCGAACAGCAAGTACTCCCTCCTCGGCGCCCTGAGATCCTCCGCGCAGATGGTGTCGTACGAGGTGCCGCTCGGATTCGCGCTCATCGGCGTGATGATGCTGGCGGGGTCGGCGTCGCTCGTGAAGATCGTCGAGGCGCAGAAGGCCGCCGGCTGGTGGTTCGTCTTCCCGCAGGTGCTCGGCTTCTTCTGCTACTTCGTGAGCGCCCTGGCCGAGACCAACCGCATCCCGTTCGACCTGCCCGAGGCGGAGGCCGAGCTGGTGGCCGGCTTCCACACCGAGTACTCGGGGATGAAGTTCGCGCTCTTCTTCATGGCCGAGTACACCAACATGTTCCTGGTGTCCTGCCTCGCGACTGTGGCGTTCCTGGGCGGGTGGCTGCGGCCGTTTCCGAATCTGGAGGCGTTCGCCTGGCTGGAGAACGGCTGGCTCCTGGTGGTGCCGGTCGTCGGCGCCGGCTTCGCCGGCTGGCTCCTCGACCAGAGATTCGGAAGCGGTCTGCGCTGCATGTTCATCGGGGGCGTGCTGGGCGGGCTGGTCGGCTTCGCCCTCGGCGTCGCCGACGTGGGCGGTCTTGCCTCGATGGCGATCCCGCAGCTTTCGGGCGCCTTCTGGTTCTCGATGAAGGTGATGCTGATCTTCTTCCTGTACATCTGGTTCCGCGGCACCTACCCCCGCTATCGCTATGATCAGCTCATGAACCTCGGGTGGAAGTGGCTCCTGCCGCTGTCGATCGCCAACGTCATCGTGACCGCGGTCGTGATGCTGCTGCGCGGCGGGACCGCATGAGCGATCACGTGGCGCGCCGGCCCGAGTCGCCCGTGCGGGACGTGCTGCGCACGGTCCTGCTGCTCGAGCTCTGGGTCGGGCTCTGGACCACGCTCAAGAACCAGTTCCGCCCGCACGTCACCGTCGAGTACCCAAAGGAGCGCGTCGAGCTGGCGCCGCGCTTCCGCGGCATGCCCCGCCTCCGGTTCGACCCGGCGACGGGCGAGGAGCTGTGCATCGCCTGTCACCTGTGCGAGATCGTCTGCCCGGACGAGTGCATCCACATCGTCTCGGAGAAGAACCCGAACGGGAAGGGGAAGCGGCTGGTGTCGTTCGAGATCAACTACGAGCGCTGCTGCCTGTGCGGGCTGTGCGTCGACCCCTGCCCGACCGAGCCCCTGACCGCCATCTACATGTCGCACGATTACGAGATGGCCGGCTACACGCGCGAGCCGTTCGTGGCGCCGCTGCGCACGCTGCTCGACGGCATCGACCCGGAGGACTACAAGGCATGATCCCGAGCGTCGCGGCCGTGGCGTTCTATCTGCTCGCCGCGCTCGCGGTCGGCGCGGCGGTGATGGTGATCCGCAGCGCCAGCGCCATCCACTCGGCCATCTGGCTGGTGCTGACCTTCCTGTCGATGGCGGGGCTGTACCTCATGCTCGAGGCGGAGTTCGTCGCCGCGGTGCAGGTCCTGGTCTACGCCGGCGGGATCATGGTGCTGTTCCTGTTCGTCATCATGCTCGTCAACCTGAGGGACGTCTCGGAGCGCCGGATCCGCGTGCACGCCGCCGTGTCCGGCGGGCTCGGTCTGGCGCTGGCGGTCCTGGTGCTGCGTCTCTACGTGCGGGGCCACCTCGAGACCGCCGTGGGGGCGTCGAAGCTGCGCGCCGGCGGCAACCTCGAGGCGGTCGGCCAGGCGATGTTCAAGGACGCGCTCCTGCCGTTCGAGATCGCCTCCGTGCTGCTCCTCGTCGCGATGATCGGCGCCATCGTGCTGGCGCGCCCGCCGAGGGCCTGAGGAGAGCGCGATGCCGGTGCCGCCGAGCCACGTCCTCGTCGTCAGCCTGCTGCTCTTCGCCATCGGCGTGATCGGCGTCCTGACGCGCCGCAACGCCATCATCATCCTCATGTCGATCGAGCTGATGATGAACGCCGCCAACCTGAACCTGATCGCCTTCAGCCGCCAGCTCAACGCCATCAACGGCCAGGTATTCGCCGTCTTCACCATCGCCGTCGCCGCGGGCGAGGTCGCGGTCGGCCTCGCGGTCGTCCTGGCGATGTTCCGCAACCGCGACAGCATCCATGTCGACGACGTCCGGCTGCTGAAAGGGTGACGTGCTGAGCCTCCTCTGGCTGATCCCGCTGCTGCCGTTCGCCGGATTCGTGGCGACGGGGCTTCTGGGGTCGCGTCTGTCGAAGCGCGCGGTGGGGGTGATCGCCTGCGGGACGGTGCTGGCGGCGTTTCTGGTGTCGTGGGGGGCGGTGTCGTCGCTGTCGTCGCTGCCGGAGTCGTCGGCGGGGCTGGCGATCGACCACGAGGCGCACCGGGTGACGCAGACGGCGTGGACCTGGATGCTGATGGGCCCGGGTCACGACGGACAGGGGCTGACCATCGACTGGTCGTACGTGCTCGACCCGCTGTCGGCGGTGATGCTCCTGGTGGTGACGGGGATCGGGTTTCTGATTCACGTCTACGCGACGGGGTACATGCACGAGGAGCCGGGGGCGGCCTATGCCCGGTTCTTCGCCTACCTGAACCTGTTCATGGCGATGATGCTGACCCTGGTGCTGGGCGGGACGCTGCCGGTCGTGTTCGTGGGATGGGAGGGGGTCGGGCTCTGCTCGTATCTGCTGATCGGGTTCTA
>DASRAN010000026.1:0-72166 GCA_035638115.1 Patescibacteria group bacterium | reverse complement strand
GCAGGGCCTTGGTCTCGGCCACGCCCTCCTCGACGTTGCCGAGGACGGTCTTGTCTTCGTTCAGGGGCGGTTCCTGCAGCAGCATGCCGACGGTGAAGCCAGGCATGAGCCGCGCATCACCATTGGAAGGCTGCTCGATCCGGCCAAGACCGTCCTCGGCAACGTCGAGGAGGGCGTGGCGGCGACCAAGGCGCTCCTCGATCGCTACAACGCCATCAGCGAGAAGTTCTCCGAGCCGATGGAGCCCGACGAGATGGAGAAGCTTCTGGAGGAGCAGTCGAAGGTCCAGGACCAGATCGAGGCGGCCGGCGCCTGGGAGCTGGACCGCACGCTCGAGATCGCCATGGACGCGCTGCGCTGTCCTCCGCCGGATCAGGCGGTCGCCACGCTGTCGGGCGGCGAGAAGCGCCGGGTGGCGCTCTGCCGGCTGCTTCTGCAGAAGCCCGATCTCCTGTTGCTCGACGAGCCGACCAACCACCTCGACGCCGAGTCGGTCGCCTGGCTGGAGCGCTTCCTGAAGGACTACCCCGGCACGGTCGTGGCGGTGACGCACGACCGCTACTTCCTCGACAACGTCGCCGGCTGGATACTCGAGCTCGACCGCGGCGCGGGGATTCCCTGGGAGGGGAACTACTCCTCCTGGCTCGAGCAGAAGCAGCAGCGCCTGTCGCAGGAGGAGAAGGCGGAGAGCGCGCGGCAGCGCACCCTGCAGCGCGAGCTGGAGTGGGTCCGGATGGCGCCGCGGGCGCGGCAGGCGAAGGGCAAGGCGCGTCTGGCGGCGTACGAGAAGCTCCTGGCCGAGGAGACCGAGCGGGCGCCCGAATCGGTCGAGATCTACATCCCGCCCGGCCCGCGATTGGGCGACGTCGTGGTCGAGGCCGACCACCTGAGCAAGGGATACGGCGACAACCTGCTCATCGACGACCTGTCGTTCAAGCTCCCGAAGGGCGGCATCGTCGGCGTGATCGGGCCGAACGGCGCCGGCAAGACGACGCTCTTCAGGATGATCACCGGGCAGGAGAAGCCGGACTCCGGGACCCTCCGCCTCGGCGAGACCGTGACCCTCGGCTACGTCGACCAGAGCCGTGATGCGCTCGACACCGACAAGAACGTCTGGGAAGCCGTGTCGGACGGGCACGAGACGCTGCTGCTCGGCAAGCGCCAGGTGGCGTCGCGTTCCTACGTCGCCGGATTCAACTTCAAGGGCTCCGACCAGCAGAAGAGGGTCCGCGACCTCTCGGGCGGCGAGCGCAACCGCATCCACCTGGCGCGCACGCTGAAGACCGGCGCCAACCTGCTCCTGCTCGACGAGCCGACCAACGACCTCGACGTCGACACCCTGCGGGCGCTCGAGGAGGCGCTGCTCGGGTTTGCCGGCTGCGCCGTGGTCATCAGCCACGACCGCTGGTTCCTCGACCGCATCGCCACGCACATCCTGGCGTTCGAGGGGGACAGCAAGGTGGTCTGGTTCGAGGGGAACTTCCAGGACTACGACGCCGACCTGCACCGCCGGCTCGGCTCCGACGCCGACCAGCCGCACCGGATCAAGTACCGCAAGCTGACGCACTGAGGACGCGACGGCTCAGGGTCTCAGGAATGCCCGCTCTCGAAGACGTCCTCGATCTTCCTCGCGAACAGACGCGCGATGCGGAAGGCGAGCGGCAGGCTCGGATCGTATTTCTCCGTCTCGATGGCGTTGACGGTCTGGCGCGAGACGGCGAGCTTCACCGCGAGGTCGGCCTGCGACCACCCTTTCTCCGCGCGCAGCACCCGCAGGCGGTTTTTCATCGGTAGCGCCGGCACGCGATCAGCACCCCGACGACCCACAGCAGCACCATGGCGGGCCAGATGGCGAAGGTCAGATCGAGGCGCGAGAGCATCGCTTTCTCGAGAAACCCGTAGGTCGAGCACAGGATGCCGGTGCCGACGAAGGCGAGCGCGAGCGCTTCGAGCTGGATGCGGCGCTGCAGCTCGTCGAGATGCCGGAGCGCGCGCAACGGCATCACGACGACGATGGCGGTCGCCATGCTCTGCGCCAGGGCGAATCCGATCCGCTCGGTCGTACCGCGCGCGAACTGGCGCTCGCCCAGCGCGGCCGCGATGATGACCAGCGCGGCGATGACGGCGACCCCGATGTACCGGGCGTTGTAGGCCGGGGTCCGGCGACTCTCCGATTCCATTCCCGCCGATTTCGTGTCCATGTGAGCCTCCCTTGAATCGGGGGGAATGTACGGTACGCTTTACTTTATGTCAAGTATTCTTTACATCGAATCGAGCCGCCGTTCCGGGTCCCGGAACGTGACGCTCTTCCCGCTCCCCGGGCCGCGGCACTAAGATGCAGGGACCGTGAAAGAGTTCGAGAAGCTCGGATCCTTCTATCTCGGCCGGGTGGCCGACCCGTCATCGGGCCAGCCGACGGACGACCTCTTCCTCTACGATTCGCGCGACCTGACGACGCACGCGGTGTGCGTCGGCATGACCGGCAGCGGCAAGACCGGGCTGTGCATCGATCTGCTCGAGGAAGCGGCGATCGACGGAATCCCGGCGATCGCCATCGACCCGAAGGGGGACCTCGGCAATCTCCTGCTGGCCTTCCCCGAGATGCGCCCCGCCGACTTCCGTCCCTGGGTGGACGAAGGCGAGGCGGCGCGCGCCGGTCTCGACCCCGACGCGTTCGCCGCGAAGACGGCGGAGACCTGGCGCAAGGGTCTGGCCGACTGGGGCCAGGACGGGGCCCGCATCGCGCGTTTCCGCGACGCGGTCGATCTGGCGATCTACACGCCGGGGAGCACGGCCGGCGCGCCGATCGCCGTCCTGAAGTCGCTCGCCGCGCCGGCCGCCGCGCTGCGCGCCGACGGCGACTTCCTGCGTGAGCGGATCACGACGACGGTCTCGGGGCTCCTCGCGCTCGCGGGGATCGACGCCGATCCGATCCGCAGCCGGGAGCACGTCCTGCTGTCGACGATCCTCGGGGGCACCTGGGGCGCCGGCCGCGACCTCGAGATCGGCGACCTGGTGCGCGCGGTCGGGACGCCCCCGTTCAGCCGCGTCGGGGTGATCGATCTCGAGTCGTTCTACCCGGCGAAGGAGCGCACCGCGCTGATGGTGGCGCTCAACAACCTGCTGGCGTCGCCGGGGTTCGCGGCCTGGACGGAGGGCGAGCCGCTCGACGTGCGGCGGCTGCTCTACACCGAGGCGGGCAAGCCGCGTCTGGCGGTCGTGTCGATCGCGCACCTCTCCGACGCCGAGCGCATGTTCTTCGTCACGCTGCTCCTGAACGAAGTGCTCGCCTGGGTGCGCGGCCAGCCGGGCACGAGCAGCCTGCGCGCCATCCTTTATATGGACGAGGTCTTCGGCTTCTTCCCGCCGACCGCCAATCCGCCTTCGAAGACGCCGATGCTCACCCTCCTGAAGCAGGCGCGCGCCTTCGGACTGGGGATCGTCCTCGCCACCCAGAATCCCGTCGACCTCGACTACAAGGGGCTGTCCAACGCCGGGACCTGGTTCCTGGGGCGTCTGCAGACGGAGCGCGACAAGATGCGCGTGATCGACGGGCTCGAGGGGGCCGCCGCGACCGCGGGAGGGGCGTTCGATCGCGCCAAGGTCGGCGCGCTTCTCGCCGGGCTCAAGGCCCGCACCTTCCTGATGAGCAACGCGCACGAGCAGGCGCCGGTCCTGTTCCAGAGCCGCTGGGCGCTGTCCTACCTGCGTGGTCCGCTGACCCGCGCGCAGATCCAGACGCTGACCGCGGGACGACGAGCCCCCGCGGCGGCGGGCGGCGGCAGTCCGGGCGCAGCGGCGGACGACACGGTCGCGCGGCCCGTCATGCAGGGCGCCGCACGACCCACCCCGCCGTCCGGTCTGGAGCGGCCGGCGCTGGCGCCCGGTATTCCGGAATTCTTCGCCACCGCCGCCGGCGGAGCCGGGAACGCCCTCGCGAGCGCCGGCGCCACCCTGGCACCAGCGCTCGTCGGCACGGCGCGGGTCCATTACGTCGACGCCAAGGCGAGCGTCGACCTGTGGCAGAAGATCGTCCTGCGCGCCGCGTTGCCGCCCGATCTCCCCGCTTCGGTCTGGGAGAACGCCGCGCTGGTCGGGACGGAGGAGCCGCCGCTCACCAGGGAATCCCCCGCCGGGGCCCGCTTCGCCCCCCTGCCGTCGGCGGCGGCGGCGGCGAAGAGCTACGTGATCTGGGGCAAGGCGCTCGCCGACGCGATCTATCAGAGCCACCCCCTCGCCCTGCGCCGCTGCGCGGCGCTGAAGCTGGTCTCCAGGCCGGACGAGAGCGAGGGCGATTTTCTCGTCCGGGTCCGCGACGCGGTGCGCGCCGACCGCGACCGCCAGGTTGAGATGCTGCGCGCCGAGTTTGCGCCGCGCCTCGCGACCCTCCAGGAACGGCGGCGGCGCGCCAGCGAGCGCGTCGAGCGCGAGCAGTCGCAATTCCAGCAGCAGACGCTGCAGACGGCGATCTCGGTGGGCGCCACCGTTCTCGGCGCGCTCCTCGGGCGGCGGGCGGTGTCGACCGGCACCATCGGTCGCGCGACGACCGCGATGCGCGGGGCCGGTCGCGCCCTGCGCGAGCACGGCGAAGTCGGTGAGGCCGAGGAGAGCGCGGGCGCCGTCGATCAGCGGATCCAGGATCTTCAGAAACAGTTCGACGAGGCGATCGCATCCCTGCGCGCCGCGGCCGAACCGGCCATCGAGGAGACCGTCGTGCGGCCGCGCAAGTCGGACACCGGCGTCGATCGCGTCGCTCTGGTCTGGTTCCCGGTCAGCCCAGCCGCGCCAGGCGATCGATGAGGTCGACAACCCGGCAGGAGTAGCCCCACTCGTTGTCGTACCAGGCGACCACCTTCACGAACCCCTCCCCGACCGACCGCGTCATGAGCGAATCGACGATCGACGAGTGCGGATTGCCGATCACGTCGGAGGAGACGAGCGGCTGGTCGGAGTACTCGAGGATGCCGCGCAGCGGGCCGAGCGCCGCGGCCCTCAGCGCCTGGTTGACGTCCGCCGCCCCGGGCGCGCCGCGCAGCCGCGCGTTGAGATCGACGATCGACCCGTCCGGGACCGGCACCCGCATGGCCACCCCGTCGAGCTTCCCTTTCAGCCCCGGCAGGACCATGCCGACGGCGCGCGCCGCGCCGGTGGTGGTCGGGATGATGTTCTCCGCCGCGGCGCGGCTCCGGCGCAGGTCTTTGTGTGGCACGTCGGCCAGCCGCTGGTCGTTGGTATAGGCGTGCACCGTGGTCATCACGCCGGACTCGATCCCGAACGACTCGTCGAGCACTCTGGCCACCGGCGCCAGGCAGTTGGTGGTGCAGGAGGCGTTCGAGACGATACGGTGCTCCGGGCGGAGGATCGTGTCGTTCACCCCGATGACGACGGTCGCGTCGATGGCGTCCTTGGCGGGCACGGTCAGCAGGACCCGGCGGGCGCCGGCCGCCAGGTGGCGGTCGAGCTCGGCGCGGGCGCGGAACTTCCCGGTCGCCTCGACCACGACGTCGACCGCGAGATCGCGCCAGGGGAGCGCGGCGATCTCCCTGGATGCGAGCAGCCGGATCGAGCGTCCACCGACGTGCAGGACGTCCCCCTCGGCACGGACCTCCTGGTCGAACGTCCTCATGACGGTGTCGTACTTCAGAAGATAGGCGAGCGCCTCGGGACGGAAGAGGTCGTTGACCGCCACCACGTCGACGTCGTCGCGTCGGGCGAGGAGTCGCATGATGGAGCGGCCGATCCGCCCGAACCCGTTGAGGGCGACCCGGATGCTCACCGCCGCCACCCCGTTGCGCCGCGATGCCTCACGAGGCGGCCTCCATTGCTGCGAACCGCTCGATGAGGTCGACGACCCGGCACGCGTAGCCCCAGCCGTTGTCGTACCAGGACACCGTCTTCACCAGGTCGGAGCCAACCACCAGCGTCGAGCCGGCATCGAAGACAGACGAGTGTGGATTGCCGATCACGTCGGAGGAGACGATCGGATCCTCCTCGTAGGCCAGGAGGCCCCGCAGCCGTCCTGCCGCGGCCGCGCGCACGGCGGCGTTCACGGCGTCGCGATCGGCGGGTCGTTCGGTCCAGCAGGTCAGGTCGACCAGCGACCCGTCGGGCACCGGAACGTTCACCGCCATCGCTTCCAGACGTCCGGAGAGCGCCGGAATCAGCTCCTGGATCATGGCGGCGGCATTGGTCGTGGTGGGAATGATGTTCTCCGCCGCCGCGCGCCCGCGGCGCAGGTCGTCGTCGGGGACGTCGGCCAGACGATCGCGGCTGGTGTAGGCGTGGACCGTGGTGAGCAACGCGCGGCGCACTCCGAACGCCTCGATGAGGACCGTGAGAAGCGGCGCGGCGCAATGCGCCGTGCACGAGCCGTTGGAGACGATGCGATGCTCCAGACGCAGCTGCGCGTCGTTGACCCCCATGATCACGGTGAGGTCGGGCGGGTCGGTGGGCGGCGCGCACAGGATGACGCGTCGGGCGCCCGCCTCGAGGTGCCGGGCCAGCTCACGCCGGCTGCGATAACGCGCCGTCGCTTCCACGACGACGTCCACGCCCAGGGAGCCCCACGGCACGTCCCCCGGCTCGCGCCCGGCGAGGATCCGCGTCGCCCGGCCCCGGCAGTGGAGGACACCGTCGCGGACGTGCACCTTTTCCGGGAAGCGGCCGAGGACCGTGTCGTAGCGCAGCAGGTATTCGAGCGCCTGCGGCTCGGCGACGTCGGAGATCGCCTCGATCGTCAGATCGTCCCGCCGGTAGAGCTGGCGGAACAGGTTGCGGCCGATCCGGCCGAACCCCATCAAGCCGACGCGGACGTTCATATCGGAGAGCCCGGCTCGGAATCTAGCGCAGAACGGGAATCGGCGCGAGAGCCCGACGTCAGAACGTCTTCGAGATCCCGACCAGGATCCCCGTGCGCGGCGCGAGCTGGGCTTCATTGACGTGCTGGTAGGCCGGCACCTGGACGAAGGCGTAGAACGACAGATCGCCGCCCGTGACCCGCAGGCCCGGAGTCAGGTTGACGTAGGTGGCGCCGGTCGACGAGACCTCCTGCCCGAGGTAGCGGTCGTGCCCGGTCCGTCGCGCGTTCGCCTGCAACGACCAGGTCAGCGAGGTGCCGACGCGCCGGCTGACGCCGGCGCTGAGGATCCCTTCGTCGGCCATCTCGTAGTCGAGGGGATTGGCGCGGTTGAAGCGCCAGGCGCCCGAGGCGATCGTCTGCCACCACGAGGCGGTCCACTGATGCTCGTAGTTGACCGAGGCCACGACGTCCCAGGAGCCGGTCCCGGGCATCAGCGTCGGCTCGCCGATCGCCCCTTCGCCGTCGCGCAGCTTGTAGGGCCCGGTCGGCGCCTTGAGCGCCAGCCCGCCGACGACCATCTCGCGCGACTTCAGAAGCAGGACGCCGCGCACGCCGACGCGCACGTCGCCGAACCCGGAGGTCCCGTCCGAGTTGCTGAACGCCTCCTCCGGCGTGCCGACGTCGTCCCAGTGCTCGTGGCGCCGGTCGTTCACCAGCGGGAGGCTGCCGACGATGGTGAGCCGGCGCGTCGCGCCATACGCCAGGTCGAGCTGGACCAGGGTGTTCTGGGTGCTGATTTCGCGGTGATGGTCCGGCTCGATCGTCTCGTTCTCGAAATCGATGCCGGGGGTCAGCACCTCGTCCACGCCGTGGCTGCCCTCGAGCCTGCGGTCCAGCGGGATATAGCGGAACGACAGATCGACCGTCATCTGGTGCGTCGGAACGACCCCCTCCTGCGTCCCGGTCATCAGGAAGCAATTGGCGGAACCGCACGTGGCGCTCGCCGGCGCCGCCGCCATCCCGGCGATCGCCAGGACGGAAAAGAACTGCATGAACGAGTAACGAAGGACCCTCATGACACTCTCCGGCACCGGGGACCGCGGCGGCATCGGGCCGATGGCCCGACGCGACGACCGCGCGGTCCGGCGCGAAACGGACCGCTCTGATGGCCTGGATGGATGGAACGCGATCAGGCGGCGGGGAGCCGGGGCGGCGGATCGGGAGGCACAGAGGCCATCCGGAGGGCGCGGGCCGCGGTGGACGGCGCCGGGCCAAAGAGGCGTGATTCGGGCTCGGAGAGCCGGAGCGGCTCCGGCATGATCGCCCGCGTCACCGTCGAGATCGTGGCGACGCCGGGCTCGCGCGCGCCGCAGGGAGCCGAGAGCCGGCAGCCGCCTCCGCGCTCCGGGGCGGGACGACAGCAGCAGCGCGAGGCGCACATCGCGCAGGTCCCGGCCGCGGGGGACGCGAAGACCGCCGCGAGCGGCGCCGCCGTCAGGAGCAGCAGCAGGACGCCGGTCAGGCGGCCGAGGACGCGGAATCGATTCATCACGGCGGGGTACTCTACCAGAGCGCCCGGAGACTGCCCAGGCGGGGCGCCGGGGCAAGGAACTCCTTGACGAACCCCCCGGCAGGTCGTACCAGAGTCCCCGAATTCAACAAGTTATGAAGATTCAATCCCACCGGAGCCCGATCGGCGACGAGAGGGGTGACGCCTTTCCGGCGCATCCCCCGGCGCGCCCTCCCCTGGCGCATCCGCCCGCGCCGCGTCGCATCGGCCGCCTCCGGCCCCTCCGCGCCGCGTCGACGATTGCGGTGATCGCCACCGCGTTCCTCGCCGCGCCGGACGCCGCTAGGGCCCTGCCGCCGAATTTCTCCGAGGTCGTGGTCTTCGACGGTCTGACCAACCCGACCGCGGTCCGCTTCTCCCCCGACGGACGGGTCTTCGTCGCCGAGAAGAGCGGCCTGATCAAGGTCTTCGACAGCCTCACCTCCACCACCCCGACGATCGTCGCCGACCTGACGACCAACGTGCAGGACTTCTGGGACCGCGGGCTCCTGGGATTCGCCCTCGACCCGGACTTCCCGGTCCGCCCTTACATTTACGTGCTGTACACCTACGACTTCGATCCGTTCGATCCGTCGCGCCCGGCGCCGCGCTGGGGCGACACCTGCCCGGACAAGGACGCCGCCGGGAACATCATCGGCCCGGGCGCCACCGTCGACGGCTGCGTGGTCAACGGCCGCCTGTCGCGGCTGACGGTGAACCCCGACAACACGCTCGAGGGCGGAGAGCACGTCCTTCTGGAGAACAACTGGTGCCAGCAGTTCCCCAGCCACACGGTCGGCTCGATCGTCTTCGGCCCCGAGGGCGCCCTCTACGTCAGCGCCGGCGACGGCGCCAACTTCAACACCGCCGACTGGGGACAGTTCGGCGGCAGCCGCGGCACCCCGCCCTACACCCCCGCCAATCCGTGCGGCGATCCCAATCGCCCGCGCGGCACCGCCACCTCGCGGCCGGGCGCGGAAGGGGGCGCGTTGCGCGCCCAGGACGTGCGTTCGGCCGGCGACCCCCAGTCGTTCAACGGCGACATCCTGCGCATCGATCCGGACACCGGCTCGGCCTGGCCGACCAACCCGCTCGTGGGGGACGCCTCGCCCGACAACGACCCGATCATCGCCTACGGCCTGCGCAATCCGTTCCGGATCACCTCCCGGCCCGGGACCCGCGAGATCTGGATCGGCGACGTCGGCTGGAACACCTGGGAGGAGATCGACCGGATCCCCGACCCGGACGACGCCGTGGTGGAAAATTTCGGCTGGCCCTGCGTCGAGGGGGCCACCACGCGGCCGATCGGCTACAACTTCCTGGTCACCCTCTGCAACATCCCGACCTCGAGCACGACCGCCCCGTACTTCCAGTACCTGCACAACGTGGGGCTGTACTCGGGCGATCCCTGCTCCACCGACAACGGGTCGTCGATCAGCGGGTTGGCGTTCTACAACGGCGGCTCCTACCCGCCGGGCTACGCGGGCGCGTTGTTCTTCGCCGACTACTCCCGAAGCTGCGTCTGGGTCATGAAGCCGGGCCCCGACGGCAACCCCGACCCCTCGACCCGAGCCGCGTTTCTGACGGGGGCCTCCGACGCGCAGCAGGTCGGCGATCCGATGCCGGTCGATCTCACCGTCGGCCCGGGCGGCGATCTGTTCCTGGCCGACTTCGGCACCGGCCAGGTGCGCCGCATCAGGTACGACGTCGCCAACACGCCGCCCTCCGCCGTCATCCACGCTTCTCCGACCGACGGTCCCGCGCCGCTCACCGTAGCGTTCGACGGCGGCGGCTCCGCCGACGCCGACCCCGGATCGACGCTCTTCTTCGCCTGGGACCTCGACGACGACGGCGAGTTCGACGACGGCAACCTGCCGACCGCCGTCTGGACCTACGACCAGCCCGGCGATTACGCCGCGCGGCTCCGGGTCACCGACGACGACGGCGCCTCGACCGTCGCGACGGTCACGCTCAGCGCCGGGAACACCGCCCCCGTGGCGACCATCGACGCGCCTTCGCCCGATTTCGCCTGGCGCGTCGGCGACGTCGTCCCGTTCGCCGGCCACGGCGACGACACGAACGACGGTTCTCTCGGCGCGGCCTCGATGGACTGGGACATCGTCCTGCACCATTGCGAGAGCGGCCCCGGGACCTGCCACGATCACCACATCGAAACCGCCGACGGCGTCGACTCCGGCACCTTCACGGCGCCCGACCATGAGTACTACACCGAGCTGGTCTTCACCCTGACCGTGACCGATTCCGGCGGCCTGACCGACACCCGGAGCGTCACCCTTGCTCCCGTCGTCGTGAGCAACAGCTTCACCACGACGCCCGAGGGTCTGGTCGTCCTGGACAGCGACTTCGACGCTCCGACCCCGTTCGACCGCCCGGCGATCGTCGGATCCCTCCATGAGGTCACCGCCCCCACGCCGCAGGATCTCGCCGGGGTCCGATACCAGTTCGTATCGTGGGACGACGGCGGCGATCCCGACCGCTCCTTCGTCGCCGGCGACGAGCCGCGGGTCTTTCACGCCACGTTCGCGGCCTGCGCGGCGTCCGAGACCGTCTGCGACGGGCTCGACGACGATTGCAATGGTCATATCGACGACGGCATGGCGCCGGTCACGTGCGGGACGGGGGCCTGCGAGCGGACCGTGGCCGCGTGCGTCGACGGCTCGCCGCAGACCTGCACCCCGGGCTCGCCGGCCCCGGAGTCCTGCAACGGCGTGGACGACGATTGCAATGGCGTCGCGGACGACGGCATGGCACCGGTCACGTGCGGGACGGGAGCCTGCGAGCGGACCGTGGCCGCGTGCGTCGACGGCTCGCCGCAGACCTGCACTCCGGGCTCGCCGGCCCCGGAGTCCTGCAACGGCGTGGACGACGACTGCAACGGCGTCGCGGACGACGACATCGCGCTGATCGTGTGCGGGACGGGCGCCTGCGAGCGGACCGTGGCCGCGTGCGTCGACGGTTTGCCGCAGACCTGCACTCCGGGCTCGCCCACCCCGGAGTCCTGCAACGGCGTGGACGACGATTGCAACGGCCTCGCTGACGACGTGGCTCCTCCGACGGCGGTTCCCGATCTCTCGATCGATGCCGAGGGTCTGACCTGGACCACTGTCCCCGATGCTGACTCCTACGACCTCGTGCAGGGACATTTGCCGGCCGGGGGCGGGGATCCGTTCACGGACGCGACCACGGATTCTTGCCTTGCCACGCGGGAAACAATGACGTCATTGTCATTCGCAGGGAGCCCGGGAGTCGACGAAGGATGGTGGTTCGTGATCCGCTCGCGCAACTGCGGCGGCGCCGGCTCGTACGATTCCGGCGACCCGCAGCAGGAAGGTTCGCGCGATTCCGGCATTAATGCCTCATCTTCCTCCTGTCCCTGATCGCGATCCGCTACGTCTCCTGTGATCGCCCGTTACGTTGACGGGCGTTCAAGCGCCTGACAATCGCAGTCCTCCGATTGGACACGCCCAACTGAGCCAGCGGAATAAGTTGCAGCCGCAGAGGCGATTCTCCCCCTCGATCATCGTGGCACCGGTGTTGCAGTGCGGCTCCCGCGAATCCCGGCACCACGGCGGGTTCGGACGAAGCGAGCAACTGGGGGGAGGCTGGCTGAGTGAAACGCGTCGCGAACGGGCTGACGGGATCTCTTCTGGCGATCGCGGCGTGCGCCCTCGTGGCCCTGGCCGCCGCGACGCGGCCCGCGTCGGCCGGCGCGAACGACCTCCTGGTCAGCTGGACCGCCAACACCGAAGGCGACCTCGCCGGCTACCAGCTCGCCTACGGAACCAGCCCCGGCTCGCACCCCACGGTCATCGACGTCGGCCTGGTCACTTCATACGACGTCACCGGCCTGTCGGCGGGGACGACCTACTACTTCGTCCTGCAGGCGTATGACTACGCCCGCAACGTCAGCACGGCCTCGGCCGAGGCGTCGGGCGTTCCGGGAGGGGCGCTGCCCGTCCTGACCATCGCGACCACCGACGCGCCCGACCCGGTCGCCGCGGGCGGCAACATCACCTATACGATCACCGGCGGCAATACCGGCACCGGCAGCGCGACCGGCGTCGTCGTCACCGACACCGTTCCGGCGAACACCACCTTCGTCTCGGCCACCGCCGGCGGAACGCTGTCGGGCTCGGTCGTGACCTGGAACGTCGGCACGCTCGCCGCGGGCGCCTCGGGCTCGCTGCAGATGGTGGTCCGGGTGGCGAGCCCGCTCGCCAACGGCACGACGATCACGAACGGCGCCTGCACCATCGACAGCACCCAGACCAGCCTGCTGACCGCCGCCGCCACGACCACCGCGGTGACGTCGTCTCCGACGCTGACGCTCACGGCGACCGACGCGCCCGATCCGGTCAGCGCCGGGGCCAACATCACCTACACCCTGCCGTACGGCAACACCGGCAACATGAACGCCTCGAGCGTGGTGATCACCGACAGCGTGCCGGCCAACACCACCTTCGTCTCGGCCACCGGCGGCGGGACGCAGAGCGGCGGAGTGGTGACCTGGAACATCGGAGCGCTCAACGCGGGCGCCTCGGGCTCGGTGCAGCTCGTCGTCAAGGTCGCGAACCCGCTGGCGAATGGCACGGTCATCACCAACGGCTCGGCGTCCATCGATTCCGCGCAGACCGCTCCGGCCGGCGCCGCGGCGACGACCACGACCGTCACCTCGAGCCCGGTCCTGACGATCTCCGCCGTCGACGCGCCCGATCCGGTCGCCGCGGGCGGGAACATCACCTACACGATCGCCTACGGCAACACCGGCAACATGGGCGCATCGTCGGTCGTCATCACGGATTCCGTGCCCGCCAACGCGACGTTCGTCTCCGCGACGGGCGGCGGCGTCGAGGCGTCCGGCGTGGTCACCTGGAACATCGGGGCTGTCGCCGCCGGCGCCTCCGCCTCGGTGCAGATGGTCGTCCGTGTGGCGAGTCCGCTCGCCAATGGCACCCTCATCACCAACAACACAGCCAGCATCGACAGCGCCGAGACTGCTCCGGTCACGGGCTCCGCCGCCACCACCACGGTCTCCTCCGCGCCGAGCCTCGCGGTGGTGGCGGCGGACTCCCCGGACCCGGTGGCCGCGGGCGCCAACCTGACCTGGACGTTGTCGTATTCCAACACCGGGAACGCCGACGCGACGGGCGTCGTCGTCACCGACACGCTGCCCGCCAACACGACGTTCGTGTCGGCGACCGGCGGCGGCACGCTCGCGGCGGGCGTCGTGACCTGGAACGTCGGCACGCTCGCGGCGGGCGGCAACGGTTCGGTGCAGCTGGTGGCGCGGATCATGAGCCCGCTGGCCAATGGCACGACGATCACCGACGCGACCTACAGCATCCGGAGCACGCAGACCACGGCCGCCGCCGGTCCCGCCGTGACCACGACGGTGACCTCGGCGCCGGTCCTGAGCGTGGGACAGTCGGACGCTCCCGACCCGGTCACGGCCGGCAGCAACATCACCTATACGCTGACCTACGGGAACAGCGGCAACGCCAACGGCACCGGGACCGTCCTCACCGACGTCGTGCCGGCCAACACCACCTACGTCAGCTCGACGCCGGCCGGAACGCTCAGCGCGGGGACGCTCACCTGGAGCCTCGGGACGCTGACCGCCGGCGCGAGCAGCAGCGTGCAGTTCATCGTCAAGGTGAACAGCCCGCTGGCGAACGGCACGCTGATCACCAACCCGGGCCCGTCGCTCGACACCAGCGAGACGGCACCGGCGGCCGCCGCTCCGATCACGACCACCGTCGGCTCGGCGCCGTCGCTCGGCCTGACCCTGACCGACAGCCCCGACCCGGTCGCGGCGGGCGCCAACCTGACCTACACCGTCGGCTACTCGAACAACGGGAACGCCAACGCCAGCGGCGTCCTGATCGCCGCCGTGCTGCCGGCCAACACGACGTTCGTCAGCGCCACCGGCGGCGGCGTCGCGGCCGCCGGAACGGTCACCTGGACCCTCGGCGCGCTCAACGCCGGCACCTCCGGATCGGTGCAGATGGTCGTGAGGGTGGCGAGCCCGCTGGCGAACGGCACCACCATCGCGAGCGGCGCCTTAAGCGTCGCCTGCAACGAGATCGCGACGGTCAACGGCCCGTCGATCACCACCACGGTCACCTCGGCGCCGATCCTGACCGTCTCGGCCGCCGACGCTCCGGACCCCGTGAGCGCCGGCGCCAACCTGACCTACACGCTGTCCTTCGCGAACAACGGCAACGCGGACGCCACCACGGTCATCCTGAGCGACACCCTGCCGGCGAACACCACGTTCGTGAGCGCCACGGGCGGCGGGGTCGCGTCGGGCAGCACCGTGACCTGGGGTCTCGGCACCCTGGCGGCGGGCGCGTCCGGCTCCGCGCAGATGGTCGTCCGGGTGGCGAGCCCGCTGGCGAACGGGACGACGATCACCCACGCCGCCTATTCCATCGACAGCGCGCAGACCAGCCCCGCGAACGGCGTCTCGATCGCCACGACCGTCACGTCGTCACCCAGCCTGGCGATTGCGATCGCCGACGCGCCCGATCCGGTCGCCGCGGGCGGCAACCTGACCTACACGCTGTCGTATTCGAACAGCGGCAACGCCAACGCCACCGGCACGATCCTGACCGACGCGCTCCCGTCGAACACGACGTTCGTGAGCGCCACCGGCGGCGGCACTGTCTCGGCGGGCACCGTGACCTGGAGCATCGGGAACCTGAACAGCGGCGCCAACGGATCGGTCCAGCTCGTGGTCCGGGTGGCCAGCCCGCTGGCGGACGGCACGGTGCTCACCAACGGCACCTGCAGCCTCCGCAGCACCCAGACGACGGCCGTCTCCGCGGCGCCGGTCACCACGACGGTGACCTCCAATCCAATCCTGACGCTGACGCAGAACGACGCCCCCGACCCGATCACGGCCGGCGCCAACCTGACCTACACGCTGTCGTACGGCAACGCCGGAAGCGCCGCCGCCACCGCCGTCGTCATGACCGACACGATTCCGGTCAATACGACGTTCGTGTCGGCGAGCGGCGGCGGCACGCTCTCGGGCAACACGGTCACCTGGAGCCTCGGCACGCTGGCGGCCGGCGCCAGCGCCTCGGCGACGCTGGTCGTCAAGGTGACCAGCCCCCTGGCGAACGGCACGACCATCACCTCGGGCGCGCCGGGCATCGACTGCGCGGAGACGGCGCCGGTGAGCGCGGGGGCGGTCACGACCACCGTCACGTCGACCCCGGCCCTGACGGTCTCGATCACCGACGCCCCCGACCCGGTCGCGGCGGGCGCGAACCTCACCTACACCATCGCCTACGCGAACAACGGGACCGCCACCGCCACCGGCGTCGTCCTGACCGACCCGATCCCGGCGAACACCACCTTCGTGTCGGCGACCAACGGCGGGACGAGCAACGGCAGCTCGGTCTCCTGGAATCTCGGCACGCTCGCGGCCGGCGGATCCGGAAGCGTGCAGGCGGTCGTGCGGGTGACGAGCCCGCTCGCCAATGGCAGCTCGATCACCAACGGCTCTGGCAGCATCGACTGCGCCGAGACGGCGGCGGTGACGGCCGGCTCGGTGTCGACCACGGTCAGCTCGAGCCCGGTGCTCACCGTCCTGGCGAGCGACTCCCCCGATCCGGTGGCCGCCGGCGCGAACCTGACCTACACGCTCACCTACGCCAATGGCGGCAACGCCGTCGCCACGCAGACCACCCTCGTCGCCTCCCTGCCGGCGAACACGAGCTTCGTCTCGGCGACGGGCGGCGGGGTCTACTCGGCGGGGTCGGTCACCTGGGGGCTCGGCCAGCTCACGACCGGCGCCGTTGGCACCGTGCAGCTCGTGGCGCACGTGGCGAACCCGCTGGCGAACGGCACCGTTATCACGCTCAACAACTACAACATCGACAGCAACCAGACCTCGCCGGTCGCGGGACCCTCGATCGGGACGACGGTCACGTCGAACCCGATCCTGTCGCTTCAGATCACCGACGCGCCCGACCCCGTGATGACCGGCGCGGACCTGACCTACACACTGACCTACGGCAACACCGGGAACGCCCCGGCCACCGGCGTGACGATCACCGCGACCGTCCCCGCCAAGACGCTGTTCGTCTCGGCGACCGGCGGCGCCACCCCGTCGGGCGGCCAGGTGGTCTGGAGCGCCGGCACGCTCAACGCCGGCGCGGTGGGGAGCGTCCAGATGATCGTCCACATCCCGGGGTCGGTCGCCGCCGGAACGGTCATCGACGCGACCGGCTGGAGCATCGACAGCGTCGAGACGGCGGCGGTGATCGCGGCGGCCGACTTCACGAGCGTGACCGCGCCCGCCGCGCCGACCGTCGCCTCCGCGGTCGAGGAGTCGACCAACTCGATCTTCTTCGTCCGCGGCGCCAACCAGGTCGTCAACGTCCGCGGCGCCGGGTTCCAGACCGGCGTGGCGCTCGACGTCAGCCCCGACGTCTCGGTCGGCACGACGTCGCTCACCGGGAGCAGCCAGCTGACGGCGCCGCTGGTGATCGCTCCGACCGCCGCCCTCGGCCCGCGCACTGTGACCGTCACCAACACCGACGGCCGCGCCGGCAGCCTGGCCGACGCCATCGCCATCGTGAAGACCCCGGACAGCGACGGCGACTGTAAGATCGACGGCGTCGACCTGAACCGGATGGCGCGCGCCTGGAACAGCACCGGCGGCGAGCCGGACTATGACTCCAGCGTCGACCTGGACGGAGACAACTACGTCGGACCTGAAGACCTCGCCATCTTCATCAAGTACTTCGCGCACACGCCTCCGGGTTGCCCGTAGGATGCGCACGCCGCACCGCACGCGTGCCCTTCGCTCCCGGTCCCCGGCGATTCTTCTCGCCTCATGCCTGGGCCTCGCCGTCGCGGGGATCGCCGCCGATGCCGCCGCGCCGCCGGAGACCGAGCCTCCCGCGACGGAGCAGGCCCCGGCCGGACAGGCTCAGAACGCGTCGGACTGCCGGCCGATCTCGCCGCACGGATCGCTCGCCAATCCGCGCCCCGGCGACCTGTTCATGAGGGCGGGGACCTCCACCTGCGACCAGGCCGAGGTGGAGGTGGCCGCGGACGCGATCACCGGCGTCTTCACGGTCTCGTTCGACGTGCGCTACCCCGCCGCCCTGGTGAAGTACGCCGGGTTCACCGTCGGTCCGCTCCTGCAGCGGGCCCCGCTCGGAACCGCGCCCCTCTGCCTGGTCCAGGAGGCGACACCAGGGACGCTCCAGGTCACCATGACCCGGTTCGCCCCCGATAAGGCGGTCGCGGCCCAGGCGATGGAGACGCTGCTCGTCCTGCGCTTCGCGCGCGTCGCGGCCGGCTCGGGCGACGTCGATTTCAACCTCGACCCGTCCAGCCCCGTCGCCGAGAAAATCGTCGACGACGCCGGCTCCGCCGTGGCCGCCCGTTTCGGCCCCGGTCACGGCCTCAAGCTGACGGTCTACCAGCGCTGATAGGCGGGATGTCCCGGCTGGACCGCGACGAAGGTGCCGCGGCAGGTGGCGCACAGCTTCCCCCCGGCCTCGAGAGTCGCCTCGACCACGGCGCGATCTTCCTTCACCTCGACCGCCTTCGCCCGCAGTCGGAGCGGCCCGTCGGACGGCGCCGGCCGCAGGAGACGCACGTGATAGTCGGCGGTCACCGTGAACGGCGGCGTGGCGGCGCCCGAGGCGCGCATCAGCGTCCAGGCGGCGGTCCAGTTGCTGTGGCAGTCGAGGAGCGTGCCGATGATGCCGCCGCTCACGTAGCCGGCGAACGCCTCGTGGTGTTTCTCGGGTCGGAACTCGGCGACGAGGGCGTCGCCGTCGGGGCGGCTCTCGACGTGCAGGCCTTTCTCGTTGGCGGGCCCGCAGCCGAAGCAGATGCCGTTCGGCGAATAGATCCGCTGCAGGGACTCCGGCCCGCCGTCGCCCATCAGCCCCGACTCCCCACCAGATAGGTTTGCAGGAAGAGGGCCGCCGCGCCGGTCAGGAAATCGGTGTTCGCCTTCTTGCGAAAGCCATGGCCCTCGTCCCTGGCCATCAGGTACCAGGCAGGCACGCCGCTCTTCTTGACGGCCCCCAGCATCTGCTCCGACTCGGTGTACGGCACGCGCGGGTCGTTGAAGCCCTGCACGATGAACAGCGGCGTGCGGATGCGGTCGACGTGCGTCAGCGGCGAGATACGCTCGAGGAAGGCCCGCATCTCGGGCTCGCGCTCGTCGCCGTACTCCACCCGCCTCAGGTCCTGGCGATAGCCGGAGGTGTTCGTCAGGAAGGAGACGAAATTGCTGATGCCGACGAGATCGATGGCGGCGCTCAACCGGTCGGGAAAGTGCGTCAGGCACGACAGGACCATGAATCCCCCGTACGAGCCGCCATAGACCGCGACACGGCGCGCGTCCAGCTCGGGGCGGGTCGCGATCCAGTCGAGCAGGGCGCCGATGTCGGCCACCGAGTCCTCGCGCTTCATCCCGTTGTCGAGCGTCAGGTAGGTCTTGCCGTACCCGCTCGACCCCCGCACGTTGGGAGCCAGAACGGCGGCCCCGAGCTCCGACGCGAAGTACTGCAGGGTGGAGGAGAAGTTCGGCCGGTACTGGCCCTCCGGCCCCCCGTGGATCGTGATGATTACCGGGAAAGGGCCCTGACCCGCGGGCCGGAAGTAGTAGGCCGGGATCCGCCGCGGATGACCGCCGACCTGGTCGAAGGTCGGATAGTCGACCAGATCGGGGGCGACGAACCGCTCGGGCGGCAGCCCGCCGGTCTCGCTGTCGGTCCAGCGGGTCACGCCCCCGCGCTCGAGATCGAGGACGTAGGCGTTGTCGGGGCGCGTCGCCGACTCCAGCGTGAATCCCAGCCGCCGTCCGTCGCGATCGAACACGAGGGACGAGATCACCCCGTCGGGGACGCCGGCGACCGGCTTGTAGGCCCGATCCCTGGTCGTCATGAGATAGAGCCGGCTCTTCCCACCTTCGTTCGCCACGAACGCCACCCGATCCCCGCTCCGCGACAGGTCGAACATCTCGATGTCCCACGGGATGCCGGCGGTGAGCTCGGTCATCGTCCGGCGCGCGAGATCCCAGTAGCGCAGCCGCAGGAACTCGCCGCCCTCGTCGGACGTCAGCCAGACTCCCCGCCCGTCGCGGGCGAAGCGCGCCTCGCCGTAGGCGATCTTCGCGTCGCTGGGATTGACCGCCTCGAGAGCGCCGGTGTCGGGATCCAGGATGTGCAGGTACGACTCGTTGGCCGAGACCTCGCGCTGGACCAGGATCCGGCGGTCGTCGGGGGACCAGTCGAGCGCGTCCCACGCCCCTTCCCGCTTGAGGACCAGACGGGCGGCGGACGGGTCGGCGAGCGGCTCGACCCAGATTTCCTGGTCGCGCCCGTCGCGCCGGGTGCTGGCGAAGGCGAACCGATCGCCGCCATTGGACCAGCGCGGTCCGGTGTTGCGCGACGTGCCGTCGGTCAGCAGCCGGAACCCGCCGCGCTCCAGATCCTGGAAGTAGATCTGGAAGTTCTCGCCACCGCCGACGTCCTTCACGAACAGGAAGCCGTGCGTCTTCGGGTCGGGACAGGCGCGGGCGCCCGAGATGGGCTCGTTGAAGAAGGTGATCTGCCGCCGGTCGCCGCCCGGGGACCCGACCAGGTGGACCTGGGTCGTGTCGCCGAACCGGGTGCCGATGAGGATGCCTCCGCCGGCGTCCCAGTCGAACAGCGTGGCGGTGCGTGTGTTCAGGTAAGGCTGCACACGGTCGAGGAGCGACTGCGGCAGCGCCGGGATCCCCTCTATGACGAGAGCGCCGCGCTCGACGCGCCCCTCGGCCGCCGCGGCGGACGGCGCGGACGGCGCAACCGGAGCGGACGGGGCGGCCGGAGCGGCCGGGACGGACGGCGCGGACGAAGGCGACGAACGGTCGGCGGCGGCGGACGCGGCGAGAACCGCGGCCGGCGCAATCAGAGAGACGACGGAGAGCACGAGAGCGAAGCGACGCGGCTGGCGCACGGCGAACCTCCCCCGGGCGCGAACCCGGGCTGGATGGCGGGCTGCTTTCAGGACAGGCCCCTGAGCGGGCGACAGTTTACCCCGGCCCGCGGCGCGGATAGAATCGCGCTCCGGTCGCCAGGGCCGATCCTTCGGAGGTCACTTGCCGCATCCCCAGCCCCATGCCCGCGCTGCCGCTCCGGCCGCCCCCGCGGCGGCCGCGCCCCTGTCGGCGTCCCGGCTCGTGGCGGCGGCCGTGCTGGTGATCGCGGCCGCGCCGGCCGGCTGCCGGGCGGTGCGCGAGCCGTCGCTCGAGACGCACCCGGTCCCCGCGTACACCATCGAGCAGATTCTCGACACCACCTCCTACGTCGGCGCGTCGTTCTCCGCCGACGGCAAGACGATCCTCGTCAGCAGCGACCGGAGCGGCGTCTACAACGCCTGGGGAGTCCCGGCGGAGGGCGGCGAGCCGGCGGCGCTGACCCAGTCGGCCACCGACGCGCTCTACGCCGAGTCCTACTTCCCCGGAGACGATCGCTTCCTCTACACGAGCGACTCTGGCGGCAACGAGCTCAACCACCTGTACGTGCGCGAGCGCGACGGCTCGGTGACCGACCTGACCCCGGGGGAGACGCTGAAGGCGTCGTTCCGAGGCTGGTCGCTCGACGATCGCTCGTTCTTCGTCGCCACCAACGAGCGCGAGCCGCGCTTCTTCGACCTGTACGAGCTGGCGACCGACGGCTACAAGAGGACGCTGCTGTACCGCAACGAGGCCGGGTACGAGCTCGGCCCGGTGTCGAGCGACAAACGCTTCCTCGCACTGCGCGAGACGCGCACCGAGACCGACACCGACATCCACCTCTACGACCGCCAGTCGGGACGCGACCGGGTGCTGACCGCGCACCAGGGGGAGATCTTCAACGACCCGCAGGATTTCAGCCGCGACGGGCGCTGGCTCTACTACCTCAGCGACGAAGGCTCGGAGTTCCGCTACCTGGTGCGGATGGATCTCGAGTCCGGCCGGCGCGAGGTGATCGAGAAGCCGGACTGGGACGTCGAGGCGGCCGGTCTCTCGCGCCACGGAACCTACCTCTGGATCACCATCAACGCCGACGCGCGCACCGAGCTTCGCCTCTACAAAGCCGGGACGATGCAGCCGGTGCCTCTGCCGGCGCTGCCGCGCGGCGCTCTCACGTCGCTGGCCTTCTCGCCGGACGAGAAGCACGCGGCGTTGTACGTCAACGGCTCCCGCCAGCCCAGCGACCTGTACCTGCTCGACCTCGAGACCGGCCGCGCGCGCGCCCTGACCCACAGCCTCAACCCGGCGATCCGGCCCGACGACCTGGTGGAGGGGGAGGTGGCGCGCTTCCATTCCTACGACAACGTGGAGGTTCCGGGCCTGCTGTACAAGCCGCACCAGGCCGGCGTCGACGCCCGAGCGCCCGCGCTGGTCTGGGTGCATGGCGGGCCGGGAGACCAGTCGCGTCTGACCTACAACGGGCTCCTGCAATACCTGGTGAACCACGGCTACGTGGTCTTCGCGATCAACAACCGGGGCAGCCGCGGGTACGGCCGCACCTTCTACACGATGGACGACCGCAAGCACGGCGACGCCGATCTGGGAGACTGCGTGGCGAGCAAGAAGTTCCTCACCGCCACCGGTTTCGTCGACCCGCCGCGCATCGGGATCATCGGCGGCTCGTACGGCGGCTACATGGTCCTCGCCGCCCTGGCGTTCCGCCCTGAGGAGTTCGTCGCCGGCGTCGACCTGTTCGGGGTGTCGAACTGGGTGCGCACGCTGTCCAGCATCCCGCCCTACTGGGAGTCGTTCCGCAAGGCGCTCTACAAGGAGATCGGCGACCCGCGGCTGGACGAGGCCTATCTCAAACGCATCTCGCCGCTGTTCCATGCCGAGGCGATCCGGCGGCCGCTCCTGGTGCTGCAGGGCGCCAACGATCCGCGCGTTCTCAAGGTCGAGTCGGACGAGATCGTGGAGGCGGTGCGCACCCGCGGCGTGCCGGTGGAGTATCTCGTCTTCGACGACGAGGGGCACGGCTTCCGGAAGAAGGAGAACCGCAATCGCGGCTATGGCGCCGTCCTGGCGTTCCTCGACCAGCACCTCAAGAAGGCGCCCGGCGGGCCAAGACCGGCGCCCATCACCGAAGCGCCTGCCAACCAGTCACCAGCCAACCAGGCGCCCGCCACCGAGGCCCCGGCTGTCCCGGCGCCGAAGCCGACCCCGAAGCCGGCGCCCAAACCGGCGCCGGCGACCGCGCCCGATCCGGCGAACCCGTCCTAGAACTTCACCTTCGGCACTTCCTTCGCTGCGGCGTCCGCCTGGAAGTAGTCCTTCTCCTTGAACCCGAAGAACCCGGCGATCAGGTTGGCCGGGAAGGTCTTGACGTGGGTGTTGTAGACCCGCGCCGCCTCGTTGTAGCGGTTGCGCTCGACCGCGATCCGGTTCTCGGAGCCCGCCAGCTCGTCCTGGAGCCGGATGAAGTTCTCGTTCGCCTTCAGCTCGGGATAGTTCTCCGAGATGGCGAGCAGGCGGCCGAGGGCCGAGGTCATGCCCGCGTTCGCGGCGGTCGCTTCCTGCGGCGTGGTCGCTCCGGCCAGCCGGCCGCGCGCCTCGGCCACGCTCTCGAAGACTTCCTTCTCGTGGGAGGCGTATCCCTTGACCGTCTCGACCAGGTTCGGGATCAGGTCGCCGCGGCGCTGCAGGACGTTCTCCACCTGCGCCCAGGACTTGTCCACCGTCTCGCGCTCGGTCACCAGCCCGTTGTAGGCGCGCATCAGGCCGCTCCCGAAGATCAACGCCAGCAGCAGCAGTCCGCCGAGAACGACCAGGCAGCCGATCAGACCCTTCTTCATCGCGTTCCCCCTCCGCCGTCCGGCCGGAAGGCGTCCAGGACGCCGACCGCCCGGCCGAGCTGCTCATAGTAGCGTGCAAAGAGCGTTTTGAGATCGACGTCGGGCTGCGCGCCGCCCTGGCGCATGGCCGCGATCGCCGAGAACGGCGCCCCGTCGATCCCGGCACGCGCGCAGAACGCCGCCGCTACGTCGGCGTTGCGCGCCGGCGGCGTCTGGCCCATCAGGTGCAGGCAGCCGCGGAACAGCGCCGTGAAGGTGGAATACGACTCGATCAGGAGCCGCCGCAGCCGCGACCGCGACGCATGGGTCTCGAGATACGCCTCCCGCAGGCGCATCAGCTTCTCGCGCAGCTCGCGCTCGCACTGCACCCGCAGGAGATCGGGGCGCACCACGACGGCCCCGAACGGGTCCTCGCCGTGCAGCACGACCCGGTGGCTGCGCAGGTCGAGGAACTCGATGGCGTAGACGTCGGCCGCGTCGGCGACGATCTCGGGGGTCATCAACCGGGGCGGCGGCTGGCGTTTGCGCACCCAGGCGTGCACCGGCCCCGACAGCGCCTCGAGGGTGGCGGGGTCGAGGAGGTCGGTGACCACGACCAGGTTCAGATCGCTCGCCCCCTCGTGGAAGTCGTCGCGCGCGGCCGAGCCGTAGAGCACGACGCTGCGCAGGCGCCCGCCGAGCGCGCCGGCGAGACCGTCGACCATCGTCCGGAGAACCGGCCACCGCACCATCGGTTCAGAGCTCATGGCATCTCCCGTCCCGCGTTCAGAACCCGCGTCCCGCCCCGCCGCCGCCGAAGCCGCCACCGCCGAAACCACCGAATCCTCCCCCGCCGAACCCCCCGCCTCCAAAACCGCCCGACCCGAACCCGCCGCCGAACCCGCCGGAGCCCCCGCGACCCGATCGGCCCATCCCGGAAAAAAGAATCGCCGCGAGCATCGGGTGGCGCGCCACGATGACGAAGAAGAACAGAATGACCACGAGCAGGAGCAGCACCGGCGCCTTTCCGGGCTGCCGGCCGCTCCGGGCCGCGCCGCGCGCCTCGGACAGTCCTTCGATCGTCAGCCCGAACTGGCGCGCCGCGACCGAGGTCAGAGCGGCGCTCGCCTGCCGCAGTCCGCCGGAGAAGTCTCCCTGCCTCAGGAGGGGCATCACCTCCGCGTCGAGGATCCCGCCGACCTTCCCATCGGGGAGGAACCCCTCGACTCCGTACCCGGTCGCCACGTGGATCCGTCGCGGCTGCAGGGACAGCGCCACGACGACGCCCAGATCGGCGCCCTTCTTCCCCACCCCCCACTCGGTCCCGACCCGGGTCGCGAAATCGTCGATCGACTCGCTCTCGAGATCGGGAACGGTCACGACCACGATGGCGACGCCCGTCTGGTCGTACAGGGCGCGATGCCAGTGCTCCATCCGCGCCGCGTCATCCGCCTTGACGACGCCGGCGAAGTCATAGACCGAGCGCGCGTCGTGCGCCGGGAGGCGGAATTCCGCGCGCGCCGGATCGGCCGCCAGGGCCAGGAGAGATCCCGCGAGCACGAGCCCGGCACAGCACAGGCGCGTCGGCCGGACGTCCACTAAAAAACCGGCTCCTCGACCGGATTCCCCTTGTCGTCCACCGCCGGGGGCGGGACGTAGCCGGTCGGCGGCCCCTTCGGCGCGAGCGTCTTCTTCTTGATGGTGAGGTAGTAGACCGGCCGTCCAGGGCGGCCCGGGAGCGGGACGCGCTCGGTCAGGAAGACGTACTGGTCATCGTCCGACCAGATGGTGTCGTACTGGTCGTGGGTCCGGTCGCCGTATGAGTTGGTCACGGCGGGGCGGCGCTTCGCGTCGGGCGCGCCGAGCGACTCCTCGAAGCGGGCGATGAACGGGCTCGCCGCCTCCGCGGTCGGGCCGTAATGGACGTCGACGCGGCGCAGCGCGTCACTCTCCGCCTTGCCGGTGAAGGTGAGCTCGACGGCGCCCTCGCCCGGCCGCTCGTAGACCCAGACCCTGGAATCCTTCCCGGAGGCGGTCAACGTCGGCCGGATCGGGTGGAGACGCGCCACCTGCGCCCGGCTCATCCCGAGCGCCAGACCGTCCCAGATCGGGCTCGGGAAGTGCTTGGCGGGCGGCGGCGGAGGCGGCGCCTCGGTCTTGTGGCCGCAGGCGGCCGCCAGCGCGGCCAGGGAGAAGCACGCGACGGCGATCGCGCGTCGCCGCACGCCGGCGCGGGCCAGGTCGCGGATCACAATGGGCGGATGCTATCACCGAAGCGGGCGGCGCGGCTCCGATGCAGCGCCCCGGCGCGATCAGCCCCTGACGGACGCGGGTTCTCACCGCATTCTCATGAAGTCAGGGAAGAGAGACCATGACCCTTCTGTTTCGCGTGAAAATCGGAGACGAGATCCACCACGTCCGGGTCGAGGTGCCGCCCGATCGGCCCGAGACCGGCGATGAGCAACTGGAGGAGTTCGTCCTCACCACCGCCTTCCTGGAGCACTACGGCCGGCTGCCGCGCGGCGTCCCCAACGCGCTCGACTGAAGCAGTCCTTCCTTCGCCCGCGCGGCCGATTCGTCCGCCGGGTCAAGACGCAGCAGCCGGTCGTAGATCGCCAGGGCCGCGTCGCGCTCGCCGCGGCGGGCCCGGAACGCCGCCGCCTCGAGCAGGACGGCGCGGTTGGCGGGAGCCGCCGCCACCGCCTGGCTCCAGAGCCCCGAGGCGTCTCCCATCCGGCCGGCCGTCTCGGCGATCCGCGCCCGCGAGGCGAGCAGGAGCGCGCTTCGATCGCCCAGGTCCCAGGCGCGATCGAGACGCGCCTCGGCGCCCGCGAGATCGCCGTCCTCGAGGGACATCGCCCCCAGGGCCACCTGCGCCGAGGTCAGCCGCGGGTCGAGGTGGGCGGCCGCTTCGTACGCCTGGCGCGCCTCGGCGCGCCGGCCCTGCCGTTCGAGCGCCAGGCCGTAGTCCTGACGCAAGGACGCGCTTCGAGGGAGACGCTCGACGGCGGAACCCAGGAACTCCGCCGCCCCCTGCGCGTCGCCCGTGACGCTGAAGAATTCGCCCAGGGCGATCTCCCGGATCGGCGGGCCGGCGAACGGCTCGTCCGCGATCTGGCGGCGCAGATCGTCGTAGACGGCCTGACGCGGCCGGCCCGAGCCGAACGGCGTGAGCTTCACGAGCGTCGGGGTCATAATGTCGTCGCGCACGAAGACCACTCCGCCGGGGTCGACGTGCTGCATCACCCAGCCGTGTCCCTCCGCCAGCCACTTCAGGAGAGGCCGCGCCTCGAGCGCCCGCTGGTGCGGCCAGAGGACGGCGGTGATCTGGTACTTCTCCACCATCGAGAGGAAGGCCTCCGGGTCGGCGATCGCCTTGAGGTAGTTCTCCAGCACGCCGTGCAGGTACGGATCGTTGCGGCCGTCGATGAACACCCGGCGATCGCGATCCCACGACTTGATCAGGTAGCCGCCGGCCCACAGGCTGCTGAAGACGCGCCCCGGCATCCGGGCGTGGGTGACGAACTGCGCCGACTCCTCGGGAAAGTAGTCGGGGATCAGCCCGACGCCGAACCAGCGCTCGGTCGGCGGGTGCAGGAAGAACTGGTTGGTCACGACGGAGACGATCAGGAGCGCCGCGCACGCCGTCACCGCGGCCGACCCGGCCAGGGTCACGAAGCGCCGACGGAGCCCGGCCGCGAGCCTGGCCGCGAGCCTCTCCCCGAGCGCCGCCGCGTGGCGCATCGCGATCGGGTACGCCGCGATCACGAAGAGCGGAATGTTGCGGCGGGCGCGCAGGGCGACGTAGAGAGTCGCCCCGGCGACGAGCAGGTCGAACAAAGACGCCCGCCTCCAGTCGGCGGCGATCACCACCGCCGTCAGGGCGGCGAACGCGACGAACGCGACGATGGCGGGTGTGACGAGATATCCGGACAGAGTCGGCCGGAACTCGGCGATGGTGTGCGACAGCAGGGTCTGTCCGCCCAGGTGGCCGAAGAAGTCCTCGAACGGCAGGCGCAGGGCCAGGGGACCCGCGGGATTGGCGAGCGCCGCCACCGCCTGGAGCGCCAGGCTGGCCAGCAGGTCGGTCGCCTGGGTCGCCGGCGCCGCCGGCCCGTCCCACGCCGCGGCCGGCCGGCGCGCGGCCCGCGCCACCGCGGCCGCCAAGGCCAGCGCCGTCATCGCCGGTCCCAGGATGAACAGCGCCTGCACGTTCACCCAGAGAAGGACCAGGAGCGGCAGACCGATCCAGAGGAGTCGCCGCCGCCGCGCCGGCCCCGACCCGAGCGCCGACGAGAGGATCGCGAGCGTCGCCGCCAGGAGCCACCACGAGACGATCTCCGGCCGTGTCAGGAAGCGCTCCTGGCAGGCCACGACACCCAGCAGCAGCGCCGCTCCGGCGGTCACGGCGCCCGCCGCCCGCCGCCCGACCCGGTACAGCCAGGCGAACAGCCCGACGATCAGAACCGTCTTGGCGATCTCGACCGCGGCCAGCCCCGCCATCTCGTCGAGATACGACACCAGGACCTGGAAGAGCCAGTGGATGTCGACCCACGGCAGCCCGTAGACGGTGTAGGAGAAGGTGTCGGACGTCGGCTCGTGACCCGTCCGGCGGATCAGGTCCCCCGTCGCCAGGTGCCAGAACAGGTCGCTGTCGGTGACGCAGGTCAGGCAGAAGGCGGCGACCGCGCCGAGGACGGACATCGCCAAGACGGCCCCCGCCGCGGATTCGGCGTTGATCCGACCGCGGAATCGTGATACGAAATCTGCCGGTCCGCCGCTCATGCGGACCATTCTGGGGGGCCCGGCTCCATGGCGCAACTGGCGGCGTTCAATCTCAAGGCCTGGATCGACGCCCACCGGCACCTCCTGCGCCCGCCGGTCGGCAACGCCCTCGTCTTCTCCGACACCGACTTCCAGGTGATGATCGTCGGCGGCCCGAACAGCCGCGACGACTACCACGTCGACCCGTACGAAGAGCTGTTCTACCAGCTCGAAGGGGGCATCGTGGTGAAGGTGATCGAGGACGGCCGGCCGCGCGACATCGCCGTCAACGAAGGGGACATCTTCCTGCTGCCGCCTCTGGTGCCGCACTCGCCGCAGCGCGGGCCGAACACCGTCGGCATGGTCGTCGAGCGCTCCCGCCCGGCGGGCGACCTCGATCGCTTCCGCTGGCACTGCTCACAGTGTGGCGCGATGCTGCACGAGGCGAGCCTCCAGGTGAGCGATCTCGGAACCCAGCTCCGCCCGGTGCTCGAGGCGATGAACGGCGACCGCGCGCGCCGCACCTGCCGCGCCTGCGGCGCCTACACGCCCCCGCCGGCGCCGGCCCGGTCCGGATAGCCGGCCGGTGACGGCCCCGCTCACCATCGACCTCCACACCCACATCCTCCCGCCGGAGCTGCCCGACCTGCGCGCGCGCTACGGCTATGGCGGTTTCGTCGCGCTGGAGCGCGCCGCGCCGGCGGGAAGCGGCGCCGCGGCGCGCGGCCGGATGACGATCGACGGCGCTCTGTTCCGCGAGATTCCGGACACCACCTGGGACCTCGACCGGCGGATCGAGGACTGCGACCGTCACGGCGTCTCGGTCCAGGTGCTGTCGACCGTGCCGGTGATGTTCTGCTACTGGGCCGAGGGCGAGCACGCCCACGACCTGGCGCGGCTGCTCAACGACCACGTGGCGCAGGCGGTCGCGGCGCGTCCGGGACGGTTCGCCGGTCTCGCCACGCTGCCGATGCAGGCCCCCGATCTCGCGGTGCGCGAATTGGAGCGCTGCGTCCGGACGCTCGGCCTCGCCGGCGCGCAGATCGGCACGCACGTCAATGCCTGGAACCTCGACGCGCCCGAGCTCTTCCCGATCTTCGCCGCGGCACGCGACCTGGGCGCCGCGCTCTTCATCCATCCGTGGGACATGATGGGCGCGGAGCGGATGCGCAAGTACTGGCTGCCCTGGCTGGTCGGCATGCCGGCGGAGGAATCGCTCGCCTTCTGCTCGCTCGTCTTCGGCGGCGTGCTCGAGCGCCTGCCGGGGCTGCGCGTCGCGCTCGCGCACGGCGGCGGCGCCTTTCCCGGCACGCTGGGACGGATCCAGCACGGCTTCGAGGTGCGACCCGACCTCTGCGCGGTCGACGGCAAGGTGTCGCCGCGCGCCTCCGCGGCCCGGGTCTACGTCGATTCGCTGGTGCACGACCCCGACACGCTGCGATTCCTGCTGCGGGTGCTGGGTCCCGATCGGATCGCCCTCGGCTCCGACTATCCCTTCCCGCTCGGCGAGGCGGTCCCGGGCCGCTGCATCGACGCCGTCACCGAGCTGACCGACGCCGAGCGCGCGCGCCTGCGCTCCGGCACCGCGCTCGAGTTCCTGAACCGCCGGCGTGAGGACTTCCGCGCATGAGCGACGGCGCGATCCCGTCGCCCGGCGCCGCGCAGGTTCCCGGCGCGGCGCAGGTCCCCGGCGGGACGCCGGCGCTCGACGAGGAAGCCGCGCTGCGGATGGACGTCGAGGATCCGCTGTCGGCGTTTCGCGCGCGTTTCCACGTCCCCGACGGTCCGGACGGCCGCGCCGCGATCTATTTCTGCGGGAACTCGCTCGGCCTGATGCCCAAGGCGGCGCGCGCGCTGGTCGACGAGGAGATGGACGACTGGGCGGCCCTCGCCGTCGACGGTCATTTCGCCGGCCGCCGCCCGTGGCTCTCCTACCACGAGCGCCTGCGCGACGGCGGCGCCCGCCTGGTCGGGGCGCGGCCGGGCGAGGTCGTCATGATGAACACGCTGACGGTCAATCTCCATCTCTTGATGGCGACCTTCTACAGGCCGACCGCCGAGCGGCACGCCATCCTGATCGAAGAGGGTGCGTTCCCGTCCGACATGTACGCGGCGGAATCTCAGGTGCGACACCATGGACTGAGGCCCGAGTCCTCGCTCATCCTGGCGCGCCCGCGCGACGGCGAGGCGACGCTGCGCACCGGCGATCTCGAACGGCTGATCGAAGAGCGCGGCCGCTCCATCGCGCTCGTGCTGCTCCCCGGCGTGCAGTACTTCACCGGTCAGGTCTTCGACCTGGCCCGGCTGACCGCGGCCGCGCACCGGCAGGGATGCCGGGTCGGGTTCGATCTCGCGCACGCCGCCGGCAACGTGCCGCTGCGGCTCCACGACGACGAGGTCGACTTCGCCGTCTGGTGCTCCTACAAGTACCTCAACGCCGGCCCGGGCGCCGTCGCCGGCTGCTTCGTGCACGAGCGTCACGGGGCCGACGCGACGCTGCCGCGCCTGGCGGGCTGGTGGGGGACCGATCCCGCCACCCGCTTCCAGATGAAGCCGGAGTTCCTGCCGCGCGCCGGCGCGGACGGCTGGCAGGTCAGCAACCCGCCGATCCTGTCGCTGGCGCCGCTGGTCGCGTCGCTGGCGATCTTCGACGCGGCGGGCGTCGAGGCGCTGCGCGTCCGCTCGGTGCGGATGACGGCCTACCTTCAGGCGCATCTCGACCGGATCGCCGCGAGCCGCGCCGCATCCGGACGGCTCGAGACGATCACGCCGCGCGGGTCGGAGGAGCGCGGCTGCCAGATCTCCCTGCGCGTCCACGGCGGAGCGTCCGGCCTGCAGCGACGCCTCCATGCCGCCGGCGTGGTCTGCGACCTCCGCGAGCCCGACGTCCTGCGCGTGGCGCCGGTGCCGCTCTACAACACCTTCCACGAGATCTGGCGCTTCGCCGGCATCCTGGCGGCGCAGGCCGCATGAGCCGCTCCACGGTCGTCCAGGTCGGCGCCGGTCTCGGGGGCGCGCTCGCCGCGCTGCTCCTCGGCCGCGCCGGGTGCGAGGTGCGCGCCTTCGACATGCGCCCCGACCCGCGCCGCAAAGGGTACGCCGGCGGCCGGTCGATCAACCTGGCGCTGTCGGCGCGCGGCCTGCACGCCCTCCGTCAGGTCGGCCTCGAGCAGGACGTCCTCGCGATGTCGGTGCCGATGCGCGGCCGGATGATCCACGACGAGCAGGGCCGCACCGCGTTCCAGCCGTATGGCACCGAGCCGGCACACGCCAATCATTCGGTCTCGCGCGGCGACCTCAACGTGATTCTGCTCGACGCCGCCGCGAAGGAGCCGAACGTCCACTTCGAGTTCGACCGCAAGTGCGTCGACGTCGACCCCGCCGCGCCGTCGGCGACATTCGAGAGCGCGGCCTCGGGCGGAGGCGCCGGAGCGACCGAGACGGTTCGCGGCGACGTCGTGCTCGGGACGGACGGCGCCTTCTCGGTCGTCCGCCGCCGGCTGATGCGCGAGGACCGCTTCGACTTCAGCCAGGACTACCTGTCGCACGGATACAAAGAGCTGACCATCCCGGCGGCGCCCGGCGGCGGGTTCCGGATGGCGCGGGAGGCGCTGCACATCTGGCCGCGCGGCGGGTACATGATGATCGCGCTGCCGAACCGGGATGGGTCGTTCACCTGCACCCTCTTCTGGCCGCACGAAGGGGCGAACAGCTTCGCGGCCCTCGCCGGCGCCGCCGACGTGCGGCGCTTCTTCGAGCGCCGCTTCCCCGATGCCGTGCCGCTCTTGCCCGATCTCGCCGAGCAGTATCTCGGGAACCCGACGTCGTCCCTGGTGACAATCCGCTGCCGGCCGTGGCACCACCAGGGGAAGGTCGGGCTGCTCGGCGACTCCTGTCACGCCGTCGTGCCGTTCCACGGCCAGGGCGCCAACTGCGCCTTCGAGGACTGTGTCGTCCTGGACGCCTGCGTCCGCCGCCATCCCGGCGACTGGAGCGCCGCGCTGTCGGAGTTCGAGACGCTGCGCAAGGAGAACGCCGACGCGCTGGCCGATCTGTCGCTCGCGAACTTCGTGGAGATGCGCGACCACACCGCGTCGCGCCTGTTCCGGGTCAGGAAGGCGTTCGAGAAGGCTCTTTATCGACTCTTCCCCGGCTCGTTCATGCCGCTCTATATGATGATCTCGTTCAGCCGCATCCCGTACGCCGAGACCGTCCGGATCGCGGCCCGCCAGTCGCGCACCATCCGCACGGCCGCCGCGGCGGCCGGGGCGGCCGTCGTCCTTCTCGTCGTCTGGCTGATGCGGGGACACTGATCGTCGCGCGCCCGCCGCGCGCGACGCCGCCCCAGGAGAGACCGATGCCGTTGACCTACAGCCGGTACCTGAAGATCGAGGAGCTGCTCGCGTTGCAGCAGCCCGCCTCCTCCCCGCCTGAGCACGACGAGACGCTGTTCATCGTCATCCACCAGGTCTACGAGCTCTGGTTCAAGCTGCTGCTGCACGAGTTCGACAAGATCCGGCGCGACTTCTCGGCCGGCGACCTGTGGGGCTCCATCGCCACCTGGAAACGGGCCCGCATGGTGCTCAAGACGCTGGTCGGCCAGATCGATGTCCTCGAGACCATGACGCCGATGTCGTTCCTGACCTTCCGCGACCGCCTCGAGTCGGCGTCCGGCTTCCAGTCGACCCAGTTCCGCGAGCTGGAGTTCCTGCTCGGCCACAAGCGCCGGCAGATTCTCGACCACTACCCGCCCGACGACCCAGGCCGGACCCGGCTCGACCGGCGCCTGGGCGAGCGATCGGTCCAGGATCATTTCTACGATTTCCTGGCGACGCGCGGCGTCGCCGTCCCCGCCGCGTTGCGCGCGCGCGACGTGACGCAGGCGACCGGACCGGACGCCGAAATCCAGGACGCGCTCGTGCATCTCTATCGGAAGAGCCCCGACGTCGGCGTCCTGCTCGAGCTGATGACCGACTTCGACGAAGGGATGCAGGAGTGGCGCTACCGCCACGTGAAGATGGTCGAGCGCACCATCGGCAACAAGCAGGGCACCGGCGGCTCGCTCGGCGTCGAGTACCTGAGGACCACGCTCTTCAATCCGCTCTTCCCGGACCTCTGGGCGATCCGGAACCGGCTTTGATCAGGAGCGACGGCGGGGCCGCCCCTCCCCCGCGTCGGGTCCTGATCCTTGCGTTCGTTCTCATCATCGGCACCGGCCTGCGCATCGGCACCCTCGTCCTCCATCCGCCGCTCGAAATCGACGAGGCCCGTTACCTGATCACCGCGCACCACCTGCGGCACGGAATCGGATATGCCGATTGGCGCGGGACAGAGGTCGACATCCTTCCGCTGCACCCGTTCCTGACGGCCGCGGTGAGCGGCAGCGTTGACACCCTGGAATGGTCGGGCCGCGCCGTCACCTGCATCGCCTCGATACTCGTTCTGGTCGCTCTCGCTTTCTTCACGCTGCGCCTGGGTGGAATCGATCTGGCGCTGCTCGCGACTTCGATCGCGGCGGTGCATCCATGGCTGGTCCGTTCCGCAGGAAGACCCGTTCCCGAAAGTCTCTACGCGCTGCTGGTCTTGATAGCGCTCATGAGTGCCAGGGGCATCATGACCGGCGGGCCGGGACCGCGACGATGGGGCTGGTCGGGATTCTGGTTCGGTCTCGCGTATCTCACGCGCCCGGAGGGGTTCATCGTGGCGATGCTCTTCGGCGTCCTCGCGGCCGTGGCGGGTTCGGGCACGGGGCGGGAGCGCGCTCGAGGGCTGGTGCGGTTCACGGGGATTCTGTTCATCGTATCCGCTCCCTATCTCGTCTGGCTGCACGGCAGTACCGGGCGGTGGACGCTCACGGGCAAGTCAGACGAGGTCTTCTTCATCGGCCAGGCAATTCATGCGGCGGATGGCGAGCCTGCGACCGCCGATGCCTATCTATCTCTGCACGCGCAGTACGGGAGCGCGCTCGGTTACGTGCGCAGGCATCCGATCCAGGTCCTGGAGCGAGCGCTGCGCTTCGAGGTGCGAACCTTGGTCTGGATCGTGCCGCGTGCGCTCGGGCCACTCGGTCTCGCAGGTTTGTCGGCCCTGCTTTTCATGTCGCTGCGCGCCCCAGTCGCCGTGCGTGCGGCCATGTGGCCTGCGTTTCCGGCGATCATGCTCGGGCCGATCGCCTTTGCGGTCCCGGAGGACAGAGTCGCCGGGTCGATCATCCCTTTTCTGCTGATTCCCGCGTCGTACGGCCTGTCCGACCTCTCCGTCCGGCTCCGGCATCGGCACTGGCCGCTCAGTGTCGTGACATCGATCGCGGTCGCGCTCCTGGCGGCGCACTGGTTTCCGGCCGTCTCCCGCGTGGTCAAGGCCGGTCGCCTGCGCCCGGTCGAAATCGAGCGGCAGTTCGCACGGCGCGCGCTGGACCTGGAGCCTGACGTCACGCGCATCACCGACAACAGTCCGGTGGTGTCGTTTTACCTGCGCGACCCGGCCCTGTTCGGCCCGCCCGGTCACTACGATCCGCTGCCGCTCTTGTTGGAATGCGGCCCGCTCGCCGATGCGATGACGCAGCGCGGCGCGCGCGGCGCCGTCCTCGACCAATGGACCGGCGGCCGCGCGATGACAGGTCTGGGGCCGGAATGCCCATTGCAGGTCAGGGAGACGTGGGTCGATACCGTCACAGGTCGAAGGATGGACCTCATCGCGCTCCGACCCGCGCACGGATGAGCGATCCGCGATAGACTCCGCCGAGCCCGATGATCTACGACCTCTCGCCCCCCATCTCACCTGCCCTCAAGGTCTGGCCGGGCGACACGCCGCCGTCGCGCGAAGTGCTGCTCGACATGAAGGCGGGCGCGAACCTGACGCTGTCGAGCCTGCACGCCACCGTCCACCTCGGCGCCCACGCCGACGCCCCGAGCCACTACGGCAAGGACGCGCCGTCGATCGAGGCGCGGCCGCTCGATCTTTACGTCGGTCCGTGCCAGGTGGTGCGCGTGGCTGCGCGCCGCGGCTCCGTGCTGCGGCCGGGCGACATCGCCGGCGGCGCGATCCGAGCGCCGCGCGTCCTCCTGTCGACCGGAACATTCCCCGACCCGGGCGTCTTCAACGAAGACTTCGCGGCCTGTTCGGCGGAGCTGGTCGACCACCTGCATGAGCGCGGCGTCCGCCTCATCGGCATCGACACTCCGAGCGTCGATCCTTTTCCCTCGAAGGATCTGCCGGCGCACCAGGCTTGCCTGCGGCACGACATGGCGGTGCTCGAGGGGCTGCTGCTGGCGCACGTCCCGGAGGGCGTGTACGAGCTCATCGCCCTGCCGCTACCGCTGGTCGGTTACGACGGCAGCCCGGTGCGGGCGATCCTGCGCGACCTCGCCTGGCGCTCGAGCTCTATCGCTACCTCAGCGCCTGGTTCAAAATGAAGGCCAGGCGCACGCCGGCCTTGCTCAACTGCTCGGCCGTCGCCTCCGTGGCGTCGTTCACGTAGGGCGTCGACAGCTTGTAGTGGCCCGGCGAGGAGGACGCCGGCAGGAGTCCGTAGGCGTGTTGCCCCGCGACATGGAACGATTCGCTGGCCCACTCACCGGCGGTGCCGCTCGACCACTTTCGCCTGTCCTCCTCGCTGATCCGCCCGATGAGCAGGCGGGCGATCGAGGACGGATTCGCGCCGAGCCGGATCACGAACTCCGTGTCCCAGTAGTGGTGGAGAGTGTTGGTGGGGATTCCGCGCACCGACACGGTCTTGTCGTTGCCGCCCATGTCGTGATCGTCGCTGGCGTGCAGCGGCTGATGGACGTCGCCCACGAAGTGCAGGAGGAACTGGAGCGCCTTGCGACGCTCGCTCGTGCCGGTCGCGGGGCTGGCGAGCTCCGTCGTGAACTGGTCGATCTTGTCGACGACGCAGGCCTGCGCCGGCCCGTTCGACGCGACCGTTCCCGGCGGCAGCGGCCGCCGCCCGAAACAGGCCGCCGCGAGATCCGGTCCATCGAGCTCCAGGTCCACGAAATGCCAGTCGTGGGTGTGGAGATAATGCTTCCGGCTCGTGCCACGGTCGGAGTCGCGATACTTGTCGGCCCACGTGGCCTCGCGCGCGATGTCTTTCGACGGGGTGAGGCCGCTGCGATCGCCGGAGAGGAGGCCGTCGACCTTGTCGCGCGCCGCAGGATCGAGGTAGTGGTCCGCAATCAGCCCGATGATCTCGTGCCCCTGGTCACCCCAGGCAGACGCATGATCCGTGGCCGCGAGCCATGACGCCAGACAGATGAGACCCGAGGTGACGGCAGCGATGAACGATCCCGGACCGGTGCTTCTCAATCGATCGCCGCGATCACCTTCAGCTCGACCGCGATCGGCGTCGGCAGGCGCGACACTTCGACGGTGGTGCGGGACGGGCGGTTCTCGGGCGGGAAGTGCTCGGCGTAGACCTTGTTGTAGGCGGCGAAGTCGTTCATGTTGGTGAGGAAGGCGGTCACGTCGACGATGCGGTCCCAGGACGAGCCGGCGTCCTCCAGGATGAAGCGGATGTTCTCGAAGACCGAGCGGCACTGCTCGACGATGTCATAGGTGACGATCTGACCCTGCGCGTCGAGGGTGACGCCGGGGATCTCCTTCGAGCCGCGGCGTCGCGGGCCGATGCCCGACACGAACAGTAGATTCCCGACGCGCCGGGCGTGCGGGTAGGGGCCGACCGCTTCCGCGGCCCGCTCGCTGATGACCATCGCGTCGCTGTCCCGTTTCGGCTTGGTGCGGCTCATCGCGTGCTCCCCCCTCGGTGCTCCCGGGTCGCGCCCGGGTCTCAGCGGCCCGGGCTGTCGTGTGGGTATGCAATGCAGACGTTTTTCGGCTCGGTGAAGAAGCGCAGCGCCTCCTCCCCTCCCTCGCGGCCGACGCCGCTGCGCTTCATGCCGCCGAACGGCGTCCGCAGGTCGCGCAGCATCCAGCAGTTGATCCAGACGATGCCGGAGGCGATCCGCTCGGCCATGCGATGGGCGCGCCCCAGGTCGCCGGTCCAGAGCGACGCGGCCAGGCCGTAGTCGGTGCCGTTGGCCAGGCCGACGACCTCGTCCTCGGTCGCGAACGGCGTGAGGGTGACGACCGGCCCGAAGATCTCCTCGCGGTTGAGGCGATGCCCGGGCGGCAGGCCGGTGATGACGGTCGGCTCGACGAAGAACCCGCCGCGGCAGCGCTCGCTCACCGGCTTCGCCGGCGGCCCGCCGCCGCAGTGGATCTTGCCGCCGTCCTTGCGGGCCAGGTCGAGATAGCCGACGACCTTGTCGCGATGCGCCGCCGAGATCAGCGCCCCCTGCTCGGTCGCCGGCTCGAGCGGGTCGCCGAGCCGAAGCCGTTTCGCCCCCTCGACGAAACGCGCCGTGAACGCGTCGAAGATCGGCGCCTCGACGTACAGACGCGAGCCGGAGAGGCAAATCTCCCCCTGGTTCTGGAACGCGGCCTTGAGGGAGGTCGCGACCGCGGCGTCGAGCGGCGCGTCGGCGAAGACGATGTTCGGGTTCTTGCCGCCCATCTCGAGCGCGACTTTCTTGAAGAGCGGCGCCGCCGCGGTCGCGATGGCCGAGCCTGTGACCGTGCCGCCGGTGAACGACAGCGTCGGCACGTCCGGATGCCGGACGAGCGAAGACCCCGCGCCGGCGCCGCGGCCGTGGACGATGTTGAGCACGCCCTTCGGCAGTCCCGCCTCGCGGACGATGCGCGCCAAAAGCAACGCCGTCATCGGCGTCAGCTCCGACGGCTTGGCGACCGCCGTGTTGCCGGTGGCGATCGCGGGCGCAATCTTCCAGGTCAGGAGATAGAGCGGCAGGTTCCAAGGCGAGATCAGGCCCGCCACGCCGCGCGGCCGCCGCAGCGTGTAGTTGAGCGCCCGGTCGTCCGTGGCGTGCGACTCCGAGCGCGCGTGCACCGGCGCGGTCGCGAAGAAGCGGAAGTTGCTCACCGCCCGCGGGATGTCGACGGCTCGCGCCAGGCCGATCGGCTTTCCGGTGTCGACGCTCTCGGCGCGCGCCAGCTCTTCGGTCGCCGCTTCGATGCGTGCCGCGACGTCGAGCAGCAGCCGGGCCCGCTCCTCCACCGGCGTCCGCGACCAGCCGGGAAAGGCCCGCTTCGCCGCCTCGACCGCGGCCGCGACGTCGTCGTCCCCGCTGTCCGGCACCGTCGAATAGACCGCGCCCGTCGCCGGCTCGACGTTGTCCAGCCGCCGCCCCGAGCGCGGCGCCACGAACTCACCATCGATGAAGTTCGAGATCTGCTCCACCCCGAGACCCTACGATCCACCGTCAGGCGCCGTCAAGTCTGACGCCGTCACGACCAACGGGGGCTCCGCGCCACGCGCCCGGCGGGCACGGGTCCGCCGGACGCGTGGTGCGGCGTCGCCGGTGGGCGCTACTGCTTGCCGCTGGCGGGACCAGGCCGGCTCCCGTGACGGCCCGGCGCGGCGCTGTTCGCAAGTCCATGGCGAGGAGGTGCGGTTGCCATGCGGACCGTGGAAGTGGCCGCGATGCGAGGCGCGGATGCGGCGCCCGCGGGCCCGTCTGAGACCCCGAGCCGCGGGCCCCGCCGCGCCGCAGTCGGGCGCGGTGGGTCGGCGAAGGGCGAAGCGAGGGGAGGCCTCGCGCAGCGAGGCCGGACCCGTGGCCCGCGGGCGCCGCATCCGCGCCTCGGGCCGGGCAGGCTTCAGCGCGCGGACCGCGTGGAGCCGCCCGGAACCAGCACCAGGACGTGCGCGGCGGCTCCGGGCAGGAACGGTGCCGGCTCCCCGCGCGCCCAGGTGGCGTAGCCGTCGTGATACCAGGGCGACAGCGGATGGCCGCTCTGACCGCCCGGCATCTGGAACAGGCCGGTGTCCTCGTGACCGGGCGAGACGACGAAGCGCTCCGAGGCGCCGAAGTCAGTGCCCTGCACGCGCGGCATCGCGTCGTCCCCCGGCAGCGGCTCGGGCGGGATGTCGAGCCAATCCGACAGCCGGGGGACCGCCAGGCTCAGGGGATGCTGGATGCGCACCACGTTGCGCCGGCCCCAGGTTGCCTGCGCCAGCGGCGCTCCGCCCTTCGTCAGCAGCCCGATCGTCGTGTCGAGCGCGGCGAGCATCTGCTCCTCCCACGAGCGGAAACGCGGGTCGAGCAGGTGCTCCGGCCGCTCGCTCACCAGCCGCCAGAGCGGGCCCTCGCGCTGCTCGAGGCGGCTGTAATGAAAGGAAGCGTCCGCCTCGGAGCAGGGCGCGGTGAGGGCGTCGAGCGCAGCCGTCGCCACCGCCGCGCGGAATCCCTTCACGATGCGGTAGGCGACCGAGTCGATCGAGGCGTGCCCGGTCCAGGTCGTCTCGACCAGCCGGCGCGCCTCGGCGCGCGTCGCCGAGCCGGCGGTCGCCTCCGGAGTCAGGATCGCGAGCAGCAGGTCGCGCCAGCGCGACAGGAAGCGCGCCCGGTCGTCGAGCTGCACCGCCAGCATCGCCTCCGGCGTGGCGCTCGGGATCGCCAGGAGGTCGTCGCGGATCTGACCGGCCCGCGCGCCGACGTCGTAGCCGCCGTCGCCCAGCAGCGCGAGCATCGGCCCGTCGACGACGCGCGCGTTGGCGGTCCAGATCCGACCCGAGGGGGGATCGACGACGCGCGGATACTCCTCGGGCCGGAGCCACCCGTTCCACCGGCGCCGGCCGTCGGCCCACGAGCCGGGCAGGCGGCCGTCGAACCCGGCGCGCCGCGGGATGCGGCCCGCGATCGTCCAGCCGATCCGCCCGGAGGCGTCGGCGCAGACGAAGTTCTGCGCAGGGATGCCGCTCGCCGCCGCCACCGCGAGCGCGTCGTCGAGACCGGCCGCGTTCTCCAGCCCGAACATCGCGAAGTTGACCGCCTCGGGATCGTGCGCCACCCAGCGCAGGACCCGCGGCCGCCCGAACCGATCCTTGCCGACCACCGGCCCCCAGATTGTCGACACCACGTCGAGGGTCTGGTCGGGCTGGCCTTTGACGCGGATCGTCTCGCTCGCGTGGTCGAATCTCCGCACGCCCCCGGGCGCGAGATCCCGGGGTACGCGATAGGCGTCGTGGTCGGACGGGTCGGCCTCGATCTCGACGACGTCGCTCCAGTCGGCGTGCGTGTTGGTGAAGGCCCACGCGATCGTCCCGGTGCTGCCGGTCACGACGACCGGAACGCCGGGGAGCATCACGCCGGTGACCCGGCGATCCTTCGGGCCGTCGGTCCAGACGAGCGAGGCGCGATACCAGATGTTCGGCACCCGCAGCGGCAGATGCATGTCGTTGGCGACCAGCGCGCCGCCGTCGCCCGTCAGGCGTCCGGCCACCGCCCAGTTGTTGCTGCCGGCGACCGGCCCCTCGCTCCACTCGTCGGAGTCCGTCCTGCGGGGGAGCAGTGCGTCCGCGCGGGCCAGGGCCGGCTCGCGATGGCGCAGGTCGAACACCTCCGGCCCGGGCATCGGCGGTGGCGGCAGCGGCGCGCCGGTCAGCGGCGCGTCCCACTCGGTGCCGCGCGGCGCCAGGAACTCGAACATCGCCTGAGGCAGCGTGTCGTGCATCACGCCGAGGGTCGCCTCGCGCGCGCCGGTGTCGTCCTGCAGCTCCAGGAACATCGCCAGGATGACGAGGGCCGAGTCCTCCGCCCGCCACGGCTCGGGGGTGGCGCGCAGCGCCAGATACTCGAACGGCGGCTGGCGCAGCGCCGCGAGCCCGGCGTTGACCCCTTCGGTGTACGCCTCGATGAGAGCGCGCTGCGGGGCCGGCGCCGCCTCGACCACGCGGCGGGCGACGTCGCGAAAGCGGTGCACGCGCACGCCGCGATCGGCCCCGACGACCGCCGGGCCGATGAGCGCGGCCAGCTCGCCGGCGGCGCTGCGGCGCTGCAGGTCCATCTGGAAGTAGCGCTCCTGCGCGTGGACGTAGCCGGTCGCCCGCGCCACGTCGGCGCGCGTCGCGCCGCGGATGACCGGCACGCCGTGCGCGTCGCGCTCGACGCGCGCCGGGGCGTGCAGTCCCGCGAGCGGCCACTCGCCGTCCAGGATCGGCAGGCTGCCGCGCAGCGACGCGCGCAGCCAGAGCGCGCCCCCGATCACCGCCAGGATGAGCAGCCCGGTGAGAGCGAGGATGCCGCGGACGACGGCGCGCAGCCATCCCCGGCGGGGTGGCCGCGGCGGATCGGGCGGTCGTGGCGGATCGGGCGTCGTCATCGGTCGGCTCGTCGGCGGGATGGTATCGCGAACGAGGCCGGCATCGACCGTGGGATAATGCGCGACTCCATGCGGCCTTCACCGTTCACGTTCGAGCCGCTGACCGCGGCGCGCTGGCGCGATCTCGAGCGGCTGTTCGGCGTGCGTGGCGCCTGCGGCGGATGCTGGTGCATGGCGTGGCGCCTGCCTCCGAAGATCTGGCGCGCCGGAAAAGGGGCCGGGAACCGCCGCGCGTTCCGGCGCCTGGTCGGACGCGGTCCGGCGCCCGGCGTGCTCGCCTACCTCGAGGGCGAGCCGGCCGGCTGGTGCTCGTTCGGGCCGCGCGCGGCTTTCCCCACGCTGGCCCGCTCGCGCGTCCTCGCGCCGGTCGACGATCGCGACGTCTGGTCGGTCTCCTGCTTCTTCGTGGCGCGGCCGTTCCGCCGCCGCGGGCTGAGCGCGGCGCTGCTCGACGCGGCCGCGGCGCACGCGTCGCGTCTGGGAGCCCGCGTCCTCGAGGGCTACCCGCAGGATCTCCGGGCCGGCAGGATGCCCGACGTCTTCGCCTGGACCGGGATCGCGTCGGCCTTCCGACGGGCGGGATTCGAGGAATGCGCCCGCCGCTCGCCGCTGCGGCCGATCATGCGGCGCGAGCTGGCGCCGGATCGGGCGGCGTCTTCCCGGCGGCGGACTCGCGGCGCGGGATCGCGACGATCGCGTAGTAGACGATCATGAGCACGGCCCAGGTCAGAACGCCGCCCCAGACGACGTCGGAGACGAAGTGGGCCCCCGTCACGACGCGCTCGACGCCGATCAGCAGGCCGAGACCGATCGCGCCCGCGAGCGCGGCGCGCGCCGCGGCGGGATGGCGGCGCCGGGCGGAGTAATAGAAGACGCCGTACGCGAATCCCACCGAAGCGTCGCCGCACGGGAAGGAGCGGCCGTGCGGCCCGGGGACGAGAGGCGGAACGTACGCGTAGTGCCCTCCGAGACCGGCGGTGCGATGCGGCCGCGGCCGGCGCCAGAAGTTCTTCCCCGCGACGTTCACGACCAGCCCCGGACCCAGAAGCAGCGTCAGGAGGATCAGCAGGCCGCGCAATGTCCAGAACGGACGACGCGCGCGCGCACCGGTCCAGCCGGCCACCAGGAACGCGAACCCGGCCAGGGTGAGCGCGCCGGCCAGCCGGGGCGCCGCGTGATCGAGAAGGCTCCACGGCGCCTCGCGACCGGCGGGCCAGGGGCCGCCTTCCGATTGCGGGTGATAGCCGAGACGCGACACCCGCATGTCGACGTCGGTGAGGCCGAACAGAAGCGTCGCGACCCCCGCGATGATCAGCAGGAGGAGCGCTTCGGGGATCCATCGGCGTTCGTCGCGCATCGTTCACCCGGGCGGCGCGCGCGCGTTGACGCGCGTCACGCCGTAGTCTAACGTGTGCCGCCGATGACGACGCCCGCCGCGTCCCGCAGCAACTGGGCCGTCGCAGGGGGCCTCTTCCCGCGCGCCCTCGCCGTCATCTACGTCATCGCCTTCGTCTCTCTCGGCGTCCAGGTGGGCGCGCTCGCGGGCCACGACGGCATCCTGCCCGCCGCGCAATACCTCGAGGCGGCCCACAGCCAGCTCGGCGCCCAGCGCTTCTGGCTGATGCCGACGGTCTTCTGGGCCGGCGCCGGCGACCTGGCCCTGCGCGCCGCCTGCTGGGGCGGGGCCGCCGTCTCCCTCGTGGTGGCGCTCGGGTTCGTCCCGCTGCCCGGCCTGGCGGCGGCGTGGATGCTCTATCTCTCCCTCTGCGTCGTCTGCCGGACCTTCCTGAATTTCCAGTGGGACGCGCTGCTCCTGGAGACGGGATTCCTGGCGCTGTTCGTCGCGCCCCCCGGCTGGCGCTGCCGCGTTCCCTGCCGGCCGGCGCCGCCCGGTTTCGCCCTCTTCCTGATCCGCTTCCTGCTGTTCCGTCTGATGTTCTCCTCGGGGATCGTCAAGCTGGCGAGCGGCGATCCGACCTGGTGGCGGCTGCGGGCGCTCGACGTGCACTACTTCACGCAGCCGATCCCCTCCTGGACCGCCTGGTACGCGCAGCAGCTCCCTACCTGGATGCAGACCTTCTCGTGCGGCGTGATGTTCTTCTGCGAGCTGGTGGCGCCGTTCTTCATCTTCGCGCCCCGGCGGCTGCGGCACGCCGCCGCCGCGGTGCTGCTGGGATTCCAGGCGCTGATCGCCGGCACCGGCAACTTCGCCTTCTTCAACCTGCTCACCATGGCCCTGTGCATCCCGCTCATCGACGACCGCGCCTGGCCGCGCCGCCTGCGCGAGCGTTTCCCGCCGCCGGAGCCGGCGGTCACGCCGGCCGCGGAAGCCGATGCCCCGACGGCGCCGGCTCCCGACGCGCCGGCCGCGTCAGCGTCGGTCGCTTCAGCGCCGGTCGCGCGGCGCTGGCCGCGCTGGGTGGCCGCGCCGCTCGTGGTGCTCCTCGTGACGCTTTCGACGGCCGAGATGACGGCGCGCTGGCGTCTCGCGCTGCCCTGGCCGCGGCCTCTCATGATCCTGGCGGAGGCGCTGCAGCCGTTCCGGATCATCAACGCCTACGGACTGTTTGCGGTGATGACCACGACACGCGAGGAGATCGTCGTCGAGGGGAGCGACGACGGCCAGCACTGGGAGGCGTACGAGTTCCGCTGGAAGCCGGGGGACGTCATGCGGCCGCCGCCCCTGGTCGCGCCGCACCAGCCGCGGGTCGACTGGCAGATGTGGTTCGCGGCGCTCTCGGACTACCACCGCCAGCCCTGGTTCTCGAACTTCCTGGCGCGGCTGCTCCAGGGCTCGCCGGAGGTGCTGGCGCTCCTGGATCGCAACCCGTTCCCGCTGCATCCCCCGCTCTACGTCCGATCGGTCCTGTACGACTACCACTTCACCAGCATCGAGGAGCGGCGCGCGACCGGCGCCTGGTGGGTGCGCGTCGAGCGCGGCCTCTACTCGCCGCCGCAATCGCTGCGCCGATGACGGAATCGACGCGGCTTTGATCCGTATAGAATTCGCGGGAACGCCGTGGATGGCGGAGGGGGTGGGATTCGAACCCACGGACGCTTGCACGTCAGCGGTTTTCAAGACCGCCGCCTTAAACCGCTCGGCCACCCCTCCGGCGAAGGCATTATAGCTACGTGACGCAACCCTCCGACTTTCTCGGCCTGCTGGTCGTCCTGCTGGCGGTGGGGTGCGTCCTGCTGTTCGTCGTGACCCGCCTGAAGCTGCCGGCGGTGGTCGGCTACCTCGTGGCCGGGATCCTCCTCGGCCCGAACGTCTCGGGGCACCTGACCGAGAGCGACACCGTCTCGTCGCTCGCCGAGATCGGCGTGCTGCTCCTGATGTTCACCATCGGACTGGAGTTCGACACCCAGTACTTCATGCGCATCCGGCGCGTGGCGCTGGGCGGCGGCGCCTTGCAGATCGGGCTGACGCTTTTGGCCACGCTGGCCGTCATGCCGCTTCTCGGCTGGCACCTGAGACCGGCGCTGGTCCTCGGCTGCATCCTGGCGCTGAGCAGCACTGCGGTCGTGCTCAAGAGCCTGATGGATCACGGGCTGCTCGACTCGCTGGCGGGGCGGCTGAGCCTCGGCATCCTGGTCTTCCAGGACCTGAGCGTCGTGCCGATGATGATCCTCCTGCCGGTGAGCGGCGGCTCGACGGAGCGCATCGTCCTCGATCTGGTCTCGGCGCTGGCGCGCGCCGCCTTCCTGCTGGCGATCACCCTGATCCTGAGCCGGAAGATCATGCCGCGCCTCCTGCACCTGACGGCCTCGAGCCGCAGCCAGGAGATGTTCCTGCTCGTGACCTTCACGCTCTGTCTCGGGATGGCCTGGATCAGCCACCTCCTCGGCGTGTCGTACGCGCTCGGCGCCTTCCTCGCGGGGCTCATCCTGGGCGGCACCGACTACGCGCACCAGATGAGCGCCAACGTCATCCCGTTCCGCGACGTGTTCGCCGGCGTTTTCTTCGTCGCCATGGGGATGCTGTTCGATCCGCGGTTCGCGCTCGCCATGTGGCCGATCGTGCTGACTCTGGTCGTCCTCATCGTCGTCGGCAAGACCCTCCTGACCGCCGTGTCGATCGCGGTCTTCGGCTTTCCGGTGCCGGTGGCGCTCCAGGTCGGCATGAACCTGGCGCAGGTCGGCGAGTTCTCCTTCCTGCTCGCGATCACCGCGGCACGCTCCAGTCTCATCACGCCGGAGGTCTACAAGATCGTCATCGCCTCCTCGGTCGTGTCGATGCTCCTGGCGCCGGTGCTGACGCGCTGGAGCCCGAGGCTGTCGTCGGCGCTGGCGCGCACCACCGGCGGGCTCCTGCCGGCCTGGGAGAGGCTGGCGCGGCGCTACGAGCGTTCCGTAGTGGACGTCATGGTGCCCGGGACCGCATCGGGCGTCGCGCCGTCGCGGCACGCGGTGGTGCTGGGGTACGGCACCGTCGGGCGTGCGCTGGGCGACGTGCTGCTGTCGAACGGCGTGCCGTTCGTGGCGCTCGAGCTGGACCCGGACGTGGTGCGCGAGGCGCGGCGGCGCGGGCATCCGGTCCTCTACGGCGACGCCGGCAGCGACGACCTGCTGCGGCGCTGCGGGGTCGACCGGGCGCGCATGGTGCTGGTGACGCTGCCCGATCCGATCATGTCGCGCCGCGTCCTGCGGATGGCGCGCGCCCTCAACCCGGAGCTGTTCATCCTGGCGCGGGGGCGCCGCGCCAGCGAGGACGAGCCGCTGTACCGCGACGGCGCCGACGAGGTGATCCACGAGACCTTCGAGGTCGGCATCGAGTTCATCGCCCGCGTGCTGCGGCGCATGCACGTGCCGAAGCAGGAGATCGAGCGCCAGGTCGGCCGGGTGCGCAGCGGGCGCTACGAGATCTTCCGGCGCCGCGATTTCGAGCCGATGCCGATCGGCGACATCCGCCGCACGCTCGACTCGCTGCGCGTCGAGTTCCTCGAGATCCCCGCCGGCTCGCCGCTCGACGGGCGTCCGCTGAAGGACGCCGGCATCCGCGAGACCACCGGCGCGCTGGTCCTGGCTGTCATCCGCGACGGCGCGGTGGTGCACTCGCCCGACGCCTGGTTCGCCCTGAAGGCCGGCGACACCATGCTGGTCTCGGGCGCCGTCGAGCAGGTGGCGCACGTCGAGAAGATGCTCGACACCAAACCGGGCTAGAAAACGAGGGTGAGGGCGGCGCCGTCGCGCGCCGGGTGGATCTGCCAGGCGAACTTCTTCGTCGCGGCGCCGGAGAGCGCCGCGTCGGCGTCGGGACCAGGATGCCGGGTGGCGATCCCCTTGCCGATCGCCAGCCCCAGCCCGGCGCCGGCGACGACGTCGGACGCCCAGTGGATCTCACGCTGCACCATCGAGAGGCTCACGGCGCCGGCGATGCCGTACCCGATCCAGGCGCCCGTCTTGCCGTAGCGGTTGGCCATGACGGCGGCGATCGCGAACGAGCGCGCCGCGTGACCCGAGGGGAAGCTTCCCTGTCCTTCGAAGAAGTAGCGCGCGTCCATCTGGTTTCCCGGCTGGTCGCGCCCGAAGATCATCTTGCCGGTGTTGCTGATGAGACCCGCCCAGACGAGCGCCTCGAACGAGGTCGCCGCCGTCGATGCAAGACCGGGACGGTCGGCCAGCTTGCCGCTGGCGTACAGGATGCCGAGCACCCCGGCCTGCACCGGCATGCGCCCGAGCGGCTCGATCGTCTGGGCCAGGTGATCGCGCTCCGGCTCGTTCTGGGTCGCGACCTCGTTCGAGACCCAGTCGTCATTGTGCAGCGCCAGGAGGGTCGCGCCGCCCCAGCCGGCCGTCATCGCGAGGCCGCGGGGCGTGATCCTCGTCGGGAAGGTCAGAAGATAGGCGCCGTCGTAGAAAAAGGTGCGCGTGACGTCGGCGAATTTCCCGCGCGCGGCGGGGGCGCTCTCCTCGATCAAAGGCTCGGAGGCGCCAGCCTGCGACGACGTGTCGTCGGCCTGCGCCGGCGCGCTCCCCGCATCCAGGGGATCCGCCGCCGCGGTCGAGACGGAGTCGGGCGCCGGGGAGGTCTCCTCGTCGGACGCCGCGGCCGGGACGGGAAGGAGCGCGAGGAGCCCGGCCGTGATGACGATGGACGCCGCCGCGAACGCGGACGGCCGTCTGCCAATCACGAATATGTGACGTCCTAGGTGCAGGCGGTCACCCGGTGGCTTCCCCCGAAGCCGAGGCATCATACGCCGGAATATGGTTCTTACCCTCCAATCCTGCAAAGTTGCGGGGTGAAGGCGCCGGGGTGGTGACGGAAGCAAGGCCCCCGCCGCGACCCGATTCAGGGCGCGGCGATCTCCGCGGCTCCGAAATATGGTCGCAACGCCTCGGGGATCGTCACCCCGCCGTCGGCGCGCTGGAAGTTCTCCAGGATGGCGACCAGCGTCCGCCCGACCGCCAGCCCCGAGCCGTTGAGGGTATGGGCCAGCTCGGTTTTACCCGACGCGCCGCGGCGGAAGCGGATCTGCGCCCGGCGCGCCTGGAAGTCGGTGCAGTTGGAGCAGGACGAGATCTCGCGGTAGGCGTTGAACGACGGCAGCCAGACCTCGATGTCGTAGGTCTTGGCCGAGGCGAACCCCATGTCCCCGGTGCACAGCGTCACGACCCGGTACGGCAGCCCGAGACGCTCGAGGACCGTCTCGGCGTCGGCGGTCAGCCGCTCCAGCGCCGCGAACGACTCCTCGGGCCGGGTGATCTTCACCAGCTCGACCTTGTTGAACTGGTGCTGCCGGATCAGTCCCTTGACGTCCTTGCCGTACGACCCGGCCTCGCTCCTGAAGCACGGGGTCCAGGCGGTGTACGACAGCGGAAGGCGCGCGCCGTCGAGGATCTCCTCGCGGTGCAGGTTGGTGACCGGCACCTCCGCCGTCGGGATCAGGTAGAAGCCGAACGGCTCGACGCGAAACAGATCGGCGGCGAACTTGGGAAGGTTGCCGGTTCCGGTCATCGCCTTCTCGTTCACCATGAACGGCGGCAGGACCTCGGTGTAGCCGTGCTCGCGCGTGTGCAGGTCGAGCATGAAGTTGATGAGCGCCCGCTCCAGCCGCGCGCCGGCGCCCATGTAGACGGCGAACCGCGCCCCGGTGATTTTCGCGGCGCGCTCGAAATCGAGGATCCCGAGCGCCGCCCCGATGTCCCAGTGCGCCTTCGGCCCGAACTCGAACTTCGGGATCGTGCCGCGGCGGCGCACCTCGACGTTGTCGTCGCCGGACGAGCCGACCGGCACGCTCGCGTCGGGCATGTTCGGGACGTTCAGGAGCAGCGCCTGCAGCGCCTCGTCGGCCTCGGCGACGCGCGCGTCGAGCTCCTTGATCCGGTCGCCCGCGCCGCGCATCTCCTCGATCAGCGATTGCGCATCCTTGCCGTCCTTCTTGAGCCGCGCGATGTCGCCCGACACGCTGTTGCGCCGCGCCTTGAGAGTCTCGACCTCGCGCAACGCCGCGCGCCGCGCGCCGTCGAGACGGCGGACCTCGGCGACGTCGAACGCGCCGCCGCGATGGCGCAGCGCCGTCTCCACCTCGTCGAGGTGATCGCGGACCCAGGTCATATCGAGCATCGGCGCGGAGTCTAATGCCGCGTTGAAACGGGTGTCAAACATCGCGGCCCGCGATCCTCCCCATCGCGTGGCGCGGGCGTGCGGGCAAGATATCCTGCCTGTCCTCCAGGCATGGTGGTATATTGCAGGCAACCTCGCAGGAGATCCTCATGGATCACGCCTCCGTGTCCACTCTCAGGCGATTCTGCCATCCAGCGGGCGCGGAGGATTGAACATGAGACGAGCGTCAGGACTTCTGAGCGTCGGTATTGCACTTTTCGCCGCGACGGCTCTCGCCCCGCGCGCCTACGCCATCTGCCAGGTTTCGCAGCCCGTGATCTGCCAAAGCACCCACTACTCCGACTGTCCCGATGCCTTCCCGGTCGCCGGTTTCCTCGGTGTCGTGGGCTTTGCGGACACGATCAACAGCAATGGCATCGGATTCATGTGCATCGACACGACCGGGTTCGAATGCTCGCTGGAGGAAGGCACCGCCGGAGACGGCCGCGTGTCGATTGAATTCGATTGGTCGAATCGGGATTTTTCCACCGACCCCCCGACCTCGCCGCTCGGTTGTCCCAACCCGGAGGGCCTTCCCGGCATCGGACGGAACTTCGCCCAGATCGTCTGCAATGACGGAGTGGGCGCCATCATCACCGCCGATTACTGGATCGGCCTGGCGGGATATGACTTCAATTTCCCGACGCGATTGGATCTCGGGACAGGCATCTACACCCTGCATCTTTCCCCCGCTCCGACCGGGCTGAGCCTGGTCAGCTCCGCAAGCTCGGGTGGCATCGACACGCTCTGCATCGCCCAGACGGGGCCCGTGCCAGTCTATTCGGACTGCGATCCGGAGAGTCTCGCCTTTCAAGCTGGCGTCGGCTGCGATACCCCGACTCCTGCCGTGGCGCAGGGCGCGAGTCTCTATCTGCTGATCGGCCCGGCCTCGCCTCCGCCGACGGACCTCAGGGTCGCGGCGTGGTCCTTGCCGTCGACGACACCCGGGCCCGAAGGGAGCAGGTGCATCAGCTTCCCCACCCCCGCCGCGGACGAGTGCGCCCGGGTCGGGTCGACCGCCGTCGTGGGCGGCCAGGACACGGGAGCCGTCGCGAGCTGGATCTCGACCTGCGCCGTGCCGGTCGCCACCGACAGGATCAAGCTCGATTCGGCCACACTCAGCCGTGGCAAGCTGGACGTCGTCTTCTCGACCGAGAACGAGACGCTCATCACGGGATTCAACGTCTACGCCGATGCGACGAAACTCAACGCGGCTCCCATCCCGGCGAAAGGGAACGGGAGCAACACCTACCTGTTCGAGATCGGCCGGGGCGCGCTGAAGTCCAGCCGGATCATCGTCGTGGAAGCCCTGAAGAGCGACGGCACGGCCGTCCGAACGGACCCCATAAACCTGAAGTAAGACTTCATCGAGGACGCGGGCGGGCCTCCCCGCTCCCGGCGCCCTATATTGGCCGCGGAGCGATGAAGCCTGTGATCGACCCGAACATCTGCCGCTCGTGGTTGCGCCGGGCGGCGGCCGCCTGTCTTCCTGGACTCTCCGTCGTCTGCCTGCTGGGTCTCTCCGTCGTCGCGACGCCGGCCCAGGGGAAGCCTGCCGATCTCGACGTCATGCTGCGCCGGGTCCAGGCGACCTGCTTCGCGCTCTACCCGCCGGAGATGCTGCAGCAGATGTCGGGCGGCGATGGTCGCGCGCCCGAGGCGATCCGCGACGACCCGCGCGGCCAGGTGAAGTACCTCAAAGCCGAGGAGAAGGTCGACCGCGGCCTCTTCTACCCCTCGATCCTCGAGGACCTGCTCCCCGCGTTCGACGCGACGGTCCGGCCGGAGGCGCGCGTCCTCGACCTCGGCAGCGGCGATGGCCGCGTCGTCTTCATGGCGGCGCTTCTGGGCGCCCGGGCCGAAGGGGTCGAGTTCGACCGGTCGCTGCACCACATCGCCCTCGAGGCGCGCGGACGGCTTCGGGATCGGATCGACCCGGCGCGGGCGGTCCTCCGTCGAGGCGACTTCTTCGCCGAGGACTTCAGCCCTTACGACATCCTCTTTTATTACGGGTCGGGCTGCAGCATGGAGACGCGCCTGCTCGACAAACTGCGCCGCGAGATGAACGACTCCGCCGTCCTGATCCTGGCCTACCCCGCCACGCCGCCCGAGAGGTTCCGCCGCGTCGCCGACTACGCCGGCGTCGGCCTCTATCGTCCCGAGCGCTAGAAGCCTGTCCGCTAGGAGCCTGCCCCGGGGCCCGGCTCCCGGCCGGCGCACTCCCTCCGGAGCGCCGCGACATGCGCGCCGAACGCTTCGTCGCGGGACAGCGATGGGTCGAGCGCCAGGGAGCGCTCGAGATGCGGCAGCGCGTCGCACCTTCTCTTGAGCCGCACCAGCGTGATGCCCAGGTTCTTCTCGGCGGAAGCGTCCCGGGGATCGGACGCGAGGATCTCTGCGTACGACTGCGCCGCCTGGTCGTACAGGCCGGCCACCAGGCGCGCGGCGGCGAGACCGTGCCGGGCGGTCCGATCGCCCGGCGCGCGTCGCAGCGCCTCCTCGAAGTAAGCGGCCGCCCGATCGTAATCGGCCAGTTTCGAGCAGACGTTCCCGGCGCCCAGATACGCTTCGACCAGTCCGGGATCGGTGGCGATGGCGCGCTCGTACGCCTCGCGTGCGTCGGCGAACCGCCCCCTCGTCTCGAGCTCGCGCGCGAGGTGGAAGCGGGCCAGCCCGGAATCCGGGTTCAGGTCGGCGATCCTCCTCAGCCCCTCGGCGGAGGCAGCGCCCGGCGTCCTCATGGGCCACAGCGCGACCAGGCCGCAGAGCAGAAAAGCGGCCAGGCACGCGTAGCCGGCGGCCTTCCCGGGCGGACGAAGACGGCGATCGGCCGCCGTTTCGAAGCCTCCCCCCTGCGACGCCACCGACCCATACGACGCCAGGAAGAGGGCGGCCGGGAGGATGAAGACCGCCAGCAGGCTGGATTTGCGCATCAGCCACTCGAGAAGCGCGCTCTGGCCCGTGGTGTGGATCGAGAGCCCGAGCTGCGTCCGGGCTGCGGCCTCGGCCGCAGTCTCGATCTGCACGACGCAGACGACCAGCATCACGAGGAACACCAGCATCAGCGCGGCCGCGCACGTTCTGAACCGCGCCATCCAGCTCTTCAGCGGCACCGAGAGCGCCAGAGCGATCGCCGCCACCACCGAGACGTGCACGCTCTCGAAGTTCACGAAGGTGAGCCGGGCCGGGGTCCCGGTGAGATCGCTGTAGAGGGTGATCCGGTTGCCGTCGGGGATGAGCGCCGTGATCAGACGCGGATGCTCGACCAGCGCGAGAATCCCGTCCGTCGCGACCGACAGGAGACGGACGAAGATCCCCTCGAGAGGAATCCAGACGGCCCCGACGACGACGAACAGGGTCCCGACGCGGGCCAGGAAGCTAAGCGAGCGCCTGATCGCGCGGCCGAACGACGAGCTCGGCCCAGAGGACCCAGACGGCGATCGTGAGGACGATGACGAGCGCCTGCCAGCCATACAGATGCACCCTCTCGAACAGGTCCGGCCAGTAGGCGCCGCAGGCGACCACCGTCGTGACGCGGACCAGGTTGATCAGCATGACGACCGGAACGCCGATCGCGATCCCCCACGCCTTGTCCGTCCAGCGGCTGGGGTAGGCCAGCACGGCGCACAGGAAGATGGACGCCGGCTGGACGCCGTCGCAGGCCCCTTCGACCATGGCGCCGAACGTCCGGAAGGTGACGTACGACCCGAGCGCGGTCGCGGGTCCGAGAAAGGCGAGGAGCCACGCCGACGCCGTGGCGATCCATCGCGTCAGGTGGTCGTGAATCAGCCCCCCGACCATGCGGCTCGAGGTCAACGTCGAGCACAGGGCCACGAGCACAAGAAACCCGGCGCCGAAGCGCAGACCGGGCCGTCCGGGCGCCATGTCGTGCCCGCCTGGCTCCGTGCCTACACCGCCTGCGCCGTGCGCTGCCGCGACAGGGCGACCCGGCCCGCGAGCACCAGCAGGAGGACGAGCGCCAGCGCGCCCGCGAACCCGATGGCCGGGACGATGATCCGCGTGATCAGATTGTTGCCGTTCTGATCGACGAACATCGGATAGTCGAGCAGTCCGGCCGGAGGCTGGACGTGGGAGACCAGGATGGTCCCGCTCGAGTCGATCTCCACCGCGCGATCGACCAGACCGAGGGGCGGTGTCACGTGCGAGACCAGGAGATTTCCGTTGACGTCGATCTCCACCGATCGATCGAGCAGACCTGAAGGCGGAGGAACGCTCGTCACCAGGAGGTTCCCGTTCTGGTCGATTTCCACGGTCCTGTCCTGCAGGCCCTGGGGCGGGACGACGGTGGTGACCAGCAGGTTTCCGTCGGCGTCGATCTCAACCGGCCGCTGCGTTCCGACTTGTGACGAGGCCAGGGCCACACCACCGGGAACGGCCAGCGACAGCAGCGCAATCGTCAGGACGATTCTCTTCATCATGGCACCTCTCGCCCGATGGCTCAGCTCTTCAGAAGATCGTCGGCGATCGCGATCGTCTGCTCGCTGCGCCAGGCGCGCACTCTTTCCTTGAGTTTTCCGCTCAGGATGGTGAACTTGACGTTCAGCATCCGCTCCTCGACCGCAAGGTTCGCAGCGTCGAGCTGCTGAAATGCGGCACGGTGACTTTCGTAGTACGTCCGGGCCTCCTCGTCGCTGACCAGGAACGGGTTGGCCACTTCGGTCTTGATCAGGCTCTGGACCAGAGCCCGTTCCTCGCGCACCGACGCCGCCCCCCCTTCCCCGTGCTTCATGGCGGGCCAGCGCCGGGCGGCTTCACGGGCGATCAGCTTGGCGTCGATCATCTGATCCACCACCTGTCTCCGGGCCGACGCCACGTCCTGTCCCAGATCGCCGATGGGGAATTCCATCAGCCGATCGTTGAACTCGCCGACGGTGAGGGCCGGGTCTCCGTCGATGGTGACGAGGACCTGCGCCGGACCGGCGGCCAGCTGGAGCTTGCCCTGGGGATAGATCCCCGACGAGGTCCGTTCCGCGACCGCGGGCGGCGAGCCGGCCCCGGGCGCCGAGCCGGCCCCGGTGCTCGACCGGGTGCAGCCCGGCAGGACGATCGCCGCCAGCAGCGGCACGCAGGCGATCCGAATCGCGTTCATCCGACGCTAGAAGATCGTGATGTAGTAGGTGGTCAGCGGACCGATCGTGGCGCCACAGAGGCCCGCGATGGGAGCGGCGCTCGTGAACCAGGTGCCGAAATGCGCGGGACCCGGCGGCGGCGGAACGGCGCCCGGGACGACGGCGGCGGAGTTGATGATGTCGTCAAGGGCGGCCTGAAACGCCACGGTCGCGGCACCCGCCGGGCCGACCCCGGCGATGGTCGCCTGGCCGCAGAAATCGCCGGCCGCCGTGAAGATGTAGATGTTCCCCGCCCCGGTGGCCAGGTTCTGCCACACGTAGAAGGGTCGCCCGGCCAGAACGCTGGCATCGGCGGCAGGAGCCGCGGCCAGGACGAGGATGAAGACGACCAGGATCAGACCGGCGATTCTCAGCATGGCGGTGTCCTCCTGAAACGAGATGGACTGCGTCCGTCGCTTTCGAACGAGGAAACCCTGTCACTCCACGCGGCGACAACCGAGCGTGAGCAAACGCACCATGAACTGGCACGGGCGCAACCGATCGCTCCCCCGTGAAGGAGCCGACTGAAATTCCAGAACACAGCAAGAGCACAGCAAGCGGCGAAAAAGTTGTCGACCATATACCGTCACATGATTGACACGTCAAGCAGAAAATTCCTTGATTGTCCGGAGACCGATGGATGGCACCCCCCGCGCGTCGACGCGTGTCGACGCGCGCGCGTCACCCCGCGCGCGAATCGGCCGCGGCGAACTCCTAAAGATTTAGTTGACACCCGGACGCCGGCGCGGTAATGTCCTAATTCGTTAGGAGGTCGACATGGCCGCACGGGACGCGCGTTTGACGGTTCTCGAGCTCGAGATCATGAAGATCCTCTGGGACACCGGCCCCTCGCCGGTGCAGGAGGTGCGCGATCGGCTGGCCGCGGCCGGCCGCGACCTGGCGTACAACACCGTGCAGACGATGCTCAACGTGCTGCACCGCAAGGGACGCGTGCGGCGGGCCCGCGACGGCCGCGCCTTCGCCTACGCGCCGGTGACCACGCGGCTCCAGGCCACGCGTCACGCCGTGGGCGACCTGCTCGGCCGGATGTTCGACGGCCGCGCCGAGGATCTGGTGATGAGCCTGGTCGAAACGCGGCGGCTCACTCCCGAGACGCTCACCCGCCTGTCGCGCCTGCTCGACGACGAGAAAGGAGGCGGCCATGGCCGGCGCTGAGCAGCTCCTCTCCGCCGCGCTCCTGCGGGCCGCCGATCCACTCATCCCCGCCGGGCGCGCCGCCCTGGCGTTCGTCCTCAACGCGGCCTGGCAGGCGCCGCTCGTGGTCGGCGCGGGCGCCCTGCTGGCGCGCCTGACGCGGCGCGCGCCGGCGCGCACCCGGCACCAGGTCTGGACGGTCGTCCTCGGGATCGCGGTGATCGTGCCGGCTCTGGGCGCCTTCGGTCTCGGCGGCGCGATGCGGCCCGCGCCGGAGGCGCTCGTGCCCGCTGCCGGGAACGTGCCGGCCGCCGCGATCGCGCCGGCCGGAGCATTCCCGTCGGCCGAAGCATTCGCCCCGGGAAACGGCCGCGAGCGGCTCGGCGGTGGTCCTGGGCCCGCCGGCCGTCCTGTCGCCGCCCCGCACGGCCACGAATCGATGCTCGGCGCGCTCCGGGCCCGGACCGCCGGGCTGCAGGAGGCGGCCGAGCGCCGGGCGCCGATCGGCCTCATCGCTCTCCTGCTGGTCGGGCTCCCGGCGCTCGTGGGATGCGTGCGACTGGCGCGCTCGCTGGCGCACGCCCGCGCCCTGCGCCGAGCGGCGGCACCGCCGGCCGCCGGCGATCCCGTCATCCCGCTCATCGACTCCGCCCGCGGGGCGCTGGGCCTCGGTCCGGTGGCGCTCCTGGTGACCGACGAGCCGATCGCGCCCGCCGCCATCGGTCTCCTGCGTCCCGCGATCCTGCTGCCGCGCTCGCTCCTGCGCGACGCGCGCGAGGCCGAGCTGCGGGCGGTGCTGGCGCACGAGATGGCGCACGTCGCCAGGCACGACGCCGCGCGTCACGTGCTCGCGGAGCTGTCGCTCCTGCCCCTGCGTTTCCACCCGGTCGTCCCGCTTCTCCGCCGGCGTCTCGCCGAGACGCGCGAGCTGGCCTGCGACGAGGCGGCCGCCGGCGTCGTCGGAGGCGCACGCGCCTATGCGCGCGCGCTGCTCGACGTATCGGCCATCCTGGCCGGAATGTCCCGTCCGCTCACGCTTCCCGGCGTTCTCGGCGCCGGTCTCCTGGAGGTCCGCATGCGTCACCTGACCGGAAATCCCACCCCCTGGGGCCGTATGCGCGCGCGGCTGTCGCTCGCGCTCGCGACCGCCGCCCTCGTCACGCTGGCCGTGACCGCGATCCCGTTCGCCATGGGCGGAACCGACGCACCGCCGGCCTCTCCGGAAGCGCCGCCCGCACCCGCGCCGCCCGCGGCCGCGGTGCCCGAGGCTCAACCCGCGCCGCCGCCACCGTCGCCGCCGGCACCTCCGGCTCGGCCGGCTCCGCGTGTTTCGCACGTCGCGCCGGCGCCGCCCGGCTCGGCGGCCCCGGCCGCGCCAACCGCCCCACCATCACCGGCCGCCCCACCGGCACCCACCGCCCCGCCGGCATCGACCGCGCCGCCTGCTCCGCCCGCATCCGCGTCGACGCCGACGCCTGCCGCGGCGCCGGCCGCGCCCGCGCCGAGCTCGACTCCGGCTCCGACGGCCGCCCCCGATCCGCCCGGGTCCCCGGCTCAACCGGCACCGGACCGGGACGTCGTCATCAGCGTCAGGTCGGCGAGCGCCGGCCGGGAGGTCGACGTGGAAGGGGTCTACGTCTTCGCGCCCGAAGGCTCACGCCTGCACTACGTGAAGCAGCGGACGCCGTTCGAGATCAGGACGACGGCTCGCCTGCTCGAGGGGATCTTCAGCGCGACCGGCGAGGATGCGACGATCCGGGTCGAGATGAAGAGCGAGGGCGGGAAACAGGACAGGGCGACGGCGACGGCCACGGGGAGCACGGTGACGCTCCATACGACCGACGTCTCGAACGGCTGGAGGATCGCGACGCTGTAACGACCCGCCGGGTCCCTCGACCGTGGCCGCCACCGCGCGGGTGCGCGCTCAGGCCGTGCCGGTCGCCCGCTCGACGCGGAAGTCGATCCTCCGGCAGCCGGGGCTGGAGAACGCCCGATGCCGCCCGGAGAGCCTGACGATGTAGATCGAGCCGAACTCCGCGTACCCCATGCGCCGGCAGGACTTGAGCGAATCGAAATTGCCCGACTCGACGTACGACACCAGCCCCTTCCGGCCGCGTCGGAGATACTCGCGCAGCGCCAGGGTCATTCCGATCGCGTGCAGCCGCAGCCCCCGGTCCCGCGGGTGCGTGTATCCGTTGTACATGTAGACGTAGTCGTAGCGGAAGCGCAGACGCATCTCGGGGGGATCGATGCGGGTGGGGCGCGATGAGTACCAGCCGTACGTGGCGAGCCTCCCGTTCCGCAGGATGCCGAAACATTCGTCCCCCTTCGAGACGGCCTCCTCGACGAACCCCGGCGACAGCCTGGTCTCCGGGTCGAGGGAGAATCTTCGGAGCAGGTCGGGCGCCAGGAACGCCGGCTCATAGCCTTCGGGGCAGACGAGGAACTCGGGGCGCGGTCGCTCGATGATCACGCCGCGAAGGATCTTGATCGGCATGACCCGGTTGAGGGTCTTCAACGCCAGGCCATAGGTCGCGCGCCCGACTCCATGACGGTGGGCCTCGAGGAACGCCGCCTGGAGACGCGGCATCGCGCCGGTCGCCCCGACCTGCGCGATCTGCCCGCCACTGGTCGCTCGTTCGATCACGCCCATGGTTTCACCTCCTTCGAAAAACAAACCCGACGCCGCGCGGTGGCTCGGGGGGCGGCGCCGGGTCGGATTCGCGACGGCCGGTCTCCGATGAACCGTGGAGGGGATGCGGCGCCGCCGCGACTCTCTTCAGTGTGGCGCCATCCAGCCCCGGGTTCCATCGGGAGATCCCCGCATTTCCCGGATCGGATCGGCCTGACGTCGCGACGGAAACCGCGCCTCCAGGGGGCGCCGCGCCGCCGCCCTCCGCCGCGCGACGTCGCGCCAGGTCTCCTGCACGATCGATTCGATGTTCGCGCACGCCTCCGGCCAGGAGAAGACGCGGGCGCGCGCGTGGGCGCGCGCGGCGTGGGCCGCGACGGCGACCGGATCGGCCGCCAGCCGGGCCAGCGCCTCCACCAGGAGGGCGGGCTCGCCGAGCGGCGTCAGGACGCCGGTGTCGCCGAGCACTTCCCGCACCACGGGAATGTCGTAGCCGGCGCAGGCATGGCCGCTCGCCATCGCCTCGAGCAACGAGAGGCCGAACCCCTCGTAAAAAGTCGGCAGCACGAAGATCCGCGTGCTCGTCAGCAGCGCCTCCAGCTCCTCACGGCCGACCGGACCGAGCACCCGGAGCCGCGGGTCGCGTTGCGCGATCCACTCGATCCGGCCGCGATCCGGCCCGTCGCCCGCGATCAGGAAGTCCGCCTCGATCTCCGGGCGGCGCGCGAACTCGCGGACCAGATCCAGGATCCCTTTCCTGTAGTGCAGCCGCCCCACGTACAGGATCCGCGGCCGCTCCGACGGAACCTGCCTCTCGTAGCACGCGAGGTGGCGCGGCTCGACGCCGTGCGGGACCACGACGACCTGGTCGTCGCCCCGGTGGTGCAGGCGGGCCACGTCGCGCTTGAGCGCCGCGGAGGGCACGATCACCCGCTCCGCCCGGCGGTTGCAGATCATCTCCGGGAGCGCGTAATGGACCAGCCCGGTCAGGAAACCGGCGCGGCGGTGCCACGGCCGGCGCGCGGCGAACAGGCCGATCTCCGCGTAGACCGAGGTGCCCTCCATGTTGATGAACGGCACGCCGCGCAGCCCGAAGCCGATGCTCGCCCACACCAGCGCCAGATCGATCAGGCCGTCGCGATACAGCGCGTTGACGCGGCGCGACAGCTCGAATCCGGCGAGATTCATCGTGTCGCGCCGCGGGGCCCGGATGACGCGCTCGAACCGGGCCTGCGGCACCTGGTCGCCGGTGGTGACGTAGGTGACTTCGTGCCGCAGGGACAGGTATGGCAACACCTCCCTGGCCAGCGTGCTCATCCATTCCTCGACCCATGCGATCCGGATCGGACGTCGATTGGCCGGTGACTCAATCATGAGCTCCTCCTCGTCGCGTGTCCCCGCCGGAGCCCGCCGGGCCGGCGATCGGAGCCAGCAGGCTCGTGTCCGCCCCGGCGTCGGCTCCGTCGGTGCCGGCGCCGTGATAGGCGCTCTGGTCCGCGAGGCGATAGTCGCCGCCCGCCAGGTCGACGAATCCCACCACCAGGGCGGTGGCCGGAAAGAAGTTGTCGAGCGGATAGAGCCGCGGATCGGGGGCCCCGACGATCACGTTGCGACGCACCAGATAGCCGGGAAAGTAGTACTCGAGGGCCGGCAGGCCGGTGCCGTGGCCGCTTCCGAACATGCCGTAGGCATTGTGCTGCACGATGTTGTTGGTGAACACGAGACCCGTGCTGGGCGCCAGGTCGGCCGAGAGGACGCTCCCCGAGTGGAACGCGGTGTTGTGGTCGATGGTCACTCCTGCGGCCCCGTTGAGAACCTGGAACAGGATGCCCGAGCCTCCGAGGTCGGCGGCGCCGATGCCGAGGAACAGGTTCTGGCGGATCGCCAGGTTCGACGTCCGGCCTCCGGCGGCCGGCGCGGAGTCGTCGACCCCGAGGATGTTGATCCCGGCCGCCGCGTGCCGCAGCACGTTGCCCGTGAAGACGACGTCCTCGACCACGGCCCAGGGCGCCGAGCCCCGCTCGGTGCGCACGGTGAACAGGACCGCGAAGCCGTTCTGCGCCTGCACCCAGTTGTTCTCCATCAGATTGTGCTCGATGCGCACGCGGCGGGCGTTCTTCAGCTCGAGGAGGTTCTTCACCGTCCAGGGCGTTCCGGCGTACGACGGATCTCCGGGCTTCCACGACATGGGCTTGCTGAAGTGGTTGTCGCGGATCACGATGTCCGACGGAACCAGTCCGCTGCGCGACGGCGTGCTTCCGCCGAAGATGACGTTCTCGCCCGCCGCCTCGAGGTAGTTGCCGGCGATGGTGAATGGTCCTTGTCCGTCCCAGCCGGCGATCGCCTGCGCCTCCTCCCCCGCCTGCTTGAAGTCCGACAGCCACGAATCGATGATCGCGGTCGAGCGGGAGTTGAGGGCGATGCCGCGGCGGGCTCCCACGGCCGGATCGCCGTGGACGTAGCAGCGATCGATGATCAGATCGCGCGGCTGCCTTCCGGGCGTCGCTTCCAATCCGCCGAGCAGCACGAGGTTCTGCAGGAAGCGCCCGGGGCTGGGACGGATCTCCAGCCCGACGAGGCGATAGTGGGTGGCTCCCGGCGACGTCTCGAGCACCGCGCCCGACGGGGCCTGGAGCTTCGGCAGCAGGGACGCATGCCCCGGATCGATGCGCGTGCCGGGCGGCGGCAGATCGGCGTCGGCCGCGCTGGTGCGCAACACGACCCAGCCGCCGCCCGGATTGCGCGGCAGGCTGAAGTTGCCCTCGTAGACGGCGCCCGCCTGCAGGGCGATGACGTCTCCCGGCCGCGCCCGGTCGAGCGCCGCCTGCAGATCCCCCCCCGCGGGGACCTCGACCCTCCGGCCCGCCGACGTGACCGCGCCGGTGTCGCCGGTGGCTGCGGTGGCGCCGGCCGCGCTCGGAGGCACCGGCGATCCCGCCGCCGGCGCCGCGACGGACGGGCCGGCCTGCGGGGCCGCCGGCGGGCGCGACCGCCACGGCGCGACCGTCGCGAGCGCCGCGAGGACGATCGAGCCTCCCAGGACGAGCCACCTCATCGGACCCCTTCCATCCTTTCCGAGGACTCGCGCCGCCGGGGCGCTTCGCGGGTCAGGTCGACGACCTCCTGCGACGGCCGGACCCCCGCGAGCACCGACTCCGCCTCCTCGCCCGCGCTGCCGATGACGACGACCTCCGCGTGCTCCAGGAGCGCGCCCGCATCGGCGCACATCAGGGAGGCGATGTGCGGGATCTCCTCCTCGATGTATCTCCTGTTGGCGCCCACCAGGCGCGCGATGGAGACGTTGCCGTCGAGGATCCGCACGTCGCACCCCTTGCCAATGAGCGCTTCGACCAGCGTGACCATCGGGCTCTCCCGCAGATCGTCGGTCCCCGGCTTGAACGACAGCCCGACGACCCCGATCCGGCGGCGGCGCGACTGGAGCACCGTCCGGATCGCCGTCCGGATCTGCGCCTCGTTCGCGGGGAGGATCGCCTCGAGCAGCGGGACCTGCAGGTCGGCGCGGCGCGCCGCGTACAAGAGGGCCCGGAGATCCTTCGGCAGACAGGAGCCGCCGAACGCGAATCCCGGGCGCAGGTAGGCGGACGAGATGTTGAGCCGGGTGTCCATCTTGAAGATCCGCATCACTTCGCCCGCATCCGCCCCCAGCGCCGTGCAGACGTCGCCGATCTCGTTGGCGAAGTCGATCTTCAGCGCGTGAAAGGCGTTGCAGGCGTACTTCACCATCTCCGCCGCCCGCAGCGTCGTGGTCACCAGCGGGGCGTCGAGCCCTTTGTAGAGCGCCGCGACCCGGGAGGCGGTTTCGGGATGGGCGCACCCGACGAGGGTGAAGGGCGGATGCGCGAAGTCGTGCAGGGCCACGCCCTCGCGCATGAACTCCGGATTCACCGCCAGCCGCGCCGCGGGGCCCGGCCGGGTCCCCATCCCGGAAGGCGCTCCGAGCGCCGGAACCATCACCCGCTCGGTGGTGCCGGGGAGGACGGTGCTGCGCAGCACGACGGTGAACGGATCGATGCGCCGGGCCAGGGCGCGGCCGATCTCCAGGCTCACACGCTCGATCGCCCCGACGCCGAGCTGGCCGTTCGGGTGCCCCGGCGTCCCGACGCAGATCATGGCGATCTCCGAGTTCCGGATCGCCGTGACGGTGTGGCGCGTGGCGGTCAGGCGGCCGGCGGCCACCATCCCGGCGATGAGCGCGTCGAGACCCGGCTCGATGACCGGCGAAGCGCCCGCCTGCACCCGATCCACCTTGTCGCCGTCGAGATCGACACCGATCACCTGGTGCCCGGCTTTCGCCAGGCTGGCGGCGGTGACGCAACCGACGTATCCCAGACCGAAGACACTCACGCGCATGGCCGGTCCTCCTGTTCGGTGAGAAGGCGCGCGCCGTCCGCCCCGGACCGCTTAATCAGCGTCTCGGCCTGACGCAGCACGCACGCGCGCAACAGCTCGTAGCAGCGGCGCACGTCCTCCAGCCCGCCTTCGTGGGGATCGAGGATCTCCACGGCGCGGGGCCGCCGGCCCGCGCGGGACTCGTGGAACGGGTGGATTCGATCGCGCGCCTGCGGGTAGCGGCCGCAGAGGTCGGCTTCGATGAACGAGTCCATCGGCACGATCAGGTCGGCCTCGGCCACCATACGTTCGGTCACCAGCCGGGCCCGATGCTCCTCGAGCGACAGGCCGAACGACCGTGCCGCGCGGATGGCGCGCGGATCCGCCGGCTGGCCGCGCCGCGCGTAGAGACCGGCCGAGGCCGCGATCGCGCCGTTCGACCCCGCGCTCGCCAGCGCGCTCCTGAGAAGCGCCTCCGCCATCGGACTGCGAATGATGTTGCCGCGACAGACGTAGAGGACGACGCGCGCCGGTGGCGCCGGCCGCGCCGCCACGCCCAGGCCCAGGAGGCGCCGGACCTGGATGACCCCGTAGCGGCCGCGACCGGCGCGCAGATCCCGCAGGGCCCGCGCGTGCCGCACCAGGACGCCGGGAAGGAGTCTTGCGAGCCGTCCGCGAGCGGCCGGCGGCGTCTCCCCGGCCGCGGCCAGCACGGTCTCCCGGCCACGAAGCTCGAATTCGTCCGCCACCTGCGCCCAGGCGTGACGTGTCTCGACCAGGGCGCGACCCGCGTCGCCGAGCGCCGCGCGGCGCTCCGGATCCCGCAGCAGGAGGACGACGGCGCGCGCGAAGTTGGCCGGGGCGTCCGCCCGCAGGTAGTGCACCCCGTCGACCAGCGGCAGCCCTTCGGCGCCCACGGAGGTCGACACCACCGCCTTCCCCATCGCCAGGGCCTCGAAAATCTTCAGACGCGTTCCGCCCCCGACGCGCAGCGGAACGACGCAGAGGGCGGCCGGCGCGAGATACGGGCGGACGTCCGGCACCGTGCCGGTGACACCCACACCCTCTTCCCCGGCGAGCGCCCGCAGACGCGGGCCCGGGTTCCGGCCGACCACGGTGAACGTCACGCCGGGGATCTCCCTCCGGACGACGGGCAGGATCGACCCGAGGAAGTGCAGAACCGCGTCCTCGTTCGGATGCCAATCCATCGATCCGATGAAAACGATCTCCGGCCGCTCGCTGCGGGGCCGGGCGGGCGTGAAGTAGGCGGTGTCGACGCCGGTCGGGATCGACGTCACGCGCGCGCCGGGGGCCAGCGAGGAGAATTGCGCCGCGTCGCCGTCGGACACCGCCACCGTCATCGTGGCGTCCGCGCAGGCCCGCGCCTCGGCGCGCCGCATCTTGCGCCACTCGATGCCGAGCAGCAGGCGGCGCAGCGGCCCGCTCTCGACGGCCGCCAGGCGTCTCCAGATGACGTGCTCGATGTTGTGCGCGAACAGGAGGGTGGGCGGCGTCGCGCCGCGCGGCAGGCTGGCCGTGGCGCTCAGGAAGTCGACGACCCACAGATCGTCCGCCCCCGTCTCGGCCCGCCGCCGCAGCGCCGCGCGCAGCGCCGGAACCCGGAACTTCACGAGGTCGACGGGATGCGGCGTCAGCCAGGAGCGCAGAAGCGCCCGGACGAAGGCGGCGCTGCCCCGCTTCGGAATCGTCCATGGCACCGAAATCACCTCGCACCGATCGAGACGGGCGCGCAACGTCCCGGGATCGTCTCCGGGCCCGTGGGTCGTGAGCAGGGTGACGCGATGACGGCGCGCCAGCTCGGAAAGGAGATGCAGGCTGCGCAACCGGCCGCCGGCATCGGGTGGCCAGAGACCGCCCACCTTGATCCAGAGGATTCTCATGAGCTCCTGTCCGTCAGCGGGCTGCCGGGGATCGGCCGGTCCGGGCCGGCGGCGCGGGCGGGCAGCTGACGCAAGGCGCCGCCGAGGAGCCCGGCGACGAACGGCGCGGGATCCTGGAGCCAGAGGTCGTCGTAGTGCACCTCCCTCCCGCCGGGCTTCACGAAATCGACCAGGGATCGCCAGCGGGTCGGGTAGGGGCCGGACCAGCCCGCCGGCCTGCCCCGCAGGACCGCCGCCAGGTGCCGCAGGTCGCCCGCCAGCCAGCGCCCGCGCACGCCGACCCTGTAGTCCAGGCGCTCCGGGCAGGCCCCCTCGGTCGCGAGCCTATATATAAGGAAGGGGAAATCGACCCCGCTGGCGATCGCCAGCGGCAGCGAGTTCCAGAACCGGCCGTTGATCTCCATCAGCACGGCCGCGCCGTCGCGGGCGTCCCGTTTGAACTCGACCATCGCCACGCCGTGCCATCCCAGGGACTCGAGAAGGCGCCGCGCCGGCGCGACCATGTCCTCCGGCGGCGCGATGCTCTCCCGCAGCGAGCTGCCCGATCCCGTCGGCCGGATCATCCGCAGCCGCCGGTGGGCGAACAGGGCTCTCAGCCGCCCGTGGTCGTAGAGGACGGAGACCCCGAATCCCTCCCCGGGGATGAACTCCTGAATCAGCGGGAACGGCGCGCGCGCGTGCACCGCGGCGTACAGCTCGCGCAGCCGGCCGGCGTCGGGGCAGTACTCGACCGGACCTCCCTCCGTCACGCGGCCGTCTGCGGTCACGAACTCGGAGCGTCGCGGCTTGATCACGGCCGGGTAGGTGATCCGGTCGCGCAGATCGTCGAGGTCGGCGAGGTCGTGCACCACGAACGTCTCCGGGGCGCGGACGCCGAGCCCGTCCGCGAGCGCGAGAGTGGCCCGCTTGTCGAACGCGACCGCCAGGGCCTGCGTCTCGGGCAGCGGTGCCAGGACGACGGACGATTCGATCTCCTCGCGGATCGGCGCGATCGCCACGAGCGTGCACTCGGTCATCGGCATGAGGAGCCGCGGCCGCCTCTCGTCGAGAAGCCCGAGCAGGGCGTCCTGGAACGGCTTGAGCCCGCGCCGCGGCGAGGGATAGAGCACCCGCGCCGAGCAGTAGCGGCTGAACCCCGCCTGGGCGATGCTCTCGCCGCCCGCCGCGATGACATCGAGTCCGCGTCCGCCCAGCGATCGAACGACCGCGAGAGCGTGGTTGCCGGAGGCGTCAGTGACCAGGATGCTCATGGATGGTCAGGGCGGGGCCCGTGCCCTGCTCCCCAGGTGAGGCGTTCACACGCTCGAGTCGCGGGACCGTCAGCTGCCAGAGCAGCTTGATCGGGCCGACCCAGTCGTAGGCGCCCGCCAGCTTGCAACGGATGCGGAAGGGCCCGTCGCGCTCGTCGATCGGAAGGCGCGGCAGGGCCAGGCGGTTCGACCATTCCGCGGCCCGGCCCACGACGGTCGTGCACGCCCCGGCGTAGCCGGCCGCGCCGAGCGCCTCCTCCGTCGTCGCATCGAGATCGCCATAGGCCGGCGAGCCGAACGGATAGGCGAACAGGTCGACCGTCGCCCCGGTATCCTGTTCGAGGATCTCCCTCGATCGCCGCACCTCGCTCCTCTTCTCGGAGGGTCCCATGCACCCGAGGGACCGGTGCGTGAGGGCGTGCGAGCCGATGCTCATTCCGCCGGCCGCCATCTCCCTGACTTCATCGGAAGAGAGCGGCAGCCAGGCGGGCGACGGCGCCGCGGGGAATCGGGACGGCGGCGTCTGGTCCGCGAGGTGGGGCAGGAGCGACGCCGAGCCGAGGCTGCCCGCGACGATGAAGAAGGTCGCCGGCAGCTTTCGTCTTCTGAGGACCGGATAGGCGAAGACGAGCTGGCCGCGGTATCCGTCGTCGAACGTCAGGACGACGCAGCGGCGCAGCTCGCGGATCCGGCCCTCCTTGATCGCGCCCACCAGCGTGGCGAGCCGGATGACGCGATAGCCGGCGTCCGCGATCGCCTGCATCTGCGTCTCGAAGCGCGCCGGTGCGACCCGGTCGTTTCCCCCCGTGACGCCCGCGAGCGCGGGACCGACCTGGTGGTACATCAGGATCGGCACGCGCACAGCAGCAGGCGAGCGCTGACGCAGCAGGCACCAGGGGTAGACCAATGCCGTGACGGCGCGCTCCAGCGCCGCGAAGATCCGCTCCAGCGCCGCGCACACGAGCCTCACGACGCGGCTCCGCTCGCGGCCGCCAGGGGCGCGTCGGGCGACCCCAGCGCCGGCGCCGTCCGCGGCATCGCGATCCCGATCCGCTCCGGCTCCTCCCCGTCGACGAAGATCCGCATCCAGATCTCGAGCCCCGTCAGGAGCCAGAGACGCTGGCCGTGATCGGCGGCGCCGGTGGCGTGCTCCGCAACCAGCCGATCGAGGGCGATCGGGTCGAAGAGCCGCCGCTCCCGCGCCCGCGGCCCGAGGACGAATTCCGGCGGGGCCGCCAGGAGCGGTCCCCTGAGCCAGCGACCGAAGGGGACGGGGAACCCCATCTTGCGGCGCTCCAGGATCGGGCGCGGCACGACCCCGCGCAGCGCCCGGCGCAGGATCGCCTTGCCCGTGAGCCCGCGGAGCTTGACCGACGATGGCAGCGAGAAGACGTATTCGACCAGCTCGTGATCGAGGAACGGCACCCGGCTCTCGATCGATGCGGCCATGCTCATCTGGTCCTGCTTCATCAGGAGCTCGACCAGGTAGGTCCCCAGATCGGCCCGGCTCATGCGCCCGAGCGAGTCGCCCGGGCCGTCGCGGTACCGGTCGATCCCTTCGGCATGCGGGTCGCGCTCCGCCAGCCGGCCGGGCTCCAGGAGAATCTCCCGCCGCAACCGCTCGGGGAAGACGGAGAAGTTCTCGTAGAACATCTGGCGGGGACCGCCCTCGAGTGCCAGGAACGTCCGCCCGGCGTCGCGCCGCAGCCGGCCGGGAAGACCGGCGAGACCGCGGCGGACCGCGCCGCGCAGCGGCCGGGGCGTCACCGCCCGGTAGAGACGCCCGAGCGATTCGTTCCAGCGCGTGACGCGATAGCGGTTGTAGCCGAGGAACAGCTCGTCCGCGCCTTCCCCCGTGAGCACCACCTTGACGTGCCGCGCCGCCAGGCGGGACACGAAGTGGAGCGGCACGCTGGAGGGAAACGCGATCGGCTCGTCCTCGTGCCACACGAGGCGCGGCAGCGCCGCGAAGAACTCGGGAGCGCCCAGCACGACCTCGTGATGCCGCGCCCCGAGCGCCCCGGCAGCCTGGCGCGCCCAGGCCAGCTCGTTCGCCTCCGGCTCGGCGAAGCCGACCGAGAAGGTGTGCAGCGGCCCGGGCAGGAGAGGCGCGGCCAGGGCGGCGATGGCGCTCGAGTCGATCCCGCCGGACAGGAGCACGCCGACCGGAACGTCGCTCAGCAGGTGTCCGCGGACCGTCTCCCGGAGCCGTTCGAGCAGCCTCGGCGCCTCGCCGCTCAGGGAGACATGTCTTCTTCTGTCGGGCGTGTCGGGAAGCCGCCAATACCGGCGCTGCCGCACGCCCGTCGCGGCGGACCAGGTGAGGAGGCAGCCCGGCGGGAGCTTGCGCACGCCCCGGAAGAAGGTCTCCTCGCCGGCGACGAAGCCGGAGGCGAGGTACTCCGGAAGGACGGCGTCGTTGAACCGCGCCCGGACGGCGCCGGCCGCCAGGATCGCCTTGATCTCCGAGGCGAAGAGGATCTCGCGATCGGTCACCGCGTAGTAGAGGGGCTTGATCCCCAGGCGGTCGCGCGCCAGGAGGAGCCGCTCCCGCCGGCGGTCCCACAACGCGAACGCGAACATCCCGGAGAGGAGATCCACGACGCGGTCCCCTTCCTCCTCGTACAGGTGGAGGATGGTCTCCGTGTCGCTGCGGGTGCGGTAGCGATGCCCGCGCGCCTCGAGCCGGCGCCGCAGAAGCGGATGGTTGTAGGTCTCGCCGTTGTGGACGAGCACCAGCGCGCCGTCGGCGCTGCTCATCGGCTGGCGTCCGCCGGCCAGATCGAGGATCGCCAGCCTCCGGTGTCCCAGCCCGACCGAGCCCTGGACGAACAGTCCGGCGCCGTCGGGTCCCCGGTGACGCAGCGCGTCGCGCATGCGCACCAGCCGCATCTCGTCCACCCGGTCGCGGGGATCGACGCAGACGATGCCGACGATGCCGCACATGGCGCTACCTCCCCTCCACGATCGCCGTGTCGCCTTCGAAGCGGGCAATAGCACCCGTGTCGAGGAAGACGACCCCCTCGGGACCGGAGGCGTCGCCGTCGAGCGCCGCGACGGGCCGGGGCGGCCGGAACGGGTTGTCCGACGGCACCAGGAGGGTGAGCAGGCGGATCGGCAGGCGCGCGCGCAGGCTGTAGACCAGCGCGGGGGCGGGACGCCGGACGCCGTAGTCCGGTGACACCCACCCCTCCATCGGGTCGACCTCCCCCTCCCGGATCTTCGCGGTCAGAGGCGCGGTCGCGAACGGGCGGACGTCCAGGAGGCGCCGGCCGAACCCGAACGCCCGGGCGGCGCCGTCCGCCTCGACGGTGACCACCATCGGCGCGAACTGGAACCGGACCTCCACCGTGTGCTCCTCCTCTCCCAGCACGTCGTCCGCGATCAGCCAGTAGTCCGGCTTGACGAACAGGACGCGGCGGCGGTGGATCACCCGATCGGACCGCAGCGCGAAGGCGTCGTGCTCGGCGTCGGCGTAGTCGAACCGATCGGTGCTCGACCAGCGTCGCAGCCGCGCCGACGGACGCTCCTTCCAGGCGAACGGTCCGGCCGGATCCGCCTGGACGCGCCCGTCGACCGTGAGCGCGCTGTGGGCGCGGGAGCCGCGGAAGAAATTCCGCCAGCGCCGGTCGGGCGTGTAGCAGTAGGTGCCGGCGTCCTCGAGGAACGTCAGGCCGAACGCCGCGCACTGGATACTGAGCAGATCGGCGTGGCCGTGACCGGCGCTGTGCGGGCAGCCGAGCGGCCCGACGTCGAAGACGAGCTGATGCCCGCGCGCATCCCAGCCGTGCCGCATCACCGCGTATCCGCCGGAGGGGAACAGCCGCGACTCGGGCGCCCGCGGCGGCCCCGGCCGCAGCGCGGCGAAGTCCTCGAGCCCGCGCTCGCCGAGGAGCCAGAGCGTCTCCGGCGCCGCCTCACCCGCCGCCCAGGCGCAGTCGGGGCGGCCGAGAAGAGCGGCGGCGGTGCCGAGCAGCCCGCGCGCGTCGCCCGGCTCGCGCGCATGCAGCGGCAGGAGGAAGCCGCCATCCGCGTCGCCGATCGCCGGGATGCGCCCGTCCGGCCGCCGGATCGCCACCAGGAAGTCGAGGAGGGCGCCGACCCCGGTGACGACCGGCGTGCCGACCGGCGCGTGGTCGCGGCCCGACAGGATCAGGTAGTGGAGGTAGATTTCCAGCGTGTAGCGCAGGTAGGCGGTCGATTGCTCGAAGTGGACCCCGTCCGGCAGGACCTGACGCGCGATCTCCTCCTCCAGGATGTCTCTCCCGAGCGCCTTCCAGCGGGAGGCGCCGGCCTGTTCGGGGAACAGCACGCCGGCGTAGAACAGCCCGAGAGCCTCGCCGGTGAGGTGCGTGTTGGGCGAGAAATAGCGCGACAGGTAGCGCTCCACGTGCGTGGCGTGCTGCGCGACGGCGTCGCAGAGGATCGGGAAGAGGCCGCCCTCGAGCACGTCGCTCTCCGCCAGGAGCGCCGCGGCCCAGGACCAGGAGACGATGCGCAGCGCGACCTCGAGGCTGCTCGACCAGTTGATGCCCTGCTCGGGAGGATTGGCCTCGATCCAGGCGGCGAGGTGCCGGGCGACGGCGCGGCCGAACCGCTCCTCGCCGGTCAGGCGGTGCGCGCGGGCGAGCGTGACCATCCACTGGTGCCGGTTCAGCTCCCACACCACCTTCGCGTCGCCGACCGCCTTCGGATCGAGGGGGTCGAGACGGCTCCAGTGCACCAGGGACGAGCGCCGGCCCGAGGTCGGGTCGAGTCGCCAGTCGATCGGATCGCCGAACCGCAGATCGCGATAACCGAGCAGGGCGAATCGCCCCGCGCAGAGCGCGTCCGCGTCCGCGATGGCCCGGTCGCGGGCGGCGGGCATCCGCTCCGACAGCAGGCCCGGCGTGCGCGCGTCGACCGCGCCCGCGAAGAAACTGCGGCCCGCCGTTTCCCGGAACTCCGCCAGCAGGCGATCCTCGCCGGGTCGCGCCGCCCCGGCCGCCACGGCGCCCGGCCTCGCGGACGAGGGCCCGCCCCAGCGATCCAGGAGCTTGCGCGTCTCCTGCCGTCCGCGCTCGGCGATCTCCGACGCGCTCATGCCCACCAGACGGCCGGCTCTCATGCGGCCGCTCCGAACAGGACCTCGTCCCAGTCGGCACGCACCCGGCGCCAGGCATAGCGCTCCACCTCGCGCCGGGCGTTGCGCGCCAGGCGCAGGGCCCGCGCCGGATCGGCCAGCAGGGCGTCCACGGCGTCGGCGGTCCGTACCGGCTCGCCCGGCGGCACCAGCATGCCGGTCTTGCCGTGACGCACCATCGCGGGGATGTCGCCGGTCGCGGTCGTGACCACGGGGAGGCCGGCGGCGAACGCCTCCAGGATCGAGACCGGCTGGTTGTCGACGATCGAGGAGTTCACGAACAGGTCCGCGTCGTCGTACAGCGCGGCGACCGCCCCCGGCTCGATGCGGCCCGCGAACCGGACCCCCTCGAACCCCGCGTGCGCCGCCAGCCGCCGCAGCCGCGGCTCCTCGCTGCCGTATCCGGCGATCGTCAGGGTGATGCCCGGCCGGCGGCGGCGCAGCAGCGCGAACGCGTGCAGGGTGTCGTCGACGCGGTAATGCGGCTCGAGGTTGCGCACCGACAGGAGGCGCGGGCGGAGCGGGATCCGGTCGCGATAGGCGAAGCGCGACGTGTCGACGATGTTTGGGATCACCCGCGCGTGGTATCCGTGACGCTCGAACACCCGGCGCAGGTAGTCGGAGGGGACGACGATGGCGTCCGCGAGGCGCAGCCAGGGATGCACCAGGCGTCCCCAGCTCGCCAGGTGATCCTCGGCCTCGCCGCTGTGGTAGTGCAGGACGACGCGGCGGCCGAGGGCCCGCGCCGCGAGCATCGCCGGGACCGGATGCAGCAGGAACGACCAGTAGGACGCGGAGAAGACGTGCACCGCGTCCGCCCGGGCTAGCCGCGCCAGGCGCGGCAGGAAGAGCGCCTGGTTGAGGGCCGTCCGCGCGTAGGGGTAGCGGCGCGCCCACCCGAGCCCGGACGGGAAGCGCGGGTTGATCGGGATGAAGTCGACCTTGACGCCTTCCGATTCGAAGGCCCGGGTCAGGGCGGCGGCCTGGACCCCCTGTCCTCCGAGAATGTCGAGACTCGCGGCCACCATCGCGATCCGGCGAACACCCGTGTGCTTTCTCATGCTCCCACCCTCCCCAGAACAAGCGGCGCGACGACCGACGACGCCCGCTCTGGGCGCCACGCGGGCGACGCATCGAGAAACCTCCGGCACCACAACTCGAAGGAGATCAAGGTCCAGATCGCCGCGTCGAGGTCGCGGCCGCGCGCGTGCCGGGCCAGGAGATCGGCGAGGAACGGCTCGCGGAAGAAGCCGCGGTTCCGGCAGCGCTCCGAAAGGAGGAGATCGCGCACCAGGGGCTCGAGCCGCCCCCGGAACCAGCGGCCGAGCGGCACCGCGAAACCCTGCTTGGGGCGATCGAGGATCGCGTCGGGCAGGACGCCGCGCAGGGCGTCCTTGAAGATCGACTTGGTGACGCCGTCGCGCAGCGCGAGCCCGGGCGGGATCGTGGCGGCGAACTCGACGAGCCGGTGATCGAGGAGGGGCACGCGCGCCTCGAGACCGTGCGCCATGCTCATCCGGTCGACCTTGGTCAGGATGTCGAGCGGGAGGTAGGCCGCGAGATCGTGGGACTGGAGCGCCGACAGCCAGTGACCCGCGCTCCCCTCAAGGCGCGCCGCCGCCGCGCTCCACGGATCGTGCGCCGACAGGAGCGCGAACGGCTCGGGCCGGAACAGCCGTGCCTGGTCCTCGAGACGGAAGAGGGTCGAGGCGTCGAGGTAGCGCGCGGCGCCGGCCAGCGAGAAGTGGCGCAGCAGATTGCGGCCGCGTGCCCCCCGGGGCCAGGCCGTCGCCAGCCGCCCGAGAGCGCCGCGGAACGGCCGGAGAAGGCGCTCAGCCTGCCGCTCGCGGCCTTCGACGACGTACTTGTCGTAGCCGGCGAACAGCTCGTCGCCGCCG
>DASRAN010000025.1:0-19725 GCA_035638115.1 Patescibacteria group bacterium | reverse complement strand
GAAGGACGCGGGGACCGAGATCGTGCTGACCCGGCACCAGGACGACGGAGCGGCGAGCCACCAGGTTACGGTGAACATCGACGACATCCTGAATCCCGGCAAGCCGGAAGCCAACGTGGCCCTCCGGCACGGCGACATCGTCACCATCGGCCAGCGCGAAGCGTTCTATATCCGCGGCGAGGTGGCGAGGCCCGGTCCCTACTACGTCGAGAGGGGCTACACCATCCTCCGGTCGATCAGCGTGGCGGGCGGCCTGACACAGTTCGCCAACCGGAAGGAGGTCCAGCTGCTCCGGGCGGGGGCCGGCGGCATCCAGGAGAAGATGGTCATCAACCTGAAATCGATCGAGGACGGACGAAAAGAGGACATTCCCATACTCCCCAATGATGTCATCATTGTGCCGAGACGGGTTTTCTAGTCGCGGACAGGGTCGCATGCCGCGGCCCGCTCGCGACTTGAACAGGAACGAATGATGCAGCCTCCAGCAGCACTCGACGAATCTCAAAAAGAAATTCACCTCCTCGACTATTGGCGGAACATCTGGCGGGGCCGCTGGACGGTTCTCGGGATCTTCGTCGTGGTCGTCACGCTGGTCGCCATCGGGACCTTCACGCAGACGCCGATCTACAGGGCGACCTCCACGGTCGAGATCAACCCGACGACGCGCAAGATCACCCCCATGGCCGACGTCACCAACATGGGCAGCGGGGACTACGGCTGGTTCGCCGAGGAGCGCTATTTCAACACGCAGTACGAAATCATCAAGAGCCGTGACGTGGCGCAGAGGGTGTTCGAAAAGCTGGATCTCTACAGCCACCCGATGTTCAAGAAGTCGACCGATCCCATCGGGTCCTTTGCGCACATGGTGCAGGTCCAGGCGGTCAAGGACACCGGCATCGTCGAGATCTCGATGGAGGGCCCGTCCCCCGAGGAGACTGCGCTCTGGGTCAACACGGTCTCGGAAACCTATGTCGAGCGCAACCTCGATCTCGCCATCGCTGCGACGACGAATGCCGTCAAGGGGCTGATTGACGAGATCTCTCCGCTGCGCGCCAAGCTCGAGACGTCACAGAAGGACTCCTTCGAGTTCGCGGAGAAGGCCGACCTTTACGTGCCGGAGAACCAGCAGAAGATCACCACGGATCGACTGGCCACGTTGCAGACCGACCTCACCGACACCCAGGTGAAGAAGGCGGAAATCGAGAGCATCCTCAAGGAGGCGGACGGTATCAAGGCGCGTGGCGGCCGGGTCGAGGACATCCCCCAGGTCAGCGCGGATCAGGTCATCCAGGAGCTGATGCGCAACCGCGTTCTCCTGGAGCGCGAGTATCAGAAGCTTCTCCTCACCTACAAGGAGAAGCACGTCCGGGTGCTGGAGAAGCAGGCCGAGCTCGACAAGACCGACCAGAAGATCCAGTCCGAAGCGCAGCGGATCCTGAGCGGGTTCCGTACCCAGCTCTCGCTGTTCCGGGATCGTGAGGCGAACCTGGTGCAGACGATGCAGAAGACCCGGATGGAGTCGCTGCAGACCAATCAGAAGCAGTCGAGCTTTGCGTTGATCCAGGGTGAGGCGTCGGAGACCAAACGACTCTACGACCTCCTCAGCTCGCGTATCAAAGAGATCGATCTGAGCGGCAGCCTCCTGAGCAACAACCTGCACGTCCTCGATCACGCGCCGCTCCCGCAGAGCCCCGTCAAGCCTCGCACCTTCCTGAACATGGCTGTCGGTGTGCTCCTGGGGCTTCTCCTCGGGGTGGGGACGGTCTTCTTCCTCGACTACCTCGACAACACCATCAGGACGAGCGACGACATCGAGCACTACCTCAAGCTCACGCTCCTGGCCATCGTTCCCAAGGAAGCGCCGGAAACGGAGGGCGCGGTCCGGGAGGCGTACCAGACCTTGCGCACTGGGCTGCTCTTCTCGCGCAAGAACCGCGCACAGAACGTCGTCCTGTTCACCAGCGCCGGGCCGCAGGAGGGGAAGAGCTGCACCACGATCAACCTGGCGCGCACGATCGCGAGCGCCGGAGAGAAAGTCGTGGTCCTGGATTGCGATCTGAGGCGGCCGACGGTGCACCAGAGGTTGAACATCGAGCGCGATCGAGGCATCACCAATTACATCCTTTCGAGCGACGGCGAAGACTGGTCAACCTACGTCAAGCCTACCGATCGCCCCAACGTCTACGCGCTGACCTGCGGCCCCATTCCGCCGAATCCGGCGGAGGTCTTCGGGCACGACCGGTTCAAAGATCTGCTCACCCAGCTGCGGGCCAAGTTCGACTGGGTCTTCATCGATTCCCCGCCGGTCGTGTCGCTCGCCGACGCCGTGATCCTGGCCTCGATGTCCGACCTGGTCACCTTCGTCATCAAGCACAACGAGAACGACAAGGAGCTGATCCGGCGCTGCATCATGAACGTGAGACGCGTGAACCCGAACATCATCGGGGCGGTGCTCAACAACGTCGATCTCGGCCGGTCGCACTACAAGGATTACTACTACGTCGGCTACTACTACTATGGCGAGGGAGCCGACAAGGGCAAGAAGAAGAAACGTGGCACCCCGAAAGCCCCTGCCGTGACCGGTGGGCAGCAGGCTCCGGTCGGCGCCAACCGGACGATCGTGTAGCTGGGGCGGCGCCCGCAGATGCCTGAGGACCACGCGAGCAGGCAGGGAACGCCGGAATCGGACGAGCACCGCCGCATCCGTGACGTCTATGGGCACTATCAGAGCGATCCCAAGCGGCGGAGGATGTGGGCCGACACCGCGGGCTCGCGGCGCATGCGCGACGAGAAATGGCGCCGTATCCACGTTCTCCTGGCTGACGCAGGTGCGAAGCTCGCGGACGCGTGGGGATTCGATCTCGGTTCCGGGGCCACGGCCGATGCGGACCGTTTGAACCAGGAGAGCGCTCCGCTTCGGGGGATCGTGGCCCTTGACCTTCTCGCCGAAAGGCTGGCCGCGGCCCGGCGGACGAATCCCGCCCTCCTTCCGGTGGCCGGCGACGCCGCGCGCCTTCCTCTGAAGGGTGATTCGCTCGGGGTCGTCTACCAGTCGACCATGATCTCGTCGGTCCTGGACCCCGGTTTGCGGCGGGGCATTCTCGCCGAGATTGCCCGGGTCCTGAAGCCAGGGGGCGTGTTCGTCTCCTACGACACGCGGTACCCCAATCCATGGAACCGCAACACGCGCCCGGTCGGGTTGAAGGAGCTCCGCCGCGGATTCGCCGGCTGGCGCCAAATGACGGAGTCGATCACCGGGATTCCCCAGCTCCTGCGGGTCCTCGCGCCCCTGTCCGACACGGCGTGCCGCCTCGTCGAGGCGATCCCCGCGCTCCGTTCCCACCGGCTCTTCGTGGCCATCAAGCCGGCCTCCAGCGGCCGCTGACCGGAAGGGGAGCCCGCCATGTGCGGCATCGCGGGTTGGGTCGGAATCCCGGAGCCGGCGCCTGATCTTGCCGATCGCCTGATTGCGGCCTTGCGCCATCGCGGTCCCGACGGGACCGGCCGCGAGACCTGGCCGGGCGCCGGCCTGATCCACACGCGGTTGAGCATCATCGACCTGTCGCCGTCGGGACGCCAGCCGATGTCGAACGAGGACGGCTCGGTCTGGATCGTCTTCAATGGCGAGATCTACAACCACCACGAGCTGCGCGCCGACCTGGAGAAGCGAGGTCACCGCTTCCGGGGGACGGCCGACTCCGAGGTTCTCCCGCACCTGTACGAGGAGGAAGGCGATCGCCTCTTCGAAAGGCTGCGCGGGATGTTCACGGTCGGGCTCGTCGACCTGCGCCGCAGGCTTCTCCTGCTGGGCCGGGATCGATTCGGGATCAAGCCGCTGTTCTTCGCGCCCGCCGGTTCGGGGCTCGCGTTCGCCAGCGAGATCCGGGCCCTGCGGGAGGCTCCCGGTATCGATTGGGCGGTCGATGCTCAGGCGGTCTCCGACTTCGCTGCGTTGAGCTACGTTCCGGCGCCCCAGACACTGTTCCGCGGTGTCCGGTGCCTCGAGCCGGGCGAGGTGATCCGGGCCGAGTGGGGCGCGGGCCCGGTGACCTGGACCTCGCGCCGCCACCACCGCTTCCGCATCGCTCCGGATCCGCGTATCACGATGCAGCAGGCGGTCGATCGGGTCGAGGGTCTGCTGGAGCGCGGTGTGCGGTCGCAGCTCGAGAGCGACGTGCCGCTCGGGGCGTTGCTCAGCGGCGGGATCGACTCCTCGCTGGTCTGCCGTGCGGCGCAGAAGTGGCTACCCGGCGGGCTGAAGACGTTCAACGTCGAGTTCCCGGACCGCGATTTTGACGAGACCTGGGCGGCGGTGGCCGTGGCCCGGAGCATCGGAAGCACGCATCGGACGCTGCCGATGCCACCCGATGCCGGGACGTGGGAACACGTGACCGGGCTGTTGATGCATTGCGGTCAACCGTTCGCCGACACCTCGCTGTTCGCGGTGCGGGCGATCTGCGGCGAGATGCGGCGCCACCTCGCGGTGGCGCTGAGCGGCGACGGCGGCGACGAGGGGTTTGGAGGCTATTACTTCCACTGGATGATCGAGCGCGTCGCCTCCTGGCTGAGGATCCCCGCGCCGGGGCTCTCGCTCCTCGCGAGCGTGGCCCGCCTGCCGGCTCGCGCGGGCCTGGTCTCGCCCGGCTTCCCCGATCGGCTGCGCGGCTATCGTGGCGCCAGCGACGCGGAGGTCGTGCGCAGCCTCACGACCTGGATCGAGGCGAGCGAGCACCGTCGGCTGTGTCGTGCTTCAGGCGTCCAGCCGGTGACGCGCCACTTCACGAAACAATGGGACCACGAGCTGGGACCGGCCGCCGAGCGGGTCGACGCCCTGTCGGCGCTGGCGACCGAGGTCAACGTCCGCCTCATCCAGCCCAACGATTTTCTGTTCAAGACCGACATCGCCAGCATGAGCGTGGCGCTCGAGCTGCGCGTGCCGATGCTGGACGAGGACCTGTTCGCGTTCGCGCTGACGCTGCCGCGCCGGCTCAAGGTGCGCGGCTCCACGGGGAAGCTCGTGCTGCGGAGGCTCGCGGAAGGCTGGCTTCCCCAGGACGTCGCGCGCAAGCCGAAGATGGGATTCGGCGTGCCTTTGGACCGCTGGGTGGACAAGGAATTCCGGAAACGTCTCGGTCGATTGCTTCTCGGTCCCGAATGCGTGCTGCCGGAGTATTTCGAGCCGGGGGTCTATCGCTCGTGGATCGAAGGGTTCAGTCGTGACGGCGCGGTCCCCGGGATGAGCCGCGAGGCCCTGCAGTATCGGGTGATCATGCTGCTGGCTCTGCAGCTCGCGGTCGCCCCCGCGACCGCGAGGTCTTAGGCCCGCCGTCCGGCGGCAGTCAGTCGCGGCCGAGCCGGGTCCGGAAGTACGCCACCGTCCTGCGCAGACCCTGATCGAGACCGACCTTCGGCTCCCAGCGCAGAACGCGGCGGGCGAGCCGGATGTCGGGCTGGCGCACCTTGGGATCGTCGGTCGGCAGCGGTTTGAAGACGATGCGGCTCTTCGACCCGGTCAGCTCGATGCACTTGCGCGCCATCTCGAGCAGCGACAGCTCGCGCGGGTTGCCGAGGTTGACCGGGCCGCTGTGACGCGACGTCAGGAGTCGGTAAATCCCCTCGACCATGTCCTCGATGTAGCAGAACGATCGGGTCTGGCTGCCGTCGCCGAACACGGTGACCGGCCTGTTGCGGAGGGCCTGCGACATGAAGGCCGGGATGGCGCGTCCGTCGTTCAGGCGCATGCGCGGACCGTACGTGTTGAAGATCCGGACGATCTTGGTGTCGACCTTGTGCGTGTTGCGATACGCCACGGTGAGGGCCTCGGCGAATCGTTTCGCCTCGTCATAGACCCCGCGAGGCCCGATCGGGTTGACGTTCCCCCAGTAGGATTCCTTCTGCGGGTGCTCGAGCGGATCGCCATAGACCTCGGACGTCGAGGCCAGCAGAAAGGTCGCCTTCTTCGCCTTGGCGAGACCGAGGGCCTTGTGCGTCCCCAGCGAGCCGACCTTGAGCGTCTGAATCGGCAGCTCCAGGTAGTCCATCGGGCTGGCCGGGCTGGCGAAGTGCAGGATGTAATCGACGCGCCCGTCGACGTACACGTAACCGGTCACGTCGAGCTTGATGAAGGTGAAGGCGTGGCTGCGGATGTGCGCGATGTTGTCGGTCGACCCGGTGAGCAGGTTGTCGACGCAGAGGACCTCGTATCCGCGCGCCAGGAAGTGATCGCACAGGTGGGATCCGAGAAACCCGGCGCCGCCGGTGATCAGCACCCGCTCTCGTTGGCGTGCCACGCGTACCCTCCTTCCCGGACCCGATCGGCCGGGAGCTCATGCGCCCCGCCGCCCGGGCCGCCCCTGTATAAACGATTCAACTGGGGTTGTCCAGAACGGGCGGGCCGCGCCGACCCGCGCCGCCCGCAGCCGTCTCTCGGCGCGCTGCTATAATCCCGCCGCCTCGGCAGGTCCGGATCGCCGGAGGAGGGATTCGCCGGATGTGGAGAACGCGCCTGGCCCTCGAGATCGGTCCTCGCCTCGCGAGCGGATTCATACGGCTGCTGCGTCGCCTGATTCGCCTCGCGTGGGTGAACGACGAGGTCGTCCTGGAGCAACATCGCGCCGGACGGCCGTACGTGCACGCCTTTTTCCACGACCAGCTCCTGCTGATGACCTACTCGTACAAGGGCGCGCGCTTCGGGCGGCGGCTCGCGGTCCTGGCCAGCCGGCACCGGGACGGTGAATACGTCAGCCGGACGCTGGAGCGCTTCGGACATCTGATGGTGCGCGGCTCGAGCGGCCGCGGCGGCGCCGACGGGCTGCGTCAGATCGTCCGGCAGCTGCGCGCGGGGCTGGATGGCGCGATCGCGGTCGATGGTCCCCGCGGTCCGCGGCATCGGGCGCAGATGGGCGCGATCGAGGCGGCCCGCCTCGGCCGGGCCCCGCTCATCCCGGTCGCGTTCGCCGCCGGCGGAAAAAAAAACTTCGTTCGTGGGATCGCTTCCAGATCCCGTACCCGTTCCGGCGGGGTGTCTTTGTCTACGGTGAGCCGATTAAGGTCCCTGCGGACGCCGATCGCGGCTTGATGGAATCGTTGCGGGCCCGGCTCGAGACCACCCTCGAAACGCTGACCGACGAGGCCGAGGCTCTGGCGGCGGGACGCGGAACGAACGCCGGGCGACCATGAGCGCCGCCCCTCGGACGCCGCGCGTCCTGATCGTCGCCGGGGAGGCGTCCGGCGATCTCTACGGCGGGCTTCTGATGCGGGCCATGGCTGCCGAGGGCGCGGTCACCTTCACCGGCATCGGCGGTCCGACGATGCGCGCCGCCGGATTGGCCGCCGTGGCGGACGCTTCCTCGCTGGCGGTGACCGGCATTCTCGAGGTCGCGGCGCGCTTCCCGCTGATCTGGGCCGCCTGGCGCGCGATCACGCAGGTCCTCGACGACCCCGCGCAGCGTCCCGACCTGGCGATCCTGATCGATTATCCCGATTTCAATCTGCGGGTCGCCGCGCGGGCCAAGAGGGCCGGTGTCCCGGTCCTCTACTTCATCAGCCCGCAGGTCTGGGCCTGGCGGAGGGGGCGGCTGGCGCGCATGTCGGGCATCATCGACCGGATGCTGGTCATCCTGCCGTTCGAGGAAGCGCTCTACCGCGCCGCCTCGATCCCGGTCGAGTTCATCGGTCATCCGCTGCTCGACCTCGTCCGCCCGGAGAGGACGCGGGGACAGGCGCGCGCGCTCCTGGGACTCGATCCGGACCGGCCGATGGTGGCCTTGCTGCCCGGAAGCCGACCGAACGAGGTGCGCGCGCACCTCGGGCCGCTTCTCGGGGCGGCCCGAATCCTCGGTGAAGAGTTCCGCGACCTCCAGTTCGCGCTCACCGTGGCGCCCACCCTGCCGCGCGCCTTCGTGCAGTCGATCATGGAGGGGTGCGCGGGCCCGCGGCGGCCCCCGGTGCTGGTCGGCGAAGATCGTTACGACGCCGTGGCGTCGGCGGATGTGGCCGTGGTCGCTTCGGGAACCGCGACGCTCGAGACCGCGCTTCTCGGCGTGCCGCTGGTCGTGGTCTACCGGATGAACCTCCTGACCTACTTTCTGGCGCGCCTGGCGACCGACCTGCCGCACATCGGCATGCCGAACCTGATCGCCGGCCGCCGGATCGCCCCGGAGCTGGTGCAGGGCGACTGCACGCCCGAGCGGATCGCGGCCGAGACGCGCCGCCTGCTGACTGATCCGGACGCGGCGCGGACGATGCGGCGGGAGCTCGAGGAGGTCCGCGGCCGCCTCGGACAGCCGGGCGCCATCGGCCGCGCCGCCCGTGCCGCGTGGGATATGATCCGCTCCGCACCGGGAGGTCGTGCGGGATGAGCGCCAGACGCGCCGCGATCAGGGGGATGACGGGATTCGGCGCCGGCTCGGCCGAGCGCGACGGCCTTCGGTTCGAGGTCGAGATCAAGGGCGTGAACAACCGCTTCCTCGATCAGCGGGTCAAGCTGCCTTCCGAGTACGCCGGTCTCGAGAACGAGATCAAGCAGCGCGTTCAGAGCCGGATCGCGCGCGGCCGCGTCGACACGGTCGTGGTCATGACCTCCGAGCGGGAGGAGAGCGTGCGCCTCGAGGTCCGGCAGGCGCTCGTCGAAGGGTATCTGGCCGCCGCGCGCGACCTGCGCCGGCGCCATAAGATTCGCGGCGCCCTGGGCGTGGAGCGCATCCTCGCGCTGCCCGGTGTCGTGCAGGTGGTGAGCGAGAGCGGCGCGGATCCGGCCGCGGCCGGCGAGACCCTCCTCGAGGCGTTCGGGACGGCGCTCGACGCGTTCGAGGCGATGCGCACCGCCGAGGGGCGCCGGCTGGCCGAGGATCTGTCGCAACGCCTGGACGACCTCCGCGCGGAGACCCGGCGCGTCGCCGACGAGGCGGTCCGGCAGCCCGGGCTGCGCGCCGACGGGCTGCGGGAGCGGGTCGCCGCGCTTCTCGGCGACGCACGGGTCGATCCGGGGAGGCTGGCCCAGGAGGTCGCGATCCTCGCCGATCGAGCCGACATCACCGAGGAGGTGGTGCGGCTCACCGGCTACCTCGATCAGGCGAAAGGCCTGCTCGAGGAGCCCGCCGGGCCGGCGGGGAAGACCCTCGACTTCGTGATGCAGGAGATGAACCGGGAGGCCAACACCATCGCCTCGAAGTCCGAGTCGCTGGCCATCTGTCAGGCGGCGTTGCGAATCCGATCGATCGTCGAGGCGATTCGCGAGCAGGCCCAGAACCTGGAATGAGCAGCGGAGGGCCGGACGTGCCTTCGAACGTCGAGCCGGGAGGCGTGATCGTCGTGTCGGCGCCTTCGGGCGCCGGCAAGACGACGCTCTGCCGCCGGCTCCTGGCGGAGGTTCCCGGCATCGAGTTCTCCGTCTCGCACACGACCCGGGGGGCGCGTCCGGGCGAGCGGGAGGGCGTCGACTACCACTTCGTCACGCGCGAGTCCTTCGAAGAGCGGCGGGCGGGCGGGGAGTTCATCGAGTGGGCCTTGGTGGCGGGACACCTGTACGGCACCTCGGCGGCGGCGCTGCGTCAGGTGACCGGGCGCGGACACGACGTCCTGCTCGACATCGACACCCAGGGGGCGGCCGCGATCCGGCGCCTGCTCCCGGAGGCGGTGCTCATCTTCATCCTCCCGCCCGGGCCCGAGGCGCTGCGCGCGCGGCTCGCCGGCAGGCAGAGCGAGACCCCCGAATCGCTGGCCCGCCGTCTCGAGCTGGCGCGTCACGAGGTCGATCACGCCCCCGGATACGACTACATCGTGGTGAACGACGACCTGGACCGGGCGTTCGAGCGCTTGAGCGCCGTCGTCCTGGCCGCCCGCAGCCGGCGGGAACGCCTGGGGCGGCGGTTCGACGAGATCCTGGCGGCCTTCCGCGCCTGGCGGCCGTAGGGACCTCCCGGACGGAGAGCGCCCGGTCCGCGGCTTCCGAATCCGCCCCGGTTCGGCTAGAATACCCGCTTCCAACGCGTCGAGCCGGAGCGTGCGCGCCACCGGACCCGCGTCGTGAGGAGGTTGGATGGTTCGCCTCGATACCATCGGCAACAAGTTCGAGTTCATCAGCATCGCGGCCGAGCGCTGCAAGCAGCTGCAGCGCGGCGCCCGCCCCCGGCTCGACTCTGTGTCGAGAAAACACATCACGGTCGCCCAGGAAGAAGTGCTGGCCGGCCACATCGCATACAGCTACGGCCCGTTCCCCGAGGAAGGCCCGGTCGAGACGGAGGTCAGCGAAGTGACGACCGAGTCCTACCAGGCTGAGGAAGGAGCGGCTCCGGTTGAGTAAGTCGCGGCCAAGGGCCGCGGCGCCCCGCGGGCCGAGGATCGCCCCGGGCGAAGCGGGCCGGCACAAGGTGGCCCTCGGCGTGACCGGGGGCATCGCCGCCTACAAATCGGCGGAGCTGGTCCGCGGCCTGCGCAAGGCCGGCTGCGACGTGCACGTGCTGATGACCGGTCACGCGCAGAAGTTCATCACCCCCCTGACCCTGCAGACACTCTCCGGAAACCGCGTCGTCTCCGATCCCTGGGACCTGTCGCAGGGAGCGGATATCCAGCACATCGCCCTGGCGCGCGAGCTCGACCTGTTCGTCGTGGCGCCGGCGACGGCCGACGTGCTGGCGCGGATGGCCCACGGCCTGGCCGACGATGTCCTGACGACCTTCCATCTCGCCGTCACGGCGAAGGTTCTCGTGGCGCCGGCGATGAATCTCTGGATGTGGGAGCACCCGGCGACCCGCGCCAACCTCGAGACGCTTCGGGGCCGCGGCGTGAGGGTCGTCGACCCGGGCGTGGGCGAGCTGGCCTGCGGCGAGGAGGGCATCGGCCGGATGGCCGAGCCCGACGTCATCGTCCGCGCCGTCACCGAGCTGCTCAAAAAAAAAGCCCCGGCGCGCTTGAGGGCCGTCGCGTCCTCGTGACCGCGGGCCCGACCCGCGAGCCGTTCGACCCCGCGCGCTACATCAGCAACCCCTCGACGGGTCGGATGGGATTCGCCCTGGCGGCGGAGGCGGCGCGCCGCGGCGCCGAGGTGACCCTGATCGCGGGTCCCACGCACCTGACCCCGCCACCCGGCGTCAACGTGGTGCGCGTGGTGACCGCCGATGAGATGTTCAACGCGGCCCTCAACCAGGCGCAGGGCTCGGACCTCGTCCTCAAGGCCGCGGCGGTCTCCGACTATCGTCCGGAGGAGCGCGCGCGCGGCAAGCTGAAGAAGGAGACGTTGAGGCGCCGGGCGAGGACGGGCGCGACCGGGGATCGCGCCATCGCGCTACGGCTGCTCCCGACGCCCGACATCCTGGAGGAGCTCGGACGGCGCAAGAAGCCGCACCAGGTCCTGGTCGGATTCGCGGCGGAGACCGACGAGCTCGAGCGCAACGCCGCCCGCAAGCTGCGTCGCAAGAACCTCGACTTCGTGGTGGCCAACCGGATCGGGGTGGAGGGCGAGGGGTTCGAGTCGAAGACCAACCGCGCCCTGGTCCTCGGGCGCGAGGGCGAGCGGGTCGAGCTGCCGTTCATGGCCAAGGACGCCATGGCGATCGCCATCCTCGACCTCGTGACGCCGCGGCTCGCCGAGCGGCGTCGCGCCCGCGACGGGGGGAGGAAGCGATGAGCGCCGCCGATCCGGATCGCGACGCCTTGAAGGCGCGTCTCGAGTGGCTGCGTCTGCTCGGGGTGAACGACCTTCCGCGTCCGCGGTCGGAGCCGGAGAGGACCGCGGAGCCGGTCCCGTCGCCGGCGACCACGACCGCCGGTCAGCGTGCGCTGTTCGGCGACGCGGGCGGGGATCCGGCGCCCGATCCGGGGCGCGAGCCGGCGGCCGAGCCGAGGCGGTCGAGGCGGGAGGAGACCGCGCGAACCGCCTCACCGCTCGCGGATCTTCCGCAGGCCGACGCGCCCGAGGCCGCGACGGCCTTGTCGATCCTCCGCGAGGACATCGGAGACTGCCGGCGCTGCCGGTTGTGCGAGAAGCGGACGAACGTCGTCTTCGGGGTCGGCGATCCGCGCGCCCGCCTGATGTTCGTCGGGGAGGGACCGGGCGCCGACGAGGACGCGCGCGGCGAGCCGTTCGTGGGCCGCGCGGGACAGCTCCTGACGAAGATCATCGAGGCGATGGGGATCGGCCGTCCGGACGTCTACATCGCCAACATCGTGAAGTGCCGGCCGCCCGAGAACCGCACCCCGCTCCCGGACGAGGTCGCGACCTGCTCGCCCTTCCTGCTGCGGCAGATCGCCGCCATCCGGCCGCGCGTCATCGTGTGTCTCGGCACGCCCGCCGCGCAGACCCTGCTCGGGACCCGCGAGACCATCACGCGCCTGCGCGGCGTCTTTCGCGAGGTCGACGGGATCAAGGTGATGCCCACGTTCCACCCCGCGTACCTCCTGCGCAACCCCGCGGCCAAGCGGGAGGTGTGGGACGACATGAAGCAGGTCATGGCCGCGCTCCGGGGGGAGTGAGCGCGCGTGCGCGCCTCGGTCGCCGTCCCGGGCCCGGTCCGGCGGCTGTTCACCTACGACGTGCCCCCGGCCCTCGCGGGACGCTGCCATCCCGGCGCGCGGGTTCTCGTCCCGTTCGGCCGGCGGCAGATGACGGCATACGTCGTCGAGGTGGAAGAGGGAGACGCTCCGGTCTCCGATTCCGCCCGGATCCTCAAGCCGGTGGCCGAGGTGCTCGACGCGGTGCCGGCGCTGGACGCCGATCTCCTCGAGCTGACGCGCTGGGCGTCGGAATACTACGGCGCGTCATGGGGAGAGATGATCCGCTCCGCCCTGCCCGGGATGCAGGCGCCGACCCGGCGCGAGGTGGCGCTCACGGAGGCCGGATCCCGGGCGCTCGCGTCGCCCGGCAGCCGCCGGACGCTGGCGCCGGGCGGGGCGATGGCCGAGATCCTGGCCGCCGTCGGACGCGCGGCGGGGGAGGCGGGGCATTTCGTCGGGGTGACCGAGGTCCGGCGACAGGCCGGACGGCCGGTCACCGGCGTGACGCTTCGGGCCATGGTCCGCAACGGTCTGGTCGAGACGCGCGAGATCATGACCCGGACCGGTCCGGCGCCGCGGCTGGAGACCTGGGTGGTGCCGATCCGCGGCGCCGCCGAGTCGTCATCGATCGGGGATGAGAAGCGGCCCGGGAGGCGCGCTCCGGGGCGCCGGCAGGCCGCGCTGCTCGAGGCCCTGGCCGCGGCCCCCGCCGAGGGCGTGAAATCGTCCGAGGTGCTGAGGGCCACCGGCGCCACCCACGCCGCCCTGCGCTCCCTCGAAGCCGCGGGCCGTCTGCGTCTCGAGCCGCGGGTCCTGGCGCGCCGTCCTCTGGCCCTGCAGGCAGGAGGCGGGGCGCCGGAGGCGGCGCCCGTCGCGACGGGCGATCAGGCGGAGGCGATCGGCGCGATCGACGCCGCCGTGCAGGAGAGGCGATTCGCGACCTTCCTGCTGTTCGGCGTGACCGGAAGCGGCAAGACGGAGGTCTACCTCAGGATCATCGAATCGGCCCTCGCCGCCGGCCGCCAGGCGATCTACCTGGTCCCCGAGATCGGGCTCACTCCGCTCCTGGCGCGGCGGATGCAGACCCGCTTCGGCGAGGTGCTCGCGCTTTTGCACTCGGGTCTGTCGGACGGCGAGCGGCAGGACGAATGGCGCCGCGCCCGGGAGGGCAAGGTGCGTGTCGTGCTCGGCGCGCGCTCGGCGGTGTTCGCGCCGCTGCCCGATCTCGGCGTGGTCATCGTGGACGAGGAGCACGACGCCTCGTACAAGCAGGACGAGCACCCGCGCTACAACGGTCGCGACCTGGCGATCGTCCGCGCGAAGAGGAACGGCGCCGCGGTCGTTCTCGGCTCGGCCACCCCGTCGATGGAGTCGTACCAGAACGCTCTCGACGGGAAGTACCGGCTGCTCACGCTTCCGGGCCGAGTCGGAGGCGCGACGCTCCCGGTGGTCCATCGCGTCGACATGCGCCGCGAGTTCGAGGAGGCCGGGCGGGAGTCCGTGCTCTCCCGGCGGCTCATCGCGGGGCTTCGCGACCGGCTGGCGAAAGGGGAGCAGAGCCTGGTGCTCCTCAACCGGCGGGGGTTCTCCACCTTCGTCCTGTGCCGCGCCTGCGGACAGCCGCTCGAATGCCGCTCGTGCAGCATCACGCTCACGCTGCACCTGAAGGAGAAACGTCTCCGGTGCCATTACTGCAACGACAGCCGGGCCGTGCCGTCGGCCTGTCCGGGTTGCGGCAGCGGTCACCTGCACTTCGGAGGCACCGGCACCGAGCGGCTGGAGGAGACCCTGAGATCGCTGCTTCCGGGAGCGCGTCTGCAGCGCCTCGATCGGGACACCGCGCGCGGGCGCGGCGCGGTGGAGGCGATCCTCTGGCGGGTGGAGCGTGGCGAGGTCGACGTGCTTCTGGGAACGCAGATGATCGCCAAGGGACACGACTTCCCGAACGTCACGCTCGTCGGGGTCCTGGGCGCCGATGCGCTCCTCGGGATGCCCGACTTCCGGGCCGGGGAGCGCACCTTCCAGCTCCTGGCGCAGGTGGCGGGCCGCAGCGGCCGGCGGGAGACGCCCGGGGAGGTGATCGTCCAGGCGTGGGACCCCGATCATCATGCGGTGCGTGCCGCCTGCGAGCACGACTTCGAAGCGTTCGCGAAGGACGAGCTTGCCTACCGGCGGACGCTCGGGTATCCGCCGTTCAGCTCCCTCGCCTTGATGGTCTTCCGGGATCGCGTCTTCGAGACGGCGCACGCCCACGCCCAATTCGTCGCGTCCGGTCTGCGGCGCGCCCTCCCGGCCGACCTTCAGATCCTGGGGCCGGCTCCGGCGCCGCTCGAGCGGCTGCGCGGAGAATTCCGGGTCCAGGTGCTTCTCAAGGGACGCAGCCGCGCCGCCGTCCGGCAAGGGATCACCGAGTCCGTGACGCTGATCGAGCGCCGCAAACTGCGGCCGGACGCCGTCTCCATCGACGTCGATCCCGCCTCGACGCTGTGAACGGTCGCGCCGGCTAGCTCAGGAACTCGAGGCCCGCGTTCCCCCCCGGAGCGGCGGCCACCTCGCCGATCAGCGCCGATTCGGTCAGGCCACGCTCGCGCAGCCGCCGCACCAGCCCGGGAGCCTGGGACTCCGGCAGGACGATGAGCAGTCCGCCGGAGGTCTGCGGATCGACCGTCAGCCGCCTCTCGGCGTCGGGCAGGCCGTCGGGGAAGCGTGTCGAGGGCTCGATCGAGTCGTAGGTCGTCGCCGCCATGGCCGTGGTCATCCCCTGCGCCAGGTAATCGAGCGCCTCGGGGTAGCGCGGCACGCGATCGAGGTGGATGCGCAGGACGGCGCGGCTGGCGCGCGCCATCGTGAGGGCATGTCCGGCGAGCCCGAACCCGGTGATGTCGGTGCAGGCGTGCGTCTCGAACTCCAGCATCGTCTCGCAGGCGGAGCGGTTGAGCATCGTCATCCAGCCCACCATCCGGGTCACCAGCTCGTCGGGGGCGATACCCCGGCGCAGGGCGGTGACGATGGCGCCCGTCCCGAGCGGCTTGCTGAGGACCAGGGCATCCCCCGGTCTGGCCCCGGCGTTGGTCACGACACGCCGCGGATCGACGAGACCCGTCACCGACAGGCCGTACTTGAGCTCGTCGTCGCGCACGGTGTGCCCGCCGACCAGGGTGGCGCCGGCCTCGAGGATCTTGTTCCAGCCGCCCTCCAGGATGCGGCGCAGCGCCGCCTTGTCGATCCCCTGCGCCGGGAAATTGCAGATGTTCATCGCGGTCAGGGGCCGGCCGCCCATGGCGTAGACGTCGGAAAGGGCGTTGGCCGCCGCGATCTGGCCGAACAGGTACGGGTCGTCGACGACCGGGGTGATGTAGTCGACCGTCTGGACGAGCGCCAGGTCGTCGGTGATGCGGTACACCCCCGCGTCGTCGCCGGTGTCGAAACCGACGATGAGGTGTGGATCACCCGCCGCCAGGGCGAAGTCGCGGACGATTTCGCTCAGGTCCACCGGACCCAATTTGGCCGCTCAGCCACCCGAGCGCGCGTGTTTCGTCAGCTTCGACGACTCCTGCTCGCTCATCCTGTCTCCATTCGCGGGCGCGGCCGCCATCGCCGCGACCGCGCGACGATGCTATCGGCCGATCGCGGGCCTGTCAACGCACCGGCTATAATCGCGCTCCCGGACGTCATCATCTTGGAAGGGAGCCCCCGTGAGGCGCCGGCCGCGACTCATCGAGGTCGTGAACGTCACGACGACGGCGGAGGCGATCCTCGCCTACCGGAGCGCGCACCCGCGCGCCGACCTGGTCGAGCTGCGGCTCGACGGGATCCGCGACCTCGACCTCGATCGGCTCCTCAGGGAGCGCGGCAAGCCCAAGCTCCTGACGATCCGCAGCCGCGGCCAGGGGGGGCAGGCGCGCCCCGACGAGCGGCGCGACCTGCTCCGGCGTCTCGTCAAGTCGTCGGCCGACTGGATCGACCTCGAGCCGGAGGATCTCGAACCGCCGCTGCCGCGCGCACGCGGCGGACCGCGACGCATTCTCTCCTGGCACGGGATGGAGGGGACGCCGCTCGATCTGGTGGAGAGGACGCGGCGACTGCTGGCGCTGCGCGGCGCCGATCTCGTCAAGGTCGTCACCTTCGCCGAGACGGCCGGCGACCTCCTGCGGATCCGCGACCTGCTGCGCGCCACGCCGCGGGGCAAGGTCATCGCGTTCTGCATGGGCTCGAAGGGTGTGCCGAGCCGCGTGCTCGCGCACGCCTGGGGGAGCGCGGCGACCTACGCGCCGCGCCGCGGGGCGGCGCCCTCGGCGCCCGGGCAGGTGCCGATCGAGGACCTCATCGAGGTCTATCGCTGGGATCGGCTGGCCGCGTCGACCGGCCTTCTGGGCGTGCTCGGGTCGCCGATCGGCCACTCGCTCTCGCCGGTCATGCACAACGCGGCGCTTCGGGCGCTGGGACTCGAGCTCGTCTACCTGCCGTTCGAGGCCACCGGGATGGCGGAGTTCCTGCCCCTCATCTCGGAGCTGCGGATCAGGGGGCTGAGCGTGACGCGGCCGTTCAAAGAGTCCGTCCTGCCGCATCTCGATCGGGTCAGCCCGATCGCGACGCGCTGCGGCGCCGTGAATACCGTGGTCAAGGTCTGGAACCGTCTCGAGGGGCACAACACCGACGCGGCGGCATCGGTGGCCCCGCTGCGGCGATGGATGCGGCTGCGCGGGTCGCGGGTGGCCGTGGTCGGAGCCGGGGGAGCGGCGCGGGCCGTCCTCGAAGGGTTGCGCGGACGAGGGGCGGACGTGACGATCTTCAACCGCACGCCGGCGCACGCGCTCGACCTGGCGCGTCGCACCGGGGCCCGGCATCTCGCCTGGTCGCGGTTGCGCGGCCATCGCTGCGACCTGCTCATCAACACGACGCCGGTCGGGCAGGCGCCGCGGGCCGACGCGACCCCCGTCCCCGCGGCATGGGTGCGGGCCCGCAGGGTCTACGATTTAATCTATAACCCGCCCGAGACCCTGCTCCTGCGGCGCGCGCGGGCCCGGGGGGCCGAGGTGCGCGGGGGTCTCGAGATGTTCGTATCCCAGGGGGCGGCGCAGTTCCGGCTGTTCACCGGGCGGCGCGCGCCGCGGGACGTCATGCGGCGCGCCGTGGTGGAGGCGCTCGGGCGCGGCGGGGCGGGAGAGGGGGAGGACGATGAGCGTGGATGAACGGTACGCGCGCCAGATTCTCTTCGCCGGGCTCGGAGCCGAGGGCCAGGCGCGGCTCGGGGACTCGGCGGCGCTCCTGGTGGGCTGTGGCGCTCTCGGAACCCACGTGGCCGATCTCCTGGTCCGATCGGGGATCGGGCTGCTGCGCATCGTCGATCGCGATTTCGTCGAACTGTCGAATCTGCACCGTCAGACGCTGTTCGACGAATCCGACGTGTCGGGCGGTCTGCCGAAGGCGGTGGCGGCCGAGCGGCACCTCCGGGCCGTCAATCCCGGGGTGCGCGTCGAGGCTGTGGCGGGCCAGCTCGACGCCGGCAACATCGGGAAGCTGGCGGAGGGGGCGCAGATCATCCTGGACGGCACCGACAACTTCGACACCCGGCTGGTGATCAACGATTACGCGGTTCGTTCACGCACGCCGTGGATCTATGCCGCGTGTGTCGGCGCCTATGGCCTGACGATGAACATCCTGCCGGGGGAGACCCCTTGTCTGCGCTGCCTGCTGCGTTCGACGCCCGCGCCGGGGACGGTCGAGACCTGCGACACCGCCGGCATCCTCGCGCCGGTCGCCTCGCTGGTCGCCGCCCTCGAGTCGGCGGAGGCGATCAAGCTGCTCTCGGGCGCGTCCGCCGCCGCGAGCCGCGAGCTCGTCGCGTTCGATCTCTGGAGCAACAGCGTCCAGCGGCTCCGGCTGCTGCGCGAGGAGATGTCGTCCGGCTGCCCGGCTTGCGATCGGGGCGAATTCGAGTTCCTGGAACGCCGCCGGGGCGCCCGCGCCACCACGCTGTGCGGACGGAACGCCGTCCAGGTGCATCCCGGCGACGGGCTCAAGGCCGACCTCGCCGCCCTCGAGAGACGCCTGCAGCCCCTCGGCCCGGTGCTGCGGAATCCCTTCCTGGTCCGCGCCGACGTCGAGGGGCTCCAGCTCGTGGTGTTCGCCGACGGGCGGGCGATCGTGACCGGGACCAGCGACGAGGCGCGGGCGCGATCGATCTACGACCGCTACGTCGGCGCGTGACCGCCGCCACGGCGTCCGGGTATCATGACGGCACGCGGACGCCGAACGGGGAGCGGACCGGCCGCGCGGAGACTTCGGATGCGGAATGAACGTCGTCGGATAGCCCGCCGGATGGCGGGGCTCCTGGTCCTGCTCGCGGCCGCCGGCTGCGCCGGCCTGCAGCGCAATCCCAACGTGGTGGGCAACTACAGCGACAAGCTGAGCCCCTACAACTACCGCGAGGAGGGGAAGCTGGTCCTCATGGTGGTGGGGGTCGACGCGGGCCGGTTCATCCGGCACGAGTCCTACGTGCCGCTGTTCGTCCAGGTGGCCAACAAGTCGAAAGAGACGCTGCAGCTCGGCCGGGAGTCGTTCATCCTCGAGGACTCCATCGGCCGGCGCTACGCGGTGGCCCCCGCGGGCGACGTGGCGGCGCACTATTCGCGCCTCGACATCGATCGCCGCATCTTCCAGGAGAACCGCTCGATCACGGCGACCTACGTGAATCTCTACACCTATATCTCCAGCGAGTTCTTTCCCTCGACCTCGCGTCTCACCCTCCTGATCGACCACGTCACGCTGCCGCCGCACGCCTACATGGAGGACGTCCTCTATTTTCCGGTGCCCGACAGCGGCCTCAACGGCGTGCCGCTGCGTCTGAGCCTGAAGGTGCCACAGTTCGCCGATCCGATCGAAGTGGTTTTCCAGGTCCCCAAGACGCTCGGGATTCTCGAGAAGGATGACGCCGCCAAGGAAAGCGGTCATCGGCGGTGAAGGGGGACGGCTTCAATTTCCCGGCCGGAGAGATCGCCCGTCTCGCGCGCCTGGGGAACGTCGTGCCGCTGTGCCGCGAGATGGACGCCGACCTCCTGACGCCGGTCGCGGCCTGGCTGCGGCTGATGCGCGGCGGCGGAGCCGGATTCCTGCTCGAATCGATCGAGGGCGGCGAGACGCTGGCCCGATACTCCTTCCTCGGTCGCGACCCGGTCGGCTGGATCCGCGTGGCCGCCGGGGGCTCGGCGTCCGCCGACGGGGGTGGACCGA